>JAAVEO010000027.1 GCA_014801225.1 Bacteroides sp.
GTGGCATTGTTGTCAATGTTCTCTTGCTTACGTCTCAGGGGCGTGCCCCTTTCTCGTTTGCGGTTGCAAAGTTACAACCGTTTCCGCCGCTGTGCAAATTTTGTTCGCATTTTCTTCGGTATTTTTTGTTGTCGGGGGCGTAATATGGTTATTGTCAAGGGAATCAATAAATGTTAATTTTTGTATTTATTTGTAAAAGGATTGAAGAAAAGGGAGCGATATGGGCCGCGGTCGGGGGATTTTTTCGGATTTTTCCCGGGTCTTTCTCGGGAGGAAGGGGATTTTTGGAGGGATTTTGGGGCCGGGAAGGCGGCGGGAGGGGAGATTTGGGGCGCCGGGAGCGGCGGTATAGGGCGCTACGCGCCCGGGCGAGCTGAAGCTCGCCCACAGAACCAGGACGGTAGTTGAGGAGATGCGGAGGGATTTGCTGGCGAGGGGGATTTCTATGGAAAGAATCTGGCGGGGGATTTGCTGGCGGGGGGATTTCTATTGAAAAAATTTTGAGGGAGGATTGGCTAGCTGGAGGATTTGAGGGGGAATTAGAGGGAGAAGGAGGCGGTTAGGCCGAGGGTGTTGGTGAGGGGGTCGGCTATGGGGGCAATGGAGAGGTTGTGGTCGCGGGCCCAGGGGCGAGTGAAGATGTAGGCGGAGCCGGCTCCTATTGCGGCTCCTGCTACGGCATCCCACCAGTGGTGTTTCTTGGAGAAGACTCTGCCCCACCCTACGTAGGTGGCTACGGCATAGGCGGGCGCGCCAAGCTTCCATCCGTAACGGCGCTGAATGAAGGCGGCTGTGGCGAAGGAGGTTGATGTATGACCGGAGGGGAAGGAGTGGCGATTGCTATGGTCGGGACGCCATTCCTTTACGGAATATTTTAGGATGAGAGTTGCTCCTGCTGTTGCGGCGGCTGTGTAGCACCCTTGCACGAGACCTTTCCAGTCTTTTTCTATTATGACTCCGGCGAGTGTGGCTACGGGTAAGGCTATCATCAGGACATCTGTGGATGTAGCTACACCTTTCTGTGCGGATGTGGGTACAAATTCCGGTTGATCGGTCTGAGCGTAGGCGGGTGTAAGCATCAGGACGGCCAAGATGGATAGAATGATTTTATGATAAATGCTCTTCATAGCTTTTCTGTCTTCTTATTTTTCAATTATTGTAATCTTATCTTCTTTAATTATTCTAATCATCTCCTTTCAAGCTGACATCTCCTTATAATATAAAAGAGAGAATTTTGGGGATAAAGATAATCAGGCCTACTGCTACTGCTGCAAATACGAAAAGGAGCACCGCGGCCGCTCCAAGGTCTTTGGCTTTGCCGATCAGGGGATCATATCCGGGAGAAATCTTATCGGCAAGCGCTTCAATTGCGGAGTTGAAAGCCTCCCCCATCAACACAGCGCCTATACATATTAATATAGCGCACCATTCACAAGAGGAAAGACGGAATAAAAAACCCGCTATCACAACAAGAATAGCGACACAAAGATGAATCTTTGCATGAGCCTCTTCACGGAAGAGAGCGGCTATGCCTTTAAAGGCATAGCCGAACGCTCTTTTTCGTGCTTTGATATATTCTTTCATCAATAGTCGTAATCGAGAGAGAATTGGTCAACATATAATACCGAACCATTGCCACCGGTGAAATAGTCGCCATATTTAGAAGAGGCAGCCGTAATCTGGATATAGCGAGGGCGTCGGGATGTGGAGCGATATTTAAGCTCTATCTCGAAAGGCTGATAGCCACCCGTAGCTTTTCCACACGTCATCTCACCATAGGCAATAACTTCCGGAGCATTTGGATCGAACAGAGAACGGCGTGAGGGAGTAGTGCATATCTCCTTCGGGGCAGTCCAATCGGTAAGCGCGATATAAATCTGGCAAGAGTCGGGCACCCCCTTTAGATTCTCATAAGGAGACTGCGCCATATCAATAGTCACGGGAGTATATTCGAAATAACCACGCAACTTTGTAGGACGCACATTAAACTCACGGCCAAAAGCGAGAATACCGTTGGTGCCGTCGATTCTTACAAACTCCCCGGTATAGATCGAACCGGCAGCAAGTTTTCCGATGCCGAACACCCCGGCGAATACACTTGACAGCTTGGCCGAACGGCCGCTACCATCAGGAGTATGATCGGAGGGAGTGACATTCGACGGGCCTGCGATAGCTGCGCCACGGTTACCGGTATCCCAGAATTTCACACCGCCTTCATTGAAAGGATTCCACACCTTACCGTCGAGCCACCACTGATCAAAATCACCGTCCGGGAGATCAAGAGTGGCTTCAGTAGTAACGGTGAGCGTATTTGCCGTTTCCTCTCCGGCGCGAGCGCGTACCTGATATTGAGTGAGCGGGTGGAGATGAGGTATGCAACAAGAGAAGGAACCACCAGATCCGGATATATACTTGCTATCGACATCAATCCACTGCTCGGAAGAAGCTTCCTTATATTGGAAACCAATCTCTGCATAGGCCTGCGCCGAAGCATATACCCATACCACCTGCGACCAAGGATCGGCAGAGACAGTCTGCACGGTTACATCAGTCTTTTCAGCATAGATGGTCCATTGCTCGGTACGCCCGAAAGCAGTGACATCCACCACCAACGGCCTTGAAAGATCAATCTTACCCGGATTGAGAGCCGGCGACATCACAGAGACATCAGCCGGACCAAGCTTTGCAGCCACAAGAGTAAGATCGGCAAGATTCTCAAATTCAGGAATACGCACCACCACGCGACGAGCCACCACATCAATGACCGATTCGCCAAACTGGCCATCAATCTCAAAATAGCGTTCTATCGGTTGATCGGCGGAGATTACCCAATCGTAGCTCTGATACTTCGACAGCGTCACCACGATGGGAGAAGAGAGATCATAAGAGCCGGAAAGAAGATCTTCCGACACCTCCGCGCCTTCAGTGAAAGAGAACTCGTTGAACTTCACCGAGCGGATATCCACCTGCTCCTCAAGATAGACTACAGCCGAATAAGATGCCGAATCGATGAGAGCCGGACGACTCTCCCCTTCGGCCGCTATAGAGAGAATAAGCTGCGGGATGCGCGGATACGGAATATCATTACGGATACAAGAACCTGATATCATCGCCATGAGAACGCACAGCGGCCCGAAAACCGAGATAAACCTGCGCAAACGGGCGTCGCAAGAAAACATATTATCAAAAAATCGGTACATTTCTTTACTATCAGATATGGACACCGAGTCCGAAATTCAGATTGAAGATATTAAAACGGAAATTGGCACCTGACGTGAAACGATTACCTTCATCTACTCCATCGACACTCTGATTGGCATTCTGAAGGTAGAAACCGAATATACCGAACGAGAGATTGAACGACACATTCTTCATAATCATCACGCTCACACCAGGAGAGAAATCAAGAGCAGCCTTCATATAAGTGGTATGAGTATTCTTCAGATTCCCGTCATAAGGGCGAGTGAAATCACCGTTGCCGGAAGAGAAACCGAGGGCCACCTCATTGAAAATACCGAATCGGCCCCTACGTGCCAGACCGATATATTGGCGAAGCACCACAGCGGCTGTATAACTCTCATTACGGTACATCACATCCGAAATATTGAAACTCATATCATCCGAAATATCCATATTGAGCGAAGAGAGTGTAGCTTTCGATGAACTATAGGAAAGACGCAGACCTACCGAGAGATTACTACGGATAAAGTAAGAGACTTCGGGACGTATAGAGAAAGTATGCCCGGAGAAATCGAAATCTGAAAGGATATCAAAAAGCTCCAGATCATCAGTTGAAAATTCTCCGTATGAGGCAGTCAGGCCGAAATGCCACTGTCCCTTCGGGATGAAGAGATAATTATAGAGGCCTCGGTCAAAGCGACCGAAATTTCTTGACTTAGTCACCATTGGAATCGTATCTCCGCGATACACTACCTTTTCAGAAAGATCAAGAGTATCATGAAGATGTATCACCTTATGCCTACCGTCAAGAAGGAGGTCGACTTCATGTTTGAGGGAATCGGGAATCCAAATATATCGGCCGGGAGCAGACCCGGGGCCGGATTTGTTGGTCTCAACTTGCGAAGTCAAGTCAGAAACAGACCTCTCGTAAGAGAACGCGGGGATAGCAACCGCCGGGAGGAGAAGAGCCATACAAAGAGATATAAAGAATCTTTTCATAGCGGTCAGATATAGAAGGCGGCGCCAAATGTGATTGAAAACAGATTAATTTTGAAATTAGCGAATTTCGAGCGGCGATGAGCCTCATAGATCTGATCCTTGAGAGTCTTAGTATGAGTATAGGAGAAACCAAGGACACCTACATTCACCTCTATAGCTGAATAATCAGATAGGAACATCACCAAACCGGGAGCTAAACCGACATCAAGCTTGAAGTTAGTCTCATAAGCACCGGAGAGGGAATCCCCTACCCCGGTGGTCATTTTTGACTGACCTCCCCCCAACATCATCTGCAATTCATTGAAGAAACCGAATCTCTTTGAACGACCGATCGAGAAATAGTTTCTCATAAAAGCTGTGGCATAATAATTATGAGCGAGACTATAGAGATGGTCAATATTGAAATTATTTTCAGTATCGAGCACCACATCGGCATTCTCCAGCTTTGTCAGCGAGCGCTGATAGGCAAACTTCAGACCGAGCACCATATCATCGCGTACAGCATAACCAAGCATCGGAGAAACCTTGAAGGAATACGTATCACCTGACAATCCTTCCAACACCAGAAACTGATAACGGTTCTGAGTAGATTGATCATATGATATGGAAACACCGGTGAGCCATTGTCCCTTAGGTATAAACACCACTTGCTGTATATCCGGTTCATACTCCTCCAACTCCTCCACTATCACGGGAGCTTCCTCCCCTACAACAGGCAACTCCCGGCCTCCTGCGGAGAGAGCCGCAGGAGCCAGGAGAAGCGCTATTATAGATATGAATCTTAACCTTTTATTCATAGATTAATTCAAAATCGTCTACATACATCAGCGAACCTATACCGCCCGCATAGTAATCACCAAACTTGGAAGCGGAGCAGACAATGACGAGGAAGAGTGGTTTTGTATTCGCAGCTTTACCTCTATATTCAATAGGAATAGTGAGTTCTTGCAGACTGCCATCCGGACCGAAATCTCCATCAAATGTACGTTCACCGTAAGCCACAATGCAATCAGCATTCGGATCAAAGAGAGCTCTATTGGAAGATTTTGTACGGATCTCCACCTGCTCTGTGGTAAGGGCGACATATATCTGTCCCTTGTCAAGATCTCCTACATTATTGATACCGGAAACATATCCATTATTATTACCGGATTGCACAGTCTGAGGTCGGTAATTTACCCATACTTTCAAGGCATCCGGATGAGATCCATCATACTCCCTACCGAATTTCAACACACCGTCAGTGCCGTCAGTCTTGACATAGGTTCCGGCAAAGAGATTACCGGCGGCAAGCTTACCAATACCGAACACGGCGGCCTTCTTACTTTCAAGGCGCGCGCTATACGATCCGAGATGGAACATATCAGCAGACTTATCAGTCAAGACGGCACTTGCAATTTTAGCACCATGATTACCCGTATCCCAGAAAGAACGAGTGCTTCCCTCTCCAGGGAATACCACGCCGGAGGTCACCTCAGAGGTTGTGCCCCACTGCTCCATGGAGGAGTTAGGAATTATGAATACGGATTCTGTGGTGATATATTGCGAAGTGGATACAAAACCATCGGCATAACTCTGCACCTCATAGCGAGTGGCAGACTTGAGTCCGGTGAGAGTCACAGTCTTTTGTACGGGAGCCTTACGAAGCACCTTGCGCGGAGCATCGGCGGCAGAAGCGAGAGAGAACTCAGTCCAAGCATCGGAAGATCCCGCCACTCTATAACGGATACCGGGATTCACAGCATCGTCCTGAATCGTAACCGGAATAAGAGCACTTGTAGACTTCACATTGCGAAGATTCTGCTTTGCCCAATCGGCAAGCTCAGGAATAAGAACCGGATCCTCCACCACTACTGCACCTTCGCCTACGGCAAGACGTATTGTTTTCTCGGTGGTCTTGCCGTAATTATCGGTAGCAGCCAGATTGATCACATACTCCTCTGAAGCCTCCGGAACACTATTGAGGAACGCCATCGGGAAGACGAGAAAACAAGTGGCAAGATTACGCTGCTCATTGTAAGTGACATCCCAGGATATCCCGGTATTATCAAAAGCTTCCTGAGCGGAAGGCATAAGATTCATCAGATCGGCTTCATTGCCATCCCCCATCGGAAGACCGAGCACGGAAGCCTGCGGCGAACTGATAGAGAGCTTCTTGACACCTCCGAAAGCAGCCACTTTCACTATGATATCATCCTTGAAACCTCCTGCGGATCCTACCACCTGACGATCGATATCACCTTCCACAAGAGAGACGGAAGGACGGCTGAGAATTTCCACCTCATCCTCAACGATGATTTCAGAATCGTCGATATTGATAGTGATAAAGCTGCCGCCGAGTTCTTCAAAATCCGGATTGTAAGCAAAATTCAGAACATACTCGTGAGCACGCTCCACATTCTCGATAACACCGGATTTAGAGAACGCCTTACCCTCTGAATTAACTCCGCTGACAGTGTAAGAGAGGGAAGTATCACCATTCGGCATCATAAAATAACCTTTGGCAAAGTCATAGTTGGATTCGTCGAAATCAAGCGAACCACGGGTATTGCCAATGTTGATTTTCATATCCTTCACGAGAGAAGGATCGATAGTGGCGGAATTTACGGAAGCCACCACATTGGCAATCTTACAATTAATTACCACCTGATTGACACCTCCGGAGATCTCAAAAGGCTGATAGCCACGGAAGAACTTCTTATCGAAAGAGGCAGTGACAGAGTCGCCCGTCCAAGCCTCGGCCACATAAGAGCCATTCTTCATATTGATCGACTCGGGAAGATTCTCCAGGCCCTTATACTTATGGAGCAAACCCTTAGCAGGGTCAGATATGTACACTACGCAATTGGAGCGCAGGGCAGCCTCAGTGTCATCATCGAATTCGGCACGCGTGATATCGGAATTTATCACCATCTTCATTCTGAGCGTACCCTCACCGGCAGAGCCGAACGGCTCATCGGCAACACAGCCTGAGAGCGCCATCCCTCCCAAAAGGAGAGCTCCGGCGCAAAGAGATATATTGAATTTTGAAATATTCATGACTGTAAGTTTAAAAGATTAGAGGGTACGCAGTTTTAGAGTACATTCCTTGACGCCATCCGCATCAGTCACTTTAAGTCGGAACTCATGATGACCCGGGCCGAGCATGCTGAGAAGACCGCCGAATCCGGAGATATCAAATTCCAGATATGATTTTCCTTTCACATCATTTCCAACCGGGAAGCCAAGATTTGCAAGCATCTCCGCCATATCCCCGGGATTTACAAGATCAAGATGAGAAGACAATCCGAAGCCTTCGAGTTCAGCCGCAGTAAGCGTATCGGAAACAATATCTACAATAAGGCCGGTGATACCTCCGGCGGCCTCGGATGTGATTTCAAGTTTGCAAGAGACACCATCACCGAAATCATACTCCTTGCCATCCAATTTAACATCGGAATCAGCTGCCGCCACAACATTGGGTCCGCTTCCGCCTATGGGAGGATTCGGCTGATCGGGTTTCTCTTCGTCGCCCTCCTGCGGACGCATATCATCCTCCAGATATGTGTCTTCGGGAATTACATTTCCATTGATATCCTCCACTTCAACAGTGGCATCCACACCGATAGAGGGATTGAGAGTGCCGGGATCGCCATCACCTGCGGAACGGAGACTGAATGTGATGATATAATGGTTGCCCGGCTCGACATTCTCGCGGGCCTTTGATACCGATGTGGGATAATCTTCCACATTACCCGTGAAATGAGCCACAAGAGTATGGGAATCGGGAACATAAGCGAAATAGCCGTGACGTCCTTCGTCGGCCTTGGTGAAATCAAGCGAACCGGAGTCGCCTACCTTGACAGTCACCTTTGAATCCGCCGACATAGCGGCGGTAAGTTCCGGTGAGAAATTGATCGAAACCTTCACGCTGGAAAGGCAGCAAACAACAGGTTCGACCACTTCAGTCACCTCATTCGCATTGATAGCGAACGATTCAGACTCACCGCGATAATAAGGCACATCCCAAGCGGCCTCGGCATTATCGCCGGAATAAGCCACTGCGGAATAAGTGCCGACAGGGAGAGTGACAATTTCGGGAAGTTCGGTATAACGATAGGAAACCTCGGGAGCTGACTCCCCTTCCTTATAGAAAGCCACAGTGAACGAAGAGAGTTCGGGCACATCATCGGCTGTGGAACGAACGATTACCTCCTCGGGATTCACCTCCACCTGAAGGGAAGAAGTGAGGAATCGACCCATCTCCGCATTATCCTCCTCTCCGAAAGGATTTTCCTTGGAACAGCCGCCGGAGAGAGAGATAGAAGCCACCGCTGCCAGCGAGAGGAACGCATTAATATATTTATTCATGATTGAGAAAAATCGAGATTAGTAGTTTACTTTGATATCCTTAATCTTAAGCTCGGAGCCTTTGGCAAAAGCGTGATAGCTATTTGCAGAAAGAGTCTTATTACCCAAACTCTGACCTTCATTAAGAGCAGAGCCGGAAGGAATTACAATACCGGGCTGAGAAGATGTGGAAGACTTGAATCCCACTTTTATAGACGCGGCCTTTGTTCCGAATTTATACGAAGAGATTTTAACCTCAGCATCGGTAAACGAACCGGCCGTGGAAAGATTCACTGCGCCGGAACCGATTACATTACCCTGCGCATCAAGCAAGGAGATATAGGCATATCCCTCCTCATCTCCGTTAGGAGCATAAGTATATTGGAAAGATAGAGATTTCGGACGGGCTGAGAAAGAAGTGCCCTCATTGCGAACGAAAGAGCCATCAAAAGAGGACGACCCGAGGAACATCTCACCCACACTAATATTCAGATCGGAAGGAGCGTTCTCGCAATAATATTTAGTATTGAAGGCACCTCCGGATCTTGCCGGATCTGTACCATTATGATGATAACCTACCGTACGAACTATAGCCTCTCCATTTTCCACATACGTAGAAGGAACAATAAACCATGTATTCTTATTTGAAGAACCCGTCCAGCAAGTAAGCGGATTAGCCGATGCCCATCCATCAGCCTCAGATCTAACTATTGAAGACGTATGACTATAGTTACCCGGCCAAACACTATAGCCGCCACCCACCTTTACTCCAGAGATATTAATTGTCTCCGAGACTGCCGACAGATTTCCGTTGGGAAGAAGCGGTGTACCCTCAGTGACAAAAGTGATATTACCACCGGGAGTTGCAGTCAGTGTTGTAGCAAGATTATAGGTAGTCTCGGGAGAAAGGCCGGAGATATAAAGCACTTTCTGATTCTTATCGCGCACAATACGGGAAGAGGGCACTTTATTTCCGTCAATATATACATTAAGCGCCGTCACGACGGGATCAATCACATCCTCAGCCGCATTTACTTTAAGGATTACACGGTCAGAGAAAGCATCGGTAGCAATGCTATAATCGGGAAGGATAACAGGCACTTCTACCTCGGCTACCTCCTTACCCCAATAATATACCTTCACCTTAACCACCTCGCGCTCAGTAGCTGGAAGAGCTATAGCCACATCGTAGCTTCTCATCTCGATAGCACGCGAGCGGGCTTTCTGCTGGGCGGAGATAATGGCACAATCAGTGAAGCCTCCGAAATTATCTTCAGCCTTGAAAGTGAAAGCCTTCTCCACATCGCGACCATTATAATCAATGACAAGATCAGCTCGGTTGGTGCCGAATATGGAGGGGGAGGCGGAGACATTGACGGCAATTGCGTTGGTATCGAAAATCACGGAAACAGGATCGCTCACACGCATGAACTTATCCTTGGCCACAAGAGTGACGGTGTGGCGGCCGGCCGGCATGGTAGCAGCAATTTCCGTGATATCGAGGAGGGCCATCTTATCGGGATTATTGAAGAATCCCATGCATTTTACTCCGGCATCGGCAAGCTGAGCCTGGCGGTCGGGAGCGGCGCCTACGAGATCAAGCTCGTTGCCGAAAGCAGGAGTCCAAGTCTCGGAGCTAACAGTCAGTTTGGCGGAAGCTAAACCTCCACGAGCCATTACGGAGAATTTGAGAGGATTCTCCACAGCCTCATTCTGAAGAATCTCGATAAGCTGACCGGGTGTATAACCCTCGGAGAGAGTGATACTCGGAGCGGGAGAAGAGAAGAGCTCCTCGGTAAGATCGATAGTGACATCCTCCTTCACCAACGTATCATCAAACGAAACGACAAGTTGGCCTTCACCGACATTGCCCCCGTTGACATCGAGAGTGACATGATAATGATGACGAGCCTCAGCGACGAAATCGGCCGGTTGCACTTTCACAGTGCGCCCCTGCCGGTCTGTAATAGAGACAGTGAGGTCTACATCGCCTGGAGCGATAAATGCAGGGCGAGTCTCATCCTTGGCATATTCCACATAAGAATGGCCTTCTGAATGGACACTTGCGGAATAATCGGTAAAATATCCTTTGAAAGCATCAGTATAAGTGATGCTTACCATTGAATTGGCGAGAGTGGCGTTAACGGCTACGGCAGTCTCATGAGCTTCCAATACCGTGACTACGGAAGAGCCGGAGAAAAAAGGTTTTTCAAATCCCTCATCTTCGAGCGAACCATTGAAAGCCGTAATCGTGTAGGATCCCGTCTTGAATCCGTTTTCATTCGCGAAAGCCTCCGGGGAAGCCCACTCCTTGGAGTAGGAGCCGTCGTTCTTTTCGAGAAGGATGGAGAAATCCTTGACATCAGGGGCCGAGATAACCTCCGAAGCACGAGTGACCGGAATTGCATCGATCACATCTGCCGAAGTAGAGAGGCTCAGGCGAAGCGAGCCTTCCCCTTCGGAGCCAATCCAGGGATTATCATCGCTACAGGCGGACAATCCCAGGCCCAGGGCTGCGAAAAGCAAGCCATAAGTCAGATGTTTCATATAGTTTAATGTTAGTGTTAGTCAAATATATATAACGGAAAGTCATAACATAGGCGTATTCCGCTATGCGAAAAAGCTCGCAAAAAAATTTTTTCAAAAGGAAAAGTTCAACGTTTAAATCTACGGAAAGCGATAAAAAATTGGTCATTTCCTCCCAAATTCGTAGCAAATATATATATTTTCAGCGTTATAGACCAAAAAAATTGGCCAATATGACACATAAAAAAGTGAATTAAACCATTTTTCCCACAAAAGCGTCTTATAATCAGACACATAAAATTATATCTATGAAAAGAATCTTTGCCGGAGCATTGTTGGCGATAGCCGCACTCTCCTTTACCACCTCTGCCGAAGCGCAGAGCATCACCGACCTTTTAGGCGGCCTCACCGGAAGCGGCACCGGCCAGACCATAGTCAACGCCCTGGAAGGAGTGTTCTCCAAGTCGGATATCACAGTAGCCGACATCGCCGGTCAATGGGCCACTACCGGACCGGCAGTATCCTTCAAAAGCGATAATCTCCTTAAGAAAGCGGGCGGCATAGCCGGAGCTGCCGCGCTTGAGACCAAGTTGGCTCCCTACTACAAGCAGTATGGTCTTGATAACATGACGCTCAGCATCGATAATGACGGCAACTTCACCATGGGTATCAAGAAGTTACAGATACAAGGCACAATGGTGGCCAATAAAGGGGAAGGCACCTTTGAATTCAATATCAAGGCTTTGGGCGCTGTGCCATTAGGAAGCTTCACGGCATACGTGACCACTACGGGAAAGACAATGGACATAATGTTTGACGCTACCAAGCTGAAATCACTCCTCTCCACCATAGTAAAGCTTACCGGCAATAAGCTTGCCTCCGGCATGGCCTCTATCCTTGACAGCTATGACGGTGCCTGTATCGGTTTCAAGATGAGCAAGACCGGAAACGCTACCGGTTCCTCCTCCAATACCAACAAAACCGACTCCACAGGCAAGAGCGGAGGAATCGAGGATTTGCTCAACCTCTTCGGGAAATAAACCTGATGAAATAATAATTTCAAACGATATGGAAAGCGGGCGCATTCTTTTTGCAATGCGCCCGCTTTCTATAATTTGGGTCTTGAATCAAGATTCATTATCTTCTTTAATATACCGGATTTCTTAAGAGAGAGCCGAAATACGTGAGATATATTTTCCGATAATGTCGAATTCAAGATTGACACGTGTACCCTGCTCTATGCGACAGAAATTGGTATTGTCGTGAGTGTAAGGGATGATTGCCACACGGAAACTATCCGGCTCGGAATCACATACCGTAAGACTGACGCCATTGACACACACGGAGCCCTTCTCCACTGTGACATATCCCTTGCGGGCCAATTCCGGACGGAAATCATATTTGAAAGCATAGTACCAACTGCCGTCTGCCTCAGTGACAGATGTACAGACTGCCGTGGTATCCACATGTCCCTGAACAATATGGCCGTCAAGACGACCGTCGATTTTCATGGAGCGCTCCAGATTCACGAGATCGCCGGGCTTAAGATCGCCGAGATTACTGCGTTCAAGGGTCTCCTTGATAGCCGTTACGGTATATGTACCGTCGCCGGGGAGTGACACCACAGTCAGACACACACCATTATGAGCCACACTCTGGTCGATGGTAAGTTCATCGGCGAAAGAACACTTCATCGTGAGATGAATGTTGCCTTCTTCGGCAACTACTGCCACAACTTCGGCAGCCTCTTCTACTATTCCTGAAAACATACGGTTTAATTTAGCTTTTTAGGCGGATATACTTATTTTTCCGCATATCCTATTTTATATATTGACAATGGAGCAAAAATCATGCCGAATCGCGCTATTGACTTTCATCCCTATTCTATTCATCGACGTGCTCGAAAAAAAGAGCGCATAAGCTCGGCGGCTTCATCGGCCAAGAGGCCCGACTCTACCACAGTACGCGGATGTAACGGGCTTCGGGCCAAAGGATTATCCATGCCGAACACCGACATATATCCACGCTTCACATCCGGCGCCCCATAGACAATCCTGCCAATCTGCGACCATCCCAATGCCCCTGCACACATAGGGCACGGTTCGACAGTGACGTAAAGAGTACACTGGGGAAGGTATTTACCACCCAATGCATCCGCTGCGGCTGTTATGGCAAGCATCTCTGCATGAGCTGTGACATCATTCAGGGTCTCCGTCTGATTATGGCACTTGGCAAGCACCCTGTCGCCGCAGACAATCACGGCGCCCACGGGAATCTCGCCCTCAGCGGCAGCCTGCTCGGCCTGCATGAGAGCCATACGCATAAAATATGTGTCTCTATCTATCATCGCGCACTTTTCTCAATATGTTCCGCCACAGCCTGCATGAGCCAGAGCGGAGTGGATGTGGCTCCGCAGATTCCTACAGTCTCCACGCCATCAAGCCATTCCTGTTTCAGTTCCTCAGGGCCCGATATATGATAACTTCTCGGATTCACCTCACGGCAACCGGCATAAAGCACCTTGCCGTTGGAACTCTTGGCACCACTCACGAACAGCACCACCTCATGGGAAGAGGCGAAGGCCTTTATCTTATCCATACGGCTGGCCACCTGCCGACAAATCGTATCGTACCATTCAAAACGGCTCCCACGGAAGCGCTTCTTAATCTCAGCCACAATCTCAGCAAGGCCGGAGAGCGACTTTGTTGTCTGCGAATACAGCAGTATGTCGCGTGAAAAATCCACCTTCTCAAGATCTTCCGCATTTTGCACGACGATAGCCTCGCCATTGGTCTGGCCAACAAGTCCATTCACCTCAGCATGGCCCACCTTGCCATAGATGATAATCTGCGGAGGATCACCTCCGGCGGCACACAACGCCTCCCCTTCATCGTAAGCCTTCTTGATGCGACGCTGGAGCTGAAGCACAACAGGGCATGTGGCATCGATCACCTCTATACCGTTGCGCCGAGCTACGGCATAAGTGGCCGGGGGCTCACCATGCGCACGCAGAAGCACACGTGCGTCATGCAGATTTTCAAGCTCGGAATGGGTGATAGTGGTAAGACCCTCACGGCGAAGACGCTCCACTTCGGCGGCATTATGGACAATGTCGCCGAGACAGAAGAGGGAGCCGTCAGAACCAAGACGCTCCTCAGCCTTTCGGATAGCGTTGACTACCCCGAAGCAAAAACCGGAATCCGGATCAATACTTATCCTCATTCGGCGGAAGCTATTTTTATGTAAAGATCATGCAGCCATTTCATCTGCTCGGCGGGCGTCATATTATCATTGTCGAGCTCCACGGCATCCTCAGCTTTACGCAACGGGGATTCCTTACGTGTGGAGTCGATATGGTCGCGCTCACAGATATTGGCATACACCTCATCATAGTCGGCCTTCACACCCTTATCCTGCAACTCTTTGAAACGACGGCGGGCACGCTCTTCGGCAGAAGCATTGACAAACACCTTCATCTCGGCACGCGGGAACACGGTGGTGCCGATATCCCGGCCATCCATCACGATTCCCTTCTCACGGCCAAACTCCTGCTGAAGCGCCACCAGACGATGACGCACCTCCGGAATAACGGCCACAGGACTGACCATCTCGCTTACACGCATCTCGCGAATCTCTTTCTCCACATCTTCTCCGTTGAGGAGAGTATGTTGCACACCGTCGGCACCTGCCGGAGCGAAACTTACGTTCACATTAGGGAGAGCCGCAACGAGAGCCTGAGTATCCAGAGAGCCGTCTGGCATCACCATACCATTACGGAGTGCGTAGAGAGTGACAGCGCGATACATCGCACCACTGTCAACGTATATATAACCTATCTCTTTTGCAAGAGCTCTTGCCATTGTACTCTTGCCGGAGGAGGAGAAGCCGTCGATAGCGATTACCAACTTTCTCATTGAGTATTACTATTTTTATGATTTCGATATTATTTCTTGGAAACTGATTTCTTACCGACCGTCTTTTTGGGGACGGAGGTCTTGGCAGAGTCTCCTTTTTTCGCAGAAGCTTTACCCGACGCCTTCTTTGCAGCAGCCTTGCGAGTCGGACGCGGACGAACACGACGAAGCACCTGTGCGGAACGAGCCGGAAGATAAAGCTTAAGCCAACCTTTCCCTGTGGGGGAATAAAGAGGATCATCGATCGTGAAATGACGCACAGAGTCGTCAACGAGTCCGTAGCCGCCGAATTCGGGAGAATCGGAATCAAGCACTACCTCATACTCACCCGCCGGAGCAAGGAAGCCATAGTCGGAGAACGACTTGGAGGGATTCCAGTTGAATACAAAGATAAGATCACCACGCATGAAAGCGAGTATCTGGTCATCATCCTTTTCCCAAAGCTTCTCCACAGGATACGACTGGAAGTTATATTCCGAGGAGACAGTCTCCACCATACGATTGTCGAAAGCGTTGAGGAATTTATATTTCAAGTCCTCGCGGTCGACGAGATCCCACTGTCTGCGGGCATACTTATAGCTCCATCCATTTCCTTCGCGGGGGAAATCGATCCATTCCGGATGTCCGAACTCGTTGCCCATGAAGTTGAGATAGCCGCCATTGATAGTGGCGATAGTGACGAGGCGTATCATCTTGTGAAGAGCCATTCCTCTGGCCACAGTCATATCCTCATCGCCTACCATCATGTGCCAATACATCTCCTTATCTATAAGGCGGAATATTATGGTCTTATCCCCTACGAGCGCCTGATCATGGCTCTCGCAATAAGAGATAGTCTTTTCATCAGCACGACGGTTGGTGAGTTCCCAGAATATGGAGGTAGGATGCCAATCCTCATCCTTCTTCTCCTTTATCATCTTGATCCAATAGTCGGGGACACCCATCGCCATGCGATAATCGAAACCTATGCCTCCATCGGCGAATTTCACCGCAAGGCCGGGCATGCCGCTCATCTCCTCGGCAATGGTGATGGCAGCGGGATGCACCTCATGGATAAGGATGTTGGCAAGCGTAAGATAGGTAATAGCGTTGGTATCCTCGTTGCCGTCATAATAATCATCGTATGATCCGAATGCTTTTCCGAGACCATGGTCGTAATAGAGCATGGATGTGACTCCGTCGAATCGGAAACCGTCGAATTTGAATTCCTCCAGCCAATATTTACAGTTGGAGAGCAGGAAATGCAGAGTACAATCCTTGCCATAGTCGAATACGAGAGAATCCCATGCCGAGTGCTCGCGTCGGCCATCGCCATAGAAATAGAGGTCATAGCTTCCATCGAAACGTCCGAGACCCTCCACTTCATTCTTCACCGCGTGAGAATGAACGATATCCATTATGACGGCTATGCCACGTGAATGAGCGTCATCGATAAGACGCTTGAGATCATCGGGAGTACCGAAGCGCGATGACGGGGCGTAGAAGCTACTGACATGATAACCGAAAGAGCCATAGTAGGGATGCTCCTGGATTGCCATTATCTGAATGGCATTATAGCCGTCGGCGGCAATACGCGGCAGAGTCTTTGTGCGGAAATCCTCATAAGAGGCCACACCTTCCTCCGGCTGCGACATTCCGATATGACATTCATAGATAAGAAGCGGGCGAGTGTCGGGCACAAATTTCTTCACCTTGAATTCGTAAGGATGCTCCGGAAAGTAGACTTCGGCAGAAAAGATATTTGTCTTAGAATCCTGCACAACGCGGCGGGCATATGCCGGGATTCTCTCGCCTGATCCGCCCTCCCATTCCATCATAAGCTTGAAGAGGTCACCATTGGAAATCATATCCGGGGCGAAAGTGCCCTCCCATGTGCCATCGCCAAGAGGATGAAGGGCATAGGCAGCGTCAGGCTGCCACCCATTGAATGTACCTATAAGATAGATGGCTGTAGCATTGGGAGCATACTCGCGGAATACCCAACCTTTTGCTCCATCAAGGCGGTGAAGACCATAGTAATTGTAAGCATTAGCGAATTTTGAGAGAGAACCATCAGTGTGTGCCGTGATGCGCTCCATAGTTCTGAGCACATCCTCGTGGCGTCCCTCGATTGCAGTTGTAAAAGGCTCCAGCCAAGGATCATGGCGAAGGAGAGCTAATTTTTTATCCATATATGGGTTATCTTTATCTTGTTTGTGAGAAGCTGCAGGCATACACGATTATAACATACGGAAAAGCATATGCAGTCTGCAACACACCATCTATAACAATTCTATCGCTTATTTTCCCGAGACTCAATATTGTCCCCGCCGACGATTGCGACTATTTCGCTTGGCTTCACGCCTCACTTTGGCACGACTGCGCTTCTTATTACGGGCTACCCTCCGGGAATATCCGTCGTTCTCACCCTCCATCTCGCGTACGAGCTCTTCATCGGATGTCTGTGCCGCGGGACGACGTTTCTTCTTCGGTGGAGGAGGAGGAAGGGGTACGATATACTCCTCATCAAGCGTCAGGCCAAAGCAATATTTCACGGCCCCCCGGAGACGACGAGCCTCGTTGGTCGACCGCCGTAATACGGATATCACACCTGCCACATATGCCTCCTTCGTGGGATAGCCAAGAAGCTGTGCCAGACCGCAATTAGCCAACACCGGCTTATGATTGAACACCCTTAACACCCCGACATAATCTTCCTCTTTAAGCATCCGATGAAAATCAGCGACGAGCGAGTCGTACGTGTCACGAGGCCGAAGTTTGGTGACAAGTGATGAAAGATGAGCCTCCAAAGCCGTGATACACGTGAAGCGTGCATCAATTTTAGTCTCCACCTCTCGCTTCACCCTATGGCGCACATGCTGAAGAGCTTGTGATAAATATTCAGCATGGAACATCCGGAAAACCTCCTTCTTCACTTTAGAAACCACATATCCGGGATTTCGGCCACGTATCTCAGCCATAGTCATCATCACCTCCTCCATCAGGAAGATATTCTCTACTTCGGCTACTTCCGGCACAAAGATATTCTTACGCCGCAGATAAGCCACCTCCTCATCCGTACGTCTGTCGCGGTCTACTATGCCATGGGAATCGAGATGATGCATGGCACGCATATCATTGAATGTACGCACCGTCTCAATCACCTTATTGCAAGACCCCAATGGCGACACTGTATAATCGGTAAATACCAAAGGATATAACTTGGCATCAATACTATGGAGAGCATCCCCCTCGATGAAGAGCACCGGTTTGCGTGTGCCCATGAGATCGATGAAGAGTTGATCGGAGAATGTACCCGAAGGCATCACTTCATAATCCCAGGCATGAAGGTCGGCATCATAGCTCTTTATCCATACGCATACATTCTGAGTACGCGATGATACGAAATCGGCATCAACACTGTCGTAGACAAAAATGCAGTCTCGGCGGAGATCCTCCACGGCATTCCAAAGCGGAGTGACGATAGAGGGATGGAGGAAAAGCGACGGCGATTCAATGAAAATAACAGCTTCCTTGGGGGCATATAGCGCAGCGGCCACATAATATAGTACGGCAGCTTCCCCCTCCGAGAGTTTGGATACGGGAATAAGGTCATCACCGGCTGAAGTGGCGAACATCAAACGCCCGTCGCCAGGCACGATACGGTTGCCGGGAAATATATTTTCCCAGATAGCCGAAAGCTTATCCAAAGCCGAAGGGGGCGGAGGAGCCATGGGGGAACCTTTACGGCGTGAGCGATATGCAGCTTTAAGCGAAAGCAACGTATCAAACTCATCGGCTATGAGCATGAAAACCAGTTTATCAAGCGGCGAGACAGCGTCAGTACGCATATAAGGGCGTAACGCAGCCGCATGCCGATAAAGGGATTCCACAGAGCCCGGAGCCGCCTCATCCACAATTTCCGGGAAGCGCGCCGAAACGGCAGACAGCCGGCATGCGCGTGACCCACAACTCTCCACGAGAGCATTCATGAAGCGAGTCTTACCGGCACCCGGAGCACCAACAAGCGTAAGACGGCGCGAATCCGGGAGGCGCGGAGTGGTGTCGCCGGCTACCGAGGGAGGAAGTGTTATCGTATTCATATCAAAAAAACTGCTTTTCAGAATGCAAACTTAACGAAAAATTGGACGGAATCAAAATTTTACTTAATTTTGTGCATCACTTTCTTTTCAGGACGGGATATAGAGACACACAGCATTTCAGCTAATCCGCTACGCCCGGCCTCTTTAAGACATATCATCTTAAAAAACATATCTTCATGAACTTGAGCTTAAAGGAAAAAATCTATGGTTGTCTGACAGGAGCGGCGATAGGCGATGCCCTCGGGTTAGGCACAGAATTCATGACACGTGTGGAAGCCAAAATCAGGTATCCTCAAGGATTGAGGCGCTATGAGGACATTCTCCGCGACGCTCACAGGAGGCAATGGAAGCGTGGCGACTGGACCAATGATACAGAATGGATATTACTTGCCACACGCTCCATGACGGAAAAGAAAAGTGTGGATAATATGGATATCGCAAAGAGGATAAAGGAATGGTTTGATTGCGATCCGCCCGATGTGCGGACCTCCATGCAATGGACCATTTCTCAGGACGATTATCTTGATGATCCCATTAATGTATGTGTCCGGACTTGGGAAAAGATGGCCCGTTTCGAGGCGAGCAACGAGGCTTTGGGACGTTGCTTGACGCTTGCCCTCTGGCCATCCTCAAGGGAGGAGGCTGTGGCTAAAGCTGCCGAAAGCTGTGCCCTCACTCATGCTGACAAGCGATGTATCGGCACTTCTGCAATTCTCGCGGCAATGGCTCATTCGCTCATGTGGGATGACAAATGTCTTGAGCATGACGATATCGCTGCTATAGGGAAACAATATTATCTCTATATTCTCCCCTTCCTGCGTACGGCATGGGAGGGAGAACTCTCTGAATTGGAGCTTGACGACGAGGATACCCTTTGGTATACCCGCAAGGCTGCCGCGGCAGCCTTATGGGGCATCTGGCATCTTGATTCGCCGGAGAAGATTCTCTACAGGATGATTGATGAAGCCGGAGACGCCGATACCAATGCGAGTCTCGCCATGGCTTTGGCCGGACTTAAATGGGGCTACAGCGCTTTACCCAAACATCTTGTGGATGGTCTGTTGCAAAAAGATCGCCTCTTCGAGCATGCGGAGAAGCTTACCGCAGCCATAGAAGAGGAGCTTGAAAAAAGGTCTCGATAAGTTCTTCATTATCCGCAGATCAAAATGAATTAAGTATGACGCCGAGGCCTGATGTCTTCGGCGTCATTTTTGAAAAGAAACTTGAATCAAATGAATAATAACGAACAGGATAATACAAAATACGACAGGCACGGCGACGGGGGCGGACATGCGTCACACACGAAAGCATGGATTGAAGCCATGCGGTTGCGGACGCTGCCGGTGAGTGTGGCCGGAGTGATTGCCGGATGCGGATGCGCGGCATATTATGGAGGTTTCAATATTCTCCCGGGCCTGATATGCCTGCTCTTTGCAATTGTGGCACAGGTGGCCTCAAACTTCGCTAACGAATATTACGACTATGCCAACGGCTTGGACAAGAAAGGGCGCGAAGGATTCCGCCGGGGAGTGACCGAAGGGGATATCTCTCCCAAGGCCATGAAGCGCGCCACATACATCCTTCTTGCCATAGACGCCCTCTTGGGCTGTTCTCTGATATGGTGGGGAGGATGGTGGCTTATAGCCGTGGGTATCGCGGTATTACTGTTTGCCTTGGCTTACAGCACCGGTCCTTACCCCTTGTCACATCATGGATTGGGCGACATTACTGTGGTGATATTCTTTGGAGTAGTGCCCGTAATGCTCACAGCTTGGCTTCAGACCGGCTCGTGGGATATACTTCCATTGGCACTTCCCCTCTCGGTAGGCACCGGTATGCTTGCCGCCAATGTACTGATAGTCAACAACTATCGCGACATGGAAGACGATGAGAAGGTAGGAAAACACACTACCGTAGTTATGTTCGGCCGCCCGGCGATGCTCACTGTGTATATGACTATGGGAATTGTCGGGACCTTTCTCCCCTACCCCGTACTTATCGCCGGAGGCACCGTCAACGCATGGTGGCTTCTTCTCCCTTTGTGGGGATCAGTAGGATACTTTCTTCTCGGACGCTCCATCTCCCGACTGCGCGGAGCGGCACTCAATCCCATGTTGAAGCATACCGCCATGCTGATGCTGGTGTATACGGTGCTTAACGCGGTGATGATGAGTATATGCTAAATCTGAGAGAACCGGGAGGATTGAAAGAAAATTGATAAATCAGAATAAAGACAAAATCAAATATGGAAACAGGCAACAAAGATTGGCAATCCCGCCGCAGCCGGCAACAGACTACAAAGGAGCTCAATGGTAAACTCCCGCCGCATGACAAGGAATTGGAAGAGGCAGTGTTGGGAGCCGTTATGCTTGAGAAAGACGCATATATGAACGTATGCGACCTTCTTACGCCTGAAAGTTTTTACGATCCTCGGAATCAGAAGATTTTTGAAGCTATAAGCACACTCGGTCTGAATCAACGTCCTATCGACATGATGACCGTCACCGAGCAGTTGCGTCAGAACGGCACATTGGCCGATGTAGGGGGCGCGGCACACATCTCAGAGCTTACCGCTCAGGTATATTCGGCGGCCCACGTAGAGTTTCACGCTAAAATCGTGGCTCAGAAAGCTTTGGCCCGCCGTCTTATAGAATTCGCGAGCTCAGTGGAGGGAAAAGCCTTCGATGAAGCGAACGATGTGGATGATCTTCTTCAAGAGGCCGAAGGGCAGCTTTTCAACATCTCACAGACACAGCTGAAAAGAGATGTCACTCAGATTGACCCGGTGCTCAACCTTGCGTTGGAACAGATTCAGACCGCGGCCAACACACAGACCGGTCTGTCGGGTCTGAAGACCGGTTACACGGGGCTTGACAAGATGACTTCCGGCTGGCAGAGTTCCGACCTTATCATCATCGCGGCACGTCCGGCAATGGGTAAGACCGCCTTCGTGCTATCCATGGCTAAGAATATGGCGGTGGATTATCAGATACCGATAGCGATTTTTACTCTCGAGATGGCGAATGTGCAGCTTGTGAAGCGTCTTATAAGCAATGTGGCAGATCTGGAGGGTGAGAAGATAAAGAGCGGACAGCTATCCGAAGATGAATGGGACCGTCTCAACACCCGACTGCGTTCCGTATTCAACGCCCCGCTTTATCTTGACGAGACCCCGGGCCTCTCCATAACGGAGTTGCGTACGAAAGCCCGACGACTTGTAAGGGAGCGCGGAGTGAAAATGATCATGATCGACTACCTCCAGCTCATGAATGCCACCGGAATGAAGCTCGGCAGCCGAGAGCAGGAGGTCAGCACCATCTCGCGTTCGCTCAAGGCACTGGCCAAGGAACTCAATATACCTGTAATCGCCCTTTCCCAGCTCAACCGAAGTACGGAGACACGTGAGGATAAACGCCCCGTGCTCTCCGACCTTCGCGAATCCGGCGCCATCGAGCAGGATGCTGATATCGTATGTTTCATCCACCGTCCGGAATATTATACCAAGAGCGGAGAAGACGCAGCCGGAAACGATATCCGCGGTCTTGCAGAGCTTATCATCGCCAAGCACCGAAGCGGTGCTGTGGGCGATGTTAAATTGCGCTTTGTCTCGAAATTCGCCCGCTTCGAGAATTGGGACGAAGGCTTTGACATGGTAAATGAGGTGTTAGGCGGAGGGGGAGCCACAGTAGAACGGGAATCACGTATGAACCGCGAGAATGGTGGAGACACCACCCTTGCAGGTGGTTTTCAGTTTGCAGTAGGGAATGTGAGCGGCGGACCGGATCTTTCGCCGCGTCCGGATGAGGGGCCCCTCCCCTTCTAATGACAATTATAAAAAAGGAATGCCCGTTGTGAACCAACGGGCATTCCTTATTGTTTGATAGACAAAAGAACAAAAAAATATCAGGTTATGGATACAAAGGAAAAACACATCAGAGAGAATGAAAGCGTTGAAAAGCGTGAGCGTGAACTTCATGGAAACGACATGATCGCCGAAAGCATGCCCGCCGAAGGTCGCGAAAGAAAACGCAATGATACGCGAAAGAGTAATAAGCTTTGGATTTGGTTCGGAGTTTTGGTGCTTATCGCTATTCTCCTATACTGGATTTTCAGCATAGGAATCTTCGGAGACTTGACAGCAAGCTTCAATGGCTAAGCCAACGACACTTATCGACTCCTTCCTCCTTAACTAAGGAATAGAAAATAACACCCGGCCATTCATGGTTCTTCTAAAGGGCCTTATACCGATTTCAATTTTGACCGGGAACAGAGAGCTCCACCCGATATATTCGCGAGGGGCTCTTTTTTGTGGCCTTTATCCTTGAAAACAATTATATCGACAAGGCGTATATATACCAACAGGGCCGGAGCTTTGAAGCTCCGGCCCTGTTGAAAAGCCGCGTTATCGGCCTACGGATTACTTTCCGGCGATGCTGTCGGAAACTGTGAGAGACTTGCGGCCTTTGGCACGACGACGAGCAAGCACCTTGCGGCCGTCTTTAGTGGCCATTCTCTCGCGGAAGCCATGCTTGTTGACTCTTCTGCGGTTGGAGGGCTGGTATGTTCTTTTCATCTTATATAAGGATTTTATTTGTTTTCTTGAGTTTGCAGGTATGCAATTCGGACTGCAAAATTAGAAAATCTTTTTTATTCTGCAAAATTTTTTTCGTCTACCATCCCTATATTCCCTAATTTTCTTTCCGGATGGCCCTTTCTTTTTTTCACAATTCGGGATTTTTTATTAATTTTGCGCCCGAAGCGTCCGGGTATGCTCCCCTTTCGAGGGCAATAAAATCGGCTCGGACAATCATTCCGAAAAAATACTGAAACATAATTAAAGATATGATTAACGCTCAGGACATCAAGAACGGTACCTGCATCCGCATGGACGGCCGTCTCTATTTCGTAGTGGAGTTCCTCCACGTAAAACCCGGAAAGGGCAACACATTCATGCGCACCAAGCTCAAAGACGTGGTTGACGGCCGCGTGCTTGAGCGTCGTTTCAACATCGGCGAGAAGCTCGAGGACGTACGCGTGGAGCGTCGCCCCTACCAGTATCTCTATGCCGACGGTCAGGACGATATCTTCATGAATAACGAGACTTTCGAGCAGATTCCTATCAACAAGGAGCTCGTGACCGGTTCCGCCTTCATGAAGGAGGGTGACACTGTAGAAGTGGTGAGCGATGCCTCTACCGACACTGTGCTCTATGCCGAGATGCCTACCAAGACTGTGCTCGAGATCACTTATACAGAGCCCGGTATCAAGGGAGATACAGCTACCAACACACTCAAGCCCGCAACTGTAGAGACCGGCGCCACAGTACGTGTGCCCCTCTTCATCAACGTAGGCGAGCTTATCGAGGTAGACACTCGCGACGGCAGCTACGTAGGCCGTGTGAAAGCCTGATTTATCTTCCGATATGAAAGCCGCATCCGATACTCTCTACTCTATTATTGTGCCGGTGTACAACCGTCCCGGTGAGATAGCCGATCTTTTGAAGAGTCTGCAAGAGCAGACCGACAAGGGATTTGAGATTGTGCTCGTGGAGGATGGAAGCACCGTGAGATGCGAGGAGGAGACCCGTCGCTATGGCGAGGGGTTGCGGCTGAAATATTTCTACAAAGAAAATGAGGGGCGAAGTATCGCCCGCAATTACGGTATGGACAGAGCCGACGGAGATTATTTTATCTTCGTCGACTCTGACTGTATTTTACCCTCCGACTATATCGAGCGGTTGCGACGTACGGCCTCGACTACTCCTTCCGACTGCTTCGGGGGTCCCGACGCGGCTCATGAATCTTTCTCCGACACCCAGAAGGCCATCAACTATTCAATGACTGCCTTCCTCACCACCGGCGGCATACGAGGCGGAAAGGTGAGCATGGAGAAATTCACACCCCGCACATTCAATATGGGATTCTCCCGCGAGGTATGGCAAAAGGTAGGCGGATTCCGCGAGATGTTCTCGGAGGATATAGATATGAGCACGCGCATACGTCTGGCCGGATTCGGCATCATGCTCTATCCGGAGGTGTACGTATACCATAAGCGACGTGTTGACATGAAGAAATTCTGGCGTCAGGTGCATGTATTCGGAATGTCGAGAATCACGCTTCAGCTTCTCTATCCCGGCTCGATGAAGGCTGTGCATTGGCTTCCGGCTCTTTTCACGCTTGGCGCTTTGGCTATGATCATAGCCTCATTCTTTTGGATATGGGCTCTTGTGCCGCTTGCCGTGTATCTCGTCGCCCTTTGGATCTGGGGCATGATAAGCACACGTAGCGTGAAGATTGGAAGCCTTGGAGCTGTGGCCGGTGTGGTGCAGCTTACAGGTTACGGCACAGGATTCATCAAAGCCTATATATGGAAGATTCTACTCCGCCATGGGCGCGATGAAGCCCAGGAAGTGGAGATGCGCCGGGGAAAATAACCTTCAGAAATAGAAATTACTATTATGGATAACGGCCTTTATTCCGAAGCCGTCATTTCCGACCAAAACAAAGTCAAGACCGTAAAGGAACTCGATCCCGACCAGCAACCACGCGAGAAAGCTCTCGCTCACGGCATAGGGGTGCTTACCACTCCGGAACTTTGGGCGATAATACTGCGCACAGGCACACCGGGCTACCCTATCACGGATATGTGTCGCGACATGATGGCCTCCAACGATGGAAAGATGCACAATCTCATGCGCCGAAGTCGCAAAGAGATAATGCAGATACGCGGTATAGGCACTACGAAAGCCATTCAGATAGAGGCTGTGATGGAGTTGGTGAGACGTTATCAGAGCGAACAAATCGGAAAACGTCCTCAGATCAAGCAGCCGAAGGATGTCTGGGATATCATGCGCCATGAGATCGGAAATCTCGATCATGAAGAGATATGGGTATTATTCCTCAACCGTAAGAATGAAGTGACAGAAAAGATGCGTATCACGACGGGCACCGCCACTGCCAGTCTCTTCGATCCCAAACTCATATTGAAACCGGCCCTTCTTGCAGGAGCCGACGGCATCGTGTTATGTCATAATCATCCCAGCGGCAATATGCGTCCCTCCCCGCAGGATGATTCAATCACACGTCAACTCAACAAAGCCGTACAGGTATTTTCAATCCGATTGATGGATCATGTCATAGTATGCACCGATGGTTTCTACTCCTACAGCGAACACGGATTCTTAGGATAATTATCGGGGGAGACGGACAAGGCGTGAAGAAGAAGTATTCCGGAGGATGTAGAGGCCGGCGGGGGCTGAAGACGGATCTACGGGAAGACCACCGAGAGTGTAGAGAGAAATTTCTTCGGAAAGAAGTGAATCGTCGGATATGGAGATAAACGGATTTATAGAATCGGAGCTACCGGAGATGGACGTTACGGATGTGGGATTATCCGCACCGTCGGTGAGCCAGTCGAGGGTAAAACGGTAGAAAGCGAGAGTGAAACCGTCGTCACCGGGAAGATTGGAATCCCATTTACCTTCCTCCACAAGACATCCTATCTCTCCACCGGGAAGCACAGCGAGAGAAGAATAGGCAGACACGCCTTTGCAGAGAGTTTTCTTCACAGGCCATGTATCGGCTTCGTCATAGCTTAGAAATACCGATACATTCTCACGGATCGAGGAATTTGGCACGGAATGGAGTATTCGGGAGCGACCGTCGGAAGATGAGGAGTAACGCAGAATATCACCGTTGCAGTCAGCGGCTTGCATATCGTTCCAACGGGATAGAGGGCCCCAAGTGTCGCCTCCGTCAGTAGAGACGGCATACATTCTTGTGCCGGAACAACGTATGCTCATTACTATATCACCATTCTCACGCTCAATGAGTTTTGATTCGTTTCCATTTCCGGAAGGTGTGGCCGAACGCGCCCCGGCATGCCACGTCTCTCCCAAGTCATCAGTCCAAATGGCATACTGCTCTTGATTATATCCGGGAGAAGTAGAGGTATGGGCATTGACCACACACATTATTCTGCCGGAGGAGAGTTGGAGAGCAGTGCCGGAGGCTATGAATCCTCCCTGCCAGTTCTGCTTATATATCTGAGAGTCGAAACGCACGGGCTCGCTCCACGTCAGTCCGTTATCGGTGCTCTTCACCATATAGAGGCCTTGACGTTGACTCACAGGATTACGGGAATCCCAGAATCCTTTATCGCCGCAGAAAAGCACAAGGATTGTGCCACTTTCACGATCCACTACCACAGCCGGATCTCCATAACTTTTACCGGCAGTCTTGTTGCCTTCGGCAAGCACCACAGGATCTGACCATGTGTCGCCATTATCGACAGAACGACGCACCACAACACTTATCGTATTGGGAAGATCGTTAAGCGCATCGCCACGGCGATCGGCCACAGCAATAAGGGAGCCATCTGCCGCCACTGCCAACGCCGGGATACGGTAATACTTGGAGCCGTAAGTATTCATCTCGAATACAGGGACTCTTACCGGATCGGCGGCACGTACACCGGAAAATGAGAGGGCCATGAGAGCCACGAGCATAAATAGGAGTCTATGTGTCATGATAGGAAGTTAAGTTCTTATAAGGTATTTATCAGGAAAGCTCTTATCCATTGATGCGGGAGAGGAATTCCTCACGTCGCGAATCAGCCACGGGAATATATGTGCGGCCATATACTATGCGGCCACGCTCCACTATTTCCACACCCTGAAGGCGGACGATAAAACTGCGATGTACCCGCATGAACTCATCCGCCGGGAGAAGGCGTTCAAGTTCGGTGAGCGACATAAGTACGCTGACAGGTTCACCCTCATTACGGAATAGCATGACTCTATCGTTGCAAGCTTCGGCATAAAGGATAGAATCCGTGCGTAACCGCAGGAGACGACCTTCTGTACGGACAGAGATGTAAGAGATTCCGGAATTGGAAGATCGCACGGCATCGCCGGGTTCGGCAATACGAAACCATTCAATCCCCTTGCTGACAGCCCGCATGAAATCGGAATAACTGACGGGCTTCAGGAGATAATCAAGAGCACTGACACGGAAACCCTCTACAGCATAGTTATCGTAAGCTGTAGTAAATACTATACGCGAGCGTGAGGGTATAACAGAAGCGAACTCAATACCGCTGAGCAATGGCATATTGATATCAAGAAACACAAGATCGATATCTCCCGACATAACAATACTTATAGCCTCCGCAGCTGAGGTGAATGTACCTTCAAGCGAAAGGGAGGGTGTATTACGCACATACCCGGCTATAAGGCCGAGAGCCAGGGGTTCGTCATCAATCACGATGCATCTCAATACTCTGTCCATAATTAATAATCGCAGGCGAAAAGGGTAACATAATCCTTCCGCTGTCTTTTCAACGTCAGAATAAGGGGATTATTCTATCTTCACCTCTACACCGGCAAGAATATCACTCCCATGCAGCCGGATAAAATAGAAACAGGGGATGACATCACGTCATCCCCTGCCTCAAGCGCAACGAGCCTGGTTTGGGAGTCTGGACTCGCCGCGCCCAACATATGACAAATACGGATTTCTCCGATCTACCATTGTTGAATAAAATTAGAATTAGGTTACTTTAACGATAAGTGGTCGTATTTTCCATGACATATCGCCATAACAAATGGAAATACGTCATAATTAAAAGTAATAACTCAATCGTTATAAAACGTTCTAATTTATTGACTTATTTTTCAGCATATTATTGTGTGGTTTAATGGATTTTATTTTACATTTTTTGATTTTTATCTTCCAAAGCTTTCATCTCTATCTCTATACAGGCGGAAAAATAGTTGTCGCCTTCATATATATCGAAGACATGGCTCCCCGGATAGAGCAATCCAAGTTGTCGGCTCACATTTTCGAGACCAATCCTCTTCCCATCCTCGATTGAAGATGAAGATTTCGGAGAAGAATCAATTTCTCGCACGGCGGGAGCGGATACGGAGTTTATAACACTGAACCGCAACGTCCTACCCTCCTCGATCGAAAGGGCAACCCGTATATAGTATTCGCCGGAAGAATCGGGAGCGGCATGCTTGAACGCATTCTCCACAAGAGTGAGGAATACGAGCGGGGCTACCTGAAGTGTCGGACTGATAAATTCAGGACTTGAATAGCTCACCTCTGCCGAAGCCGGAAGCCGAAGTTTCATTAGACGAACATAGTCGCCAATAAAGACAGCATCCTTATCCAGAGGAACAAAGGCTGAATCGGAATCATAAATCATAAACCGCAGCATACGGCTAAGATTATGCAATGCCTCCTGTGCCATAACGGGATCCAGACCTATCAAGGCATATATACTGTTGAGAGAGTTGAAGAGGAAGTGCGGATTGAGCTGAGCCTTGAGGCTCGTCAGCTCCATCTTACGTTGCTCCGCACTTATCTCAAGTTCGCGGCGACGCAGATTCTCACGTTCCTCTCCTATCTTCACGGCATATCCGAGAGCGGCGGAAAGAACCATCATTATACCGTCACGCATCACGAATTTCACATAATGCATGATTCCCTCCGGATGATCGGGAGGAGGCATGTTCGGTCTCTTCGGGTTCGGCGGACATAAATCGCCCATACTATTGAACCACCACACCACCAAAGCACATACCACCAATATCACCAAAGTATTGATGATAAAATATGAGAATTTCCCATCCGTCTGCTTCAATGACATCGGTACAAGCACGAAATAATTGAGACAGAACATGGCTGTATATACTGTGGACATCACCACACTGATGAGCACCCATTGCCTCGCTACTCCTTCCCTTAGAATGGTCAGCGCCGAAGGGAGATAGAAAAGCACTAGAGAGATTATGACAACGGTGGCCATCCGGGCCAAACGCCCTTGTGTGACGAATCCCTTACTCATATCTTATAGCTTCTATGGGATCGAGATTGGAGGCTTTCGCAGCAGGGTAGAATCCGAAGATTATACCTATCACTGTACACACTACGAAGGAGAGTATCACAGAACCGGCACTTATTGTGACGGGCCAATGGGCGAAGGTGGATATCATCCATGTGGCGAGCGCTCCGAGCATTATTCCAAGCAGACCGCCGGTGACGGATATTATTACAGCTTCGATAAGAAATTGCATCATGATATCGCGGCCTGTGGCTCCGATACTCATGCGCAGACCGATCTCACGAGTACGTTCCGTGACGCTTACAATCATGATATTCATGATACCGATACCTCCTACAAGCAGAGATATACCGGCTACTGCCGCAAGCAACACAGTCATCATGGAGGATGTGGAGGATATCATCTCGGCAAGTTCTTGCATGGAGCGGATTGTGAAGTTGTCATCATCCCCGTCACGCAGTTTATGCTGAGTGCGCAGTATCTCCGAAATCTCTTCGATAGTCTCGTCCGTACGATTTTCATCAATGGCTGAGGCCTGTATTCCCTGAAGATAATCCGTGGCGAGGATACGCTTCATCACTGTGGTGTAAGGAAGGAGAGCGAGGTCGTCCTGATCCTGTCCCATAGTGTTGTAGCCCTTCTCTTCGAGCACACCGATTACAGTGAGGGGAATCTTGCCGAAGCGCACTACCTTTCCGATTGGATTTTCACCATTAGGAAAAAGATTCTCCACAACCGTCTTGCCAAGCACACATACCTTGGCCGCACTTCTGACATCGGCTTCGGTGAACATCTCCCCTTCCGCCACATTGCGCTGGCGGATATCGAGAAATTCGGTGTTCACGCCCTGTGCCTGAGAAGGATAGTTGTTGTTGCCGTAGACCCATTGTCCGGAGGAGCTGACAGTAGGCGTCATGTGAGCGATGGTAGTGGCTTGTGCCTTGAGAGCGTCATAGTCAGCCGGTTTGAGAGTCTGCATATCGGAACCGCTCTGGCGTACACCTCCACGATTCTCACCTCCGGGGAATATCATTATCATATTGCTGCCCATCTCGGATATCTGAGCCTTGATGGAATCTTTCGATCCCTGACCTATGGCAAGCATGGCAATCACCGCCCCGACGCCGATTATGACGCCAAGCATGGTGAGGAAACAACGCATCTTGTTGTTGTTTAGTGCCTTCAGGGCTATCTTGAGCAGATTCTGAATGTTCATTTACTATGATTGGATATGTATGGGACTTCTGTAGCATATCAATCTGTCTCCTCGGGGAGATTCCGATATACCTCTTCAGCCGACTTTATATCATGATTATATTCATCGCCTACTATATGGCCGTCACGCAGTGTGATATTGCGTGAAGAATAGAGGGCTATCTCAGGGTTATGGGTCACGAAGATAATCGTTTTGCCTTCGCGGTGCAATCTCTGGAAGAGAGTAAGGATGGAGAAGGAGGTACGGGTATCAAGGTTACCGGTGGCCTCGTCAGCGAGGATAATCACCGGGTTGTTTACCAACGCTCGCGCTATAGCGACACGCTGTTGCTGACCGCCTGACATCTGATTGCTCTTATGCATAAGACGTTCTCCAAGGCCTACTTCCTTCAGACATTTTTCGGCTCTCTCCGCTCTCTCGCGGGCCGAGACAGAAGAGTTGTAGAGCAGAGGCAGCTCCACATTCTCAAGGGCTGTGGTCTTCGGCAGGAGATTATAGTTCTGGAAGATGAAGCCGATCTTACGGTTGCGGATTCGCGCACGCTCGTTCTTCCCCATCCCTTTCACAGGGATTCCGTCAAGGAGATACTGTCCCGAAGTGGGAGTGTCGAGACATCCGAGAATATTCAGCAACGTGGATTTGCCGGAGCCGGAAGTACCCATGATAGTGACGAATTCTCCTTCGTGGATAGTGAAGTTGACTCCGCGGAGAGCTTTCACCGTCTCGTCGCCTACCTTGAAGTAGCGCTTGAGATCTTCTATCTTGATTATCTCTTTCGACATGAGCGTCATCTCTTACGATTACTTCCGGGACGTTTCGGCATGAAAGGACTTTCCTTGGCATCGCCTCCACCCTCTTCATCGGCAGGCCGGGCTTCCTTATATTGGAGAGCGACTTTATCACCCTTCTTCAATCCGGATTTGATTTCCTGATTTATACCGTTGGCCATACCAACTTCCACGGCGGTCTGCACGAGCTTACCGTCACGCTCCACCCAAACGGAATGTTCCGCCTCACCCTTGAGAGGCACCAACTCGGGGAGTCCGTCCTCCTTCTCAGTCTTCTCCATAGGCCGGAATTTGAGAGCCTTAATAGGCACAGCGAATATATCATCCATTTCCAGTGTATAGATGGATAGGTTGGCGGTCATGCCCGGAATAAGTTTATGATCGGGATTGGAAGCGGATACTATTACCTCGTAGGTCACTACGTTGGAAGTAGTGGTAGGATTGAGACGCACTTGAGTGACAGTGCCTGTGAATACGTCATCGGGATAGGAATCCACAGTGAAAGTGGCTTTCTGTCCGGTCTTTACGCTTCCTATATCGGCTTCGTCAACATTGCCTACCACCTGCATATTGTCAAGGTCGGCGATAACGAAGAGATTGGCTACATTCATACTGGACACCACAGTCTGGCCCACCTCCACCTCGCGGGAGATTACGATACCATCGATCGGAGAATATATCTCGGCATAGTTCAGATTCTTGGCAGCGCGTACGCGATCCGCCTGAGTCTTCTCGTAGGTAAGACGCGCCACATCATAGTCGCGTCGTGTAGTCTGAAATTCGTAGTCGGAGATAAGTTTCTCATCGTGAAGGGCTTTATCGCGCTCGTAATTCTTACGGGCATACTCATAGCTTGCTTTAGCCGACTCCATATTGGCGTTGGCACTCTTCACTTCGCTGTCAAGAAGCGTTTTCTCGAGTTCGGCCAGAAGTTGTCCCTTCTTCACATGGTCATTGTAATCGGCATATAGCTTGTCGATGATACCTGTCACCTGAGTACCCACCTCCACTTGTGTGACGGATTCCATGGTGCCGGTAGCGGTCACTATCTCCGACATGGAGGTTGGCTCCACTGTATAAGTCTCCAGTGTCATTCCGCTCTCCTTGGAGCAAGAGAGGGTAAGCATCCCGAGGAAGGCCGGGAGAAGCAATGTCTTGAATCTCATATCTGTATCTTTTATCAGGGCATGGCCACCCGGCGGGTAGCGTAGTATTCTATTGTCTTATTGGCAAGGATTGCCATATATTTGTTCTGTAGCTGTCCGAGGCGCGCGCTGAGGAGATTATTGTGGGCCACAAGAAGGTCTACAGGGTTTACTTTCCCAAGTTCGAACTGTCGGTCAACGAGACGCGCCGTAAGCTCAGTGGCTTCCAACTGGGTTTCTCCGGAAGCGTAACGGGCGCGGGCTGTCTCAGCATCTATATAGAGCGACTCAATATTGTTGGAAAGTTCATCCAACAGGCGGTCGCGGTTGATATCATATTCCAGAGAAGCGAGTTTGGCTTTGGCCACGGCTCTGCGTGTGGAGTTGCCGTCGTAGATAGGCACTGAGAGGGAGAGACCGAGGCTTTCATTGAAACCATGCCCCATCTGGGAGGTCCAGGCGGCTCCGCCGGTGGTATAACCTGTGCCTATGCCTCCCTGTAGCTGTATAGAGGGAAGTGCGCCCGCTTTCGCTATCTTGATATCGTTGGCGTAAATCTCACGATTCAGGTCGTTCATCCCGAACTGCGGAAGCCATCCGCTCGCATAGGTAAAGACATCACCCTTTGGAGGTAACACAGCTGCAATCTCGGAATCCGGGAAATTAACGTCGGCAATCTCTATCTCCTCATCAAGGGAGAGATTGAGTATCTTTTTCAGATTAAGGCGAGCTGTGGCGAGATTGCTTTCTGCCTGTACAAGGTTGTAACCGTCTTGCGCAGCCTGACTTTCTATCTGTGCATACTCTACGGAGGATGTGCGTCCGGATTCCATCAAGGCTTTGGCACGTTCTTTTTGCGAGTCGCTCACTTCGAGAGTAGCTTTCGCAATCTCTACCGCCTCTTTGGCATACATTATATCCAGATATGCCTGAAGGATACCGAGAGTGATATCTTTCACCACATCTTCTCCTGCAAGAGCCATGCGGCTACGGGCAATACGAGCTGATTCGAGACGATATTTTCTTACGTTACCTTCCCATACGGTCCAACCTGCGTTCACATTGTAGGTGCTTCCGTAGCTATTGGCATCGCGTCCGGCCGCCGGAGAGGGGAAATTGGTAAAGCTTTGGGAGGTGCCGAAGCTTACGGTAGGCACCCAAGCATCTTTTGCGGCACCGACTTCTTCATCGGCGAGGAGCACGTTGAGTAGCGCCTCGCGAACATTGGTGCTGTTCTCCACGCTCCACGCAAGGCAATCGTCAAAGGTCCATTTCGCAGGTTTGGCTCTTCGAGTCGTCTCCACCACATCCGTAACGGACACATTCTCAAACCGTGCCACTCCCTGAGCGGAAGCAGCCGAGGCTGCGAAGAGAAAAGCGAGTGTAAGCCATTTCATAATGATGCGACAATTATTGAAGCTATTAGGAATTATAAAAACTAAAACCCCGCACCATACAGGGCGGGGTCTTGTTTCTAATCCCACTTCGTTGGTTTCTGTTGGCAAAATTATTGAAATGACTCCTTTTTCCCAAATAAAGTCAGTACAAACCCATTTCCCGGCAGTGAATACCCCCGAAATTCACCTCTTCGCTACCTCTTTTACATTTATTAACAGATGAAAGAAAAAAGGGTATTCGCAAAAGCAACACAAATAAGGGGCTGTGTCATTTGTTTTCGACATCGCTTGACTTAGATATTTCTGCCCATATCGTAGGCGGTTTTCAGCGAGGGATGACCCTTGATTTCACCGGGAGCAGTCACTCCGCCTGCAAACACAGAGCCTGAGAGTCGTGCCCTGTCGAAACACTCTATCCAGCCCTCAAGGTCGGAGATTATTTCCCGTCAGATTGCGGAGCGGGCAAAACGACGACTGACCGAATCCACTGATGATATAAGCATAGTTGCCTACGAATTAGGATTCCAGCATCCACAGCACTTCTCCCGCATGTTCAAACGCATCACCGGCATCAGCCCTACACAATTCAGAGAGAAAGTAGCTACTATAAACAACAATTAAAACAATTGCGATATCAACCATCTACGGTGATATGGCGTTTTAATATCATGAAAGCGGAAAAACGATATTTATCAATTTTCGGCACTCGGCTGTCCGAATACATAACAAGGTTAGTTTTACAAAATGAACGATAAGACATTCTCATCATTCAAGCTCGGGCCTTACACGGTAAAGAACCGTATTATCCGAAGCGCAACAAACGATCATCTCGGCAATCGGGACGGCAGTGTCAGTGACACAGAGATCGCAATGTACGACATTCTTGCTAAAAATGACATTGCTACGATTATAACAGGGCATCTCAGCATCAGTCCCAACCTCAATCTTAGAGCTGATGAAGTTCAGCTTTGTATCGGCGATGACAAATTTATCAAAGGATTAAGTCGCATCCCTGAGACAATCCATAAATATGATTCCTTAGCCATTGCTCAGATTTCGATGGCAGGTCCAAAAGGATTACAACCATTTGATTTCAATGATTTATCAATAGAAGAACTGGAAGATATAAGAGATTGGTTTATTGCAGCGGCCAAACGCGCAAAACAAGCCGATTTCGATGGTGTGCAGGTTCATATAGCTCACTGGTATCTTCTTCAGGCGATGGTAAATATAGACCTCAATCATCGCACAGATAAATATGGGGGAAGCCGGGAAAATTGTTTACGTCTTCCTCTTGAAATCATTGAAGGCATACGAAAGGAATGTGGCAAAGACTTTATCGTGATGGTCAAACTAAATGCTCATAATTCTCTGTCGGCTGAAAATGATCAGGAACTGCTTGATTTTTATGCCTCAGAATTGAGTGAAGCCGGTGTTGACCTAATAGAAATCAGTGGTGCCGACTTTAATAGAAAAGATAGGAAAGCGGAGCTCTATTATCTTGAAGAAGCCAAAAAATTAAAAGATGCGTATCCCGATATTACCCTTTCACTTGTTGGCGGTATTTTCAGTAAGGAAACCATTGATAAGGCTTTGGAGGTGACTGAATTTGCCTCACTTGCAAGGACTTTATTGACCCAGCCGGATTTTATAAGTAAAATGAAAGCCGGTGAACTATTAAAGTCCCGTTGCATTCATTGCAACAAATGTTTTGAGATATTTGCCACTAAATATGAACGGTGTGTATTTGGTCCCGTAATTCATAAGCTTGAAGAAACATTCAAAGCTAATTAAATAAGTAGTCAAGAAACCATAGTTTCAAGAACATACCAATATACTAAATTAGTTATTTGGCGATCCAACCGGGTCGCCTTTTCTCTTATGGAAGATTTAGTTTCGGGAGGTGGCGATTTATGATGTGGAGAATCTGTTCACACGATATCTATCGCCAAGTTTGGAATAATCAAGCATTAAATTCAATATCTAATAGTTAAGGGAATAAAAAAGAGAGTGCGAATTCATGAAGGAAATTCGCACTCTCTTTTTCTCTTAAATATGAGTCAGATATTGAGGTAATGGAGAGAGAGTATAGACGGGGAGAGAGAAAGAACGGTGGGGGTTAGGCATAAAGCGTTACGTCGAGGAAGGGGCGGCGTCCCGCTTCGATCGAGACGGAGGCTACCTTGTGACCGAAGAAGGTGTTGGTGCGATGGATGTCGGAAAGGATGGATGTGATGTTGACTCCGTAGATGGCTACCGAACCAAGACGCTCCGGACGATAAGTGGAGGGATAGAAGGCGTAGCGTACGAGCGGACTGCCCTTCTTTGCGGAGTTGCTTACGTTGGAGCAGGACACCATAACCAGGTCTTCCGGCATAGTATCGGAAATGACTTCGAGGATGGCCTTGCAGAAGGTGCCTCCCTTTACTTTGGAATCTTTCTTCACCTCAAAACCTTCAGGAAGATTGCGGGAGAGGATGTCACGGATGGAATCCACAGCTCCCTGGAATGTGGAGGCATCGGGGGCGGGGCGGCGATCGCCTCGAGAGCTCGTGAGGGATACTCGTTCGAAGCCGCGGACCGAGGTGAGAACGGAGTGGGAGGAACTGGAGAAGATGGCGGAGGAGAGAATGTTGAAGTTCTGAGTTGTCTTCATAATAAAAAAGGGGTTAGATGTTACTAATGATTTTTATTTTCCGATTTTTAGAGTGAGTCATTCCATGATGGAATCCAGACTCTCAGCGCATCGGAAATCGCTTGGATAAGATTCCGGGGCCTACCCCGGAATTACGCCGAAATGTCAATGTTCGCTTTATGACTTGCACGCTTACGTAAGGACACAGCAATGGCTGTCATAATTTCTCAACATTGTTTCGATCGTATGATCCAAACTTAAAAATAGTAACTCTAACCCGCTCTCCGGCTGCCCGAGGGCACCTTTGCGAGCGTAGCCGAAACAAGGGGCTACATCCTATAATACCGTTTACCTCGAAAAGGTAAACAATAAAAATGAAAAAATTTTTCAGGGACTCCTTTTTCCGTCCCTATATTCTTTCCGGCATCACTGCCTTTCAGATGTTGCAAAATTATAATATCTCTTTCAACCGACCAAAAAATTCATGCTCCATTTTATGAAATCCCCCTCTCAATGTATGAATCCTACTCTCAACGCATATTCAACACTTCGCCGTCGGAAAAAAGAAAGGGAAAATTTGGAAGGGTGGATAAATTGTTGTAATTTTGCATGCCTTTTGAAGAAAAGTAGGTGGAATCGTGGAGGAGAGTCCCGCCGCCGAGCTTTTTGAGAAAAGGCCAAAATTCAATTTTTCATTATAATTTAAAACTCTCATTATCATGCATCTTTCACCTGAAGAAAAGCAGAACATTTTCGAGACTTACGGCCAGGGCAAGACCGATACCGGCAGCCCTGAGAGCCAGATCGCACTCTTCTCTGTAAGAATCAAGCACCTTACAGAACACCTCAAGGAGAACCACAAGGACTATGCTACCGCCCGTGCACTCAAGGCTCTCGTAGGTCAGCGTCGTCGTCTTCTCGACTACCTCATCCGCAAGGACATCAACCGCTACCGCGCTATCATCGCTAAGAAGGAGCTCGGTATCCGTAAGTAATCACCATCGCTTTCTGCCGCCACACAGCGGCTTGCGAGGAATAAAAAAGAGAGTGAAATCCTTTTCAGGATTTCACTCTCTTTTTTTATATTCACCCACTACTCAACGAATTCAGCCCCGGCACACAAGGTATCTTGTGGACCGGGGCATAATTACACCCTATAGAGATGAAAAATTTGTATGAATCAGTAAAATCGGAAGCTATTTTTGCAGAGTCGTGAAATTTTCTTAATTTTGTAAATTATGGTGAACTCCGGACATTTGATCAAGAAGTTGGCCTCATTCCATGCAGGCACAATCTTAGTGGGAGCGGCTATTCTCTGGCTCACACTCGCTCCGCACCCTATAGGCGACCAGGAGATACCTCTGTTCCCGGGTGCCGACAAGATTGTACACGCCCTGATGTTTCTGGGTCTATGCGGCACATTCCTTGTGGAAATGCAAATCATAGGGAAGTTGCGGAAGTCGGTGGCAGCAGTCGCCACAATCTGCACGATACTTATGGGCATAGGAATTGAATATCTCCAACGCCTTATGGGATTGGGACGCTCGTTCGAAGCCGCTGACATGATAGCGGATACGACAGGGGCCTTGATCGCAGGGATAGCCGCTCTAATCTTTATATATCATTCAAAGACACACACTCATTAAAATATGGCCGACCACACTCCTACTCATAAGGACGATAATCCTGCCAAGGACCCTCTGAAAGACTCCACTCCCGCCTCAGGAGGAGAGAAAGTAGAGAAGGGAGAGAAGGGCACTTCTCCCGAAGGGCCTCGCAAACATCGTCATCTGATCAAGCCTACATGGCTCAGACGTACACTCAAGACTATCGGGTGTATCATACTCTTCATACTTCTTATCCCGGTGGCTCTCTATATACCGCCGGTGCAGACGCTTGTGAAGAACATAGCTTGCAATGTAGTGAAGAAGTCGACGGGAATGGATATCTCAATAGATCGATTCCGGCTCAGATGGCCATTGGATGTGGAGCTTGACGGAGTATCTGTGGTGGAAGCTACCGGCGACACTATGGTGAGGGCGCGTAGCGCTGTGGCCGATGTGAAGCTTCTTCCACTTCTTCATCTTGACGTGCAGCTCAACAAACTTGAACTCCTGGAGGGGTATTACCGTATGGTATCGCCCGACTCCTCTATGATAATGACTATCGATGCGGGGCTCGTAAGGCTCGACAACCGGAGCTCGGCAAATATCGCCGCGAGTGAGATCAATGTCAACAAGGCCTTCCTGCGCGATGGAAAGGTGTCTCTCTTCATGGATGTCTGGAAGAAACAGCCCACACCTACCGACACCACCTCAACTCCATTCCTTATACGTGTGAACGATGCGGAGTTGCAGAACATAAATTTCGCAATGTCGATGCTGCCTACCATCGATACCCTCACGATTGACGCGGGGAATCTGGTCCTCAAGGGAGCGGTAATCGATTTGCGTACCAATCGTATCACGGCCCGAAGTCTTACCGGAAATTCGGGTAAGGCCGTATATATTACTCCTACTCCGGAATATATCGCCGCTCACCCGGCTCCGGTGGATACCGTCACACCCCCCTCACCTCCTATGGTGATCATGGGCGACACAGTGGGACTTTCCGGGTTCAACGTGCTTTATGCCGTGAAGGGAGCGAAGCCTCTTCCGGGGCTTGACCCTTCCTATCTCTCCCTGTCGGGAGTGGAGGTAGGCCTGAAAGATTTCTATAACGAGGCCTCTACAGTTGTGCTTCCCGTGACACGACTCGCTGCCAAAGAGCGATGCGGATTGCAAGTGACCTCCGGCTCGGGCACAGTAAGGGTGGATTCCACAGGGTTGGCACTTCAGCGTCTGCATGTGGAGACTCCATGGTCGGATATCAATGCCACAGCAGATATCCCCTTCGCTCTAATGGCTCTCGAGCCTTCGGCTCCCGTTAAAGCCGCGGCCAAAGCAATCATCGGTCTGCCCGATGTGGAGGCTTTTATGCCCGCTGTGAAACAATTCACTTCCAAACTTCCCCAGCGTACTCCCCTCGCTATGGAGCTGGAAGCTGACGGGACTCTATCTGATGTAGACATCCCCGTATTCTCCGCCTCAATGAAAGGGATTTTCTCCCTTGATGCCAAAGGGACTGCCAAGAACCCGCTTGATCTCAAACGCCTCATAGCCGATTTGCAACTATCCGGCTCTCTGGATAATCCCTCGATTGTGCAGCAATTCACAGGACCTTTAGGGTTCCAACTCCCGACGCTCTCCATCAAAGGCTCCGCCACAGCAAGAGGGGAGGAATATGGCGCCGACTTCAATCTTCTCACTTCAGCTGGAGATGTGGCAGCCAAAGGTCATGTAGGTCTCAACTCCGAGCGATACGATGCAGATTTGAAAGTAAGGAATATTGATGTGGCTCACTTCATGCCCTCCCTCGGTATCGGAAAAGTGAACGCGTATATATCGGCCCATGGTGCCGGTTTCAATCCTACGATAGCGGGAGCCGCCACAGAATGCCGGCTCGATGTGATATCTATCGACTATAAAGGACATCATCTCACAGACATCACTGCCGATGCCTCGCTCAATCACGGCTTTTATACCCTCTCTGCCCGCTCGCCAAATCCTCTGATAGATTTCTCCTTGGACGGAAGCGGCACAATCGACCGCGGCACTTATACCTTCGACATAACCGCCGATGTGAATCATGCCGACCTTCAGACTCTCGGTATTACCCCCGATATCTGCAACGGCAAGGGTTCGATATATATAGCCGGTTCGGCGAATCCGGAGAAATGGCTCTACGATGTGGATATGAAAGTGGGCGACATCGAATGGAGTCTTCCGGGGCAATTCATATCGCTTCCTCATGGTATGACCGCCTCTTTCTCCGCACATCCGGAAGATGTGACGGCAAAAATCAACTCAAATCTGACTACTCTCGACTTCCATGCGGCATCCGGCCTCAAGAACCTGATGGACGAAGTGATGGCAGTGGCCGACAGCGCAATGGCTCAGATAGATCGCAAGAATCTCAATATCGAGGCTCTCAGAAGCCGTCTGCCCCGATTCACTATGAATCTGGCGGCGAGCGGCAGAGGAGTGCTTAATGAATTCCTCACTCCTGCCGGAATAGGAATCGACACTCTCAATCTTAGCATGGCCAACGATTCGCTGATTCGCGCTAACGCATTTGCGTATGGTATACGCGACGGCCAAACCCGTGTGGATACCCTCACCGCAAGTCTGTTGCAACGCGGCGAACTCCTCGGGTATCGCGCACACATGGGCAACCGACCCGGCACTATGGATGAATTCGCAAAAGTAGATGCCGGAGGATATGTGGGTGGAAATCGCGCGGCGATCACTGTCACCCAACACAATATCAAGGGGGAGATGGGATATCGTCTCGGTTTCACCGCCGCTCTGCTTCCGCAAGCTATCGAACTACATTTCACTCCGCTGAAGGCTACCATCGCATATATGCCCTGGACTTTCAACGCAGACAACCATGTACAATACAATTACTCAGGAAAAATCGATGCCAACCTCCTCGCCAAGAGTAACGAGAGCAGCATCCTGCTTATGTCGGAGACAGCTCCCGACGGAGTGGACGACCTACACATGAAGCTGGATAATATCAAGCTTCAGGACTTCCTGCAGATGTCGCTCTTCGCTCCTCCCATCACGGCCTCAATCAACAGCGACATGCGTGTGCGCTACAACGAGAGAGAGCTCTCCGGACAGGGAACATTGGATATCACGAATTTCACTTATGACAAGACCAGAGTGGGAAATTTCAATCTTACCGCAGATGCGGGTATGGATGTGGACGGACGGGCTCGTGCGAAAATAGGTCTCAATATCGACGGCCATCCCGCCCTCGCCGTACATTCTATCTTGGCTCCCGACAGTGTGGCCGGAATGAAACCCGAAGAACTCGGACTCACGCTGACCGAGTTCCCCCTCAGTGTGGCCAATCCATTCTTAGGCGCGGATGTGCTCAGTCTTGCCGGTTCGCTCAACGGTGATATCGATCTCAGCGGCACTTTCACTGCACCTCTGCTCAACGGTGAGATCTCCTTCGACTCCGTTTCAGCATACGTACCTATGTCGGGCACCAGACTGAAATTTGACAACGAGCCTATAACCGTAAAGGATAATGTGGTGGATTTCAATGCGTTCGATATCACCGCTCTAAATGACAATCCTATCACAATAGACGGCACTGTGGATGCGCGCGATTTCTCCAATATCAAATTCGATATCGGAGCTAAAGGCGGCAATGTGCAGCTGGTGGGTAATGACAAGCGTGCCCGGACGGATATATATGGCAAACTCTTCGTGGATCTGGATGCTTCGGTACGTGGCCCGATGCAACATTTCGATGTCAAAGCCAATCTCGGCATTCTCGGCAAGACGGATATATATTATAATCTTGACATACCGCAAGGACAGCTTACAGATCAGACATCGGACAATGTTGTGAAGTTCGTACAGTTCAATGATACCACTAATGTGGCTAAAGCAGACTCGTTAGAGAATATGATGGCAATGCGCATCATAGCTACATTGAATATCAATCCGGGAACTATGGTGACGGTCAATCTTTCCAACAACGGCACCGATAAGGCCCAGATATCTCCCTCCGGAACGCTCAATTATTTCCAGAACTATATGGGCGATATGCGTCTCAACGGAGTGCTCAATCTCGGAAGCGGTATGGCACGATATTCAGTGCCACTTGTAGGAGAGAGAAGTGTGACCATCAATCCTTCAAGCAAGGTAACTTTCAATGGAGATATAACTAATCCGATACTCGACCTCTCGCTTACCAATATAACTAAGGCCACAATCGTCAATGGTGGCAATTCGGCACAGGTGAACTTCGATATCGGTATCGGAATCACCAACACCATTGCGGCTCCACGTCTTGATTTCACCCTATCTACTCAAGATGATATGACTGTGGAGAACGAGATCGCCTCCATGACTCCCGACCAACGTGCCAATCAGGCTATGAACCTGCTTCTATACGGAAGGTATACGGGCCCGGGCACACGCACGGACGGAGCACCCGCCACAGCCATGCTCTACAGCTACCTCTCCTCACAGCTCAATTCATGGGCCGCCAACAATATCAGGGGAGTAGATCTCTCGTTCGGTATCAATCAGTATGACAAGACCGTCAACGGACAGAATTCCACCACGATGAGTTATTCTTATCAGGTGTCGAAGTCACTCTTCAACAATAAGTTCAAGATTGTTGTGGGCGGACAATACGACGCCGATGGATCATCGGACGAGAATCTGGCTGATGAATTGTTGTCAGATATCTCCTTCGAATATATGATAAAGCAGACACAAAATGTAACCTTGCTCGCCAAACTCTTCCGTCATACAGGCTACGAGAGTATTCTTGAGGGAGAGATTACGGAGACAGGTGTCGGCTTCGTGATGAGACGTCAGCTACAATCCCTGAAAGGACTCTTCCGCAATCCTTTCGGCAGAAACAGATATAGAAAAAAACAACTTCCGGCAGACAGCACTGAGCATAAGCAAAAGGCACTCTCCCGGGATTCAATCATACCTAAAGAAGAGAAGGACAATGGCAATAACTGATTTCAATACTAAGCCTATGAGGCTCCTGATATTTCCGGTGCTCCTGCTTCTGTTGGGAGCCGCTTGCTCCACTACCTCACGTCTCACGGACGGGGAGGTGCTATACACGGGTGTGAAGAAAATGACGGTGAATCCCACCGACGGAGAAAAACTTCCGGCCGAGATGGTTTCCGATCTCAACTCTACCATTAATGTTCCGCCTAACGGGTCGCTGCCATTCAATATCGGCTCGCCCTATTTCTTCAGTCCGTGGCAACCTGGGCTTTGGGCCTACAATCATTGGAACGACTCCACCAAAGGGATTGGTGGCTGGCTATATCGCAAGCTGGCCTCTGTGCCTGTACTTATCACGGATGTGAAGCCTCAGATACGTACAAAAATGCTTACGCAGATCCTTGATGACAACGGTTATTTCGGATCTACCGCTTCATACGAAATTATTCCGAATAAGAAGAATCCGAAGAAAGCCCGCATCTCATACGAGCTTAACGTAGGCAAACCGTATCTCATCGACAGCATAATCTATCTCAATGAAAAGGAATCGAAACTTTCCAATTTCATCGACTCGCTCGCACGTAGAAATCCCTACCTGCAAAAGGGGGAGAGATTCTGTGTGGACTCGCTTGATGCAGTGAGAATCAGAATAGTCAACCGTCTGCGAAACCGCGGATATTATTATATGCGTCCGGAATATATAGAATTTCTGGCTGACAGCACTATCAATCCCGGAAGTATCGCTCTTAAGCTGACTTTAGCCGACAATACCCCCGATTTGGCAAAATTAGCATATCGCACAGGAAAGATAATCACTATCGTAGAGCGGAGATCGACACGTAATCCCGGTACACCGGACACTATCGATACGGACAAGGGTGAACTTATCGTGATGCGGCCTGCACATCTACGTAAAAATCTCGTACCCTCGTGTATCACTTTCAAGGAAGGGAAACTTTTCTCTGTCAGGGATATGGACCGTACCCAGCAATATCTCTCGCGTACGGGAATTTTCGGCAATATCACGATTCAGCCGGTGCCGGTGGATACGACAGCCGCCAATCCTACTATAGATGTCTATATCACATCGCAATTCCAACGCCCGATGGAGGCTTCGATAGAGGTGAACGCTACTTCAAAAAGCAATTCATATATCGGCCCCGGAATCATACTCGGTATCACCAATAACAATCTATTCGGCGGAGGAGAGCGTTTTTCCATCAAACTTACCGGAGCGTATGAATGGCAGACGGGACGTAACAGCGGAAATGTATTCAATAGTTACGAGGTAGGTCTGAATGCTTCTCTCGCTTTTCCTCGCCTTTTGGCTCCGAAATTCATACGGCGCCTTAATCGGAATCTGAACTGGACTACGATTAACCTCGGTGTGGATCTTCTCAACCGTCCGCATTTCTTCAAGATGGCTGAGTTCAATATGGGTATCACCTATGATTGGCAGGGCTCACGCTATTCACATCATTCGCTCACACCCTTCAAGCTCACTTATACAAAACTTATGCATACCACCCCCGACTTCGACTCCATCATGTCGGCTAATCCGGCTGTGGCGCTGAGTTTCCAAAGCCAATATATTCCTCAGTTGAGCTATACCTATACTTTCGATAAATTCCTTGAACGTGCCCGCATCAACGGGTTTAATTTCACAGCTACTCTCACCGAAGCCGGCAACCTCTTCGATGTAATCTATAAAGCATGTGGAGTGAAAGGAGAGAAACGCCTTTTCGGCACACCGTTCTCACAATTTATCAAAGGACAGGCGCAGTTGGTATATAGCCGACGTCTTGTGCGTGGCACAGAGCAGTGGCTTGTATCACGCGTACTTATCGGAGCCGAACATGCATATGGCAACTCACGGGAGGTGCCGTATGCCGAACAGTTCTACATAGGCGGAGCCAACTCCATACGTGCGTTCACGGTCAGAAGTATCGGCCCGGGCAGCTATCGTGCCCCCTCCTCCGATCGCAACGGATATTTCGACCAGACAGGTACGTTCAAGTTGGAACTTAATACCGAGTATCGATTCCCGATAGTCAGTGTGCTTCATGGCGCGGCTTTCATTGATGCCGGTAATATATGGCTTTTGAAAGAAGATCCGCTACGCCCCGGCGGAAAACTGAAAGCAAGCACTTTCTTCAAGGACATAGCGCTGGGCACAGGTGTTGGTCTGCGCGTGGATATCGGAATGATGGTGATTCGAGGTGACTTGGGTTATGGACTACATACGCCATATTCAAATGGTACGCCGCATTATTTCAATGTCCGATTCAAGGATGCGTTCGCATTCCATCTGGCAATCGGTTATCCTTTCTGATTAACATCAACACATTTTCAATCGGCCGCTATACTCTTGCTTTCATAAAGAAATGGCAAAGAATCCAATGACATCCGGAGAACGACGCGGCATAGCTGCGTTAGCCACAGTAGCCTTACTTGTGGCCCTCTCCGGTGTATTTGGGAAAAATTGCTCCGGACACTCCTCCGATTTACACTCGGATACTGATTCCACCTTCCTCTATCCTTCCGACTCTTCGATCACTTATCAGGATACCTACAATCAGAATCGCTCCGGGAGAGCCGGGAGTTCCAAGAGCTCTAAGAGAGCTAATAAATCAAATTCTTCAAAAAAGTCCAAATCACGCCACCGCAGTGGTTCCCGACGGAACTCCAAATCCGACTGGACACCTCGCGATATGCTTGAAGACACCATAAATTAAGAACATCCGCAAGGCCTAAGCGGTCATGCGGATGTTCTTAACTGGTTTTGCTTTATCTTTGACTCGGTGGACGGGGCCTGCTATGTGGCTTCGCGCCACAGGAGACTTTCCGGCCGGTCTCGATACTATGTTGTCTCGGGGAGAGTTCGCGTGTACTCGCGCCTTCGGCAACTGAAAAAAACTAACAACCTAAAACTTATTCAATTATTGCAATTTCCACCTTCTGCGCTCACGCGCGTCCGGTGCAACCTTAAGATTCACCTATGACGGGCTAAGGAGATTGCGTATCTCTCTGACTTTCATCCTTTTCCGGAACTTGAATGTCATCGGGATCAGCGCCCGTTTGTCTATATAACGAGCGTGCCCCGTGAATAGTTCACGAGGCACACAATTCTATATCGATCTGATCATTTATCAAGAGCGATTGGCGCGTTTACGCTCATTCTCATCGAGTATTATCTTACGGATGCGAAGATGATTGGGGGTAACCTCCACATATTCATCTTCCTTGATATATTCCAGGGCCTCCTCAAGAGAGAAAACCACGGGAGGAACAATGCGAGCTTTATCATCAGCTCCGGAAGCACGCATATTGGTAAGCTTCTTTGATTTGGTGACGTTGACTACAATGTCATTATCTTTAGCGTTCTCACCTACCACCTGTCCGGCATATACCTCTTCCTGAGGGAATATGAAGAAACGTCCACGATCCTGAAGCTTATCTATCGCATAAGCGTAAGCGGTGCCCGCCTCAAGAGCGATCAGCGAACCGTTGGTGCGACGCTCGATATCCCCTTTCCACGGCTGGTACTCAAGGAAACGGTGAGCCATTATAGCCTCACCGGCTGTAGCGGTGAGCACATTATTGCGCAATCCAATGATACCTCGTGAAGGAATTGCAAATTCGATATTCACGCGATCGTTCTGAGTCTCCATAGAAAGGATATCTCCCTTACGGCGAGTCACCATATCGATCACACGGGAACTGAATTCCTCGGGAACGTTCACAGTGAGAGCCTCCACGGGTTCACACTTCTGTCCATCGATTTCCTTGATGATTACCTGAGGCTGACCCACCTGAAGCTCATATCCCTCGCGACGCATGGTCTCGATAAGGATAGAGAGATGGAGCACACCGCGTCCAAAAACCGACCATTTGTCCTCAGTATCGCCCTTTACGACACGCAACGCAAGGTTCTTGTCGAGCTCCTTGTCGAGACGGTCCTGAATATGACGGGAAGTCACAAACTTTCCATCTTTTCCAAAGAACGGGGAATCGTTGATAGCGAACGTCATCGACATTGTCGGTTCATCGATAGCGATTCGGGGGAGAGCCTCGGGATTCTCAGGAATGGAGATTGTATCGCCAATCTCGAAACCTTCGAGACCAACGATAGCACAGATATCACCGCTGGCTACCTCCGACACTTTCTTACGCCCCATGCCTTCGAATACATGGAGCTCCTTGATACGCTGTTTGCTTACGCTTCCATCACGACGGCATAGAGCGATATCCATTCCTTCGCGGATTACACCGCGATGCACACGCCCAACGGCTATACGGCCCACATAGCTTGAATAGTCGAGGCTGGTGACGAGCATCTGGGCATCGCCCTCTATACGTTCGGGCGCGGGTATATTCTCAATGATGGCATCGAGAAGAGGCGTGATATTGTCTGTAGGCTGTTTCCAATCGGTTGACATCCAATTCTGCTTTGCAGAACCATAGATAGTACGGAAATCAAGCTGATCTTCGGTAGCATCGAGATTGAACATGAGGTCGAAAACCATCTCGTTGACTTCATCAGGACGGCAGTTGGGTTTATCCACCTTATTGACCACTACGAGTGGCTTCAGACCCATCTGAATGGCTTTCTGCAACACGAAACGTGTCTGAGGCATCGGGCCCTCGAAAGCGTCGACGAGGAGAATACAGCCGTCGGCCATATTGAGCACACGTTCCACCTCTCCACCGAAGTCGGCGTGCCCCGGAGTATCAATAATATTGATTTTCGTGCCTTTATAATTGATTGACACGTTCTTGGAAAGAATCGTGATACCTCGTTCACGTTCGAGGTCATTGTTATCGAGGATAAGTTCGCCGGTGGTCTGATTGTCACGGAAAAGGTGTCCGGCAAGAAGCATCTTGTCAACAAGAGTGGTCTTGCCATGGTCCACGTGGGCAATGATGGCGATATTTCTAATGTCCTGCATAGCCATTTTTGTCTATTTCGTCTATTTTTCGGGTGCAAAATTAGTAAAAATCCATTGATTAGCTATTATGCCGGGGCGAAGATATACTATTACATCTCCTCGTGAAGCGGATTTTACCCTTCTTATATCATCCATGACACATTTTTTTTGTAATTTCGCATTATGACTCTAAATATTCATGGACACCTTCTCGATCTCTCCCGGCCTTTAGTGATGGGCATTATAAATGTCACTCCCGACAGTTTCTACTCCGGCAGTCGTGTAAGCGGGTGTGAGGAGATACGCTCGCGTGCGGCCGCACAAATAGAATCAGGGGCTGCCCTGCTTGACCTGGGAGGATATTCTTCGCGTCCCGGCGCCGAAGATATCAGCGCCACAGAGGAATATGACCGTCTGGCTCCGGCATTGGATATAATCCGTAAGCATTGGCCTGAAATCCCGATATCCGTAGATACTTTCCGGAGTGAAGTGGCCTACAGATGCGTAGAGAAATGGGGAGTGGAGATAGTCAACGATATCAGCGGGGGGGGTCTTGATCCAGAAATGTGGTCGGCCGTGGCAGAACTCGGTTGCGCTTACGTCTTGATGCATATGCGAGGTAATCCGATGACAATGCAAAGCTGTTGTGACTATGGCGATGTGACATCCGAAGTAATCTCCGATCTTGCTTTCAAACTTGACAAACTGCGTTCGATAGGGGTGGCCGATGTGATTGTAGACCCCGGCTTCGGATTCGCAAAAACTACAGAACAGAATTTCCGAATTCTCGATGAGTTGGAGCATTTCAAGAGTCTCGGATGCCCCATATTGGCAGGAGTGTCGCGTAAATCAATGATTTGGCGCACGCTTGACACCGTGCCGGCCGAAAGTCTCAACGGCACGACAGTGCTCAATACTATCGCTCTCCTGAAAGGAGCGAATATTCTGAGAGTGCATGATGTGAAAGAGGCAATGGAATGTGTCACCCTTACCGAGACAATGCGTGACTCTGCCGAATCACTTCAATCCAGATGAGTAAGTAGAGGTCTCGGCAAATATTTACCGAGACCTTAAGGGAAATGATGATAAGGAGGATAAATGTTATAGAATAGCAATGTTTGATTTCGGAATAAAAGATATTATCGATATCCTGATAGTAGCCGTGATGCTCTACTATCTGTATCGTCTGATGAAGAACAGCGGAAGCCTTTCGCTGTTCTATGGAGTATTGGCTTTCACTGTGATATGGGTGGTAGCCTCGGAAATTCTCGATATGCGTCTTACAGGCACGATTCTCGATAAATTCATGGGTATCGGCCTCATTATCCTTGTGATACTTTTTCAAGACCAATTGAAACGATTCCTTATCGACATCGGTAGTCATGGACATCTTCGCAATGTGCTGAAAATCTTCAAGCATGATAAGAATAATGACAATAGTAAACACCATGCTCAAGTAATGGCGGTGGTGTATGCTTGCATGAGTATGTCGAAATCGAAGACGGGAGCATTGATCGTATTCCAGCGCAAGATGCCCCTTACCGACTATGAAAAGACGGGCGACGAGATAGATGCCAATATCAATGTGCGCCTTATAGAGAATATCTTCTTCAAGAATTCCCCGCTGCATGACGGCGCTATGATTATCGCCGGAGGGCGTATTGCCGCGGCGGGATGTATCCTTCCGGTGAGCCATGACATGAATATACCGAAGAATCTGGGGCTACGTCATCGCGCAGCCTTGGGTATGAGCCAGGCCACAGATGCTGTCTGTGTGATAGTGAGCGAGGAGACGGGAAACATCTCTGTGGCTAAAGACGGATCTATAAAAATAAAGGTGACGCCCATAGATCTGGAGCATATCATCTCCGCCATAGATTTCTGAATCAATGCTGACTATATACGGCGCTCCCCGTCCATGACCTTATGGACGGGGAGCGCCGTATATAGTCAGCATTCGCAATCAGAACGGCTTGCGATATTTATCTGAATCGATAGCTTCCTCAAGGATAGAGAGGTAAGAATTGTAGCGACTCTCAGAAATAGTATGATTGGCCACGGCTTCGGCAACGGCGCAACCGGGTTCTCCGGTATGACGACAGTCACTATAACGGCAATCGGCACCGGCTTTGAATATTTCCGGAAAATAGTGTGACACCTCCGCCGGATCGAAATCAATCACACCGAATCCCTTGACACCGGGAACATCTATAATCTCTCCTCCTCCGGGAAGATCCACTATTTCGGAAAAAGTAGTGGTATGGGTGCCGGTATGGTGTATATCCGATATCTCTCCCGTACGCAGTGAGGCCCCGGGTACCAAAGCATTGATCAGGGAGGACTTCCCCACCCCACTGTTGCCGGAAAGAAGATTCACGTCTCCTGCAAATATATCGCGAAGCTGATCGATCCCCTCCCCCGTAAGGGCGGAAACGGCATAGGCAGGATAACCAATAGAGCGATAGAGATATAGAATGGCGTCAGCGAGCTCGCGATCATCCTCATCCCATATATCGGCTTTATTCAAAAGGAGCATGGCGGGAACATTGTAGGCCTCGGCAGTAGCCAGGAAGCGGTCGATGAATGTGGTGGGAGTAGCGGGATCTTTAAGACTTGCCACCAGAACCGCCCTGTCAAGATTGGAGGCTATGATATGAGATTCCTTTGAAAGATTGGAGGCACGGCGTATGATATAGTTTCGCCGGGGATGAATACTCACGATATAGTCGGCATCATCAGCAGAACGGGCTACATCCACCAAATCGCCTACGGCAACCGGATTAGTGGTGCGTATACCCTTTATACGGAAATTTCCTTTCACACGACAATTGGCCACAGAGCCGTCGGCAAAGCGCACTACATAGGCGCTCCCCATGTTGCGGATCACTTTACCCTCCCTTGTCTCGCGGGAAATCTTTACCTCAGTCTTCTTTTTCTTCATATCTCTGCAAAATTAACAATTTTTCGCTTAACAATGGCCGTTAAGTTAAGTTTCATCATATTTTTCTAACAATCCGTCGGGGATAATTGTTAGAATAGCAGATTCTACTCCATTTACATCGAGAGACATTTGATCGCTGTTTATTTGGAGAAATGACAGAGCGAAGTTAGCTATACTTCACTATTCTATTTGAAAACACACATTAATCAAATTAATTATAGAAAGGAATAAATCGCAATGATCAGTATTGAAACAATCGGAACATGGGCCGGAGAGGTGTATAAAGCACTTGAATCGGCCGACACTCGCTCACTTGGTCTTAAACAGCTCAAGAAAGCTACAAAACTGAAGAAGGATGAGATTATGGCAACTTTCGGTTGGCTCGGCAGAGAGGGCAAGATTGTACTCACCGAGAATGACGAAGATATAATTGCCAAGCTCATCTGATATAGCGTAACACCACAGCATCCGGAGTATTCATTTTTAGGTTAAGAAAAAGAGAATACCAAGGTGCCAGTATGGGAATGTGCCTGCAAAGGCAGAGGCGGACTTACCTCACGGTAGGTCCGCCTCCTTGTTGTAATTATATGCTAAAAATCAAAACCAGTTCTTTTTTATTACTCCATTAGTTTAACGGCGGAATGGAACTGCCCATACCACTCTCACGGGAACGCTTTGACCGCCTATACGGCCGGGACTCCACTGAGGCATTCGGGAAAGGATTCTGACCGCTTCCTTATTGAGGGAGGGTTCCACTCCGCGGAGCACAGTGACGTTGCTCACTTTTCCATCCGTATTGACGATGAATGAGCAGAGCACCCTTCCTTCCACTCCTGCGCGATATGCTTCGGCGGGATAACGGCGGTTGTCATTGATATAGCTTACCAGACGACATTCACCCCCCGGAAAAGAGGGTTTATCCTCCACATAATCGTATTCAAACACATCCATATAAGCCGTAGCTCCGTCAGCTGTCATGCCTACAGCCACTCTGCACCTTTGTGCTCGAATAACTGCCGGAGAAACCGAGAGGATGGCGCCAAGCGCCAATATTGCCAATGGGCGACGTGTCATATCGGAAAAAGTGTTCTTTTGATAGATGCGGTTGTGGTATTGTAGATTAATAACTTTCCTTGGAGAGAGACTCCTCGGAGTGTCATCTTTTGACAATGCAAATATAAGCCATCCCTACGGCTCCCGCAACAAACGAAAGATAGATTAACACACCTTTCCCCGTTATTTAATATTTTTTTGCAATTGAGATTCAATATAATAGCTCACCAATGCCGCAACTGAGGTTCAGCATCAGAGAAGAACCACCCGGATGAGGCATAGCGTAGGATACGCCCATTGCCCAGGATTTCACTTTAAGTCCCAGCCCGAGGGAGAAGCCGGAGAGGAAGTTACGGTGATAAAGACTCATATCGGTGGAGCGCTTGTAATTGTAACCCAGCGCGGCATAGAATTTCTCCGAGGGCTGGTATTGCAGGCCGAAGATAAGATGACGGAAAAGATCGCTTCCGAAATTATTTTTAAGCACTTGCTGTTTGTCGGGGTCATCCTTATCATGAGTGTAATAAGGAAGTTTCCATTTCGTGAGATGCGATGCTGTGATTGAGATAGCGAAGGGAGATGTGCCGAGACTCTGCATGTATCCAAGCTGAATATCAAATGGGAGACGGTCATAATCCTTATCGAAGCGCTTCAATTGTCCGCCCATATTCTTCAACACTACGGAGAAGCTGAGATCGGTCTCCTCATTGTAATAGTTGATACCGAGATCGGCTGCCATGGCGAATGCATTGTAGTCGGCATAATTGCTATATATCATCTTGAAATTGATACCTCCACGCAGACGATCGGTGATATCATGGGCGTATGTGCCTTCGAACACTACATCCTGAGGAGCAAACGAACCCATTGCCACGCCGTCGGAGCCGTATTCGGTCATAGAACCATAATTAAGATACCGGATACCGGCCGCCCAGGCTCCTCGCTCGCCGGCTGCCATACCATAGCGTATACCGGCGAAATTACTTGTACCCATATAGAGCATATAGTTGACACCGAGCTGCATATCGATTTCCGGACCGAGCAGGGCCGGGTTGGCATCGGTGAGGGTGATATCGTCGTCAATCACGGCAATATTTGTGCCTCCCAACCCCCACACGTGGGAGGAAGTCGGGATATTGAGAAATTCATAGGCAGTCTCTCCCTGCTCGGCTCGGGCGGAAGCAGCAAAACCTATGATGACGGCAGCCGCCGACGCGTATCTTATCAATGATGCTTTCATATCTACTCCCTATTATAACGAAAGTAAGGCCCGCGTATTGCAGAAGAAGCTTCCGCATGGAGGGAATGCAGGAAAATAAGCCTTCGGGGAAGAGGACCGGAAATAGAAAAAAATTGTGAACGCAAGATAAAGAAAAGATGATAAACACATGAAATTTTGCGGATTGAAAAAAAATGCGTAACTTTGTCGCCGAATTTGCAATCTCTGGGAGGACATGGAAGCCTGCTACATTGCAAACTAACCAATTTACATACAAAGAAATGGACTTAATCAAGATTGCAGAGGAGGCATTTGCCACCCCTAAGAAAAATTTCGACGAGTTCGGTCCCGGCGACACTATCACAGTTGCCTACCGTATCAAGGAGGGTAACAAGGAGAGAATCCAGCAGTACCGCGGCGTCGTGATCCGCATCAACGGTCACGAGGACAAGAAGCGCTTCACAGTGCGTAAGATTTCCGACGGTATCGGCGTGGAGAGAATTTTCCCCATCGAGTCTCCTTTCATCGAGTCGATCACAGTCAACAAGTATGGCAAGGTACGTCGTGCCAAGCTTTACTATCTCCGCGGTCTTACAGGTAAGAAAGCCCGTATCAAGGAGCGCCGCGTGAAGAAGGCTTAAAAAGCTTGATTTTCCACAATCGGCAAAAACAACATAAGAGGGGAACGTCATTCAAAACATGGCGTTCCCCTTTTATGCGTTTTGTAAGATTACGAATTTTTAGTAATTTTGCACAATCCAAGTACACCTCACACGTGTTATAAAGAAATATATGGCGCGGCTGAAGGTGTCAGCTTGCGATAATATATCTACGTAAACAAATCTTAGAAAAAAGAAAATAAAGGTTATGTCACAGACTAAGAAATCCCTTCTTATCATTCTCGACGGTTATGGCCTCGGCGATCATAAGAAGGATGACGCTATCTTCAATACCCCCACTCCCTATATGGATTCTCTCTTTGCGGAGTATCCCAATTCCAAGTTGCAAGCCAGTGGTGAATACGTAGGTCTGCCCGACGGTCAGATGGGCAACTCCGAGGTAGGACACCTCAATATCGGCGCAGGCCGTGTGGTATATCAGGATCTCGTGAAGATCAACCGCGCCATCGCGGACGGTTCTTTCGCCGAGAATCCCGAAGTGAAGAGCGCTTTCTCCTATGCCAAGGAACACAATGTGCCTATCCATTTCATGGGCCTTACCTCTCCCGGCGGCGTACACTCCTCTCTGCAGCATCTCTATGCTCTCTGCGACACTGCCAAGGCTTATGAACTCGACAAGGTATTCATCCATTGCTTCATGGATGGACGTGACACTGACCCCGAGAGCGGTGCAGGCTATCTCGCACAGGTGCGTGACCACTGCGAGAAGAGCGCCGGCGTGATTGCCGACGTTGTAGGACGCTACTATGCTATGGACCGAGACCACCGTTGGGAGCGTCTGAAAGAGGCTTATGACCTCCTCGTGAAGGGTGAGGGACGCAAGGCTTCAGATATGGTGAAAGCCGTGGAGGAATCATACGCAGAGGGTGTGACCGACGAGTTTATCAAACCTATCGTGAATGATACTGTGGACGGTCGTATCGGCGAGGGCCACGTAGTGATTTTCTTCAACTATCGCAACGACCGTGCCAAAGAGCTCACCCATGTGCTCACTCTCAAGGAGGAGGATGGCATGAAGCCTATCCCCGGCTTGCAATTCTATTGCATGACCCCGTATGACGATTCTTTCAAAGAGCATGTGCATATTCTCTTCCCTAAGGGGGATGTGCCCATGACTCTCGCTGAGTACCTTTCCAAACAGGGTAAGAAGCAGCTTCATATAGCTGAGACGGAGAAGTATGCCCATGTGACGTTCTTCTTCAATGGCGGACGCGAGCAACCATTCGAGGGTGAGGACCGAATACTCGTGGCTTCTCCAAAAGTGGCTACTTACGACCTCAAGCCGGAGATGTCGGCTCCCGAGGTGACTGAGAAACTTGTGGCCGCTATCGACACCGAGAAGTATGACTTCATCGTAGTAAACTTCGCCAATGGCGATATGGTGGGCCATACAGGTGTATATCCCGCAATCCAGAAGGCCGTAGAGGCGCTTGACGTCTGCGTGCATGATGTGGTGGAGGCTGCCAAGGCTCACGGCTATGAAACTATCATCATTGCCGACCACGGCAACGCCGACCATGCCATGAACGAGGATGGCACTCCTAACACGGCTCACTCTCTAAATCCGGTGCCTTTCATCTATATCGGTTCCGACAAGAATGCCAAGACTGCCGATGGGCGTCTGGCCGATGTAGCTCCCTCTATACTTCATCTGATGGGACTACCTCAGCCGAAGGAGATGGATGGCAACAATCTTATCACTGAGTGATTATAATCCGGATCTAATGAATCCGAGGTATACATAAGTAAGCAAGGAGGGTGCATAGGAAGTTTATCCCGATGCACCCTCTTTCGTATTCTTACATCCTATTTTTACACATTATAATGGCTGACAATTATCTTGAAAAACGGATGGAGGACCTTCGTAACGGGCGTTTAGGGACTTCATCTTCAACGCGTATCCGCACGACAGGTGCAAAGAAGGAGACTCGCTCCTCGCTCCCGATGGAAGGCTTGCGAGTAGTCGTGACCGGCGGAGCCTGTGGTATCGGGCATGAAATTGTAAAGGAATTCCGCAAGGCGGGAGCGAGTGTGGATATAGTGGATATTGACCGAAAGAACGGTATGGCCACCGCACAAGCTACAGGAGCTATGTTCCATCCCGTAGATCTGGCTGACGCTCAGGCGTATACCGACTGCCTTACACGAATCATAGAATACCGCAAGGATATTGACGTCATAGTGAATGATGCCGCTATAATGGATTTCTGCAGTATTGAGGAGAATGATGCGGAGCGATTGATCAGGAGCATGCAGGTGAATGTGGCGCCTATTCTTACGGGAGCATCTTTGCTGGCGCGTCATAGAGCCTCGCTTCCGGAGGAGAATCCCTACGGCGGACGAATCATAAATATATCAAGCACACGCGCCATGATGAGCGAGGAGGGAACGGAGTGTTATTCGGCATCGAAAGGGGCCGTCAGTGCGCTGACCCATGCCTTGATGATGTCGTTGGCGAAGTATGGTATCACTGTCAATTCCATTTCTCCGGGGTGGATTCTTACTGATCCTTCCGAACCGACCTCGGAGGCCGACCGTATGCAACACCCTTCGCGAAGAATCGGGACACCGGCTGATGTGGCGAGAATATGTCTTTTTATAGCGCAACGTGACAATAATTTTATCAACGGCGAAAATATCACCGTTGACGGCGGTATGACCCGGCGCATGATCTATGTATGATTCAAGATTATTTTGCTGAGTCGGGAGATTTTGATTATTTTTGCAGGGATAAGATATTATAATCGGTTAAGACCTCAAAATTATGGATCGCAAAAGTATCATATCCATCTTTTCAGCCGCTTTGTTGGCAATAGCGCCGACGGCGGCCGAGCGCCTCATCATCCTACATACCAACGACACACATTCCAATATCGATCCGGCTGCTGACGGCACGGGTGGTATTCTGCAACGCAAGGCTATCATGGATTCGGTAAAGAAAGCCGAGAAAAACGTGATTACAGTAGATGCCGGGGATGCTGTACAGGGATCTTTGTATTTCAAATATTTCCGTGGAGATGTGGAGTATCCCTTGATGGATATGTCGGGATATGATATCCGCATTTTGGGTAATCATGAATTTGACAACGGTCTTGAGGAGTTGGCAAAGCGATGGCGTAATGTGCAGGGTGCTCGCCTTTCGGCCAATTATGATTTCTCCGGCACTCCGGCCGAAGGGATTTTCCAACCTTACGTAATCAAGAAAGTGGGAGGAAAGAAGATAGGATTCATGGGTATCAATGTAGATCCCGAGAGTCTTATCGCTTATTCCTGCTATCCGGGGATGAAATTCAAGGATATTATCGAGACTGCCAACCGCACGGCTGACATTCTGCGTAATGAGAAAGGTTGTGATCTGATAGTGGCGGTCACCCATATAGGCTATACGAAAGAGAGTCCTGAAAAGACCACTGATGTGGAATTGGCTATGGCATCTTCAGATATCGATGTAATAGTGGGGGGACACTCGCACACACTCATTGACCCGGCCCATCCCGAGAAGTATCCTCACATCGTGACCAATCGCAACGGTCGCCCGGTCCTTATCACACAGACGGGGAAATATGGACGTAACATAGGCAGAATCGAGATAGATCTCGATATGCTTAAGGAGACCACTCCTGCGGATTATGGCTATACGCTTATTCCGGTGACCGATCGTTTTGCGGAATCACAATTGGATGCAAAGATGATAACGTTTCTCACGCCTTACCGTCAGGCGGTGGATTCCGTAAATTCCCATGTAATCGGGAAGTCGACATATCATCTCCGTAATTCCGACCGTAACGGCGGGTATGGAAATTTCGCGGCAGACTTCGGAATGTGGTATGGCAATCTAAAGGCCGATTCTCTTTCGGCTGGGGGGGAAGTCATGAAGCGTCCGGATATGGCCATCATGAATATCGGCGGAATAAGGCAGGAGATGCCTGAGGGTGATATAACGGAGGGGCAGATACTCTCCACTTTCCCTTTCTCCAATCACATGGTGATGATTTCATTAAAGGGTCGCGATATTATTGATGCCCTCGCTGTGGCGGCAAAGAAGGGCGGCGAAGCTATCAGCGGCAATGTAAGAGTTGTGACGGACGCAGACAAGAATCTGCGTAGAGTAGTCATCAATGGAGTTCCCATGAATCCGGAGACTACATATAATGTCATCACAATCGATTATGTAGCGGAAGGGAATGACGATTTGCGTACGCTTGCCAATCACGAGAAGGTATGGCGCGATGAAATAGAAATGTGTGCGCCCATGCTTCGCTATATCAATCATCTTTCGGAATTGGGATTGCCTGTGGCACCTGATCCCACCGGACGTTTCATGATAGATATTAATCCTTGATTACATGCGGAGCCTCTTCTTCCTGTGTGTGTCACTACTGCTGTTTTGTTCGGCGGGGTGCGGGCGGAGTGTGGCAGTAGGCCATGACTCCGTCTCTACTTCGACTACCCCTCCTCTTTCGTCTGCAGAGGTCTGGACCGATTCGCTGTTGCAGGTGATGACATTGGAGGAGAAAGTGGGACAACTTTTCATGCCTGCGGTATATAGTCGGCTGGAGGATGCAGATGATGGGATGTTGCGTTTTTATGCCGACAGTTGCCATGTGGGGGGATTGCTTCTCCTGAAAGGGGATGCGGAGTCGGCGGCAAGTGTGGCCTCCGCGATGACAGCTTATTCCGGTATCGCTCCCTGGATAGCGATTGATGCGGAGTGGGGATTGGGGATGAGAATCTCCGATGCTCCACGCTATCCTCGCAACGGACGCATGGATGAGGATGCCGACCAATCGGATCTTTTCGACTATGGGGAGGAGATGGCCCGCGAATGCAGGGTGCTGGGTATAAATATGGTGATGGGGCCTGTGGCGGATGTTGCTTCGGAGGGGAGTTTCATAGGTAGCCGTAGTTTCGGCAACGATCCCCAGAGAGTGGCTGACCTTGTGACGGCATACGCCTCCGGTCTGGAGTCAGGAGGGGTGGTGAGTGTGGCCAAGCATTTTCCGGGTCATGGAAGAGGTGGAGCCGACAGTCATAAGGAAGTGCCTGTAATTATAATTGACAGAGATTCTTTGGAGCGCACTGACCTATATCCTTTCCGCAGATATGCGGATGCGGGATTGTCGGGTATCATGGCAGGACATATCTCTGTCCCGGCTCTTGATGCCTCAGGGTTGCCGGCCACAGTGTCACGACGTATGCTTACGGAGTTGCTACGTAACGATATCGGATTCCGGGGATTGGTGATTACCGACGCGTTGAATATGCGTGGAGCCGCGGGCTATCAGGCGGCGGACGCTATTGCGGCAGGGGCCGACATTGTTGTGGCGCCCGCGTCTACGTCAGATGAGATACGCGAAATAATAAAAAGGGTAGACAGCGGAGAATTGGATGAAAGTGTGATTGACGATCGATGTGCCAGAGTATTACGACAGAAGTATAGTCATAGAGTGGCGGGGCCTTTGCGTAGGCGTGTTCGTCATCCTCGCGGCGAGCGGCTCCGCAGCGTGCTGAGTTTCGGCACCGATTCTCTTCAGCAACGTCTTGCTCCACGCTGACCTATAACTTATCCCCTATCCATCGAGAAATGTTGACGCCGGGGCATATTGGAGTCATAACAGGAAAAGCAATAGGGCGAAGTGTCATAAAAGACGCTCCGCCCTATTGCTTTGTATTCCCATGGGGAGTCGAACCCCAATCGTTGGAACCGGAATCCAATATTCTATCCATTGAACTATGGGAACATTTGCCGTAGCGACTGCAAAGTTAATAATTATTTTTGAATTATGGGAATTTGTATGTAATTTTACAATCCGAAACCGCATCTATCCTGTGGTTTCTAATTTTGAATTATGGATGTAAGAATCGAAGAGGGATGGAAAAGGGCCTTGGCGGAGGAATTCGACAAGCCTTATTTCTTGCACCTGACGGAGATGGTGCGTCAGGAGTATGCCAATCCGGCCGTGAGGATATATCCTCCGGCGAAGGAGATTTTCGCAGCGTTTGACAATTCTCCGTTTGATAACACCAAAGTCGTGATTATCGGACAAGATCCTTATCATGGTCCCGGACAAGCCAACGGGCTGTGCTTTTCGGTAAGACCGGGGGTGCAGATGCCACCTTCGCTCGTGAATATATTCAAGGAGATCGAACAGGATTTGGGCAAACCAATGCCTCCCGACGGGGATCTCTCACGATGGGCTCGGCAGGGTGTGCTATTGCTTAATTCTTCTCTTACTGTGAGGGAACATCAGCCTAAGTCACATTCAGGACGCGGTTGGGAGATCTTCACGGATGCTGTAGTGGAACGTCTGGCTTCGGAGAAAGAGAATCTTGTCTTTCTTCTTTGGGGAAGCGATGCCATCCGTAAGGGTGCGAAAATAGATCGGAAACGCCATCTTGTGCTTACCTCGCCTCACCCCTCCCCTCTTTCGGCTTACCGGGGATTCTTCGGCAACCGCCATTTCTCGCAAGCCAACGCTTATCTTAAAGCTCATGGCAAGGAGCCTATCGATTGGTGATGTTCCTTCGCAATAGCTTGCGTAAAGAAGAGCGATATAAATATCTTCAGACACTCATTTTTTTGACTTATAAACAATTTCCAAATATGACACTTCAGGAAAGAATAGATAAGGCTATGGAGCTTAGACGCCAAGGGTATAATTGCGCTCAGGCCGTGATTCTCGTATTTCCGGATCTGACCAATCTCAATGATGAGACTGCAGCCAAGATCTCTTCCGGATTAGGCACGGGAACAGGAGGTATCGGAGAACTTTGCGGCGCGGCCAACGGTATGGCTCTTTGTGCCGGTATGCGCCATGGAGCGGCTCCAGAGGATAAGGTGGCCGCTATGAAAGATGTAGGCGCACTCTGCCGCCAATTTGCGGAGGGTAACCAAGGTCGTATCCGATGTTGTGAGCTTAAGGGCAAGGAGGGTATCCGGCCTTGCAACGAGCTGATAGCACAGGCTATCACGATTCTCCATAATTCTATGGAATGATGAGTATTTCCTCTTTCCCGTGCTTTTGGAGAGGAGCTTTGTTGGCGGCTGCAATCTTCTCTTCGGCTATTGCTTTTGGGGAGAATACGGAGCAGACTATTTTCAATCCAAATTTTTGCACTCTTACGGTAACGGCTAATGGCGACCTTATGGCACCTCCGCTGATGCGTCTGGGCACGGATGATATCATAGATATCAGCTTCGATGAAATTTCCGAGGATTATCGTTATCTCCGCTATCGTCTTATCCATTGCAATGCCGATTGGCAACCTTCCCGGCTTTTGGAATCGGAATATCTCCCGCGATTCAATGAAGGGGAGATTTCGGATTATGCGTTCTCCTCAAATACTTTCGTGCATTTCGTGAATTATCATCTTGCACTCCCTCAAGAAGGGATGGAACCGCTTGTGTCGGGGAATTATCTTCTTCAGGTGTATGATGAGAATGAACCGGATGAAACTCTTCTGCAGGTGAGATTCGGGGTGAGTGATAACCGTGTGGCTGTAGGAGGCCATTCTTCGGGACGTACGGACAAGGGATTCAATACGGAATGGCAACAACTTGACGTCCGGCTGGATCCTACGGGGATGACGATACAGAATCCTTATCAGGATCTCACGGTGTGTGTGACGCAAAATCAGCGTCCGGCATCCCGCCGTTCCATTCGTACTCCACAACGTGTGCAGGGGGAGGAAATAATTTATGAGCATAATCCCGACCTTATTTTCCCTGCAGGCAACGAGTACCGACGCTTTGAGACGGTGAGAATTTCCGATCCGGGCATGCATGTGGATTCCATTCGCTTCGGAGGCACCAATTACCACGTATGGCTTCAGCCTGATGAATGGAGAGCCGGCAGACAGTATCATTATGACAGCACTCAGCGCGGGCGTTTTCTGGTAAGGGAATCCAATTCTACGGATTCGGACTTGGGCGCCGATTATGTGACTGTCCATTTTTCTCTTGAGGCCCCGGAGGTGACGGATGGAGATCTCTATCTCGAAGGGATGCTTTCGGGACATTCTCTTTCCGAACGATGGAAGATGAAGTATGACCATAATTCCGGTCTTTATTCTCTGCAGGTGCCTCTAAAACAGGGATCCTACAATTATCAGTATGTAGTGGCTCCGCGCACACCTGTTGCTACACCCGACGGTATTGACCGACGTAAAGCTGTGGCATCGCCTATCGAGGGAGATTATTATGAGACCGTAAATGAGTATCTCGTTGAGGTATATTATCATCCTCCGGGTGCTCGGGCTGACGAACTTGTGGGGTATGGTGTGATTGTATCGCGGCCATGACATATTTTATTAAGAATTAGATAACGTTTTTTTCAGAAAAATGCTTCAGATAAAAGATACTCTCGTATCACTCGATCTTGTAGAGGAATATTTTGAATGTGATCTTTCCCGCTGTCTGGGAGAATGTTGTGTGGAAGGAGATGCCGGCGCACCGCTCTCTTTGGAGGAGATGGAGCGCATAGAGATGCACCGCGATGCAATTTTGCCATTGCTTACTCCGGCCGGACGCCGTGTGATGGAGGAACAGGGAGCGGGATATTATGATCCCGACGGGGATCTGGTCACATCCATCGTAGACGGTAGGGATTGCATTTTCACTACTTACGCTCCGGGGGGAATCTGCCTATGTGCATTGGAGAAAGCATACCGGGAGGGGGCTCTGCCTGATCTCAAGCCGATGAGCTGCCGTCTCTATCCGGTAAGACTTAAGGAATACGCGGGATTTACGGCCGTAAATTTCCATCATTGGAAGATATGTCGCGGAGCAAAGACTTGTGGCCGGGAAAAAGGAGTACGTGCTTATGAATTCCTTCGCGGTCCTCTTGAGCGGAAATTCGGCAAAGAGTGGTGGCAGGAACTGGATTTTACCGCCCGTGAGTATCTTCGTCAGACTAAAGAAAATAAGTAAAATTCATAGGAGATGATGGATTGACATATGAAATTTGGAAGATTCAATAACGAAGTGCAAAAAATAGTCTAAGCTGCTCTTCCTTGATCCTCCGGGGGAAGGCCTCACGGCCTGGGGGCAGAGCCCCCGATGAGTGATCATATAAAATGGAACTCTTGACTGGCAATATAAAAAAATAAAAAAGGGAGACCGAAGTCTCCCTGAGATTAACTAATTTTGTATTGCCATTATGTATCATCAATTAACCTCGCAGCAAAGGTCGCAAATTTTTGCCTTACTGCAAAGAAAA
>JAAVEO010000028.1 GCA_014801225.1 Bacteroides sp.
AGAGGAGATGTGAGCGTCACCGGAAAGTTTCTCAACAATTCGCTTGTGGTGCAACTGGGCGGAGGGGTCCGCAGGGAGATTCTTTCCGGATGTCATCCGATGAATCTCACGGATTGGACGGGAAAGGTGAGCGCGACCTATTTCGTGGGACCGCTGTCGTTTAATGTGATGTACACGTCACCCTCAAAAAGCATAACAACCAATACGGGATGGCTGAGAAAAACCCCACACGGATTCCATCTGTTCGCGGCCTATAATGTAGGCAACCTGAATGTGAATTTCGAATTCCACAACTGGTTTGGGAAAGGTAAACTGTATACCTCATACGACTCCGGTCACTATTCGTCGACAGGATGGGCGTGGCTGAACGGTCTGGCCAGAAACATGAGGCTGGCGTTGACCTATACCCTCCCGTACGGCAAGAAGGTGGATCGCTCGGAAGACCTTACCAACAAGGCTGAGGTCAAGTCGGCCATTATCGAGTAAAATAGATAAACCACACAATGCGTTTCCGACGGAGAGATTACGTTCATCAGCAGGACACGATGCAATGCGGGGTGGCCTGTCTGGCTATGGTGGCCTCCTGCTTCGGCAAGAAGTACTCCCTGCCGTTCCTGTCGGAATACTGCACGCCCACAGCCGAGGGAGTCTCCCTGCTCGGCATAGCCGACGGGGCGCGTGCCATCGGCATCGTCCCCAAATCGTACAAACTCGGCACGGAGGCCCTCGCGCAGATACCGCTGCCGGCCATCCTCCACTGGAACCAGAACCATTTCGTGGTGCTCCACCGCATCTCCCGCCGGGGCCGGCGATTCCACATCGCCGACCCCGGGAAGGGGATGAAGGTATGTTCCCGCGAGGAGTTTCTGGAGGCATGGGCCTCCGGTACCAAGGACGGGGACCCCTTCGGCATAGCCATGCTTTGCACCCCCGGGGAGGATTTCGGCAAGGTGACCGACCCTTCCGTGGGGAAAGGGCGCTCGCTTCGCTTCCTCTCCGGCTACTTCCGCCGCTACAGCCGCTTCTTCGTGCAGATCCTTCTCGGGCTCCTGCTCGCCTGTCTGCTGCAGCTCGCGATGCCCCTGCTGACACAGGCGCTCGTGGACAAGGGGATCCACCGCAGCGACATCGGCTTCGTATGGCTCGTGATGCTCGGCGAACTGATGATAGTGCTGGGGCGCACCGTCACCGACTTCATCCGCCGCTGGCTGTTGCTGCACGTCTCGATGCGCATCAACATCTCGCTCGTGAGCGATTTCATAGTCAGGCTACTCGCCCTTCCGATGCCCTTCTTCGAGACCAAGCACACGGGCGACATCCTTCAGCGCATGTCTGACCACAGCCGTATACAGACCTTCCTGACAACGCAGGTGCTCGACCTTCTCTTCACCCTGACGAGCCTGCTCGTGTTCGGGGCCGTGCTGTGTCTCTACAGCCCCGTTGTGTTCGGAGTGTTCATGCTCGGGAGCGTTGTGTATGCCGCATGGATCGGTACCTTCCTGCATCGCCGCAAGGTGATCGACTACGAACTCTTCGAGCAGCAGAGCCGCGAGCGCAACCTCACGTATCAGCTTGTCAGCTCCATGCAGGAGGTGAAGCTACAGGGGTGCGGGCGTCGCCGCCGCGAGGAATGGGAGGACATGCAGGCCGACCTCTTCGGCGTGCAGATGAAGAGCCTGCGCATGCAGCAGAGTCAGGAGGCGGGCAGCGTCTTCATCAACGAGATCAAGAATATCCTTGTGACCGTGCTGACGGCCACGGCCGTGATACACGGCCAGCTGACGCTCGGCGCCATGTTGGCCATACAGTATATCCTCGGCCAGCTCAACGCCCCCGTGTCGCAGCTGATGGGATTCGTCTATTCCCTGCAGGACGTGCGCATATCGCTGGAGCGCATCAACCAGGTGCATTGCTCGCGCGGGGAGGCCGACAAGGAGCTTAATCTCCGCGAGACTGCCGACGGGGATCAGGGTATAGAGCTTAGGGACGTGGAGTTCAGGTATGACCAGCATGCGCGCAAGAACACGATCGACGGTGTGAGCCTCACCATCCCCAAGGGGAAGACCACGGCCATCGTGGGAGCCTCGGGGAGCGGGAAGACCACCCTCGTGAAACTGATGCTCGGGTATTACGCCCCCGGGGCGGGGAGCATACGCGCCGCCGGGCGCGAGCTACGCGATTATGACCTCGCGTGGTGGCGAGGCCGGTGCGGGGCCGTGATGCAGGAGGGAGTCATCTTTTCCGACTCTATAGAACGCAATATCGCCGTGACCGACGGGGTGGTGGACCGCGAACGGCTGCTGACGGCGGCCCGTCTGGCCAACATCGGAGAGTTCGTGGAATCCCTTCCGCTCGGCTACCGTACGCGCATCGGGCGCGACGGTACGGGGCTGAGCCAGGGACAGAAGCAGCGCATACTGATAGCGCGGGCTGTATACCGCGATCCGGATTTCATCTTCCTTGACGAGGCGACCAACTCCCTTGACGCGGGCAACGAACGCGAGATAGCGGAGCGTCTGGAGGGATTCTTCCGCGGACGTACGGTGGTGGTGATAGCCCACCGTCTCTCCACAGTACGCAACGCCGACAACATAGTGGTGCTGGACAAGGGGCGCATCGCGGAGCAGGGGACGCATGACGAGCTTATAGAGCGCCGGGGAATGTACTATTCCCTGATACGCAATCAGCTGGAGTTGGGCAACTGAGCAGCTTGGCCGCAGGACATGGAATATCTACGGATGTGAGAGAGTGAATATATATGAAAATGACAGAATATAAGAGATATGACACCGGATGACAAGGATATGAAGGCGCATGGCGAAGGAATGCGCGGGGCAGAGGATGCAGAGGAGAGAGGTCCGGTCAGCGCGAAGCTCCGACGGGTTATGGAGACCCGAGCGGGATTTTGGTTACGTTGGGGAATAAGCGTGGTCTCCGTTGCCCTGCTGATACTCTTTCTGCTTGCGTGGAGTATCCCGCTTGACCGCTTCGCCGGCAGTTCCTTCATCGACTACCTTCTCCACTGAACTTACTGAACATAATCTCCGTGGTTAGAATAAATAACATGACATAGTTATCTCGCGTCTCCGGTGTCCATGGGAATGGCCGCCGGAGGCTTTTCTTTCAGAGGTGGTAATCCCCTGGTAATGAATCCTGTACGGTCGCGACCTGTCGCGACCGATGCCGGTGGTATTATTTGATATTTGGGGGCGGGTAATGGGCCGCGCGCGGCAATCTGCGAGAATCAGGCCGCCGCGTCAGTAGGCCGTGGTCCCGATCCGCGTCCGCCCCGCGCGTCGGCTCAAGATAAAAGATCTGCGCCTAATCCGCGGGCCCAATCTGCGGAGATCTGCGATCAAAAAAATGCGAATCCCGAGGTAATTTTTTGAGCCCGGTCACGGCGGGTATTCCGATAGCACATGTACGGTCGCGACCTTTGCCGCAATATCTGTTGCATAACGGGGACGGGCGGGGGATAATACCTCCGGCATTGGTCGCGACCGTACAGGCGGCTGGTATCGGTCGCTGTGTTTTTGGGGGCGCGTATTCTCGCGGATGGAGATAGATTTTATCGTAAAGCGCAATGTGTGGTCATTGGGAGCAATCTATTCGGGCTGACTTAGACGCGTGGAAAGCAGCCACGCGGCGAGACGGCGTGTGCCTTCTTCGATAGAGATGGAAGGACAGTAGCCGAAGTCGCGGCGGAGCTTCGCCGTGTCGGCCCAGGTGCGCTTCACATCTCCGGGTTGCATCTCCGCCTCGCGACATATCGCTTTCCTGCCGAGGGCCCGCTCCAATGCAGAGACAAACACACGCAACTGTGTAGGTTCCCCCCTGCCGATATTATATATAGCATTGCGCTCTCCTGTCTCCACCTCACTTTCCGCCACTCTCACTATCCCCTCCACGATATCATCGATATACGTGAAATCACGACTCATATCCCCATTGTTGAAGAGAGATATCTCACGTCGCGCCAAGATGGCTTCCGAGAAGAGCATAGGGGCCATATCCGGTCGGCCCCACGGTCCGTATACCGTGAAAAAACGCAATCCCGTGAGCGGTATCCTGTAAAGGGAGGTATATGCCGAGGCTATCAATTCGTCGCTACGCTTGGTGGCGGCATAGAGCGACACGGGAGAATCCGCCACATCCTCTTCCGAGAAAGGAACCTTGGCATTGGCCCCATACACCGAACTGCTTGAGGCGTAAATGAAATGACGGCAACCGGCTTCGCGTGCGAATTCCAATAGATTCACGAATCCCGTGAGATTGCTTTCCACATAGCTGTAAGGATTCTCCAGAGAATACCTCACTCCCGCCTGAGCGGCGAGATTGATGATGATGTCGAAATCTCCCTCTTCGCGCAGATCGGCGAGCGCCTCCCGGTCGGCAATATCGAGGCGCATGAAAGTAAGCCCGGGAATAGACGTGCTTTTGAGAGGGAGGGCATACGGCACATCGGGGAAGCGCACCTCCTCGCGGAAGGTGCCGGCGGCGGGAATGGCGGAGGTCTCGGGCCAGGAAGAGGATAGGGGAATGCCGTCGCGGCGGAGACGCGAGAGCTTGAGGCGAGGGTCGTAATAGGAATTTATATTGTCGATACCGGTCACGGTATGCCCCCGGCGCGCAAGGGCGGCGGCAGTGGCGCTCCCGATGAATCCGGCTGCGCCGGTGACGAGTATTTTCATTTTCTCCATAATGTCAGAAAGCGTGTGTTACCATCCCCCCGGGGATAGAATGCAAAATTACATAATCGCCGGGAAATAGACAAATCACGTAGGATGGAGAATGAACCTTTGGCCTCCATACGGTGTTGAAATTACAAAATGGATAACTTGCGGATTCAGCCCCCCGGCTTTTAACATCTCCGGTGTGTAAAGGGGCTCGGATCCGTGGAAAAACACACGTCAAGCTATGGAAAGTAAGAATAAACTTTACATCGTCAGTTTCGGCGATTCAAGAAAATATCGTCTCCCCTTTGTGGAACTCCCTTCCGAGGACGGCCTGCATCATTCCGACCGTACTCCTCTCGCCAATATGGAGAAAGAACTCAACGAATATCTGAAGAAAGAATTTCCCGACGATAACTTCGCTTATTTCACGACTCCAAAAGTGACAGAAGTGGACTGGGATCATCGCGACAAGTATGAGAGCTATCCGCTTCTCGACGGCAAGGCCATAGAGGAGATTAAGAAAGTGCTCTCGGAGGAGGTAAAGGATATGCGCAGCACACAGGAGATGAACGACGACGCACCCTTCTCCGACGTAAACGCCGCCGCCGTTTGATGAGGCTCCACGGGGTATAGCCCTCCCGCCTCACCGATACGAAAAAATATGAAAAACATTGATCGGCCCATATCCCCGCCCGGATATGGGCCGATGGTATAATTTGCGGAGAGAATTGACGTTCCTAAGGTATGAAACAGACTTACACAGTAGCAGGAAATACCTTCACTATCTCTATATCCGCTGAAAATCACGCATGGCAACGCCTTTCGCGTCGCTTCCGCCCGTTCGCTTCCGCAGACTCCGCTTCTGCGATTCTCGAAATTGAGATCTCTACGGCGCCCCTTCCGGCCTATGAAGCCGAAAAGATCTACCAACCGGAACATACCGGGATAGGATTTATCGCCGCTTCCGCATCGCAGCTTGCGGATGGAAGCTTTCTCATGGAGTTTATCCATACCGAAGAGGATAAGCCCAGGATATCTTTGAAGATGTCGGCCGCCTTTGACCGGGCCGATATAGTGATGGCCTCCGATGGAGATGAGAAAGATCCCTATTTCCTCACTCACGCCCTCATGCTCGCATATATGATATCTACCCTGCACACCGGGACGCTCCTTATCCATTCATCCTCCGTAATCTGCGATGGAAAAGCCTATCTGTTTCAAGGGAAAAGCGGCACGGGGAAGAGCACACATGCGGCGCTCTGGATAGACACCATCCCCGGAGCCGAACTTCTCAATGACGATAATCCCGTGATACGCATATCTCCCGAGGGTGTGCCTAAGGCTTACGGTTCGCCATGGAGCGGCAAGACCCATTGCTATCGAAATGTAGCCGCCCCTATCGGCGCGTTTGTGCGCATCGTCAGGGCCGACCATAACGAGCTGTGCCGGCTTGACCCTCTTCGAGCGTATGCCTCCCTTACGACATCGATCTTCTCACTCCCTTTCCTGCCGGCTTCGCTGCGCGATATCCGTCATGACACTTTGGAGCGAATAGTGACCCACACAGGTTGCTATGAGATGCACTGTCTTCCCGAATCTGCCGCCGCCATAGTCTGCCATTCCTCACTCTCCCCGCAGTCTCCCTGCTCTCCTCACTGAGTCCTTGCGGATGGTCAGCGGTATACTTGAGCGGCGATGAGATTGAAGAGCGGACGGAAACGATACAGGATTATTCCGAGTTTGTTTTTGCGGCGTACTTTCTTGTTGTGGAAGGAGCGGGGCGACAGCTCTTCCACATGACGTTGGCAACGCTCCTTATGCTCGTCGAGTATCCCCGGATATGCCGCCATGAGGCCGAGCATGTTGAAACTTGCGCTAAGCAGACGGTCTTCCGCGGCGGCCACAAGGCCGGGATACCGCTTCTTCATATAGCGCACGATACCTTCACAGACAGTGACGGCATCCATACGTTGTGGCGAAGGCACAGAGGTGAGACTCTTCGGATTCTCACGATAGAAATACCCCTTATACCTCCGGGCTTTGATCCCTTTTGCTTTGAGAAACACCCGATACATCAGATCCAGATCTTCATATATTATGCCGGGAGTGAAACGCAGACCGTCAAAAAGCCGGGCTTTAAACATCTTTCCCCACGGGGAGGGGTGAATGAAATCCGTAGTCTGGTAGAGCATCTCTTCCACAGCCTCCTCCGGTCGGCGGGTATGACAGGGATACTGTTCAGTTACTATACCCTTTGGAATCTTATCTCCGGAAAACCGTAAGTATCCCAACGCCGAGATATCCACATCCCCGATATTGTCTTGATCACAAAATTTCCCTGTCAGCAGGAGATGAAGCGCCGAGAGATAATCATACGCGATGGCATCGTCGGCATCAATGAATACCACATATTGCCCGCGCATATTGTCAAGGCCGGCATTGCGGGCCACAGCCGGTCCGGAGTTGGGCTGATGAATCACCCGGAAACGGGAATCCTTCGCGGCATACTCCTCGCATATCTTACCGGAGTTGTCGGTGGAGCCGTCGTCAATGAGGATACATTCCCAATCGCTCTTGGACTGGGCGAGTATGGAATCGAGGCATGCAGGGAGATACCGCTCCACATTGTAGACCGGCACAATAATTGAAATCAAAGGCTCCTTAATGGTATTCTTCATGGTATTCTGAGATTAAGGTATATCGGGATTCCGGGAGAAATCCTTCTCAGAGCGCGCCCTGCTCGATAAGAGTGGCGATACGTTCGATGATGGCATCCTCTTCGTTCTTGTCGGGGTGGAATCCGGCTTTCATATTCATGCCGAAGAATCGGCCGAAAGTCTGCCAGAATCCGGCACGGAAAGAGCCGAGGAAAGCCTTCACGATATTGAACGATGATTGGTCGGTCTCGCGGTTGATGAGTTTGAGCAACACTTTCCCTTGTCCTTTGGTGAAAGTCTTGATTACGGGTTTATAACGCTCGAAGATATCCTTCTCGAGGTTTTTGAGATGCTTCTCGCGCTCTTTCTTGTCGGGTATGGTCTGGATATACTCATAAGTCTCGCAAAGGGTAGAGAAGGCCAATTTCGCATAGGGGAGAGTCTTGCGCACATCCCTGACAGTGCGCCAATAGAACTCCTCCTGCTTCTTATTCTTGAATTTGAGAGGAGGATATACCACGACATCGCGCAGGATGGTCATGCGGCAAGTGTCGCCGTATTCGTCGACAAAGCGGTAATACCCCTTGACATACTTTACCTTTAGTTTCGGCTCATCAGGAGCGCTTTGCGCCATAGCCGCAGGCACCGCAAGGAGAAATAGCATCAGAATGCCGAGGAGACGATTCATATTCTTTATCCTTTCTTTTAAGATTAGAGTGAAGAGAGGGCCAGGATAGGCAATAGAGTTTCGGGGCCGAGATTCATGATCATGGAGAGGAGGGAGAGGGAAGGATCCGAGTCTCGAAGGAGCTCCCGGCCTCGGGCTATCCCCTTTTCGCGGGAGGCGAGGGGCAGCGAGGGGAAAGCGGCTGTCAGTTCTTCAGGGAGGATTATACCCTTCAGGATGAAGTGGAGTCGCTGAGAAAATTCAGCCAAGGGAAGTCCGGCTTCTCCATAGAGGGAATATACACGTTCCATATCTTCCGCCAAAGTCCGGTAGAAGGGATAGCGACCGAATATCGCGGATATAGCTCCGAGATGAGTGTGGCGCCAATCCCCGTGGCCTGATATTATGAGACGCTCGGGAGGTAAACGTTTGGCCGACGATCCACCCTCCACAGGTACCTTAAGCCGCACGCCGGGGGAGAGTGTGGCCCGCGTGAATTCCTTCGCCGGGAGGCGGAGAGCCTCGTTGGCGCAACGGCGCGCCTCATCCTCGCCGCTCCCGGCAAGCAGAGAGGCCGTATAGCGCCCATACCATTCAAGAGAGGGTAAAAACGGTACAGGCTCCGAGGCGCTTACTTCCGTCCCCATTTCTTATCGGGATTGGCATCCGTGAGGATACGGTTCCAGCGGATCTTGCCGTCGAATAATCCCTTATCCTCGTCGAAAGATATGATTACGAAACCGGGTGAACCCACGATATGATCCTCCGGCACAAGTCCCCAGTAGCGGGAATCGAGCGAGCGGTCGCGGTTGTCGCCCATCATCCAGTAATAATCGAGCTTGAAGGTATAATACTCGGTGGGGGTGCCGTTGATATATATCTTGCCGTCGCGCACCGCGAGGTCGTTACCCTCGTAGGTGCGGATCGCACGTTCATACACCGGGAGATTGTCAAGAGTGAGATGCAGGGTGCTTCCGCGCTTCGGAATCCAGAATTCTCCCATCTCGGGACGTGTCCAGTCGAGACCTCCGTCAAGAGGGAACACACCGCCCAAGTCGTAAAGACCGCTTTCCGACTCCCTTACGAGCGGACCCGCCACCTCCGGCCATTTCTCAACTTCAGCCTTCATCTCGTAAGTGAGAGGCACATTGTAGAAGGAGAAACCGAGGTAAGTGTCCTTGATGGGAGCGTCGCCATGATCATCGCGGCGCACACCGATGCTCTCCCACTTCTCATCGGAAATCTTGACGGAAGTGGGGATAAGATAGTTGAACTGCACATGGTCGGGCTCCTCGATCGCCACTCCGTTGATAAATACGGAATCATTGTGGATTCTCAGGCGTTCGCCGGGCAGACCGATGGCACGCTTCACATAATTCTCGCGGCGGTCCACAGGACGCCATACGAGTTTACCGAATATCTGCGGATTGGCGAGGATATACTCCTTGGGGTCGTCGATCCCTTTCGCACGCAGGTCGTGGCAGATCTGATAATAGTCGGGGTTGGAAATCTTGGTGGTGACAGTGTCGCCGGTGGGGAAGTTGAACACCACGATATCACCACGCTCTATCTGACGTATGCCCGGCAGACGATGATACCCGAGCTGAGGATTCTCGATATAGCTCTTTGTATCCTCCGTTAGGGGCATAGTATGCTGCGCGAGAGGGAAATGTAGCGGGGTCTGGGGCACACGCGGACCGTAAAGCGTCTTGTTTACCCACAGATAATCGCCTACGAGCAACGATTTCTCGAGACTCGAGGATGGGATCTTATAGTTCTGGCCGATAAAGGCGAAGATGATATACACCAGCACGAGGGCATAGATGATAGCGTCGAGCCATCCGAGCACGGAGCGGGTGGCACCCTTCGTCTTTTTCCACCACGACCAGGGGATATAAGCCGTGATATAGATGTCGAGCAGCAGGAGCCAGATGAGTCCGAGCCAGGGATTCCCCATCCATATCACCCAGAGGAAGAAGAGCACCGAGACTATGCCGAAGCGAATCCAGCGCGTCTTGGCCGTCTGCTTGAGGCGGCGTTTGAAGTCGGCGGCGAAGCCTTTTTCGGAAGAGTCGGGAGAGGAGGGGATGTTATTGTATTCCATATCTGAGAGTGGGGCTATTGCTGTTGTCCTGAATCGGACATAGGTTTACACGGGAATCTCCGGAAGGGGATTCCCGTGTAATGATAACGTTGCTTCGGGCCGTATATTACGGAGGTGCGGAAAAAAGTCTTATTGGAAGAGGCCGGATGTATGGGTAATGTCGGAAAGCATCTCCCCCATGGAGTGGAACCCCTTGCGTCCTTTCAGCCATTCGGCGGCCAGGACGGCGCCGAGGGCGAACCCCTCGCGCGACTTCGCGCTGTGGGTGATGGAGATGGTGTCGGCCTCGCTTTCCCATGTGATGGTATGTATCCCGGGCACTTCTCCCTGACGCACATGATCCACCGGGAGGGCTTTCTTGTCGAGTGTCACTCCGGGGGCCGGTTCCTTCCAGGAGGAGAGACGGTCCACTTTCGCCACCAATTCTTCGGCCAAAGTGATAGCCGTGCCGGAGGGATGGTCGAGCTTATGGATATGATGAGTCTCCACCATAGAGGCGCTGTACTGTGCGAAATCATTCATGATTCCGGCGAGATAGCGGTTGAGAGCCATGAAGATATTCACTCCGATGGAGAAATTGGAGGCATAGAGAAGTGTGCCGCGTCCTTTGTCACACATATCCTTGAGGTCGGGTAGGGCGGCGGTCCAGCCGGTAGTGCCGGAGACAACGGGCACTCCGGCGGCGAACGATGCCAGGATATTATCCACTGCTGTGCCCGGAGTAGAGAACTCGATAGCCACGTCGGCCTCCTTGAAGGCATTGGAGGAGAAATCCTGAGTGTTGTCGGCGTCAATGACGCATACTATCTTATGGCCTCGCGACAGGGCCACTTGCTCGATGATATGGCCCATCTTGCCATATCCTATCAGTGCTATTTTCATATTGAATATTGTCTTGATCACTTGTCAAACCCGAAAGCCACATTGTCGATGTATAATGTAATACCTTCTGTGCCTACAAAAGGTTCGCCGCAGGTGGAAGATGCCATGAAAAGTACATGAGTGGGCACAGCATCGGCCGGAGCCCATTCCACTTCCTCCACTGGCACCAGCTTCCCCTTGGAATTGCGGGCGTAATAAGCTTTATCCCCCTTCAGCAGACCCATCCAGGGGCGGTAAAAACTCTGTTTGGAGATATCTCCATAGTGTATTTTCAGCTGATGCCCCCGAGTCCAGGGCACAGATTTGGAATAGCGCTCGCGTCCGGTGCCTACGCGGCGGGCATACAGTCTGCCGTTCTCCTCCCAACGCTGCTGGAGAATCACGTAGACTTCGGCATTGTCACGCCCCGTAAGAGTCTTCTTGGCTCCCAGGCCGGTAGACTTCACGCGGGTGTTGACATTCGGCATATCCACCTTATAATCATACACCATACACGACGGTCGCTTGGTGTAGGGGATACCCATCTCCATCTTGGAGAAGGGCCCCTTGGTGGAGGTGATAGGTTCGAACACCTGACCGAGGAATATCGAGCCCGCCACCATCACGTCCATATTTATCACACCGAGCACCTTGACATGCTCCATCTTGGTCTCCATGCAGGCTACGGTGTTGCCGTTGATTGAAACGGGACGTACAGTGTTGGAGCCTTTCACGATACCCGACACCTTGGCGTAGACATTGCTCGTGGCCCACGGTGAGCCCCCCTGATTGGAATAGGGTGTGTTCCCCGTTATCTTTCGTGTGGGGGCTATCTCGTACACGGTCTTATGATTGCCTCCGATTACCTTCGACTCCGTTATGTCGCGTGTCACCCATTGCGAGAAGTCGCCGTATTTTACCGGTTCTTTTCTAATGGCCGAGGCGCCGGGGGTAAAAGAGGGAAGCAATGACATAGCCGCCAAGAGCGGCAGGGAGAGAGATGACGGAATCCGGAGCTGAGCTCCGCATATCGAGTGGAAAAGTCTCATAAGCAAAGTGGAGTGGAGTCTTAATTGCCGAGGATTATGATTTCGGCATGGCGGATAGAAGTGTCGGAGAGGGGAGTGATATAGTAGCGTCCGGTGGGGCAGCGCCGCCCATCAGAGGCGAGTGCGTCCCAGCGCAATATGCCGTCGGCGGGAGCGGCCAATTCGCGTAAGATCTTTCCGGCGGCATCCACAATCGCGTAGGATGTGGCGGCGGGAAGATTGCGGGCCTCTATCATCCCTTCGAACCCGGGTTCCACACGCGAGGGATACACCTTTGGAGTGGCCCCCGGCACCTGACGCGGACTTCCAGCCGGGATAAACTCGGCCAAACCTGCATCAGTGGATACCAGGACATTACCATCGGCAAGATCACACCCTACGGCGTAAAGATTATCGGAGGGGAGTGCGGAATTTTCCGTAGTCCAGGTACCTTCCACAATGCGGTTGTCGGCCGAGAGACAGGTCACACCGGCCCCTAAGGTGGCAAACCACTTGCGCCCCTGATTATCGATACTCATGTCGCGCACCAGCACACCCTCCAGAAATACCGACTCGCAACCTTTCCGCTCGTCGTAAGCACGCGGTCGCATCACGAGCCCCGGCTGCCGGAAAGCGGCCGCCGGCGAGAAATAGAAGAGACCCGAATCAGTGCCTACCCATACCATCCCCGTGGATGGATCCTCTTTCATGAAATATACATGATCCTTGAGAAGACCGGCCCCTTCGGCATCCGTGATATTGGTGATCCTGGCTATACGGTCGTCGGAGGTGTCGGTGAGTGTGCCGCGATGGTCGATTACGTAGATAGGATCCTGGAAATTATTGGAGGCCGCCACGATGATATTGTCGTTCACTTCATTGCGGAGGGCTATCATCTGCTCGTAATTGGAATTGGTGAAGTCAGGGTAGACGAGCGTATGCCACTGTCGGAAGAGCGAGGGGTCATCATTGGCTTTCTCTGAAGCAAGACGGTCCTCGCGGGTCCATACGCGCAGCGTGGCCACAGGAGCTCCGCTCCGGAATCTGTTGTAATCGAAATAGAGGCTCCAAAGGTTGCCGTGGCCATCGAAACGCGGAGTCGTGAAAGAGCAATGCTCTGCCCACGACATGGTCTCGCATACCTGCACATATCCCGGATACCCCCTCTTGGCCGAGGGGTCGGCGGGATGGGTCATGTGAAGGATATTTCCGCAAGGGTCGCCGAGATCGAATCTCGCCATACCCCCCTTCATGGAGCCGGAGTACACGTAATCCGGATTATCGGGATCAAGTTCCACTCCCGAAGGATAAATGAGCGGATACTGTGTGAAAGTGTTGTTGTATTGGCTTGCGAGAGTGGAGTTGGTATCCATAAATCGCGGACGGTTCCACATGGGGGAATAGTTGGTCCAGACACCGTTCTTCAATCCGCAGAGAGAGGAGGGGACATTGGCTCGTGTATCGGGGAAATCGTAGGAAACACCATGATTCTGGAGGATAAGGCCGCGAGTGGGGTGCCATGCTATCTCGTCGGAGATATGGGCGAGAGCGAGCTTCGGCGCCACCACTTCTGTGCGGTCGAGCCATTTTCCGTCGGCCATAGAGCGGGTATAGATGCCTGAACGGTCGTTATAGAACCAATACTGCGTCATATCCCAGGAGGCCGATTCCTTATTGGCATCTTCCGATTTATTGATATGGGCTACGGCCTGCTTGCGCAGCTCATCGTCAGGGAGAGAGAAATCCACATTCCTGCGCACCTGATAAGCGAGGTTGCCGGAGTGGAAATAGTAGCCGTCACGATTGGGCACACCATTGTTGTCGGCGGCTGTATTCACAGTCTGTCCGGCGGAATGGAGGCGGAAGGAGTCCTGCTCGAGATTGATAAGATGCCATTTTCCCGAGCGGCGTACGGCAAGTGCGAGAGAGGTCTTCCCGCCGGCCACTGAAGCCAGATAGCAGAAGGCGTCGTCGGAGAGGGGGAGGATATTCAGCGGAGCATACATTTCGCCGTTGCTTTGCACGAGGAGAGGGTCTGACGAAGCATCGGGCACAACGGGAATGAAGGCATCGGCAGAGCGGTCGGAGGCGTGTCCTTCCAGGAGGACTCCATCCGGGCGCAACGCCATTACCGAGGTTCCGGCGGGAGCCACGGCGCGGAATGGAGTGGAGAGATTCACGATCTCGGAGGAGCCCTCGGATGAATTCACCTTTATATATCCGAAATCCGTGGCCACATAAGCGAAGTCTCCTTCGGGAGAGAATGAGACATCCCTTAGTTTGCGGCTTCCCGGGAAAGAGAAGAGGGAGAGACCGGGAGCCTCGCGGCAGGTGCCGTCGGGATATACCATATCTATCTTTCCATCGTCATATCCGAGGAAGAGATAGCCCCCTGCGGGATTGTAACGCATCACTCTTACCACACCGCCGGAAAGGGGCGCGAAATCGGAGAGGGAGCGTATCGGGGCCGAAGGATCATCCATATAGAACACGGAGGCGGCGAGAGTGGCGATATCCTCCCGGGAGGTGGCCGTGTATTCCTGCGGATGTACCAGCATGAAGAGCCTGTCGGGAGATGGTGCGAAGGAGGATACGAGACGATTGAAAGTGTAGTGGCGTGTCCATGTGCCCTCTATCGCCGCATTTGCGGGCGTGGGGAATGCCACGGCACAAGCGGTGAGGCCGAGGGCGGAGAGCATAAGGGGACGTAATGCGGCGGATAGACCGGAGACGTATGATTTTACGGATCGATTCATAATGAAGGTAAGTGGAGATATGGGATAGGCATAACTCTACTTTTTTACAACGGAAAATCAGGAGGATAAATTGTAATGTCAGAGGGCGGGGTAATAAAAAAATCAGGCCCTGCTGCGAAAAGCAGCGGGGCCTGACAGAATATCGTTATGCCTCGGAAGGCAATGTCGCGCGGTATCGGATTAGCCGTTCACCTTCTTCATGTGAGCGATGAGGTCAAGCACCTTGTTGGAGTAGCCGATCTCATTGTCATACCAGGAGATTACCTTCACGAATTTGTCAGTGAGGTAAACACCGGCAGTAGCGTCGAAGATGGAAGTGAGGGGGCAGCCGAGGAAGTCGGAGCTTACTACAGCGTCCTCAGTGTAGCCGAGTACACCCTTGAGTTCACCCTCGGAAGCCTCTTTCATAGCAGCGCAGATCTGCTCCTTGGTAGCGGGGTTGGCGAGGTTGACTGTAAGGTCAACTACAGAAACGTCGAGAGTGGGGACACGCATGGAGATACCGGTGAGCTTACCGTTGAGCTCGGGAATCACCTTGCCTACAGCCTTGGCGGCACCTGTGGAGGAGGGGATGATGTTGCCGGCTGCGGCACGTCCGCCACGCCAGTCCTTCATGGAGGGACCGTCTACAGTCTTCTGAGTGGCTGTTGTGGAGTGAACTGTAGTCATAAGACCTTCAACGATACCGAATTTCTCGTTGAGCACCTTGGCGATAGGTGCAAGGCAGTTGGTAGTGCAGGAAGCGTTGGAAACGAACTGAGTACCCTTTACGTAAGTGTTCTCGTTCACACCGCATACGAACATGGGGGTGTCGTCCTTGGAAGGAGCGGACATTACCACATATTTGGCACCGGCCTCGATGTGAGCCTGAGATTTCTCCTTGGTGAGGAAGAGACCTGTGGACTCTACAACATACTCGGCTCCGGCTTCGCCCCAGCCGATCTCTTTGGGATCGCGACATGCGGTCACACGGATGTGCTTGCCGTTGACGATGAGCTCGCTCTTCTCGAGGTCATAGTCTACTGTGCCGTCGAAACGACCGTGCATTGTGTCATACTTGAGCATGTAGGCCATGTAGTCTACGGGAAGGAGGTCGTTGATTGCTACTACCTCGATGTCGTCTCTCTTGGTGGAGGCGCGGAATACAAAGCGTCCGATACGGCCGAAACCGTTGATACCAATCTTTGTCATGTCTTCTGTTAATTAATACTTGGGGTTATTTATATACTTTTATTTGTTCTTTCTTTTTTACCTGTAATCCCGCAAACAGCCCACACGCCGTAGAGGGACGCATACGGGATGTCTTAATCATTCGAGTGCAAAATTAACAAATTTTCTTGATTTTCGCATTCTGATTAAACAGTTTTTTGTTTTTTTCATTATAATTACAGGAAGTCGTGCCGATAGCTTACTTCTTTCGGAGGTAAGACCTGGGACGCTAACGCTACCGGACCGACCTCTTTTATTAAAACACACAAAATGATAAATTAGCAAACACATGGGAAAATTTTTAGCAGATTTTAAGGAATTCGCCATGAAGGGGAATGTCGTGGACATGGCTGTCGGTGTGATCATCGGTGGTGCTTTCGGCAAAATCGTGTCGAGTCTGGTCAACGATATCATCATGCCTGTCATTACTTTGGCCACCGGTAACGCCGGCTACGCCAATCTCAAATATGTGGTGAAACCGGGCACTCCGGCCCACGATGGCATCGCTGCCGCTGAGGAAGTCGCTATCAATTACGGTACGTTCATCCAGAATATCGTAGACTTCTTCATCATCGCCTTCAGTATCTTCGTGGCGCTGCGTGTCATCATGAAGTTCAAGAAGAAAGAGGAGGAGGCTCCCGCCCCTGATCCCGCTCCCTCCAAGGAGGAAGTGCTTCTCACAGAGATTCGCGATATCCTCAAATCCGAGAAGAATAATCCGAAATAATACCGCAGCTACTTGCCGGGAAAATATCTGAAACCGCGCCATCCCTTTGGATGACGCGGTTTTATTGTTAGCGGGTATTAACATTTGAGGGGAAATTTTTGTTAAGGATAGAAAAGGAATACTAAAAGAAACACACACATCTATGAGCACCGTCAGGAATACGAATAAGGATGAAAGGCCTCCACGCGCCGGAAAGCGTGTGGCCAAGGCCGGCAAGATAGCCGCCCTGAGTCTGGGCGGCCTGATGGCTTTCGCGGTGATAGCCGTGACGGCCGTCACGCTTTGGCTCACCCCCTCACGCCTCACCTCCATCGTCAACCGCGAGGCAAGCCGTTATCTCGATGCTGATGTGAGGGTGAGCGATCTGCGCTTCACGATTTGGAGTTCATTCCCGTATTTCTATGTGGAAGCCGACTCGGCGCGGGTTATGTCGCGCTCGCTCAACGGCATATCCCGTGCCCAACGCGATTCTCTCCCTGCCGATGCCGATTTCCTTATGTCGTCCGGAAAGTTGCGAGGTGCGGTGAATGTGCTTTCTCTCCTTAAAGGTGATATCGCCTTGCGCAATGTGGAAGTGGCCGACCTTGACCTCAATCTCGTGGCTCTCAACGACTCTCTGAGTAATTTCAATATAGTTCCTCCCGAGAGCCGGGGGAGTTTCGAGATACCGCATATATCGGCCGATACTATCCGTCTCTCCTCCATGCGTCCGCTTCGCTATTATAGCGCCGCGACATCCACTACGCTGACAGCTCCTGTGAAGTCGGCAATGCTCGTGCGTACCGACCGTGACTGCTACCGTCTCCTTTTGCAAGGCGATGTAAGTCTCGTGTCGGGTCCGATGGAAGTGCTGCGCAATTTCCCCTTCGCTCTCGATGGCCGTCTGGCAACACGCTTTCATCCCTTCTCCCTTCAATTCTCCGATTTTAATGTGGGTCTGGCCAATGTGAATGGAAAGGTGAAGATGGATATGTCGTTCGGCGATAATCCGGGAGTTGACGGATTCTCTTACGATATTACCGAATTCAATCCTCTGGAGCTCATCTCCTATTTCCCGGGGTTGCAGGCTCCTTTCCTGCGGGATATCAAGGCCGATGTAGGGGTGGTGCTCTCCGCCCGTCTCTTGAAGCCGTATCATTTTGCCGCTTCCGCCCTCCCGGATTTGGCTGTGGATTTCAAGACATCCGGAGGCACTCTGCGCTATACTTTCGCCGATGGCTCCATAGCTGAGGTGAAGGATATTCTTCTTGATGGCCGTTTCACTTTTGACGGGGAGAATCCCGCCCGCTCCGATGTGCGTGTGAATCGTCTGGCGGTGCGTGGTGACGGTAGCGAGATTACGGCCTCCGGAGCTCTCTCCAATCTTCTCGGGAACCCGGAGGTGGATGCCATCGTGAAAGGACACGCGGATCTCGCCGACGCCTCCCGGATGCTCGCGTCTTTGCGTCCTTACGGATTGAAAGGAGGTTTTGATTGTGATACAAGAATAAGATTCACTCTCTCGGAGGCTACCGGCGTCGCCCTGACCGATATCAAAGCCGACGGCACAGCCTCCCTGACAGATTTCTCCATTTCCGGCAAGGGGATGAAGGGAAAGGCTTCCGGATTGAAGGTGCGTTTTGACGGCACTGCCGACAATATATCCTCCGAGGGTATCTCCGGACTGAAAGGAGATGTGGCGTTTGATATGTCGAAAGCCGATCTCTCCGCTCCGGATCTGAAAGTTGCGGCGTCGGGCGTACACTTCAAAGGGAGCGCCGGCATGGCCAAGGGGGCTGATCTCCCGTTGGTGGAGGCGGTGATGTCGATGCGGTCGTTTGCAATGTCGCAGCCTAATACGGCGGTGACTCTCGACAGCACCGCCATAGTACTTCACACAATGCGTGGCAATAAGCAGGGTGGGAAGCGAGGCGTCGGCAATTCCGTGCTTCATCCCGCCGATGAGGCCGCCCTCAGGCGTGTGGCCCATACTCCGGAATATCTCAGTGTGCGGCTTCCTGAAAATGTCAGGAAGATATACGGGAGCATGGGATTCACACTCGATGCGCAGATAGCTTCCGGAGAATTGCGTACACCCTCATTCCCTGTGGTCAATACCTTCAGGAATCTATCCTTTTCCGCCGACAACGATCGGGTGGCGCTCCATAATCTCGGTGTGCGCTCGCAGAGTTCGGGCATGACTGTGAGCGGCGAGATAAGCGGCCTGCACCGCTTTTTGCTCTCCGGGCTTCCGACTGTAGTGACGGCCGATCTCAATATAGCTCTTGATACCGTGAATATCAATCAGCTTGCGCATGCCTATGCCCGCGGATTGGTGTTGACCAAAGGCACCGATGCCTCCCTGTCGGCTCCGAAGCCGGTGACACTGACCCGCAGCGATACCACCGCCATGCTGATTCCGCGTAATATCGTGGCCAACGTGAAGGCGTCAGCCAAGGAGACCGTCTACACCAATCTGCATCTCTATGATCTGGCCACGGAGGTGAAAGTGGCCGACGGGGATGCCCGGGTCGACGACTTGCGGATAGATTCCGACTTCGGCCACGCCTTCCTCTCCCTTGCGTATCGTTCGCAGGATGTGTTGGATATGGGGGTGGATGTGAAGGCCGGTCTGGAGGATATAGATGTGGTGCGCTTCTTCGAGCGTTTCCACACTCTGCTGCTGATGATGCCTCAGATGCGCAATCTTTCCGGCATGGTGTCGGCTGATGCCGATATGAATCTGCATATATATCCCGACATGGATGCCGATGTGCCGTCGCTGACAGCCAATGTGAAAGTGTCGGGCCGTGGCCTGACGGTGCATCAGGATCCTTTCATCCGTCATATCACGAAAATGATGATGATCCATACCTCCGGCGACCTTCATATCGCCGATATGGATGTGCGTGCTTCCGTACACGACAATCTGCTGGAGCTTTATCCGTTTGATTTCGAGTTTGACCGCTATCGGCTGCGCATGGAGGGACTGAATAATTTCAACGGGAGGATGTATTATCATGTAGGTGTGGAGAAATCTCCCGTGCCCTTCCCCTTCGGTATCAATATCCAGGGAATGTTCAGTCATCCCGAATTCCGTTTCGGGGGTGCGGTATATAAAGTGGATAAAGGTGCGGAAGTGGCGTCCGAAGTCATGGAGGACAACTCCTTCAACATCATCCGCGAGTTGAAATATTATCTCCAGGAATTCGTGCGCAAGGCCGCGGAGTCGGACAATACCCCCGACTCCGCCTACCTCACCAAGTGATCCTCATTTATCGCTTGACTTCCTCTATCTCATATTCTAATGCGTGAGGTTCCTTTTTCTCATTGAAGTTTGCCCCTATGAGGTATACTTTACGCGGATCCATGGCATACGGGCCGGCATAATCGCGAGAGTGGATCTGATCCATTGCTTCGCGGACGCTCTTGTTGTATTTGAATTCAAACAGATAGATATAGTATGGCGTAAGCACGATCAGGTCGCTCCGTCCCTTATACGAATGTCTTTCCGCTTGTGCCTCTGTCCCTGAAAGGAGACACAGAAGATAAGTGACGGCACGGTAGGTAGACTCACGATGATCTTCCCCGGGAAGATCCTTTAGCATTGCTTCAAGTCGCTTCATGAATGACTCCGGCTCGCCATCGTAGAGATCATCCTGAAAATTTTCAAGAGAAAAGGTGCCTCCTATTTTTTTTGTGGAAGGAGCATAGAGAGGAAGGAGATTGCGTGCAAAACCGATTTCCACCTCCCTGTTGGGGAAGCGTAATATGTATCTGCCACGGCGGAAATCATAGCTGTAGATTGTCAGGTAGCCGGTCTGGAACATCAGGGCTACGATATTGCTCGTCCCGAGTCCTACTGATATCAGGTCTTCATAGTTGCGTGATTGTCCGTTGAGATCCTCCGGATTGATACCGCTTTTCTTTATTCTCTTGGCAAGGAAGGTAGGTGTACCGGTATCAAACCAATAAGGTTTTATCATGAGGCTGTCAAGAGCCATCAGTACGCTGAAAGGATTGTAAAGCCTGTGTCCTTCCTCGCTGAATAGATAGCCATCGTAATAGTTGCGTAGCTCATCGAGAGTTTTGTGAGCCGACTCATGTCTTTTTTTAGCCAATGCCTCAATCCCCTCCTGAAAATAGTGTGTCAGTTCATCTTCTGTCCATCCGCAAATTTCATGATAGCGTTCATACATGGAAATATCCTTCAGGTTGTTCAGATCGCTGAAAATGCTCACTTTGCTGAATCGGGCCACTCCCGTAAGCATAGCAAACCTGATATGCTCATCCATCGATTTGAGGTTGGAAAAGAAACTCTTGAGCAACTGTTGATTTTTCTCATAAAGTTCAGGATTCTCCTCTATTCCGAGCAATGGCTTATCATATTCATCCACGAGGATCGCGACCTTTCTGCCTGTGGCCTCGGCTGCCTTTTTTATAAGCTGAGAGAATCTCCCCGCGATAGTGTCAGCAGGCGCCGTGATGCCGTATATATTCTCGAATTCAGCAAGCTGGCGTTTGAGCAAACTCTGAAGTCCGCCTTCCACAGAATAGTCTTCCGAATTAAAATCGAAATGGAGCACGGGAGTAGGAGTCCAGTCCATGTTCATGTCATCGATTGCGAGTCCTTTGAATAAATCGCGGCGGCCATCGAAAAAAGCATGTATCGTAGATAACAGCAGACTCTTGCCGAAACGACGCGGACGGCTGAGGAAGATATACTTACCCTCCGTGATTAAATTTGCGATAAGATGAGTCTTGTCAACGTATACGTAATCTTCCTCGATGATTGAGGAGAACGACTGTATTCCTACCGGATATCTGAGCTTACCCATATACTTCGATTTATTTTGCAAATATAACGTTTTATTCAATCTTATCAAAGTAACAACCTAAAAATTATTCTGCAAGATTTAGCCGATACTGTAGATTTACCGGATATTTATAGGAAAATTGGAGAGGGGAGAGGTGGCGAAATTGGATAAAAAGTTGTAACTTTGCCGATTGAAAGGGAAATAAAGGGATAAACATACAACATAAAACCACAACAACCGCATAAAGGAGGAAAAGATATTACAGAATATGGCAAAGAATGATGCACGCATAATCGCGACCGAGGCTCCCGGCCGTGTGCTTGACGAAATGATATGGAAATTGAATCCGGCCTCGACAGTGGTCATTACCGATAAGAACGTTGAGGAGAAGGTGCTTCCCCGTATGGAGGGAAGCCGTGTCATCACAAAGTCGCCCCGAATCGTGCTCGAACCCGGCGAGGCCAACAAAGACCTTAAGAGTCTGGCCGAAGTATGGTGGGCCCTTTCAGCCGGAGGTCACACACGTCAGAGCGTAGCGATATGTATAGGCGGAGGTATGGTGACTGATCTGGGCGGTTTTGCAGCCGCCACTTTCAAGCGTGGTATCCGCCATATCAATATCCCGACCACACTGCTCGGAGCTGTAGATGCCGCTATCGGCGGTAAGACAGGTATCGATCTCGGTGAGATGAAGAATGAGATCGGCACATTCCGTATGCCTCATGCCGTAATTATCTCGGCCGGATTCCTCACCACTCTCCCGCAGGAGGAGATGATTTCCGGCTATGGCGAGATGCTCAAGACCGGCATGGCCGCCTCCCCCGACCTTTATTTCGATATTTGCGACACAGAGCATGTCCTTTCCGATCCCCGCTTCATGGAGGTGCTGGCCTCGGAGTGTGCCCGCTTCAAGAGTGATATCGTGGCCGCCGATCCCTGGGAACGTGGCTTGAGAAAGGTGCTCAATCTGGGTCATACCGCCGGCCATGCTTTCGAGGAGATAGCCTTGAGCAAAGGAAAACCGCTCCCTCACGGCTGCGCCGTGGCGTATGGATTGCTGACCGCCATGTTGGGAAGCAAGATCAAATTTGATTTCAATACCGGCTTGATACAGAGCTACGCCCACAATATATTGAAACCCTGGTTCCCGCAATTGCCCGTAGGATGTGCCGACCGTGACCGTGTGATGGAGCTGATGGCCGGCGACAAGAAGAATACACGTCACGGCGAAGTGGCGTTCACTCTGCTTCGTGATCTCGGCGATGCCGTGCCCGATGTAGTGTTGACGCCCGCGGAGATAGAGACCGCCCTCGACCTCACCTTCGAGATGCTCGGCCGCTGATCTTAAAAAAATAAGAAAAATTTCGGGGGGTGGATGAACCATTGTAGAGGAGCGCGTGTTATACTATCGAACAAAGCAAGAAAATAGCTTACCGCCCCGGCGGTAGAAAAGATATTAACTGCTATAAGCGTTCTGAAAAAAGTTGTTATTGTTGTTTTAATTGAAGAAACAGGGTCGCAGTGAATGCGACCTTTTTCTTTTTAAGTAGCTAAGAAAAATAAATGATATGATAGATGCGAGATAATTTTGAGGCAGGTTGGCCGCGGAGAGAAGGAGCTTAGCGAGCTAAGCGACTGAACGACAAGGTCAAGATGTCCAAATTGAAAATCGACGAGTTTCCTATGAAAAATAGCAATGACGAGTCAAATTAGCCGCATATAGCATATCAAGATTGTTTCAAAGCTACTTAGTCATATATCGTTTTATTTTTCTTA
>JAAVEO010000029.1 GCA_014801225.1 Bacteroides sp.
CATTTGGGTGCGAGCCCCACTTCGATTCCGATATTCGGGCTGAGCAGGGCATCGTTGAGAAGGTTGGTCTTTATACCTACATCCTGCGCCATGCATAATCCGACTGAACCCAAGGCGAACGTACCTAAGGCTACTGAAAGTCTTTTAATAAGAGGCATTTTTTTATGCTTTGAAGTATAATGTGATTTTCAATGCTAGTGATATAAACACTCAGTATTGATGTTTTCGGCCGCAAAATTAATATAAAGCGATGATATGAAAATACCCCCCCGGATTTTTAACTTTTATTAACGCAATTTTTAACATATAAGCCCTCTTCAGTTCATCTACCCGAAGATTTCCTACGTCTTGCGGGCGGTGATGAAGACGGCGCGGTAGGTGAGGGTCACGCGCCCGTCGGAATCTTTCGGAAGTTTTCGCATCAAAGCGGCGGCTCCGCTTCCGGTGGATGCGCTTCCTCCCACTCCCGTGTGCTTGAGGTGAAGCAACGCTTCGCGAGGGGAGGGGAACGTTACTGTAAAGTCTTTTTCCGTCACTTTCACATTGTCAAGGTAGATTTCCGCCATCTCTTTTAATTCCCGGGCGGAACGATATACGATGGGGGAGGGACGGAGCACGTCGAGTTCAGCGAGATTTCCTTTCGTAAAACTGGATACGGCCAGTACTCCTCCCGGCCGGAGCAAACGGGCTGCATTCCGGAAGAAATTTCGTGGGGAGACAAACCATTGTATGGTAGAAGCGGAGAGGATGACATCATATAGTCCGTTTTCTTCCGATTCTATCAGCCATTTCTCGGCATCCCCGATATAATATCGTTCTTCCGCCGCTATGTTGTAACGTGGCATAGGGTAGAGGTCAAGATAAGTGGCGGATGCGGGAGAGAGCAAAGGGGAGTAGAAGGATGTGAAGAGTCCTGACCCGCTTCCGATTTCAAGTATCTTGCCGTTATTGGCCGGTTCCATTTCGGATAGAAGTAGGGTAAGCCTCTTTGCAATCTCCCGTTGGGCATGGGCATGGGCATCGTAAGTGGTAAGTGCGTTTCCGAATCGTTCGCCCACTCTTACGGGATTGAAAACGGTGTCTCTTACAATCTTATATATATCCGGATAATGGCCGCCGGGAATCATTACGGTGGCAGTTCCCTTTTCTTTCCAAAAACTCAATTGGTTGGGAGTGGGGAATATCCTGTCCTCTTCAGAGATATAAGCGCGGCTCCAACAGGCTGAGGGGAAAGGTCCGAGCGCACGTATGGCATCCAATTCCTCCTTGAGCCCGGAGATGTCGGGCGCAGGGAGAAGGGAATCAAGCCGGGAGGCTGTATCGCGATCTCCGGCCATTCTAAGACGGAATTTGCGGAGATTCCTTTCGTTGAGTGTGTCGAGTGTACCGTCGTAGATCTTCTCCGGAATGCCATACTTGTCATGACGCGGATATCCTGTGCCGTTGATGGCGAATGAACAATCGGGTGAGAATTTCGACATCACTGCGGAAGCGGCCCATACTCCCATCGACCAGGCATACACATATATCGAGGAATACCCATCCAATTTCTCGACGGGGAATTCCAAGGAGCGATAGTCAAGCACTATCGCCGTGTCCCATCCCTCTATCTTTATATCGTCATAGAGGCGTGCGTCGCTTCCCCATCCGGCGAAGATAAGTATGAGGCGACGGTCGTTCCCTTTTCCGAGGTTATTGTTTTGGGCAGGGTCAATGTGTATGAATTCAAGTCTCATGGTTGGCTGGATATCAGGGTTTCAAAGAGTGAGTCAAGTTGGCCGGGGCGCAGCATGGCGTTGAGGGAGAAGCGCAGGCGTTCCCCGCCGGGGGGCACTGTAGGGCGCCGGATGGCAAGGACGTCATAACCGGCCTCACGAAGTGAAGCCGATAGGGAAAGGGCGCGTGCAGCGTCACCGGTGAGAAGGGGCTGGATATGTCCGTTGCTTACGGGTGGCTGTCCTGTAGCATCCTTCATTCTCTTCGCGAAATCAGCGCATACGCTACGAAGGTTCTCGCGAAGTGAGCAGGCTTCTGTGATTTTCTCGGTCATGAGGTGCGACCAGCATACATTGGCGGGAGGTAGGGCCGTGGAGAAGATAAGGGAGCGCGAGGCATTTATCAGCCAGCTTTTCATAGTGGTGTCGCAGATGGCAAAAGCGCCGGAGGAGGCGGCCGCTTTTCCGAGTGTGGCCATTATGATATCTATTTCCGGAATAAGCCCTTCCTCTTCTGCAGCTCCGAGACCTCGCTCGCCGAGCACTCCGAATCCGTGGGCTTCGTCAACGAAAAGTATCGTCTCCGGGAATACCCGTTTTATATCGACTATTTCCCGAAGGGGAGCGCGGTCGCCATCCATGCTGTAGACGGATTCCACTGCCACCACCACTCGCTTCACATCTCTCCCTTCGAGAGCTTTCCTTATAGTGGCCCGAAGGTGAGCCGGATCGTTATGACGGAAACGACGCCATTCGCATCCGGCGAGCCGCATACCGTCGATGGCGGAGGCATGGATGAGTTTGTCGGCGATGATTACTGTGCCGGGCAATGCGCCGAGAGCCGACATTATACCTGTATTGGCATGATAGCCGGAGTTGAAGAGTATGGCCTCTTTTCCGTAGAGGGAAGCGAGATACTCTTCGTATGCGTTGAAATGGCGCTGGCGTGAGGCAAGGAGGCGTGAGGCGGAAGCCGACATAGGAGCGTCGCCGAAGCGCTCCCGGAATTCCGCCATATATTGCGGTGCGAGAGTCGAGAGTCCCAGGTAGTCGTTGCTGCAAAGGTCTAAGAGTGCTCCCTCCCGCTCGGCGGGTATGGCTCGCAGGCGGTGTTCCGCTCCAAGACGTTCGAGTTCTTTTATCATCCTTCCTTGATTCTTTGTTACGCTTGCTGTTTGCTTTATCCCTCTTCCTCCACAAGCTCCACCAAAGCTTTGCATAGAGCTATGACTTGCTCATCGCTGACGGCCATGAAGGGGGGCATGATATAGGCATTGCGTCCGAAGGGGCGTATCCAGACTCCTTTCTCCACGCAACGTTTCTGAAATTCGGCGAGGTTGACGTCATGGGTAAGTTCCACTACTCCGATGGCGCCCAGCACTCTCACATCCGCCACATTCTTAAGCTTACGGGCCGGCGCGAGATGCTCTTTCATGATGCTTTCGATCTCGGCAACTCGTTTTTGCCAGTCCTGACTAAGGAGCAGCTCCACGCTCGCATGCCCTACGGCACATGCCAGGGGATTACCCATGAATGTCGGGCCGTGCATCATGACGGAGGCTTGGCTGTCGGAAATCATCTCGGCCACTTTTTTTGTGGCGCATACGGCGGCGAATGTCATGTAGCCCCCGGTGAGCGCTTTCCCGATGAGCATTATATCCGGCTCTACGCCGGCGTGTTCCCATGCGAAAAGGCGTCCGGTGCGTCCGAACCCTGTAGCTATCTCGTCAAATATGAGAAGTATCCCGTATTTATCGCAGAGGGCACGCAGTTCGCGGAGATATTGCGGATGGTAGAAGCGCATCCCACCGGCTCCTTGCACCACCGGCTCCAGAATCACGGCCGCAAGTGTATCTTTATTCTCCTCCACCAATTTACGCATGGGTTCGAAGTCGGCAGGATTCCATTCATCGCCGAAGCGACATGAGGGGGCGTCGGCAAAGAATCGTACGGGGAGTGCCTTGCCGAAGGCTCCGTGCATACCGGTGACGGGGTCGCACACCGACATGGCATTCCATGTGTCGCCGTGGTAGCCGTTGCGGATTGTGGCGAAATCAGTGCGCCTCGGATCATTCTGAGCTTGCACTGCCATCTTCATGGCCACTTCCGTGGCCACCGAACCGGAGTCAGCGTAGAATATATGGTTGATGGAGGGGGGGAGTATCGAGAGAAGAAGTTTGCCGAGTTCGATTGCCGGCTCATGGGTGAGGCCGCCGAACATTACGTGCGACATGCTTTTGAGCTGTCGTTCTGCGGCGGCATTTAGTACGGGATGGTTGTAGCCGTGGATCGCACACCACCATGACGACATTCCGTCGATTAGGCGACGTCCGTCGGCAAGGATAATTTCAGCCCCCTCGGCCCCACTTACTTTATATGTGGGTAGCGGATTGCGGGTGCCGGTATAAGGGTGCCAGAGATGTTCTCTGTCAAAGTCATCGTGAATATGGTTCATCTGACAAAAGTATTCTTTTGAGAATGCGAATTTACAAAATTATTCCGAAACTCGCTTAAATATATGGCGCATAATTATTTCACGGCTCCGATTGTGGGTCCCTGAAAAAAGGTTAACTTGATTTCGGCACTCTCTTTCCTTGAAAATTGTTAACTCGATTTTGTCACGATTGTTTACTATTCACACCGGATCCACATCGAAATAGAGAATAGAGCTTTTGATAGAGGGTTGTTCGGCAAGGGAGGCATAAATTTGGCGAAGGATATCCTTCACTTTCTTCATGCTCGCTCCGCTCTCCACTTTCAGCATGATGCTTTGCAGATGATAGCAGGCCACACGGCTCACGAAGGGTGCTTCGGGGCCGAGAACACGGTTGCCGAATACGCTCATCAGTGATTTCGTATAAATCACGGCGGCCTCCGTTACGGCTCTCGGGTCGCGGTTCTTAAGGTATATGTTTATTACTTTTGTGAAGGGGGGATAGGCATATTTCTCCCTTTCTCCGATCTCTTGCTCATAGAAACCGATATAATCGTGATTTTTCACGAAGCCGAGTACGGGGTTCTCGGTCTGTGTGGTCTGGATTATGACTTCCCCTTTGTCGCCCCGCCGTCCGGCACGTCCGGCCACTTGCTCCAGCATATTGAAAGCGCGTTCGTTGCTGCGGAAGTCGGGGAAATTCAGCAATGTGTCGGCGTTGAGCACGCCTACCGTCTCCACGTTCTCGAAGTCAAGACCTTTTGTCACCATCTGTGTGCCTACCAGTATATCCGTCTCATGACGGGCAAATTCCTCTATTATCTCCTGATAGGAATCTTTGTTGCGGGTGGTGTCGAGATCCATACGCGCCACTCTGTACCCTTCGAATCTCGCGTGCATCTCTTCTGCGATTCGTTCCGTGCCGTAGCCGAAGATGCGGATATCGTTCTGGCCGCACGCCGGGCAGAGCTTGGGCAGAGGAATTGCGTAGCCGCAATAATGACAGCGGAGCATCCCCGTATTCTTATGATATACGAGGGATACATCGCAGTTGGTGCATTTCGGCGTCCAGCCGCATTGATGACATACCACTACCGGTGCAAACCCGCGACGGTTCTGGAACATTATCGCCTGTTTCCCTTCGCGGAGTGTCTCCTCCGTACGTCGTGCCAGTGTGGATGAGAGTATGCCTTCGGCATGCTTCTGCTTGCGTTGTTCTTTCATATCCACTATGGTGACGCCCGGGAGTGTGGCTCCTTCGAATCGCTCTTTAAGTTCTACAAGTCCGAATTTGCCGTTCTTGGCTTTCCAATAGGTCTCAACGGAGGGTGTCGCCGAACCTAAGAGGGTCTTGGCCCCATGCATCTGTGCGAGCACTATTGCCGCATCTCGTGCGTTATAGCGTGGAGCCGGGTCATATTGCTTATAGCTGCTCTCGTGCTCCTCATCTACGATTACAAGCCCCAGACGGGAGAAGGGGAGGAAGACAGAACTTCTTACTCCTATCACTACCAACGGTTCGTTGCCTGTAAGGAGTCGTCGCCATATATCGACACGCTCGTTGTCGGAGAATTTTGAGTGGTAGACGAGCAGACGGTCGCCGAATACTTTCCGGAGTCGGTCGGTGAGTTGGGTGGTGAGGGATATTTCGGGCACAAGATATAATACCTGACTCCCGTCCATGAGCGCCATCTCGGCGAGATGGGAGTATATTTCGGTCTTGCCGCTTCCGGTCACTCCGTGGAGGAGACATACATTATGCTCTCGGAAATCTTCCTTTATCTTGCGTAAAGCTTCGGCCTGACCCATGGAAAGGTGGGCAAGGGTGGTCTTGAATGTCCCTTTCCCCCCTTTGAAGCGGTTTACGTTCTCTTTATATATCTCAATAATACCTTTCTCTTCAAGGGCCTTCACCACAGCCGGACTTACGCCGGCTTTCGCTTGCAAATCTTCGCGGCTCACATCGCGCACCTCTTCCTGACGATTCATCCAACGGCTGAGGTCGAGATAGGCTATCAAGGCCTTCTCCTGATAACGGGAGCGGCTTACGAGTTCAAAAAAGCCGTGTAGCTTGTCGGCATCCTCACGGTTGCAGAGCAGTCGTACCATCGTCTGTCGCTTCGGGCGGTATCGCTCCACTACCTTCTCGTCGATCTCTATCATCCCGGCTTCAAGCATCTTTCCGAGTCGGGCTGTGAGATTGCGTATTCCCGTGGCTTGCTCAATCTCGCTGACTTTGCGTCGCTTCTTGTCGGACAGGAGTTCAAGCACCATCAATTCCCTGGGACCGACGGGCCGGGAGGGATCTTCTTCAAAGTCGGGATTGGCTATGAGATAGGTCTCGCTTTCCGGCTTCAGACCGGTAGGTACGGCCGCTTTGTACACTTCTCCCGGTGTGCAAAGATAATAGTCGGCAATCCAATTCCAAAGTTTCAGCTGAGGATAGCGCACGATAGGACGGCTGTCAAGGGCAGCCAACACGGGTTTCACATCGAATCCTTTGGGGGCTTCGCTGTGGATGGCCGTCACGATAGCTGTATAATGCTTCTTACGGCCGAATTGCACGAGTACGCGTGAGCCTGTCTCTACTTTGGAGGCTGTCTCATCGTCGAGTGAATACGTGAATGTGCCGTACACCGGCAAGGGAAGAATCACCTCGGCATACTTCATTTCCGTGTTTTCGGATTGCCTGAATCTTTCAGTGTGTTGTCAAATAAAATTTCCCCCGGAGTAAAAATTTATTTCCGGATTATCAGAAGAGGTAGGCCACATTTATCTGCCATCCCTGGCTGCGTGAGCTGAAGTTGTCCAGCTTCACGGTGCGTTGAATATAGCTTACACCCCAGCTGTAGCCGACGGATACCTGCCAATGCTCGAATACTTCGGCGCCGATGCCGCATTGTATCGCTACCCATCCGGTAGGACGTTCAAGCACCGGGGTCTTTGTAGAAGCAAGTGTGAAATTGAATACAGGACCTACGTATGCGAACGGGGCGAGATACTGCTCGAATCCATCCATACGTGTCCATTTGAAACGGAGATTGATGGGTATTTCAAGCTCATGGTTCCATACATTGAGATTCTCAACTCCCTCTGACGACCATATTACCTGACGTCCGAAATCCACTTGTCCGCCTACCATCTGATAACGCAGACCGAAATCGATGCCGAATCCTATACCCGGAATCATCACTTCTCCCATCAATCCGGCGGTGGGGCCGCAAAGATGCTTGTTACCCACAAGGTCTTGTTTCCAATAATAACGGGAGATATTGACACCGGCTGTCGGTCCCCAACGGAATTCCGCACCGGCACTGAAAGCGGTGGCGCCCGCGAGGAGCGCCGCTATGATAAGTTTTCTCATATAAGTCTGTTATGCCGCTCACTCCGGCAGGTGAGAATATAAGGAGTCTTCACCTCCCGGAGTGAACGTGTATATCAGAACAGCCAAGCGGCTGATACAGTCCAATAATTGTTGTTGGCTTTAAGCTTCGATGCCTCTCCAAGAAGACCATCTTTGAATACCTCCTTGGCTACGTTGTTAATACCGAAACCGTAGCTGCCGGATACTTGGAGATGATTGATCAGCTCCACGCCGATACCTACATTCCAGGCTGCCTGATAAGTGCGGTCCATGATGCTCTTGTCAAGTTTGAAGGCGAAGGTCGGACCGGTGAAGATGTAAGGCTTCACGATATTGGCCACCATCGGAATCTGGAATTTATATTTGATGTTGATAGGAATCTCGAGGAAGTTCTTGCCCCAGGACATATCGGAGTCGAGAGCATCTGCAACGGGTTCACTGTAATCTTTGCTGATGGCGTTGTTCATGCGGGAGTAGAGGAGGGAGGCGTCGAAACAGAGGCCTACGATAGGAACTGTGAACTCGGTCATCACACCTACATTGAAGCCGCAGCTGTTGTCCGGCTGAAGGCTACTCTCCAAGTCTTTGAAGTGGATGCTGTTGAAATTGGCTCCGGCTTTGATACCGAATCTTACCTGAGCACCGGCAACGCCGATAGTCATCACAAGCGCCATAAGCGCGATCATGATTCTTTTCATAACTCAAATATAGTTTTTAATGGGTTTCTATATGTGAAGCCGATACGACTCCATCTGCAAAATTAAGCAAAATCCCCCAACTCCCCAAATGAAACTTCTTTATCCCTTGCTCCTTTGTCAGAATATTTTGTTATTTTTGCAATCCTCTTTCGGGTTGCCGCGTTCTTATTACAGGGCGCGGTGCCCCGGAAAAACTTACTGATCGAATATATAACTCCTTACAGCAATGGCAGAAGAAATAATGAAAAATCCCGAAGCTGAAGCCGATGAACAGCTTCGTGTCACTCAGAAGGCCATAGAGATGCTTCGCACTGTCTATGATCCCGAGATCCCTGTAAATGTCTATGATCTCGGTCTTATCTATAAGATTGACTATGATATGTCGGATAAGACTCTCCATGTGGATATGACGCTTACGGCCCCCAGCTGTCCGGCCGCTGATTTCATCATGGAGGATGTGCGGCAAAAGCTCGTGAGTATCGAAGGTCCCGAAAAGGTAGACCTCCGTCTCGTGTTCGAGCCTGTCTGGAACAATGATATGATGAGCGAGGAGGCTAAACTCGAACTCGGTTTCCTTTGATTCAATTTCAACGGGTGACGAAAAAAGCTTATTTTCTCAGCGATCTCCATCTCGGCGCTCCATACTTCCCGGATTCCCGGGAAGCGGAGCGGCGTGTAGTGGCTTTCCTTGATTCTATACGCCATGATGCCTCGGAGATCTATCTTCTCGGTGATATCCTCGATTATTGGTATGAATATCGTTACGTGGTGCCAAAGGGTTTCGTCAGGTTCTTCGGCAAGCTTGCAGAACTCGCGGATGCGGGGATACGTATCACGTGGCTTATAGGGAATCATGATATCTGGATTTTCGATTATATACCCTCTGAACTCGGGGTGGAAGTAGTGGACGGTATTCTTACTCGTGATATTCTCGGAGTGCGTTTTCTTCTCGCTCATGGCGATGGTATCCCTCCTTTGCCGCGCACTTTCAGGATGCTCCGCGCTCTTTTCCGCAATCGTTTGTGTCAGCGCCTTTTCAGTGGGATTCATCCGCGTTGGACTGTCCCCTTCGCTCACAACTGGAGCAGACATAGCCGCGCCAACGGTCTGCCTCCTATGGCCACGTCGCATCCTCTTCTCGATAATCTTCGCTCGTTCGCCATATCCCAAGCCGAAGTTTCCCCCTCGATAAGATATTTTATCTTCGGGCATCTCCATATCTTGCATCGCGAACGAATTGTCTCTCCCGGAGATATTTCCTCCTCTTCGGAGCTGATCGTTCTCGGCGATTGGATACATTATTTTTCTTATGCGGTATTTGATGGGCACCGGCTCTCTCTCCATCGCTTTCAAGCATGATTTCTCCTTTAAAATGCCGTTTTGCTATGCTTTTACCCCGGTAAATATATGTTCTACAACATATTTCTGGCATTTTGACACTTTTTCGTTTGGTCATTTCAAAACTTAGTGCTAACTTTGCACCGAACCTAAAAACAATCTTTTTTACCTTAAGATTTTTTACCTGTAGAAACTTATAGAATTGGGCGCGACCGTGGTGGTTATCGCCCATTTTCTTTTACTAAAGAAGTATATTTTATTCATAGGCAATTTGTTTTACCTATAGGCTGAAACTAACAGAGGGCTTTTCTGTGGAATACCACTGAAAAGCCCTCTGCCTTTATTCTTTTTATATGTGCTTTATATTGCCTTCCTCCGATGACTAATGATAGTGTGTGGCGATTCTATTTCTTGAGGTTCTCCCGTTTCCGAAGGAACACTACAAGAAGAATGAGCACAGCTATCTCACCGACACATATTTCCGCAAATTGCCATACCCTTCCTCCTGCAATCATCTCCTTTCCGAAATATGTAGCCATGAAGATGAAGTATAGCGAGAGTACTATCGGGAGCCATACAGATTTCCTTATACGTCGTCTGTTATCCATTTCTACTCGGTGCCTCCTTGCGCTTTCGGAGCCGCGCCCGCTTCTCCCGAGCGTTTACGTCGGCGCGCGTTGCGTTGGCGGCGTCTCTTGGCTAATTCTTTTTTTCTTTCCTTCGCTTCTATCTCTTTTGCCTCTTCCACTGAGATAGAGGGATTCTCCGCAATCTCCGCTTGACGACGCTCACGCTCTTCGCGACGTTCACGCTCTATACGCTCGTTCTCCTGCTCGGGACGCATATAGGGAGAAAGTTCGGGTTTGAAATCCCCGTCTGACACGCAATCGTAGATACGGATACAAGCCACTGCATCCAATGCGGCGTAATTCTGCTGATGAATGGTAAGTTCTTCTGCTTCCCAGTTGGTGAGGCGTTGCCCTTTGGAGATACGCTTGCCAAAGAGGATACCGTAGATTCTTGAAAGTGAGTTGTCAGCAATACTGAATTGCTTCACGTAGGGTTGTAAATCGATGAATCCGGCCGGATTCAGCGGACAAAGGTTCCTGATATTATGGAAATCATCATGTATCGACAGTCCCACCTTAAGCTGATTTGGATCCTCCAGTAGCTGACGTAGTTCTTCCGGTATTCCAATTTTATTGAGACGGAAGAGATAACAGCATTTTCGGGTGGATAGCTGCATCAGCGATACCCTGTTGATTACTCCTTTCCGGAAGCTCGGACGTGTCTCCGTGTCAAAACCAATAACATCCGATGTCTTCAGGTCGGCCACTGCCGCAGCGGCATCCTCCACCTTGTCGATCACCTTCACCATGCCTATGAAATTTGCCATGGGAAGTTGCGCAAGTTCCTCTTTGGAAATTGATACTGTGATTCTCGGTTGCTTATTGTCCATAGTCAAGTTTCAGATCCTCCTTTTATCTGCCGGGCATCTCAAGCCACAGTGTGCCGGGGAAACGCACCGATATCCATCTTTCAAGATATTCGCGTGTGTCGGCACTTATCACTTTGTCTTTATCAAAATAAGGATTATATACTACTGCGGTAAGCTCCAGACCCTCGCGTTCGATTGCCGAGAAGGTAAGAAGTGTGTCGCTCACCGAGCCTAATTGTCCGTTGGTCACTACCACTACAGGCAGACCTCGTTCACGGATGTAATCTATCGTGAGGTAATCCCCTTTGAGAGGGACCATTATGCCCCCTGCTCCTTCGATGAGCAGGTATTCGAATTCATTGGAAAGTGTTGCCGAAGCCTTATCGATAACTCCGAAATCTATCTCTTTCCCGTCGAGACGGGAGGCCAGGTCGGGTGAGGCCGGATAGCTGAAAATCACCGGTGCCGTGACGTGAAGGCGGTCCACTGTCTGCATTGGTATACCCATTATGTCGCGATGCACGAGGATATCTTCACTGTATTCTTTGTTACCGGTCTGAATGAATTTCTGTGTAATCACACTTTTCCCTTCTGATGCGAGTGTTCGGGCAAGCCATCCTGTGGCATAACTCTTGCCGACATCTGTACCGATGCCGGTCACGAATACTCTTTCGGGCCATGTGGTGACATCAATCTTCATTTCCTATTAATTTTTAGTTTCCCCTGTTTTTCTTTTCGCGTGCAAAAATAAAAAAAATTTTTTTTACCCCAAACCAATTTTTAACATTTATTCCAATCTGACCAAAAATTCCTCCATATTTTATAAATTTGCCCCCGGAATAGAGTAAGAGAGTGAATCTTCGGCCTATGACCATTGATTCACTCTCTTTATTTATGATAGGTTGAATTCCTCCTAATCAGGAAGATATTACCATGCAAACATGGGATAACCGTTCATTGTATCATTTACTTCACGGCGTACCTCCTTGATTACCTCCTCGTTATCGGCATTGCAGAGCACTTTGTCGATAAGGTCGGCGATCTTCTCCATCAGATCCTCTTTGGCGCCGCGGGTTGTGATGGCGGCTGTGCCGAAGCGAAGACCGGAAGTGAGGAAGGGGCTGCGGGTGTCGTAGGGCACCATATTCTTGTTGGCTGTGATATCTGCCTCTACAAGTACGCGCTCGGCTTTCTTACCGCTCATCTCGGGGAACTTCGGACGGAGGTCTACGAGCATGGAGTGGTTGTCTGTGCCATCGGAGATGATTTTGTATCCGCGGGCGATAAGAGCGTCGGCGAGAGCCTGAGCGTTCTTTTTAACCTGAATCGCATACTCTTTCCATTCGGGCTGGAGACACTCTCCGAAGGCTACAGCCTTGGCTGCGATAACGTGCTCGAGCGGGCCACCCTGTACACCGGGGAACACTGCGCTGTCGAGGAGTGCGGACATCTTCTTGATTTCCCCCTTAGGTGTCTTCTTACCCCAGGGGTTATCGAAATCCTTACCCATAAGGATCATACCGCCGCGAGGACCGCGGAGAGTCTTGTGGGTAGTGGTAGTCACGATATGTGCGTGCTTGAGGGGGTTCTCGAGCAGACCTGCGGCTATAAGGCCGGCAGGGTGAGCCATATCTACCATGAAGATAGCGCCGATCTCATCGGCGAGTTTGCGGATACGGGCGTAATCCCATTCGCGGCTGTAAGCGCTGGCTCCGGCAATGATGAGTTTCGGACGCTCGGCACGTGCCTTCTCCTCCATCTCCTCATAGTTTACACGACCTGTGTTGGCATCTACAGTGTAGCTGATAGGCTGGAACATAAGACCGGAGAAGTTGACGGGGCTACCGTGGCTGAGGTGACCGCCGTGGCTGAGGTCCATACCCATGAATTTGTCGCCGGGCTGGAGGCAAGCCATGAATACGGCCATGTTGGCCTGTGCGCCGGAGTGGGGCTGTACGTTTACCCATTCTGCATCGAAAAGTTTCTTTGCACGCTCGCGGGCAAGGTTCTCGGCCTCGTCTACTACCTCGCAACCGCCATAGTAGCGATGAGCGGGATATCCCTCGGCATATTTGTTGGTAAGGCAAGAGCCCATAGCTCTCATCACCTCGTCGCTTACGAAGTTCTCACTGGCGATCAGCTCGATGCCGCGACGCTGACGGAGATGCTCGCGGTCGATGATTTCGAAGATTTCGTTGTCTCTCTTCATCTCGATTATCAGTTCTGTGTTTTCAGGGTAGAGGTCAGTCTTGGTAGCATCGGCATTTAACCTTCCGGCCCGGGCTGACATAGATCCCTTAGGTTAGTGTTAGTAGTTGAATTTTCGGCAAAGATAACCATATCCCCCCAATCCGCCAAATAATTCCCGTAGAATCCCCCTATTTTTATCCCTGATTATGTTATTCATTTATGGTTTATGCCTTAAAGATCTTATCTTAATAAGGTCTTTTCAGGGATTTAATAAGGTTTTTTCCAGAATTCAGCTTCATTGGAAGTAGTTTTTACTCCGCGATAATTGAATCCCTCCGGAACAAGAACTATGAGTGAGACATTGTCTTCGTTTGATCCGGGACCCTCTACTCTCGGCATCTGCTCGTCATAAGCCGAAATTATGTAAAGGTTCTTGGCCATATAATAATCGAGATAATGCTCTTTTGTCTCCTGATTCTCGTGATTCCAGTTTGCATCCTCATTCAAGCACACCTCTTCTCCGTCGATGAGACGTTGTCTTACTTCTCCGGGATGAAGGGGAGTGCCGTCAGGGGAGGTGACGAACGCAGCGAATGTAGGGTCACACCATACCCATTTGTCAAGCTCTTTGCTCCATGCAGTGCAAATCACGTGACAGTCGCCGTCGGTATCATATTGTTTCGATTCACATGTAAGGAAGCGTGCGGGAATACCTTCGGCTAACAATACTTGCTGAAGTGCAATCGCCATCATGCGACAGTTGGCACCTGCACTGTCCTTCCGGGCATATTCAATAATGTTGCTTACATCGTATGGTTCGGTGGGACGGTCAGGGCGCATGCCATTATGTTTGATTACATCATGAATCCAATATGTGAGATTTTTAATTTTACTGTAGTCATCCCCGTTGCCCGCAATGCTGTCAAGATTAAATGTAAGTCGAGTGGCAGTCAGAAGAGAGTCGGAAGGAGGAGCATATCTCCAGTTGATGGTATCCTCAGAGGTATTTGTGTAGGATGCGCTTTCTTGCAGTATCTCTATTTTTGATTTATTGCGATCGAATTTTTTAGCTTCCGCAACAATGCTGTCAACCTCCGGCAGATAACGATAGCAATTCACGGAGTCTGTGAGAGACCGCAGAATATAGCACGCTTGTAGAGGATAATACTCAACGCTTGGATATGCTTTAGCATCTTTGATCGATTCTTTGGCAAGCCGGGCCAATGTGAGCAGAAAATCTTCCTTTCCGTCCCAGTCATTAAATTTCTGAATATCGATAACAGAGTCGCCTTCTGTGATATTGTCAAATACGGGTCCATTGAAAGTGTATTCTTTAACCTTGGGAAGCTCGCATTGACTTGGAGATGCAAATCCGAAGTAGCATATCGGCCCGTTGAATGTTATGGATTCAAGATTCTCACAAAATGCTGCCAGCATAGTACCGGTATTGAATATCGGTCCGTTGAACTCTATACTTTTGAGGGAGGGATTGTGAGTGAAAGGAGTGGCATTGATGTATCCCATAGGACCATTGAACACAACTTTCTTGAGATTGGGGAGCTCTCGGAAAGGAGAATAAGAAGAGGTATAGAACCCGTTGAGTTCCACTTCTTGTAAGCCTACAAGACCTTCATCAGAAAAAGAATATAAGTCAGGATGGAATGGGAGACGTAAAGTTTCAAGTAAAGAATCAAGTGCTATGGCTCTTGGCTCAATAATGACATTATCTTCCACATAAAGATTCTTTATTGGGAGGTTGGATAATGACCAGGATTTGATCGTATCAAGTCGGCCGGGAAGCTTGATTTCCTCAATATTGCAGTCGTATAGAAAAAGAGGGGGAAGGGTATGTGCACCGGTTACATAGCTGCTGTCACGCAAATTGTTATACCATATGAAACCTTTCCCGTCAGGAGAAAAACTTACATCGGAAAGGTCAAGTGCTTTTACCGTTCCGGATGTAGCTTTCATCTTCTCATCTCTGCCGCATAGTTTTCTAAGCGTTTTGATATCGGCGCTGTTGAGTGAGCCCTTAATACGGAGAGCCTCAGGATTTAAGGATTGAAGTGAATCGGAATATTTTGCCAAATCTCCCGGCGTGGAGATTCTGACTTCAGTATATTTAAAAGCATACCCCAAGGAGGATAACCCCAAAATAATACTTACTACAAATAATCCGATTGCAGGTAAAAGTAGAGATTTTCTCATATCTGCAATTATTTAGGTGAATATTGTCATATAACAACGAAGCTGCAACCACTATCATAGGATTACAACTACTATGAGATAGATAGAGGAGGAGAGGAAGGAAAGTTACAGATGCTTGCTGCAGTCTATGGACAGACCTGTAATGGAGGATATCTCTTCATGTGACATTCCGCTTAGACGCAATTTAGATGCGATGTCCAATAGTGCCTCTTCACGGCCTTCTTCACGGCCCTCTTCACGGCCTTCTTCGCGACCTTTTTCTTCTCCTTCGGAAAAGGCTTTTTTTGCGGCTTGCTCAGCGGCTTTCTTGGCAGCGAATTGAACAGCGCTTTGATTCTCAATCTCCTTATAATATGATTGAGAATATGCTACGGCCTCCTCCACTGTGAGATGCTCGGTCTCCCGTGTCATCGGATCCTCAATAGTGCCGTTAATGTTTGTTTCCATACTACCTTGATTATGGGATAATTATCCACAAAGGTAATAAGAATATTTTAAAATGCAAATTTTGTAGAATTATTTATGATAATGATAGGAAAATGAAAACTCCCTTGAATCTCATGGGATTCAAGGGAGTGGACTATTTGGATTTACGTGGAGGGTATTATCCGCCGAAGTTGTCGTAGTGAATGGATTCCGGCTCTACACCGAGGTTATAGAGCATATTGTTCACGGCGTTACTCATCGGGCCGGGACCGCACATGTAGTATTCGATATCCTCGGGAGCGTCGTGGTCCTTGAGATATGTATTGTACATTACGTCATGCACGAATCCGGCAGTGTAGGGTACACCTGCCGCATCGGCAGCGGGATCCGGACGGTCGAGAGCAAGATGGAACTTGAAGTTGGGGAAATCCTTCTCAAGCTGCATGAAGTCCTCGAGATAGAACACCTCGTTGAGCGCACGTGCTCCATAGAAATAGTGAAGTACGCGGTCGGTGGTCTTTAGTGTCTTGGTCATCCACATGATCTGCGCACGGAGAGGAGCCATACCGGCGCCACCGCCTACCCAAATCATCTCTGCCTTGGAATCTACGATAGGATGGAAGTCTCCATAAGGACCGCTCATCATCACCTTGTCGCCGGGCTTCAGAGAGAAGATGTAGCTCGATGCGATACCGGGCATCACATCCTGGAATCCCACCTGAGGTTTCGGTTTGAAAGGGGGAGTGGCGATACGCACGGTAAGCATGATTCGGTCACCCTCCTCAGGATAGTTGGCCATGGAGTAAGCACGTACCGTCTCCTCTGTGTTGCGGCATTTGAGACCGAACAGACCGAACTTCTCCCAAGCGGGGAGATATTCATCTGTGATAAGGCTCTTGTCGATATCCTTATCATAGTCCATATCAAACTTAGGAATGCGGATCTGAGCATAGCTACCCGGGATAAAGTTCATGTGCTCGCCCTCGGGGAGGCGTACGATAAACTCCTTGATGAATGTAGCTACATTGCGGTTGCTGATTACCTCGCACTCCCATTCCTTCACATCGAGAGCTGATTCGGAAACTTTCACCTCCATATCGCTCTTCACTTTCACCTGACATCCGAGACGCCAGTTCTCTTTCATCTCACGGCGTGTGAAATGTACAGCCTCGGTGGGAAGCATGTCGCCGCCACCTGATTCTACCTGCACTTTACACTGACCGCAGCTGCCTTTTCCGCCACAAGCTGACGAAAGATGCACACCGCCGTCGTTAAGAGTGGTGAGCAAGCTCTTGCCACTCGCCGAGTGAATCATCTTTTTACCTCCGTTGATGGAGATGGCTACCTCGCCCGACTTCACGAGTGCGCCCTTGCAGACCAGCAGAATCACCACCAGCACCAGCACTATCACGAAGAAGATAAGCGCCGCCGCTATCACTGAGTTCCACTGTATGTCATTCAGTATCATTGTCTTTCTTTTTTCTAAGGTTGATATTTAGACCTTGCCTCCATCAGAGTTTGATGCCGAGGAAGCTCATGAAGGCGATGCCCATGAGGCCGGTGATGATGAATGTTATACCGATGCCTCGAAGCGGACCGGGAATCACTTTGGTGTTGAGACGCTCACGAATTGCAGCCAGACACACGATGGCCAGAAGCCAACCGATACCGGAACCGGCACCATAAACGGTAGCTGTCCAAGCGTTGGCAAACTCTCTCTGCTGCATGAAGAGCACTGCTCCGAGGATGGCGCAGTTCACTGCGATAAGAGGGAGGAAGAGACCAAGAGAGTTATAGAGCGAGGGTGAATATTTCTCGATCACCATCTCCAGAATCTGTACCAATGCCGCGATTACGGAGATAAACATGATCAGACCCAGGAAGCTGAGGTCGCTGTCGGCATACTCTGCTCCGAGCCAGCTGAGGGCTCCCGGAACAAGCACATACTCATTGATACACCATGTGATTGGCAACGCTATGATGAGCACTGCGGTCACAGCCATACCGAGACCGAAGGCTGTCTTCACATTCTTTGACACGGCCAGATAGGAACACATGCCAAGGAAGTAGGCGAATATCATGTTGTCGATAAAAATCGACCGGATGAATAGATTCAGATTTTCCATTGTTGTCGCTTTTCTTGACTATGTTCTTATTTCTCCTGAAGGTCTTTGTTCTTAGCACGGTGTACCCAGATGATGCAGGCCACTGTGATAAGGGCCATAGGGGGAAGAATCATCATACCGTTGTTCATATATCCGTGCTCGTACCACCACTGGGGGATTACCTGATAACCGAACAGTGTGCCGCTTCCGAAGAGCTCGCGGAAGAAGCTGACGATGATGAGGATGATGCCGTAGCCCAGTCCGTTGCCCACTCCGTCGAGGAAGGAGGGCCAGGGGCGGTTGTTGAGGGCGAACGCCTCAAGACGTCCCATCAGGATACAGTTGGTAATGATAAGGCCGATGAAGACTGAGAGCTGTTTGCTCACTTCATAATTATAGGCTTTCAATACCTGATCTACGATTACCACAAGGGCCGCCACCACCACGAGCTGTACGATAATACGGATCGAAGTGGGGATAGTGTTACGCATAAAGGAGATTATGACGTTGGCAAGTGCCAGCACGGCTGTCACCGAGATGGTCATCACCACCGCAGGCTCCATCTTGGCTGTCACCGCGAGAGCGGAGCAGATGCCGAGCACCTGCACGATCACGGGATTATCTTTCGACAGTGGAGCTGTGAATGTAGCTAATGCTTTCTTGAAATCCATGGCTGATGTCAGTTGTTATCATTGGTATTACCTCCAAGTTTCTTCAGGAAGCCTGAATATGCCTCCAGAGAGTTGAGGAGCATTTTCTGTACGCCTTGGCTGGTGATTGTGCCACCGGAAATGGCGTGTACATAGCTGCGGTCGGCAGGTTCTTGACCTACTTTTGACACAGCTACCGACTGGAAGTCGCCGTTGGCGCCGAACACGTTCTTACCCTGGAATTGGTCCTGGAATGCGGGTTTCTCGATTTCGGCACCGAGTCCCGGAGTCTCGCCCTGATGTGCGAAATAAGCTCCGTAGATTGTATCGCCGTTATCGTCGAAGGCCACATATCCCCAGATCGGACCCCAAAGTCCGGCTCCATAACAGGGAAGGATATATTTCACACCATTGTCGGTCTTGCACTCGAACACGGGAAGAAGACGCTCATCGGCAGGCTTCTTCACCTGCTCACTCACATTGACGTCGAAGGCTTGAACATCGCTGTCTACCTTATCACCCTCAGCATTCACTATGAAGCTGGATGTGATATATTGATCGTAGAGCTCGCTGATATTCTGTCCCGGTTCTGCTGTGATGCGGGCGGCGAGAAGTATCTGACGTTTGGTGTCGTTGTTGATGTTATCCACCTGAAGCGGGCGCAATTGCTGATATACCACCGAAAGGACGATACCCACTACGAGTACCAGTACGGAGGCGTAGATCACTGTATAAGTATTGCTTTGTCTGTTCATTACTCTCCTCCTTTCTTATTTGGCTGCCACACGGCTCATGCGGCGACGGATATTGCTGTTGACTACACACCAGTCGATGAGTGACGCGAAGCAGTTCATGAGAAGCACTGCAAGCATAGCACCCTCGGGGAAACCGGTATTGTAGCATCGGATGATAATGGCGATGGCTCCGATAAGGAATCCGTAAATCCATTTTCCGGTCTCTGTGCGGCATGCGGTGACGGGGTCGGTGGCCATGAATACGATGGCGAAAGCGAAGCCGCCGAGGCAAAGCTGCTCGAGAGGATTAATCATGGTGACGGGATAGAGCTCACTCTGGAAATTATATGCGATGACTCCCATGAGGAGGGCGCCGATCACGCCGGAAGTGATAATCTTCCAGTTGGCGATACCGGTGGCGAGAAGGATCACCATGCCGATAAGCACGCAGAGAGTGGATGTCTCACCCCATGATCCGGGTATAAATCCGAAGAAATAATCAGAGAAGGTGAGGGGATCGCCGATAACGTTGGTCACAATCGCGCCGGGATCATTGGAAGCGAGCTGACCAAGAGGAGTGGCACCTGAGTATGCGTCCACTGCCTTGTCGCCGCCGAGGCTTACGAATACATTGTCGCCACTCATCTTCGAGGGGTAGGCGAAGAAGAGGAAAGCGCGAGCCACGAGGGCTACGTTAAGGAAATTGTAGCCTGTGCCGCCGAATACCTCTTTAGCGAAGATTACGGCGAAGGCAACAGCCACGGCTATCATCCAGCAGGGAGTGTCGATAGGACATATCATCGGGATAAGGATACCCGATACGAGGAAACCCTCCTGAATCTCATGTCCACGCATCTGAGCGATGACAAATTCTATACCCAGACCTACGATATAGGCGGTAAGAATCTGAGGCAGTGCGGCCCAGAAGCCATAGAAGAATAGACTGAAAAGATTGTGGTCGGCGCATCCTGTGGCCAGCGCGTGCTGGTAGCCGATGTTCCACATGCCGAAAAGACAGCAGGGGAGAAGTGCGAGCACCACGATAATCATCGTGCGCTTCGAGTCGTTGCTGTCGTGGATATGCACACCCGAGGCTGAAGTCTCGTTCGGAGTGTACAGGAAGGTATAGAAGCCATCGAATACGGAGTGGAGTTTCTCATACTTACCCCCTTTCTCGAAATGCGGCTTAACCTTGTCGATTGATTGTTTTAGTTTACCCACGGTGAGTATTCTTGTTCGTTAATGTTGTTTTTACATTCTTTTTCGCTCGCCGCGTTATCAGCTGAGCTCTTTGCGAAGATTATCAAGACCTTCTCTTACGATTTTTTGTAGTTCGATCTTGGAGGTGTCCACAAATTCCGGCAACGCGAAGTCCTCGGGGGCTACTTCATAAATGCCAAGCTGCTCCATTTTGTCGATATCGCCGGCCATGATTGCCTTCAGAAGGTATTCGGGATAGATATCGAAGGGGAATACTTTGTCATATTCGCCGCTAAGAATCATCGCGCGATGACCTCCCTTGATACGTGCGTCGAATGGGAAGGGTTTGCTGAGGCCGCGAAGGAAAGCGGGGAAGCTACGCTTCACGCTATATTTCTTCGGACTGATGGATGCCCAGCCCATGAACTCATCGGCATGGTCGCCCTCTTCGATAACGGTCACCTGTCGGTAAGGCCAGCGGAGGAACCCGCTCTTGAGGTCGACTCTTACTCCGGTAAGCACATTGCCGGATATGTAACGCAGATTGTTGCCGTTGATAGGCTCGAAGGGGTGCATGAGACTCTCCATCGAGGCCCCGATACCGCACGCTACAATTTTAGGATTCTTGATGGCCGGGCCGGTCACTGCCACTTCGGCTGTGTAATCGGCGACTCCTTCAGCAGCCAGACGACCGATGCGGCATGCTGTCGCTCCGTCAAGTGTCCATACGATCTCTCCTTTGTTCACGGGAACGGTGGCTGCAATCTGCACACCGACATTTCCTGCGGGGTGAGGACCTTCCATCACGAGTACCTCGGCCGCTTTGGAATTGATTCCCTGCTCGGCGCGCACTGCGAGATATACCTTGCCGGAGGTGAGACGGGCGAGAGTCTCAAGACCTTTCTCAAGGTACTTCTTCATCCCGTCGGTCACGACTTTGCCGGCCAACGGAGCTGAATCGAAAGCCGTGACATAGATATCACGTGGACGGGCTTCCGCATCAGGCACCACATCAAACGGGCGCTGGCGCATCATTGCCCAGAGTCCGCTTTGCTTGAGTGCAGCACGGATACTCTGCTCATCGTTCATGCTCACTGCGAGAGTGGAGGTGAACCCTCCCTCGCGGCGTACTACCACCGCTTCAATCTTGCGACGTTCGCCACGACGAATCTCCGTCACCTCTCCCCCTACCGGAGAGACCAACGCCACTGTGTCGCTATCCTTATCGGATAGCAGACGGTCGCCGGCTTTTACTTTGTCGCCGGCTTTTACTCTCGATTTCCATACGTAGCCGGGATAGTCATCCGGTACTATCCCGTAGAGCGCTGTGGACTTATCTTCCAACGGTGCTCCATTTGCTGCGCCATCCAATGGGATGTCGAGCCCTTTCTTAATTTTTATAACGCGTTCCATTACGTCTTTTTACACAGCTACGACCCTCTTGCCGGACCTTCGCTGCGGGTTAGTGATTTCGTTATTTTTCTTTTCGGACACTTATTCTTAGGTTATTCCCGAATGTGAAGTGTCCTCGTTTTTCTCTGCGGTAATAGATAAATTCGTCATCATATCCTGTCTGAATTAGATATGATGCCGACAGATTCTGCGCAAAATTAATAAAAAATGTTAATCCTCCCAAATATCAACCCATATTAGAAATGTTAAATTATAAAATAATCGGTCCGGAAAGCTTTTGCACTTTCCGGACCGATCTGTCATTTTGCCGCTTTCGGCTGTGTTTTATCAGAGGCTTTCCACAAATTTGGCATACTCTGTGTTATTGGGATCGAATTGCTTGTAGTTGATGAAATATGTCTTTGCCTTGGCTTTGTCGCCCAGACCAAGATAGTAGTTGCCGAGATAGTTGTAGATCGTCTTGGCATCCCGTGTGTAGCGAGAGGGGTCGTTCGACTTGATAAGGAGATCCCAGGCTTCCTGATAGAAGGGAGCGGCTGCGGAAGCTGCCTTGTCGGCGCTTGCTCGAAGAATAGCCACATCTCCCATTATCTTCTTAGGCTGATAGTAACCGGGGGCAGCTTCATCGGCCTTCTTAGCGTATGCAACCGCATCATCAAGATATTTCTTGCTGGCTTCAGGATTGGAATCCTTCGCAGCGACTCCCGCATAATAGTCGAAAGTTGCCTGTTGGTTATAGTCGTTGAATCCCGGGTTCTCAAGCTTGGCTATATACTTGGCGAATTCATCTGCGGCTGCCGCGATATTACCGGTATCTACGTGAATCATGGCTATTCGCTTGTTGAAGTCGGCATTTTCCGGTGATTTTTCAATTCCTTCGTTAAGTACGGCTATAGCCTCGTCATGTCGTTTTGCGCCCTGAAGCTCTTCTGCGATGAGGTTGTAGTCGATTGTAGAGAATTTGTTTTTGTTCGGATTTGCCACATGAGCGGCCCAAATCTTTTCGGCAAGAGAAAGCATGGAATCTTTCATAGCCGGTATCTGGGCTGCGTTCATAAACTGGAAACGCTGCGCTGTGAAGTTGTCAGGGTTCTGTGCAAGAAGCTGTGAAGCATAGTCATAACCCTTCTGATAGTCACCTCCGTAGAAGAGAAGGAAGGCATAGCGGTCCTCGTCCTGCTTGAAGTGGTTGGGATTCTGCACATACTGGCCATAGGACTTCGCGGCATCGGTATATTTCCCTGCATTATAATAGGCGTTGGCCAACTCTCTCTGTGCAAGTGCTGAATTTGGATTGAGCTGAAGCAGTTTGCTGAGCATGTCGATTGCATACTGCTGGTTGACTTTTGTAAAGAGATTGGCGTATTTTACGTAAGCCTCGGCTGCACTCGGCTCATAGTTGGCACCCATCTCATACTGCCCGGCGGCGCCGCCCCAGTCCTTCTTGTCATATTTACGATCACCTTCGAAAATGTAGATGTCAGCCTCCTCCATATTGATTTTACGGGCTTTCTCGAGATATTTCTCGATATCTTTCTCGTATTTCACGGGATCGGCATTATAGTAGGAACGGGCGATAGCTACTTGTACCGAGGCATCTTTCTTCCCCTTGTTGGAGGCATCCTTGAAGAGATTCTCGGCTACTTTAAGATTATTGTTTTGAAGTTCGATTGCGCCCAGACCGATATAATTGTAAGCATATTCCGGATCAAGCTGCGCGCCCTCATTAAAAAGTTTGGCCGCTTCAGCGCCGTTTCCTTCACGCAGGGCAATGAGGCCGAGGTAAAAGTCGCTCTCGGCTTGGTTGGCACCGCTACGATTACGCTGGAGAAGTTCTTTAGCGTTCTCAAACTGATCGGCCTTGTAATACTGCACGCCATCGGAAGTATTCTGGGCGAATACACCCAAAGCCATTCCGGCGAGACATACGCTGAGAATAGGTCTTAGTTTCATTTCTTATCTTATAGGTATCTGAATTATTTTTCTTATTGGTTGAAGGAGTCGTATCCTTCAAATTAAGAGGTATGTGTAAAAAAGCCTCGCAAATTTAGTAAAAAAACTGCGAAGCTCAAATATTTATTGTGAAGAGAGTTTGGAAAACTTCATTTTTCCTCTTAAATAATAGGATGATAAGCTTATTTCTTCCCGGCATTACGGTCTACGAGCTGCACCACTCTCGGATTCATGTGGTAGGGAAGAATTCCCGTCTTGGAAATAATCTTCTGGCCTACGAATCCTGTAATGAAGGTATAGAAGCTGTGGAGTAGGGTAGAGTTGGGAGCTGTCGAGATCATATACACCTTGCGATAAAGAGGATACTCTCCGGTGGCTATATATGCCTGATAAGGCTTGTAGGCCACAAGGCTGTAATCGTTATCCGGATTCGGATTGCTGATTTTGATAATATTTACTTCATCGGTGAGAGTTGCCGCGATGGTATCGGTCTGGTTCTGATAATCCTCCATCTTCTTATCCATCGGGACATTCTTCGCCGCGCTGAGATCGTCGCCAAGCCAGCTCACGCTTATCACTCCGATAGCATCGGGATCTTTTTTTACAATATCGAACACCTGAGCATTTGTCTCCTGTGCGAACGAATTGGTCTTATCCGAGATACTTGCACCTTTAGGCAGGAATTTGTCGCGCAGATAGCTCACTGTAGAACTGCCGGCATTATCAAATACAAGTTTGATGGCTGTCGTGTCGGCACCTGCAAGTTGATTCCAATGTGTAAGGCGTCCGTTGAGAAGATCGCCTACTTCCTCTACGCTGAGACTCTGTACAGGATTCTTCTTGTTCACGATAAGTGCTACCGCGTCTACCGCAATACAATTGGTACGAACTACTCTTTTATATTTTGATTTCATGAATTTGATCTGCTCAGGTGTCAGTTCTTTGGTCACGATTATTGACTGTGTCTGATCAGCGAGCAGGGAATCTATACAAGCTTGTTCGCTCATATAGAATGGAATGATGGAGGATTCGGGATATGTGTATTCAAACACTCCTATCTCCTCGTCAAGAATTGTGCGGAAGCCGTCATCGCAGAATATACTGGCTGTACCTTTCGCATATTCTCCACGCTTCACTTCACCACACGACACTACTCCCAGTGCAAAAAGCACCGAGAGTATTGTGAATGTAAGAGTCTTTCCTTTCATATCAGTTCATTCCTTTGTAAAGCCGATAGGCTCTCCAGATTCCATAAATGATGAGGAGTACGCCGATGATTATGCTTACTGTAAGATTGATGATATCGAATACGTTGAAGATGAAGAGTAAACCAACACCTACATACACGATAATCATAATGATGCCGAATACGAGTCTTGCACCTTTGGGAGCTCCGGTTGTCTCACGGATACTTTTCCTGTCTCTATTGTAACCTTCCATAATGGTAAATTTTGATGTTTCTAATATTTTAACAATCCTTAATCCATTAGGTTCATACTTCCATCTGTAAAATAATAGAAGAGGCTCCGCATTGCGGAGCCTCTTCTATTATTAAGAGTTGTATTGAAAATACTTTTCGAGATTAGTTCTGGAGCTTGAAGGTGACGGGAAGGTTGAAGTAAGAACGTACGGCCTGACCGTTATTCTTACCGGGCTGCCATTTCGGCATCTTCTTTACCACGCGGAGTGCCTCGCGGTCAAGATCCTTATCCACACCCTTCAAAATTGTGGCAGTACCGATGGAACCATCTTTCTCTACCACGAACTTCACGATAACGCGACCCTGAATGTCGTTCTGCTGAGCGGCTTCCGGATAACGGATATTGTTGCTCAACCACTTCATGAGGGCTGCCATACCGCCGGGGAACTCAGCCTGCTGCTCCACAGCCACGAAGATTTCATCCTCTTTGGGCTTGGGCTCCGGTTTGGGCTCCTCTACTACACGGACTTGTTCATGCACTGCCTGGAACTTGTCGGCATCATCAGAACCTTCTACAGTCACAACACCACGGGCTGTGTTATCCTGCATCTGATCATCCATATCCATCACAGCGTTTTTAACCTCGTCCACGATGGCAATCTGAGTCACCTGTACTGTGGCAAGCACTTCTTCAGGTACTTCGGGAATATCCTGCTCGAACTTCTGTTCTTCCTGCTGCTCTTCAGGCGCTTCCTCCTGCTGTTCTTCAGCAAGAAGTTCAGCCGCGGCCATTTTCTCTCGCTCTTCCTGGAGCGCGATAGCCTCTTGCTCAGCTCGATAGTCGGAATATTTCGACCATCCGAAAAGAAGAATAAATATGATTACGAGACCAACAAGTGTGAACAATACGGCCATATTATGACGACGGTCGCTGTTCTTACGAAGCTGGTACGCACCGAATTCAGTATTCTTGCCGGCGAACACCAAGTCGCGCCATTCTTTCGACGTTAGATCTACATTCTTTTTAGCCATAGTCTTTTCTTTGCTTAATAGTTGATAAATCTAACTCATCACTCGCCGTGATGGCGGTTCTGATAATCGATAAGCATCACTGAGTCGGCTCGGGTCATATTATCAATCTGATACTTGGAGATGGAGTTGATCTGCATCTCGTCAAGCACCTCCACGAGGCTACCGAAGGATGCCTGGGGAGTCGACTTGATAATAATTACCGGTTTCTTCAGGTTCTCATTTTTTCTCACTGCGGCGGATGCTTCCTGATAGGCTGCCTGAGCCTTCTCGCGGTCAGCCTTGGTCTCAAGACTTCCGAATCCACCGTTTTTGTATTTCTCCTTCAGCGCGTTGATCTCCTTGAGTACCTCCTTATTGCGGTCCTGTACGATCTGACGGATACCACGGGCCGTATGTACGCCGGCAGCATTCACCTCATCTGTAAGGAATTCCGATTTCTGAAGGTTATTGTTCTCGGAAAGGATGTTACCGCCGGCACCAAACATACCTGCGTCACCACCCGGCTTGCCGAAGTAGTAGTAAACCTCGTTGACAACTTTACCGTTGACAGAGTCAACATCAAATGACCCGGGCTTTCTCTTCGCATCGAGAATGATTGTCACAGCGTCGTTGGCTGAAGCCTGCGACATGTTCTCCTCATTCTCTACCTTCTCATTTGAAGGTAGAGCGATGGTCAAGGTCTGGGATTTGATCATAGTGGTACAGAGCATGAAGAATGTTATAAGCAACATGTTCATGTCCACCATGGGGGTGAAGTCCACGCGGATCTGCATCTTTTTCTGGGCGCCTTTCTTACCGTCGCCGCCTCCGGATTGCTGTACTTCTGCCATGTTATTCCTGTACCTTTAATGCTGTCAATAAAGTAAACTTGTTCATCTTGATGCTCTGGAGGTTATCCATCACCATGTGGATAATATCAAAAGCTGTGTTCTGGTCAGCCTTGATCGCTACGCCTGTGCCGTCTTTAATCTTGTCGGCAAGTGTACTGTTCTCAGTCTGACGCATAGCTTTCATCCAGATCTGGAACTCAGTAGGACGGGTGTCGTCCTGATTCCAGGAGATGGGTATGCCGGTCTTATGGGCAGGATTTTCATCCTCACCGCTAAGCCAGTTGTCCATCAAGGTCTGGCCCTCCTGCTTTGATGCCAAGTCGAGGAATTCACCCATCTGGGCCATCGGCACGCCGAATGTTCCCAATTTGGCGAAGGCCTCCTTCTGCTGCTTGGTGAAGCTGACTTTGTCCTTGTGAGTCTCATTGTAGATCTCACCGGCTCTCTGAAGAAGAGCCTGACGCATAGCGTCGTTGCCATAGGCCGCGCTTGTGTCATTATTCATTGTCAGCCAAACCTTACCCTGCGGGCTTACCAACACCTGTACGAAGTTGGTCTCCTGCACTTTCTCCTCGGATACCGACGCCGGTGTAATCACCGTGGTAGGCTCCTTCTGGAGGAAAGTTGAGGTAAGCATGAAGAAGGTAAGCAGAAGCACCGTCACGTCACTCATCGCGGTCATGTCGATGAATGTGCTCTTTTTTGCTATCTTTACTCTTCCCATTGTGCTATTAACTGTTTGTCGGTTATTGAATCTGTAAGGGTATTCACCCTGCAGTCCCTACTGGATTAGTGAGTGGCTGCGAAAGTGGCTACGATGCTGAAACCGATTTCGTCGATAGCGTAGGACAGATTGTCGATCTTGTTGGTGAAGTAGTTGTAGGAGATAACGGCGAAGGCACCGGTGGAGATACCGAACGCTGTGTTCACAAGTGCCTCGGAGATACCTGTGGAGAGCTCTGTAGAGTCAGGAGAACCGGAGGATGCAAGAGCCTGGAAGGACTTGATCATACCCATAACGGTTCCGAGAAGACCTACGAGTGTACCGAGAGTTGTGAGGGTTGCCACGATGGGGAGGTTCTGGGAAAGTGAAGGCATCTCGAGAGCTGTAGCCTCCTCTACCTCGTTGCGGAGTGTAGTGAGCTTCTGCTCTTTGCTGAGAACTGTGTTGGCATCCATCTCTTTGTATTTCACGAGAGTGTTGTAAACAACGGAAGCCACGGAACCCTTCTGGTCCTTGCAACGCTTCATTGCGCCGTCGATGTTGTTGGCAGCGAGGTCAGCCTTGATGTCGGCAACGAATTTGGTAGTGTTGCCTTTGCCGGCTGCGGAGCTGAGGGCGATCCAACGCTCGATGGAGAGAACGATCACAGTGAGGAGAAGGGTCATCAGGATAGGCACGATGAAACCGCCTTTGTATACGGTACCGGCGAGGTTGATGGGGTGGCCCTCGGGATCGTTACCCTCGAAGTTGCCGGCGTAGCCCATACCGAAGATGTAGATACATACGGCGGCGATAGCGCAGGCGATGATCACGAAGAATGCGTTGCGGATACCGCGTACATTGCTGATTTTCTCTTCCTTCTTAACTGCTGCAGGCTTGGGAGCCTGTACTCTTGGAGTTTGAGATTCCATAATGTGTCTGTTTGTTAGTTGTTATTTGATTTTTATGTTTTTGTGTTTGTCAAAGTTTTTCTGGTTACCGTTATTTTTGCTTAAAATATGCTGTATAACATATTTTGTGGGCTTTCACCGGTGATTTCTTAAGGTTGGACGGCATCATCTGTGGAAGCCTCCTACTCCTTAGATGGTATGACATTGCAAAATTACTATATTTTTCCATTAATACAATAATCGCGGGAAAAAAATTTTGATTGTTTTACGTTTTTTTTGTTTTGACACTGTTATTTTGTTCGTTTTTAGTCTGTCCAACCCGCTGTTAGACCTGTTGTCAGGTAGAAATTTGCAATTAAAAAAGCCGACCCATGGCTGGATCGGCTATTTTATATATAATTAAGGTGAAAGATATTATTTCTCGATTGCCGCGATACCGGGGAGTGTCTTGCCCTCGATAGCTTCAAGGAGGGCTCCGCCACCGGTGGAAACGTAGCTTACGCTGTCGGCCAGACCGAATTTGTTGACGCAGGCTACGGAGTCGCCACCGCCCACAAGAGAGAAGGCTCCGTTGTCAGTAGCTTCTACGATAGCCTCGGCGATTGCCTTGGAACCTGCGGTGAAGTTATCGAATTCGAATACTCCGGCAGGACCGTTCCAAAGGATAGTCTTGGCGGGAAGTATCACCTCACGGAATGCCTTGATGCTTTCCGGACCGGCATCAAGACCTTCCCATCCGGCGGGAATCTCTTTTACGGAGCATATCTGAGTGTTAGCGTCGTTGCTGAAGGCATCGGCAGCCACGCAGTCAGTACCGAGAACGAGGTTGACTCCTTTCTCTTTTGCTTTCTTCATGATATCGAGTGCGAGATCAAGCTTGTCGTTCTCACAGATGGAGTCGCCTACATTCCCTCCCATGGCTTTTGCGAAAGTATAGGTCATACCGCCGCAGAGGATGAGATTGTCCACCTTGTCCATGAGATTTTCAATAATACCGATTTTGGTAGATACCTTGGAGCCGCCCATGATAGCTGTGAAAGGACGCTTGATATCCTTGAGGATTGCGTCTACAGCCTTTACTTCTTTCTCCATCAGGAAACCGAGCATTTTGTCGTTCTTGTCGAAATAGTCGGCTATGACTGCTGTGGAAGCATGCTTGCGGTGAGCTGTGCCGAAGGCATCGTTCACGTATACATCGGCATATCCGGCGAGAGTCTTGGCGAATTCTTTCTGACGCTCTTTCATCTCTTTGGCTGCCTCTGCGTAGGCGGGATCGGCTTTGTCGATTCCTACGGGTTTACCCTCCTCTTCAGGGTAGAAACGGAGATTCTCCAGAAGAAGTACCTCTCCCGGCTTGAGTTCCTTGGCTGCCTCGGCTGCCTTCATGCAGTCAGGCACGAATTTTACGTCTGTGCCAAGGGCTTTCGCTACTGCTTCGCGAATCTGGGAGAGACTGAGTTTCTCATTGACTTTCCCTTTGGGCTTACCCATGTGAGACATGAGGATAAGACTGCCGCCGTCAGCGAGGATTTTCTTAAGAGTGGGGAGCGCACCGCGGATACGGGTGTCGTCAGTAATGTTGCCGTTCTCGTCAAGGGGAACATTGAAGTCTACACGTACAATCGCGCGTTTGCCGGCGAAGTTGTAGTTGTCGATACTTGCCATTTTTGGATTCTTTTTTAGTAAGTTCTTGATTTACCTGTAGTTTGTCTTGTCATTTGCTTTCTCACAAAAATCTGTATTAAGCAGATCTTGCGGGAAATGAATCTGACTTAGACTCTACAAAATTAGATATTTATTTCTCTTTCTGCAAATAAAAGAGGAGAAATTCGGCTTTTTGCATTAATTTTGCTTCCGAATTTATTGAGTAATGGGAATGGTATACCTTCCTCTGGTGCTTCTCATGCATCTCGGTAGGTATTGACGATTCTCTGCGTCTCTATAGATTAAACAAATTATATCCCGTTTTTATCATAACATTTGAAAATGATTGATATCAAATCTTCGTTGCCGTCATCTCCTTTACTGCCGTCATCTCTCCCACATTCGCTTATAGCTTTGTATGAATCTTGGGCGGGATGTAGCCCTGATATGGCCGTGCGTCTTTTAGGGGCCGGGTCCGACAGGATATATTGGCGATTGTCTTCACCAGGCAAGTCGGCTGTCGGAGTAATTGCGGATAATGAAGCCGAGGCCCGGGCTTTTGTGGATTTGGCTCGTTGTTTTCATGCCAATGGTATAGCGGTCCCGGAGATATATGGTGAATGTTGGAATCCAAACGAGTGCGTTTACCTCCAGCAAGATTTGGGAGACAATGATCTTTTGTCTCTGCTTTCTTCTCCGGATGCGGAATCATTGTTGGAAAAGTCGATGATTTCGCTCTCAAGGATGCAGACTTTGCCGGCAGTGGAATGGGAGAGGTGTGTGGCGTTTCCCCCTTTGTCGGAGCGACAGGTGATGTGGGATCTCAACTATTTCAAGTACGCATATCTCAAGCCGGCCGGTATCTCCTTTTCCGAAGATCGTCTTGAGGATGATTTCAGTTCGTTATGTGCGGCTGTCCTGTCAATCCCCTCCGAGTGTAACGGATTTATGATGAGAGATTGTCAAAGCCGAAATGTGATGGTGTCGGATGGTACTCCTTATTGGATTGATTTTCAAGGGGGGCGTCGAGGCCCGGCTCTCTATGATGCCGTTTCCTTCATATATCAAGCGCGGGCCGGATTTACGGCTGATCTCCGGAAAAGATTATTGGAAGTCTATTCCGATTCTTTCTGTAAATTGAGGACTGTCGATAGGGAGGTGTTTTTGTCTGCCCTTCCTGTGCTTCGTCTCTTCCGAGCTCTTCAGGTGATGGGAGCGTATGGATTCCGCGGTCTTGTGCAGCATCGTTCTCATTTTATCGTTAGTATTCCTCAGGCTCTTGCCAATCTTTCAGAACTTGTGGAAGAAGGTGCTGTGGACGGTTATCCCGAACTTATGAGAGTGATACGGACTCTTATTGATGATTCCCGCTTCCGTATGCCCGAAGCCAAAGGATTGGAAGTTAAGGTGTACAGTTTCTCATATAAGAAAGGTTATCCCGATGATTTCACAGGTAATGGGGGAGGATTTATGTTTGATTGCCGGGCTCTTCCCAATCCCGGTCGTTATGACGAATATAAACAGCTTACCGGCCTTGATCTTCCGGTCATTGATTTTCTGAAGAAATATAAGGAGATCGACGATTATATCTCTCATGTGAAAGCTCTTGTCGGCCCTGCGGTGAAGCGCTACCTTGAAAGGGGATTCACCTCCTTGCAGGTTGGCTTCGGATGTACCGGGGGCCAGCATCGTTCCGTATATTGCGCGGAGACTGTCTCGGCTTGGCTTGCTGCCGAATATCCTGACGCTCGTGTGTCGGTATGTCATCGTGAACGTGGTGTGGCGAGTGTGAAGAGTGAAGGAAAGGGGGTGCGGAAATGAAGGCGATGATTCTTGCGGCAGGACTTGGCACACGTTTGCGACCTTGGACACTTTCTCACCCGAAAGCTCTTGTCCCTGTGGGGGGTGTCCCGATGCTCAAGCGTGTTATAGAACGTCTGAGAGATGAGGGTGTTGATGAGATTGTCATTAACGCGCACCATTTTGCTTCTCAGATTATAGATTATCTTCATGATAATGATTTCGGAGTCAAGACTGTAGTCAGTGATGAATCAGATAATCTTCTCGATACGGGTGGTGGGCTTCTCAAGGCGCTTCCTCTCTTGGATTCTGCCGACGATATGCCCTTTCTTGTCCACAATGTAGATATTCTCAGCGATGCTCCTTTGCGCAAACTCTACGAGACTAATATTAAGTCAGGCAGGGGAGCCACTCTTCTTGTTAGCCCACGGGAATCATCGCGTCGTCTTATATTTTCTGAGGATATGCTTTTGCGAGGCTGGCGGGATAATGCTTCCGGTAAGTTGCGTCCTGATGGTTTTGTGCCGCAAGCCGGTATGTCGGATTACGCATTCAGTGGGATTTATGTAGCACGCCCTTCCCTGATACACGACATGTGCGCTCTCGGGTTGGAAGGGAAATTCGGAGTAATGGATTATTTCCTTCATCCTGACAGAATTGCCGAGATAGAGGGAATGTCGCTCCCTTCTCTCAAGATTATAGACATAGGAAAGCCTGCGACTCTGTCGCAGGCTAACATATTGTTTTCATAACGGTGCGGAATTTTGTGAGTCAATGCGCGTGGGTGTCATGACGTGTGAACAGATTCTCATGCTTGGAAGCATTAAACTGGAATACACATCCTATGATGAGGAACAGGACTGCGATACCCCCGAGCCACCATGTCAGAGCCACCCCCGTAGTGAAGCAGGAAATGATAAGGAGTATAGATCCGATTACATAACTGATGATTGATAGTGCTTTCATAATATTTCTGTTTTTAATGATTATTGATAAAGGTTTATTTTGATACTAAAACAAATCTGTCGCCCGATGGGTTGAGCCCCGGGCGACAGATTTTTATGGGATTGAGGTATTAAAGTTCGGAAGCTTTAAGTTTCTCTGCATTCTCAGCTACGATAAGACGGTCGATACATTCCTCGATATCGCCGTTGATAAATGAGTCAAGGTTGTACACCGTATAGTTGATCCGATGGTCGGTCATACGTCCCTGAGGAAAATTGTATGTACGGATTTTGGCGGAGCGGTCGCCGGTACTTACCATCGTGCGTCGCTTGCTCGCGATGTCATCAAGATATTTTTGGTGTTCCTTATTATATATAAAACTTCTGAGACGCGATAGAGCTCGCTCTTTATTCTTGGGTTGATCACGGGTCTCGGTGCATTCGATTAGAATCTCCTCTACTATGCCTGTGACGGGATTTTTCCAGTTATAACGAAGACGCACTCCGGATTCCACCTTATTTACATTCTGTCCGCCGGCTCCGCCCGAACGGAATGTATCCCATTTGATTTCTCCTTCATGGATCTCTACTTCAAATTCTTCAGCCTCGGGAAGTACGGCCACTGTGGCTGCGGATGTATGTACACGCCCTTGGGTCTCCGTAGCCGGTACGCGTTGCACACGGTGGACACCGCTCTCATATTTCATCACTCCGTACACACCCTCGCCGGTAAGAGTGAAGATAATCTCCTTGAACCCTCCTACGGCTCCTTCAGACATTGATGAGACAGCCAATTGCCAACCCTTTTTCTCCGCGAATTTCTGATACATTCTGAAAAGGTCGCCGGCGAAAAGGGCTGCTTCGTCTCCACCCGTGCCGCCACGAATCTCCACTATGCAGTTCTTACTGTCGTCCGGGTCGGCCGGGATTAGTAGCAGTTTTATCTCTTCCTCCATACGGGGGAGGGCTGCCTGCGCTTCTTCCAGATCCTCCTTGGCCAATTCCCTCATCTCCTCATCCGCTTCCTCCGCCAATATGGCGCGGGCCTCGGAAATACTGTCAAGGGCTTTACGATAAGATGATGTGGCCTGTGTGAGTTTCTCCAGATCTCGGTATTCTTTCGTCAGTTTCACATACCGTTGACGGTCGGCTATGACAGCAGGGTCACTGATAAGAGTGGATACCTCCTCGAATCTGGAATCAATACCCTCAAGCCGGCTAAGGAGTGGATTATCGCTCATATATTTACTTGCTTCTTGATTTTTATATTGCAAAATTAGTATTTTTCCCCCGAATGTGCTAATTTCGCGAATAAGTTGATTCTTCAGTGCTTGTTGAAGCTCTGAGTATTCCCTGTAAAGATCATTATAATCATTGACGCAATATGACAATTTCCATGAAATCGTTAGGTAGATTAGCCGTCATGCGGGCGGTTATCTTAACGTTGCTTGTAATCATTCCTTCTATCGTATATGCCCAGATATTCTATAAGGTGGAGGGAAAAGGTATGAAGTCGCCCTCCTATATTTTCGGCACACATCATCTTGCTCCCCTCTCAGTGCTCGATGATATTCCGGAAGTGACGGAGGCCTTTTCTGAATCGGAGACGGTAGTCGGTGAGATAGAGATGAGCGATATGGCTGCGAGTGCATTGGTGCTTCAGAAATATATGATGGCTCCTTCTGACAGTACATTGATGGATATCTATGGGAAGGATGAATTCGACCGTCTGAACAAGGAATTTAAGAAATGGTCAGGTGGTCTTGACCTTACTTTCTTCAATCAGTTCAAGCCCATGGTGGCAAGCGCTACGGTCGGTGCGTCGATGGTGGCGGAAAATCTTCCCGGAGTTACTCCGGGTGAACAGCTCGATACGTATTTTCAGACCGTAGGCGTGCAGGCCGGAAAACGAGTAGCCGCTCTGGAGACAATCGAGGAGCAGAGTGAATTCCTCTTTAATAGCGTGAGTATCGCCGATCAGGGAAAGGCGTTTAAGGAGCAACTTGACAATCCTGAAAAATCAATGGATGAGGCGCGTATGTTAAATGAATGTTACTTCTCCCATGATATCGACAGATTGCTTGGGGCGACAGTGGCAGAGAGCGAGAATCCCGAATTTTTCGAGACCATACTCTATAAGCGTAATTCCAATTGGTTGGAGCGCTTGCCGGCAATCCTGGAGGATGGCTCCGCTTTCATAGCAGTCGGGGCTCTTCATTTGGCTGGACCACGCGGTGTTATTTCCGGCCTTAGGAATATGGGGTATGAAGTCACTCCAATACGCTGATTATTGCAAAGGATATATTGGTAAATATGTCAGAATTATTGGTCAAAAAGTCTGAAAAATTCCAATATTTTTCTAATAATTTTTGTATACTCTTTTTTTTGGCTAATTTTGATTCCGATTCCTGATACAGACTCAACAACCAAACAACAATATATATAACCATGGAAATCCCTTTCGCAGAATCGTGGAAAATCAAGATGGTGGAACCCATCCGCAAAAGCACTCGTGAAGAACGTGAGAAATGGCTGAAGGAAGCCCACTACAACGTATTCATGCTTAAATCCGATCAGGTATACATCGACTGTCTTACCGACTCCGGTACAGGCGCTATGAGCGACCGCCAGTGGGCCGCCATGATGACCGGCGACGAGAGCTATGCAGGTGCGCGCAGCTTCTTCGAGCTCAAAGATACTATTACTCGCATCACCGGTTTCGAGTATGTAATTCCTACTCACCAGGGTCGTGCTGCTGAGAACGTACTTTTCTCTCACCTTGTAAAGGCCGGCGATATCGTTCCCGGCAACTCTCACTTTGACACTACCAAGGGCCATATTGAATCTCGTAAGGCATTCGCAGTAGACTGCACTGTTGATGAGGCCAAGGATACTCAGCTTGAGGTTCCTTTCAAGGGTAATGTAGATCTCGATAAGCTTGAGGCTTGCCTCGCCGAGAACGCTGACAAAGTGCCCTTCATCATCGTTACTATCACTAACAACACTGCCGGCGGTCAGCCCGTTTCCATGGAGAATCTCCGTGGCGTACGTCGTATCGCCGATAAATATGGCAAGCGTGTTATCTTTGATTCCGCACGTTTCGCTGAGAACGCATACTTCATCAAAATGCGTGAGCCTGAGTTCAAGGATGCCACTATCAAGGAGATCTGCCGTGAGATGTTCTCTCTCGCAGATGCCATGACAATGTCTTCCAAGAAGGACGGTCTCGTGAATATGGGTGGATTCATCGCTACTCGCTGGGAGGATATCTACGAGGGTGCAAAGAAATTTGTCATCCCCTTCGAAGGCTTCCTCACTTATGGCGGTATGAATGGTCGTGATATGGCTGCTCTCGCAGTTGGTCTTGACGAGAACACCGAGTTCGATATGCTTGAGACTCGTATCCGTCAGGTAGAGTATCTCGCCAAGAAGCTCGACGAGTATGGTATTCCCTACCAACGTCCCGTAGGCGGTCACGCTCTCTTTATCGACGCTGATAAGGTGCTCGACCGTATTCCCAAAGAGGAGTTCCCCGCTCAGACTCTTACTATCGAGCTCTACAAGGAGGCCGGCGTTCGTGGTTGCGAGATCGGTTACATCCTCGCCGACCGTGATCCCATCACACGTGAGAACCGTTTCGGTGGCAATGACTTCCTCCGTCTCTGCATCTGCCGTCGTACATACACCAACAACCACATGGATGTCATCGCGGCTGCTCTCAAGAATGTTTACGATCGTCGTCACGAGATCACTCGCGGTGTGAAGATCGTATGGGAGACTGAGCTCATGCGTCATTTCACAGTTCAGCTCGAACCCCTCCAGAAATAATATAATTTCAAAAGAACACTATAAAAATGGAGCCTGTCATAATGACAGGCTCCATTTTTATAGTGTTCTTTGTTTTTAGTGATTCGAATGCAGAGATCGGCTTATTTATTTTGAATTCCTGACATTTCCGGAGGTTTTCACTGTTTTCGGAGAACCAAAATATGTCAGGTCTCCGTTTGTGCGCGTAGCATTGATATTGGATATGGGTGTGCACTCGAGTGAGCCTGTACCGGTAACAGTTGCGGTTACTCTCTCTGCCGTCAGTTTCTTTGCTCTGAGATCTCCCATTCCCGGCACTGAGAATGAAGCGGAATCGGTGCATTTTCCCCCTAATTTCATATCACCGATCCCGGAAAGCACTGCTGTAATGTCGGAAGTGAGAATTGAAGGAAGTTTAAAATCACCGGTGCCGGAAAGTATGGCTGAAATATAGGAACTGACGAGATTGTCTATATCTATATCTCCTGTCCCCATAAGGTTTAGACGGCAATCGGGAGCATTGGTATTTTTACTTTTGAAATCGCCGGTGCCATGTAGATTCACTGTCAATTGATTGACCGAGAGATCAATGACGTTTACATCTCCGGTGCCGCGCATGATTGCGTTGAAAGGTGTTTGCTGATAGATCTTCTCACAGAAGAAGTCGGCTGTGCCCGACATATTGATTCCTTCCAATTGCTTGCCGGAGATATAGATGGTGATAAATTGGTCGATAAATCTTGTAACGCCGGAATTACGTACCACTCCTCCTTCGGCTTCCCGGCGGGAGATCTGGAGCACACCGTTCTCCACCTTTATATCAAGATGGCGTAGCGGATCATCGATGTGGCCTGTAGCACGCAAAGAATATTCCCCGTCAGTCTGCACGAAGACAATATTGGAGTTATGGTATGAAGAAATCGAAGTGAAAGCCGGAAGAGGCATATACGAGCTTACGAGTTTTGAGGAATATGCCGGAAAATCCTTCACTCCGCTATCGTCGGAGGTGTATACAGCCTTTACCACGTTTTCTCCCCGAGCACAGGAAATGCTTGTCGATGCCAGCAACAGAGAGGCGATGGTAGCGATTTTGGTAAATAGAATGGTCATGGTACATTATTGTTTTATTATAATGACGGAGGATTGCCAAATTTGTGACATTCTATATTAATTATTTCCGGAAGGAGTGGATGACGAAGGTAATTCCGCTTGCCCCGAACCTTGCTCCGGAGCCACGAAGGGGTAGGGGATACCGAATACATCCTCCGGCTTCTTACCGGGGGAGAGCCACCCCTCGATCATTGTGTCCCTACCCGTAGGATTCTCGAAGGTATAGAGTTGGAATTTATGGAGCATTCCCATGAGATGTTCGAAGATGCTGTCCTTGATTGCCTCATATTCCAGCCAAGAGGAGGTGCCGGTGAAACAATATACCTGGAACGGTATGCCGGAAGGTGTCTGAGGCAGTGTGCTCACGAAGCAGTAATTGATATCTCCGGGTTTTGCAAGCAGGGGATGATTGTCAAGATAAAGCTTGGCATACGCGCGGAACACACCTAAGTTTGTCTCGATCGATCCATCCACCAGTCCTGCGGGATTGCTTGCATCGCGTACTTTCCCCTCGTTTCTCTGTTCTATTTTCTTGTTGATCCAATCTCCTACCAAAGGTAATTTTGCAAATTCGGCAAGTACATCGTCATCTATCGCCTTGACACTATCGGCATCGATCATTATGGATCGCTGTATCAGTCGAGTGTTGCTTTCGCTCATAGGCTGATAGTTGGTGAAAGTTCCGGTCACGAGACTGTACGGAGGCACGGAAGTGACGGTCTTATCCCAATTCCGCACCTTTACAGCGGTTATGGTCACTTCCTCTACAGTGCCGTTCGCATCCGTGCCGGCCACTTTTATCCAATCGCCTACATGGAGCGAATCATTCTCACTAAGCTGCACTCCAGCCACAACTCCGAGAATACTGTCCTTGAATATTAGCATCAGTACCGCAGCGAATGCTCCTAATCCTGCAAGAAGGGTAGCCGGGGATCTGTCGAGAAGAATCGCGCATATCACGATAATACCAATAAGCCAGATGGCTCCCTGGGCAAGTTGCACCAATCCCTTGAGAGGTAGTTTCTTTTTATTGGCTTTTTGATCTATATGTTCCCAAGTGGCTGTGCACAAGATTGATAATGCATTACATACGATGAATACAATATATATGCATGTGGCGCGTGTGAGCCACGTAGCGAGCGTCACCTTATGCGTAAGAGTCAATTCTATTAGAATGAGGAATACAAGAGCGGGGATGATACGGCATACCTTCATGAAAAATTTCTTCTTGAGAAGTATGTGGTATATATCGGAATTGAGATGCTTGCTGACTTGCATTGTGATAAATGCAATGATCAATTGCAGAATCCAACCTATCACCAGTGAGAGAAGGAATACAAGGGTAGCGTAGACGGCAGTGACCAATGAAGAGTTGTCTGACAAGCCGACCAATCCCGTTAAAAAACGGGATGCTTCCATCAGGATTCGAGATATGAAATATGTGCTCTCCTGCGCCTGAGGCGAGAGATCTACAGTTGGGAGATTGTGTTCTGCCGCCATCCGGGTCGTCTTTGCCGGAATCATTGCGAGCATCGAAAGTGTGGAAGTATTCATAAATGTGTATATGTTATCAAATAAACAGGATGTTCTTATTATATCAACGCTCCTTCTCCCCCAATTTGTTCATGAATTTTGTAATTCATTGAGAATAACGGGATTATTATTGCATTAACAAAAATTAACAAATGATATTATTGTAGATTGCACATGCTTCAATGCGATGTGCAATAAGGAAAGAGTAATATTTTTTATAATAAAATACTATTTAATTTGTTGATATATAGAGAGTTAGTGCTTTTGATAGGAATCTTGTAAGAAATTTTTTACAAAAAAATCGTAAAAATGTTTGCAAGAGGGAAGAAAAAAGTATTACCTTTGAAGTGACAGAGAGATAATTTCTTAAAATATCTTAATGCCACTTGGGACGTGAAGATAGAGTTCAAGCGTATCTTTGTCTTCTACTCTTGAGAATTTAGAACTAATATTCTGATACTAACTTTTATTTATATAAGCGACGAACTGACCGATTGATCAGATTGACTAACGGGAGCCTTTTTTCTCTCGCAACGCCATTCTCTCCCGTCGCAAAAAGCCAAATATAATGATTAGCATTAAACGAATACTGGGGGTTGCCCTCATGACTGCATGTCTTTCTTGTGGTGCCTTCGCTCAGAAACCAAATTCCGCTTCCACCCACTCTGACGCCCATAGGCAACTGCTTGCAAACCAGAGCCGCACTAAAGACCGTATACGTCTGGTGGAGAAGAACACTTTTATCGACCTCATCGAAGATCTTGAGCCTGAGCTCGATATCTACACAGAAGGATGGAACTCCAAGCGCGTGAATCCATTTAAAGAGAGCGATGTCCCCAATTCCTATGTGATTGATGTCACAGGATATCACATGCCTCATCCCGGTCGTGTCACTTCCAATTATGGTTACCGTGCCAAATTCGGACGTATGCACAAGGGTATGGATATTGGTATCAAGATGAACGATACTATCCGCGCTGCATTTGATGGAAAAGTACGACTCACTAACTATGAGGCTAAGGGCTACGGCAACTATGTCATCATTCGTCATCCCAACGGTCTTGAGACGGTTTACGGCCACCTTACCCGCCCTCTCGTAAAAGCTGATCAAGTGGTGAAAGCAGGACAGCCGATCGCTTTAGGTGGAAATACCGGTCGCTCCACAGGCCCTCATCTGCATTTCGAAACACGCTTTATGGGGTATGCTATCAACCCTGCGGCAATCTTCGATTTTGCCAATCAGACTACTCACACCGATACTTATACTTTCGATAAGAAGACATATACTCAGGCGCGCAATTATGCTCCCTCCAAGGGTGCTTCCGCAAAAGCCGACAGTGAGAACCCTTACAAGAGTGCGTCTTCCGAACGTAGCACTTACACTGTGAAGAAAGGCGATACTCTCTCATCGATCGCCCGATCCTATGGTCTGTCGGCCACCACTCTCCGTAAAATCAACGGGATGGCAGCTGCCGATGTGATAAAGGTGGGTCAGGTGCTGAAGTTGAAATGAGATCAAAGATAAAGAATGCTTTTAATTTTTTGAATTGACCTAATTGCCAACACGCTCCCTCCTTGTTTTGCGGGAGGGAGCGGATGGCATCCAAAAACTAAAGAAAGGTTCCGAATCCCACGTATTGAATGAAGGTTCGAAGCCTTTTTATTGTTTTTATCTCCCTTTTGCTTATTCGGGTTCTTTTTTAATCTCCTTCCATCTTCTCCCTCTTTCCTATGACTCTCTTCTTCATCCATCCTTTACTGATTGATGTAATCAAATAATCTTCTTTCTTTTTTATCATGAAATTGCAAGCTACAATTTTTACTTTCTCACTTTTAAAGAGATTGATTCCGGTTTTGGCTGTAGCAGCTGCTATGCCGGCTTCAATATCGGCAGCAAGATTTGAGAAAGCGTTTAATGATTCCACTCTTCGTCTCGATTATATCGTGGGCGGAGATGCACGTCAGGCTTCTATCATGCTTCACGGTATGTCCAAGCAAGATGGCTGGGCCGGTAGAAGAGTGAATCTCTCCAGAGTACCATATACAGGTTATGGTCAGGTGATAGTGGCCGATGCCGAAACTGGCGACACTATCTATGCCCATTCTTTTTCCACTCTTTTCTCTGAATGGCAAATGACTGAGGAAGCTTCCGGTGCGGCACATGCTTTTCAAAACTCATTTCTTGTGCCTCTCCCCAAGAAAGAAGCAATCATCACGACATCTCTTCTTAACTCCCGGCATGAACCTTCAGCCGTCATTACGCATCGTTTCTCCCCTGACGATATCTTGATTGCGAAAAAAACGGCGCCTGCTCACCCTTATAAATATATTCATAAGGGGAATGATCCGGAAAAAGCTATAGATGTGGTATTTCTCGCTGAAGGTTATACTGCTGATGAGACGGAAAAATTCTATGACCATGCTGCACAGGCGGTCGAGGCAATGTTCCGTCATGAGCCATTCGCCTCCCGTACGGGTGATTTCAATTTCATCGCTGTGGCATCGCCATCTGTCGATTCCGGAGTCACGGTGCCCAAGGATAATGAATGGCGTAGCACAGCCTTCGGTTCTCATTACAGCACATTTTATTCCGATCGTTATCTGACTACTCCGAATGTGTTTGATGTTCATGATGCTCTTGTAGGCGTGCCCTATGAGCATATTATCATATTGGCCAATTCCCCGGTATATGGAGGAGGAGGGGTGTATAATAGTTATACTCTCACTACCACCGGCAATTCCAACTTTGCTCCGGTTGTGGTTCATGAATTCGGTCATAGCTTCGGAGGTCTTGCCGATGAGTATTTCTATGAGACGGATGTCATGAACGACACATACCCTACCGATGTTGAGCCGTGGGAACCGAATATCACTACTCTTAAGGAGTTTGATGTTAAATGGCCTGCCCTTCTTGCAAAGGGTACTCCCGTGCCTACGCCTGCTGACAAGATGGATAAATATCCGTTAGGTGTATTCGAGGGGGCTGCATATTCTTTCAAAGGTGTGTACAGGGCCACTGATGATTGCCGGATGCGTACTAATGAGTGTCCTGAGTTTTGTCCGGTATGCAGGGAAGCACTTTCTCATTTGATTGATTTTTATGTAAAAGAGAATTGAGCCAATGGAAATCAGAAGTCTTGAAAATACACCGATAGAGCAAATTTTAGATGCTTTTATGGAAGCGTTCAGTGATTACGCTGTTGACTTTCCACGTAATCAAGTGAGTGAGATGTTTCGACGTCGTGGATTCAATCCGAAGCTCTCATTCGCAGCATTTGAGAGAGAGCGTATCGTGGCGTTTACTCTCAATGGCATAGGTCTGCATGATGGTCGCCTTACATGTTACGATTGCGCCACAGGTACGCTTCCCCAATACCGTGGTGCCGGACTTGCCGGAAAAATTTTCCGACATGCTCTTCCTGTCTTAAAGGAAGCGGGGGTGGAGCAGTATCTCCTTGAGGTGCTTCAGGAGAACGATACCGCAATTGCACTTTATACAGGCAATGGATTCAATAAGGATGAGGAATACGATTGTTATTCTGCCGCTAAGAATGAAGTGAATGTCGGTGAAGAGTCGGGTATAAACAATAGTGTCGAGTTTCGTGACATTACATCTGCGGATGTTTCGGAGAAGTCTCATTGGTGGGATTGTCTTCCATCGTGGCAGAATTCTGTGGATTCTGTCACTCGAGGAGAGTCGGAACTTCTTATCCGCGGAGCTTTTCTCCCCGAGGAAGGCTGCGTGGGGTATATTGTTTCTGATCCTGCAACAGGCGATATCGCGCAGATTGCTGTTGATCCTAAACACCGACGTAAAGGCATTGCTACCGCACTGATAAGTCATATTTTGGAATTTTTGAAGTGTGAGAGAATAAAACTTCTCAATATCTCCTCCAACTCCTTGACTCTTCCATTATTTCTCTCAGCAATTGGCCTGACCCTCGGTCTGTCCCAATATTCAATGATTTTGCCCCTCATTTAAGATTTACATAATATAAAGTCATTGTAAATTCTAAAAGGACGGCTCGGGTTCCACAGGGATTCGAGCCGTCCTTTTAAAATTTAAAAATTTCACTTCCTTTGTGTAGGGCTTACTTCATTACCTTTCGGAGGGGAGCGATATTAAGATTTGCTGTATTATCGCTCTCGAGAAGATAGATATTTCCAAAGCCGGATGCTTTGGCTTTCTCTATCATTTCCAAAGCTTTCTCGAGATTTCCCGATTGAGTATAATAAATTGCCGCGTAGTACAAGTCGGATGCGGAGGAATTCTTATCGAGATTCTTCTGTATGGTGGCATCTGCATCAAGTTTTTTTCCTGTCAGACTCTGTGCAAGTGCTTTCCAAGCGATTCCCGGCATATTCTCAGGTGTGGAGGATGCTACTCGTGTGTAGTCGGCAACTCCCGCTTTATTGTTTTTGAGAATATCTGTATTTAGCCATCCTCTGAGCATAAGTGCATAAAGATCCTCGGGATTATTCATCACCGCCTCGTTTAGAGCCGTCAGAGCTTCCTGGTTGTCACCATTGGCCACAGCCGCCAATGCTTGGGCAAGAAGGGCTTCATTATTTTGAGGATCGGCTTTACATGCTTTGCGGGCTGAAATAAGAGCTGCTGCAGGATTTCCCTTGGCCAATTCTATTTGGGATTTTGTGGTATAATTGGTTGAAGAGGGGGCTTTTATAAGGCTGAGGTCGATATTTGTCTGCGCCTGATCAAGATTATTGAGTGCAAAGCATGCACGTGCCATCGCCGCATACACATTCCCTTCTTGCCCCTCGGAAGATTTCAGCAGTTCTCCCAAAGCTTCACGTGCCTGTTCATAATTACCGCAGTTGAGCGAAATATTACCTTTCAGGAAGTAAAGAGGCAATTTATTGTCCGTGCGGGAGAGAACATAATCCATGGCCGTCGAGAACGCGGGATAATTGGTGTTTGCAAGTTGTATAAGAGAATCTAACGGTCGGCTTGGATCCGAGGCTAAAGAGAACGCACTCAGATAGTCGGAAGCAGCCGCTTCGTCATCACCGAGATCCCGTTTGAGATCGCCGATACGGCAAAAAGTGAGATAGTTGCTCGGGTCAGCGTCCTGGGCTTCAGTCATAAGCTGACGAGCCTCATCATTATGGCCCATCGCGATAGCAGCCTTGGCCATACCGAAACTTGCTTCCTGACTGCGGGCTTTCAGCCTACGCATGGATTTGAAAGCATCGTAGGCATCTTGCGGACGATTGAGATAGAGACATACATTGCCGAGCTTATAAAGCTCTGCATAATTGTCAGGGTTTGATTCAAGTGCCTTGTTCACATTTTCAAACGCCTTGTCGTAATCTTTGAGTTCGATATTGATATCGGCCAAAAGTGAATACTCCTGTGCAATCATATCCACATCTTTTGCCGGAGTGAGAGTCAGGGCCTTGGTGATATCATTAAGTGCCTGATCATACATCGACAATTGATAGTATTGAGCACCGCGCTGATAGAGAGTGAAATAATCCGATGGATTTTCTTTCAATACTTCGGAATATCCGTCCAGCATAGCTTTGGTGATAGGATTTATCTGCTGGGCCTGTACGAAGATAGGGGAAAGGAGGGAGGCCGCCATCATGGCGCCTCCTATAATATATCTTGTTTTCATAGTGACAAATTTAAATATTTATCTGATTCAGGGTCATACGGAGCATTGTCAGATCGGAGAGCAGACGCTCTGCTTCGGAGAGGGGAAGCATATTGGCTCCGTCGCTCTTGGCTTGTGATGGGTCCGGGTGGGTCTCCATGAAGATTCCGTCAGCACCGGCTGCAATGGAGCTTCGTGCGATAGTGGATATCATCGCAGGTTTACCTCCGGTCACTCCCGAACTTTGATTGGGCTGCTGCAGCGAATGGGTCACGTCTACAATCACCGGACATCCGCAACTCTCTTTCATCACCGGAATACCGCGCATATCCACGATAAGATCCTGATATCCGAACATTGTGCCGCGATCCGTGACGGCTACCTGACTGTTGCCGCTTTCCACGACTTTATCCACAGCAAATTTCATAGACTCAGGAGCCAGGAATTGTCCCTTCTTGATGTTCACCATTTTTCCTGTCTTTGCGGCAGCCACAAGCAAATCTGTCTGACGGCAGAGGAAAGCAGGAATCTGAAGGATATCTACATATTCAGCTGCCATGGTACAATCCTCTACGCTGTGTACGTCCGTCACGACCGGTATCCCGTAAGTGTCACTCACCTTGCGTAATATCTCCAAGGCCGGAATATCACCTATTCCCGTGAAGGAATCCAGGCGGCTGCGGTTGGCTTTACGATAACTACCCTTGAATACATACGGTATTTCAAGACGATCGGTAATCTCTTTGATGGCGCCGGCAATATCCATCGCCATACCCTCCCCCTCTATCACACAAGGGCCGGCAAGCAGAAAGAAATTATTGCTCCGGTTATTCTTAAGAAAATCTATAGTGTTTTCGCTTTTCATCTTGATATTAATTTTATTTCTCAGCGTGTGCATGAGCTATATCATTTGCAATGTGCACACTTTGAAGTCCGTAGAGAGCGGCAGTCTCGGTGCGCAGACGCATCTCCCCGAATGTGGCGGCTGTAAATCCGGATTTCAATGCCATATCGATTTCTTCAGGTGAGAAGTCGCCTTCCGGTCCGATAAGAAGTACGGCATCACTGCCCGGAGCATACTCTCCCGCGAGGCTTCGACGCTCCACTTCATCACTGCAATAACCTACGAAACGCTGTTTGCCATCGCCTGCAGATACCGCTTCAGCCTCACCTTTAAGAAACTCTTTGAGCTGTACAAAACCGTCAAACTGCGGAAGCGAAGCTTTCAGGCTTTGCTTCATGGCAGAGACAATTATTTTCTCCAGACGTTCGCAATTTACATTTTTTCGTTCGCTATGCTCGCATTTCACGAGCACAATCCTGTCGACACCTACCTCCACTGCTTTTTCCAGCAGCCATTCGATACGGTCGATATTCTTTGTAGGCGCTACAGCAAGAGTCACCTTATGCCGTCTGGCCGGCTCCACATCCGTACGCTGCAGAATCCTCACTTTCGTATGCTTCGGATGAGCAAGCGTGATTTCACTGCGGAAGCGGTGGCCTCGGCCGTCCACGCTCTCTATCTCATCACCCTCCTTCAGACGCAGAACACGGCAGCAATGTCCTGATTCAGTCTCCGGCAGAGTCAGGGTCTCTTCTATATCGGGAGTATAAAATTGTATCATTTTACTTAAAAGTATACGTTCTCCGGATTAGGTTATAATTTCGGTTCGATCATTCCGTCGCCATCCCCCTCCATGATCTCGGCTTCTTTCCTACTGATTGACGGATGACTGTTATCACGGAAGATAAGAAGGAAGAGAATTCCAACAAGAAGAGCATATCCTGCGAAAATAAACCATGATATGCGCCATCCATGAAGCTGGTCTACGGGAGATGTCTGAGAATATACGAAATGATTCACAACCCATTGAGCTCCCAATGTTCCTACCGATGCTCCGATACCGTTGGTCATGATCATGAAAAGTCCTTGAGCCGAACTGCGGATTGATGGATCTGTCTCACGGTCTACGTAAAGCGAGCCGGACACATTGAAAAAATCAAAAGCGATACCATACACGATCATTGACAGGATAAGAAGCCATACTCCCGAACCGGGGTCGCCGATTCCGAAAAATCCGAAGCGAAGCACCCATGCCAGCATTGACATAAGCATCACTCCCTTGATACCGAATCTCTTCAGACAGAAGGGTATGAGCAGAATGCAGAGAGTCTCGCTCATCTGCGAGAGTGAGATAAGGAGATTGGCGTTTTTCGCGAAATAGTTGTCGGCATATTGCTCTACTTCCGAAAATCCGGTGATGAAGGGATTGCCGTATGAATTTGTAATCTGAAGAGATACGCCGAGGAGCATCGAGAAAATGAAGAAGATTGCCATTTTCCGCTCTTTGAAGAGATTGAATGCTTTGAGACCTAATGCTTCGGCCATAGATTTGGATGATCCCCTGTTGATAGGGCAACTCGGCATTGTAAGAGAATAGAAGGAGAGAAGCACTCCGAACACGGCGGAGGTGAAGAACTGCATACAGTTGCTCTGGAACCCTGCGAAGTTAACAATCAACATCGCACAGATAAAGCCTACAGTGCCGAACACTCGTATAGGAGGGAAATGCTTCACCGTATCCAATCCGGCTTTATTCAGCACGGAATAAGCTACGGAGTTTGCCAGACCTATTGTTGGCATATAGAACGCCACAGAAATGGTATAAAGGGTGAAAAGTGGTCCGAATTCCACCTGGTTGCCCACTTGTAGACAATATGTTCCGGCGGCCGTCATGAATATGGCGGCGATAAGATGGCAGATGCTGAGCATCTTCTGAGCTTGCACCCATCTGTCGGCAATGATGCCTATTACTGCAGGCATGAAAAGTGATACCAAGCCTTGGACAGTATAAAACAGGCCGATTTTTGTAGCGAGTCCGACATGGCTGAGAAAGTTACCCATTGAAATGAGATAGGAACCCCATACTGCGAACTCAAGGAAATTCAACACAGTCAACCGGGTTTTTATACCCTTTCCTACTGCTGTGCCGGTAGTGTCAGTTGTTTTCATTTCTTTTGCAGATGCTTCAAATTGAAGTTGTGGTTGACCTCCGTTGTTTATTCCCGGAAGATTTTACTCCGAGTGGAAGCCCCGACGGTAAGAGGGAGATTGTCTGCAAAGTTACAATTTTTACGTATTATCACCAAACAAAAAACGCGACAGATTTTGAATCTGTCGCGTTCTGCGTAGTAGCGGGATCGAGAATTGAACTCGAGACCTCCGGGTTATGAATCCGACGCTCTAACCAACTGAGCTATCCCGCCATATTTTCATTGCTTTCGGTTGTTTCAGCGTTGCCGTCCCTTCCGTTTTGCGAGTGCAAAGTTAGTACTATTCTGCGATGTGGCCAAATTTTTTGGTGAAAAAATTAAAGAAAAATTTAATTTTTTTGCTAATCGATTGAAAAATCAGCTAAAATTATTTTATCCTATTTTGTATAATTTTGTCCTGGTAAGCACAGATTTTTTCTCAAAATTCGCTCAGACCGAATTTTTTGGTTAATTTTGTAATCTCTCCGAAGAACGATAATATAAGAGATTAATGATAAAAAGAGATATATCACCCCTGTTATGGAGAATTTTCCCCGTAGCCTTCTCTCTGCTGATGGGAGTCGCCCTTACAGGATGCTTTACAGGGGTGGAAGGTACCAAGAAAATAGAGCTCTCTCGCTCTGATAAGCACTCATCGCGGCGGAGTGCTTCCGAATCCTTGATGGATTCGGTGCAAGCTCTTCCGCTTTCAGCCTGGAAAAAGGGGCGCCCGTTCTATGTGGCCGACAATCGACTGAGCCTAGTGCTTGTCCCGCGCGATGGTTTCTCTCTTGAAGCATCCGATTCGTTGGGTGGTCGCATCATACGCTTCGAGGGTGTCGGTTCCCGACGTTTACCCGATGGTTCGGAAGCCGGAGTGCTCTCCTTTTCGTATGATGGACGTATCTACGACTACACTCTGTCCCGTTCGCTGAGATCCGCTATGGCTTCTACCCGAAGCGACGCTCTTCCGTTGATGACCGACCTTGATATGGTAACCCAAGCGGATAAATTGCTTAAAGGACGCCGCGTTTGGACACTCACAAATTTATGGTACACTCCTGATGGAGAACGTATGGTAGGGGAGAAGTTCGTTCCTGTCACCATCACCGGAGTCTCCACCGGTAATGAAGTGTTCCCGCTCGCAGTAAGCTTCGTCAACGATAAGGGCATCAAATCTGTGATGTATATGAATTTCGGCCATTCCGCGGCTGACAGCCGATCCTTTGATTCCCTCTTTTCACTATCTGATGTGAAAAGCCGGTATCCGAGAATACATTCCGATGTATGGCAACTCATTTGCCGAGGAACCGTGAAGCCAGGTATGAATAAGGAGGAATGTAGGTTGGCTCTCGGTGCTCCCGCGGATGTCTCTCCGGGCCACGACTGGAGTCGCACTGTTGATATCTGGAAATATACAGATGGTAGATATCTGGTATTTACCGATGGAGTCCTGACAGATTACCGCTTATAATACTCCTTTCTTCTTATCTTATCGCCCTTGTAAAAAATTTACTCTAATGGAATTTGAATATAATAAGGATATCACCTCTCTCACCACGTTCGGCATCCCGGTGAAGACCGCTGTCTTCGCCGAATACACATCCGAAAAGGAATTGCTTAAGATTTCCCGTTCCCCGGAGTGGCTCGATAATGATGTGCTCCATATAGGAGGTGGTAGCAATCTCCTTTTTGTAAACGATTTCAAAGGTCTCGTTCTTCACTCCGGTATCAAAGGTATCGTGCGATATGATAAGGATCCCGACACTGTCTACGTTATAGCCGGAGCTGCAGAAAATTGGGCGAGATTTGTAGATTGGTGTGTTGCCGAGGGTCTGGCCGGATTGGAAAATCTTGCCGATATCCCCGGCGAGGTAGGTGCCGCTCCCGTGCAGAATGTGGGAGCCTATGGCGTCGAAGCCGGTGACCTTATCCATTCCGTAGAGTGCTTCGACACATTCACTCGCAAGACTGTCACCCTTCGTCATGACGAATGCCGCTTTGCTTATCGCGACAGTATGTTCAAGCATGAAGGGAAAGACCGTTATTATGTGCTTCGTGTCAGTTTCAAACTCCGGCCCTCTCTTGAAGCCCGGAATATCTCTTACGGGCCCTTGCGCCGGCTTACGGAACAACTCGGCCGCAATCCCTCCATTAGTGAGGTGCTTGCGGAGATAAAGAAGATACGCGGAGCCAAACTTCCCGACCCGGCCGTTATCGGCAGTGCCGGCAGTTTCTTCAAGAATCCCGTGATAGGGGAGTTCCATTTCCGCGAACTCGATAATCTTCTTTGTGCCGAAGGCCTTGAGATTCCTCATTATCCCCAGCCGGATGGAAGCATCAAACTCGCGGCGGGATGGATGATAGAGAAAGCCGGACTCAAAGGTTATTGCATAGGAGGCGCACAAGTATATCCCGATCAATGCCTTGTGCTCGTCAATAAGGGGGGTGCCTCAACTGCTGATGTCGTGGCCCTCTCCCGCTACGTATGCGATAGGGTACAGGCCCGCTTCGGCATACGCCTTGAGAAAGAAGTCAACTTTATCGATTCATCTTTCACCTTCCGTATGCTCGGGTCCGGTACCTCCAAAGGTGTTCCGGAGGTAGGGTGTATGTGTCCTGTATGCACATCCTCCGATATCCATGACAAACGTCGCCGCTGCTCCGCCCTTCTCCACGTTAAAGGGATGAATATCCTGATAGATCCCTCTCCCGATTTCCGTCAGCAGGCTCTTGATGCCGGTATCCGTTCACTCGATGCCGTGCTAATCACTCATTCCCATTTCGATCATATCGGAGGCCTGGAGGATCTCCGTCCGATAATCGGCGAACATCAGGTGCCTATATATGTGCGTGAGGATGTTGCCGAAGATCTGCGTCGACGCCTCTATTATCTTTTCCGCGAAGATGCACCCCTTTATCCCGGGGCTGCCCCTCTCGATCTTCACGTGATTGATGATACTCCCTTCTCTATCAATGGTCTGACTGTAGAACCTATCAATGTGTTGCATGGCAAGAAGCCCATATTCGGATATCGTATCGGAGATTTCGCGTATATCACCGATGCCAAGAAGATAGAGGAGGAAGAGCGCGATAAGTTGCGCGATTTGAAACTCTTGATTGTGAATGCCTTGCGCCTTACCGACCATTTCGCTCACTTTACTCTCGATGAGGCTCTTGAACTTATCCGCGATGTAAAACCCGAACGAGCCGTCCTGACTCACTTCAATCATGAGATCGGTCTTCACTCCGAAATACCCAATCTCCTTCCCCCAAATGTGATCCCGGGTTATGATGGTCTGGAAATAACACTTTGATTCTCTCGTCCTGAATCTTTCAGGACGAGAAATGGGAGGAAAGATAATTTCCTATGGTTTTAGCGTTATATAGATAGAATCCTTACTCAATCTATATTCTCTCACCTCTCTCCATGTCTCTCACATTATCCTCTTAAGAAAGGATTCTTATTAAAAATATGAAAAAGTATTACCAATTTTCACCATATCGTATCCTCGTCGGCCTCATAACCGTGCTGGCAATCTTTGCGCCCGTTGCCGGGCGAGCAGAGACCGTAAGCCAGAAGGAGGCCTCGAAGATAGCCCACGCTTTTTTCAATCAGGCCGCCGGACAGGTGATGGGCGCCCCCAAGATGGTATATAACGGGCGGCGTCTCACCACCGAACGCCTCTTCGTGCCCTTCTATGTCTACAATAATCCGGCCGGAGGATTTGTAATTATTTCGGCGGAGAATAAAGCATTCCCGATTTTGGGCTACTCCCTTAAGGAGAGTTTCGATCCTGATCATATCGGAGATAAGGAGAAAGCCCTGCTTACGGGATATGCGCGTGATATAGAGTATATCCGCTTCGACAGCCGTGTGCCTGAACAGGCGATAGCCGCTTGGGGCAATATACCCGGTTATATAGCCTCTGTGCTTGATGCCCGGTCAGAAGTCACTGACCCCGCTTATGATATGGAGGAGGCCGCCGAGACTATCGATCGTCTTGCCGACTCCCCCGTAATCGACCGCTTCTCATCCGATATGTTCACCCCCGATCAATGGAAAGAGATGGTGGATGATGAATTTGGAGCCCGAAGAAGTGTTATTCTCGGTCTTGTGAGCGGTCAGCGCCTGCTTCCCGTCATAGTCCACGGGCATAGCGGCGACTATTACCGTATCCAACTCGACAACCGCAATCAATGGATGATGCGGCTCATGGCCACAGAGTTCCTGAGCGACGGACAAGTAGCCATGCTCTCAGATCCTCACCCCATTCCGGAAGAGGAGGAGGAAGCGGCTCCCTTTGCTTTCTATGACGATATCCTCGCCGGAATGAAGGCGGAAGAGGCGCCCCGCTCCCTGCAACTTGATGAATTGCTTCACCCCTCCGAACCTCAACTGAAGGCTATCGGAGCCGGACGATTTGAGATAAGTTTTCCGGAGAACGTGGTGTTGGCACGTGTGTATAATCTTGACGGCTCGATGATAGAGCGTTACACCTTCCGCGACACCAATATCGGACATGTGGATATCTCCGGCCATCCGAACGGTTTCTATTTCGTTCTTTTCAATGGTGAGAGCGGCACTCCCTACGGCCTTAAGCTCTTCCGATAATTCTTTGTGTAATCAACATTTATTTTCCAATAAAGCCCTTGCGATATAGGGTAGTGTCTAAGGCACATTTATCAACTAAACTCTAATGAAAAGTCTTCTAAAGTCGAAGGCATGCGCCTGGGGCGCCCTTCTTCTTGTGGTGCTCCTCATAATCTTCACATTCTCCATGCGCAAAGCCGCCTGGTGGATGTTTATAGATATCTTCTTTTTCTTCATGGCCGCTTTCAGCCACATGATAGCGCTTACCATCGCTAATCTGAATCGTCCGGCATCCTCGAAATTGGATTCCCTGGCAATGTGGATGTTGATTTTGGCTGTCTTGGCCTTTATCGGAGAGTTTGTGGCATTACAAATCTTATTTTGAGAGAATATGGGAAGAGTGCTTGCCATCGACTATGGCCGTAAGCGTTGCGGAGTAGCCGTGACGGATATCCTTCAGATTGCCGCCAACGGACTCCCTACGATTCCCAGCGGCCAACTGATTGAGTTCCTCACTGATTATTGTAGCCGTGAGCAGGTGGAGAGAATTGTAGTGGGTTTGCCGAAGACCCTCTCCGGCCAACCCTCGGAGAGCATGCGATATATCACTCCTTTTCTCAACCGTCTGCGCAAACTGATGCCTGAGATGCCCGTCGAGATGTTCGACGAGCGCTTCACGTCAACCATCGCTCATCGCGAGATGATTGCCGCCGGCGTCAAGAAGAAAGACCGCCAACGCAAGGAGCTCGCCGACGAGACAGCCGCCGTCATCATCCTCACCGACTGGCTCAATTCCCGCCGCTTCATATGAGAATCTTGACAGTGTGTATGGATGAAGAACTTAGATGGCGAATTATATAAACACCTCTTTCTCTAACATTGATTTCAGAAAGAGGAATAATCACTTCATTGGAAAGACCATCCACTTCTCTTATTCCAAGCAGATTTCCTTTTATATCATATAGTTCGATGCGCCCGGCTTCCTCATAGCGTATGGTAAGATTGTCACCGTCTACCCATGCAGCCATTTGAGAATCTTTCAAAGAAACTTTCTTTTCTTCCGCTACTTTCTTCGCCCGAATGTATTAATTCCAAGCAGAACTTACCTCTAAATCTGTATACTTGTTAGCAGGAGGAATAGAGATATTTTTGGTATTGTATAGATACCACTGCTTACTTACTTCCGGATCATAACTGAAATCTAGAAATACTTCATAAACTATGCCTGCATCAGCCCATTCAGTAAAACCGACTTCATATAATTCGTTGGCTATTTCAATGGCAGTGGATTTGCAACGGCCAAGAAACAGCTCCCATACACCTCGCTCTACAGAGCTACACCGAATATAACCGCCTATAGAGTCAGCAATCTCTTTTAAACGGATGGAATCCCCGGCATTCTTCAGTCGTACAGTTACGTAATCCTCAGGACGATACTCACTTTCATATTGAGAGCTATAATAGAAATTGGATACCCTTATAACTTTCGGTTCCTTTTTTAGTTTAGCTCGCAATCTTTTTCCCAACTTCGGATCGCCTACTGAACATTCCATTCTATGAATCCCCGGCTCTGATTCCCTATGACTAATCACAAAATCAGAATTTCCCAAAATAGAATAAACTGCAGTTGTGTCGGTAGTCCATACAACAAATTTATCCAAATATACTTCATAATTTTCTTTTTTGTCCGGATTTTTGGAAAAAAAAGGATTGTCATAAACAATTTCAGTCTCTTCTCCCTTGACTTTCGCGGGAGGAGCAGGTGGTTGTCGGGCATAGGAAATTTTCCTCTCAATCTTTTCGTCCTCCTGTGCAACCCCATAAAAAGAGCCGCCGAGTATCGCCGCGAAGACGAGCCATAGTAGAATTAATCCTTCTTTTCTATTCATTTTGTATGTGTATTTGATGATTATTCGTAATAAATCAATAAAAATGAAATAATAGTGTTTTATCTCTCCTTTTGCTGACAAATTTGGCTATAATTAATTAATTTTCAAAACTTTTAGTAATATTTCTTGAAATAAGGGAAACTATTAGATTCCTGATTCGATTTGTCTCCTATGGATACTTTCTTACCTCTATTTGACGCATAACCATAAGCGAGATCGACCATCGCGCCCTCAGAGACACTCTGTGAAATACTACCTTTTCTTCAGCTGATGATGCATGTGCTACGGCATACGGCTACGAGCCGATGCAAAATTAATACGGCTTGCGGGATTATGCAAGTCGTAATTGGTTCAAGTTGGTTCAAACTGAAAAAATGGATGGGCGAGTTTGTGCTCACTCCGTTCGCACCATAATCTCTTTCGGCGGAGGGGAGACAATCACCATTGGGGAGAGAAATAGAGCGCGCGAAAAGAATAATCTCTTGTAGACTAGCATGTGAAAGCTTATTTTATTATTTTTGCATCTCATTCGGGCCACCCCAATCATTGCCGTCGGCGGATATTGTGGTGCGAACGATGTGAGCACATATACGTCTTCCACTAATATTTCTTTACCCATCCATGCAAGAATACAATCCATTCTACTGCGATCCGACTCATACAAACTACAATCGGCGTGCATATCATCATGACTATACACGCTCCGCCAGATATCTTATCACATTTATCAAGCAACAAGATGTTGGGCCTTTATCAAATATTAAGGAGAGCGCTGAATTGCCAGTTCATAATGCCTATTGCGAGCTTTCCGTGGTAGGCCGCGTCATTCCGACCGCCATAGACGATTGGCTTATCAGATATCCACAAATCAAAGTACCGGTCTATGCCGTGATGCCGGATCATCTTCATGTATGCGTCAATGTCACGGATGCACTGCCTAATGGGTTAAGCCGGGCTATAGGAAGTCTGAAGGGCTCCATATCGTCTGAATATCACTTCTCTTTACCGGATCAAGTCAGACCTCAGAAGATGCAGACTCTATTTGAAAAAGGATTCAATGACCGTATCGCTTACAGTCAGGAGCAATGGGAAAGGCAAATCCATTATACCTTGGACAATCCAAGACGCTTTCTGCTGAAACGTGCTTATCCGGACTTCATGCTTCGCAGGTGGCAATTAACAGTAGGAAAAGATCGATATATCGCAAAGGGGAATGTGTTTTTATTAAAACAGCCTCATGTCTTTCATGTTAAGTTCAGCAGGCGTTATGATGACTCAGAGAAGGTTAAATGGATGGAAGAATGCAGGACTCATATATTAAATGGCGGAATACCGGTATCTCCTTTCATACATCCTATGGAAAAGGCAATACGTGACTATGCCGTTGAAGAGGGCTATGGTATTGTCCGCGTCACTACCAATGGGTTTGCGGAACGTGAAAGTGCCACGGGAGCTGAGTTTGAGTTGATGGCGCAGGGGCGTTTGCTTCTGATCGCACCTAAGGAGCATTCTACAAGAAAGGAGAGCTTGAGTTATTCTTGGGCTCAGCAACTTAACGGGCTTGCCATGAGAATCGTCAATACTTTCAGAGGGAATGTCTCGGGTTTGATTAGAGCGCTTTAGGAGGGAATCTGCATTAGGGGATGTGTGCTCACTCCGTTCGCACCACAATCTCTTTCGGCGGAGGATAGACAATCTCTTTCGGTGGAGGATAGACAATCTCTTTCGGCGGAAGAGAGACAATCTCCTTCGCCGAAGGAGATTGATGGCTTGCGGGTCTGCGCGGGATCACATCCGAGCGTAGGAGAGGACTGTGGGCGACTCGACGTCGACGCCGCATTCCTTGGCGCGGTAGCGTAATTCCATGCCAAACTTACATTAAGATCAGTATGGTGATTCACCTTATATATTGTAATATTATTTCTGTTATAAAGCCCCCATTGCTTATTTACATAAGGATCATAGGTGAATTCCACACACATTTCTGTCCAGAAATAAGGACGCGCCCACTCAAATAGACCGGTCTCATAGAGATAATTCGCTAATTCTACAGGTGTTGATTTACAAGATATTAGTTCTATGGTCCATCGAGTATCTGGCCTATATCTCATTCCCGGGAAAACCTTTCCTCCTATAGAATCAATCATGCTAAATAATTTCACGGAATCAGCGCTATTTTTCAACATCACGTCCACATACTCTTCGGGACGGCGTTCCGTTTTTGTGGATGTGTCATAGCAATAATTAGCCACTCTAATAACCCCCGGAATTTTTCGTAAGTTATCGCGTAACTTTTTACCCAATTTTACATCTCCAATAGAACATTCCATTCTTCTGATTCCGGGTGAACTTTCATAAGAATTCTTTACATATTCCGGATCCCCGAGACAGGAGTAGACCGCCATAGAATCGGTTGTCCACACAATGAATTTGTCAAGATACACCTCATAGTATACCTTCTCATTACTCGAGTTGTACTCAAACAGATATTCCGGTTCCACTCCTTTCGCATGAGAGGGAGCAGGCGGGGGAGGTGGAGGCAGGTACCTTTTAACCTCATCTTCCTGTGCAACCCCATAAAATGAGCCGCCGAGTATCGCTGCGAAGACGAGCCATAGTAGAATTAGTCCTTCTTTTCTATTCATTTTTTTTGTATGTATGTTTGATGATTATTCGTAATAAGTCAATAAAGATGAAATAATAGTGTTTTATCTCTCCTTTTGCTGACAAATTTAGCTATAATTAATTAATTTTCAAAACTTTTAGTAATATTTTTTGAAATAAGGAAGCTACTTGATTCATACGCGCCCTCAAAATCATGGCCTCCAAGAAATAATTCCCATCAACCCAAATCTTATCGACAAGAGGCTGTGTCATAATGAAGTGACCCCAAAAAGTTGGACAGGTTAAATATTATCCAGTAATAGAAAGAGTTCGTTCTTGGCATTACCCACTTCAACAACGGTAGCACCGACGA
>JAAVEO010000030.1 GCA_014801225.1 Bacteroides sp.
AGCCTTCATATCGCCTCCCTGTAATTATGCAACGTAATAAATTTACCGCTGTGCTTGATTTTTCTGAATAGTCTTGGATTGTGTCTGTCGGGCTTGACACGAGTTGTGAATCTGAGTATCAGATTTAACAGTCTTGTTAAAGAATGGTAAAAGGAATCAGAGAGATCGTTAATAAAGATACCGAACTCGAGCTTCAGGATTCCAAGTGCGACATTCCGGTTGATTCTCCGGTCATTATCATCATGGCGCAGTTCGGCGGCTTGATGACAAAGCAATGATAGCAGATTGTACTGGATTGTCCTTGCGTGAAAATCCTGTCGCATTGAGTTGTTCAGATATGAGGAGAATATCTCGACCTGCAGGTTGTTCTTTACAAAGCCTATAGTAGTCTCGACATTCCACCTAAGCCGGTAGATGTCTCCCTGTGGCTGGAATAACGACTCGTCCTTTATGGTTGTCATCACAACAACATTGTCTGACAGCCGTACCAATCTGACAGGAAACTGACCGGCGGCATCTTTTCCATATAATCTCTTCAGTTTCTTGATAGAGGTAGAGGCTGGTGTGAGCGTTGCGTCTCTACAGATCTCCCCAGAGGCTATGAATGAATCCACATCCTTGTTGAAGCGCTCTTTAACACGGATTATGAATCCGATATTCTTTCGCATCAGAGGTTCAATCAGTGTATAAGCGCAGTATTTACGGTCAAGTATCACAACCGGTTGCATCGTCAGAAGGGAATCAGGTAATGCGTTGATCTCATCCAACAGCAGCCTGATCTCGTCCTTGCCGTAACACTCCATATTGGATGCGATTATCGTATCGTTGAGCACATCCTTCAACACTACACCGCGAGCCAATGCCTGCTCACTCCTGCCGGTCTTACGCCCCTGCAGATACATTTTCTTGACCTGCGGCGTATTAGGCAGAGAGTATGTAGTACCATCTGCCGCAAGCAGAAGATGTCCGTGCCATTTCATAACCCGGCTCGATGAGTCATAGAACCCGCAGACGATGTCTCGACTCATGGCCTTTAGATAATCGGCCGGTATAAGCCGGCGGCGTCTGCTGAAATCACTCTTGTTCACATTGGGTCTGCCAATGAGGTGGGAGTATTCCAGTAGCTCTATCTCTGTGGATTTTGACCGTGGATATAGAAGGAACGAAAGAAGTTTTCTGAACGATAAAGTACGTTCTCGGGTGAAACATCCCGAACTTGGAGAGTTGTAGGTGGGATGGGACTTGCAAAAATTTTTAAGATTTTCGATATTGCCGTATTTAACAAACTCCGATCTTACGGTGTTTATTAAATTAAAATTATAATCGGACATAAGCACATTGTTTTTTTATTGTGGTAAATAAATAACAATTGGGCGACTATGTCCGATTGTTTATTTTTTATTTCCTAGTGGACTTAAGTAAACAGCATTGTGTCGCGACCGATGCCGCCGCCACAAATTACCCGGATGCGCATTTTTTTGATTGCGGATCTCCGCAGATGGAGAACGCGGATCGGGAAATCAGGACGGATATTACCACCGGCAGCGGTCGCGACAGGTCGCGAACCCTACATGTGCAATCGGGAATTGATTCGATGGAAATTGAGGAGGATAGAGCGGCAATCGGTAATCCTTACGTTGGCAATCTGCGTTAATCCGGCCGCCGCGTAGCAGGCCGTGGTCTCAATCTGCGGACCGCCAATTTGCAAAAAAAAGATCTGCGCCCGATCCTGCGGGCCCAATCCCCGTGAATCTGCGACCAAAAACCTTCCGTGACAAAATGAATCTGCGACCCAAAAACGGCAATTGGTGTTGTTTGAAATGATAGCGTGTAAGATGTTGAGATATAAGAGATTAAGGTGTGAATGATTTACGACATGGCACGCCATGTCCCTACGTTGTGGGATTTATTGAAAGGGGATAGTCGTGCGATGGGGTGGGTGTGGGGACGGAAGGGGGAGAAGTAAGGAAGGCTGCCCGGGAGGGCAGCCTTCGCTTTGGTTTTTATAATTCGGGGGAGGAGGGTTGATTGCTCCTCCCAAGGGGAGGGTTAGTTGGTCTCATCAAGGGGACGGGTAGTTCCTCCCGGGGCGGGATTATTTGATTTTAGATTGGATGTCGGCGGTCTCTTTTTCGTAGCCGGGTTTGCCGAGAAGTGCGAACATGTTGCGCTTGTAGTCTTCTACACCGGGCTGGTTGAAGGGGTTGACACCGAGGATATAACCGGATACGCCGCAGGCTTTCTCAAAGAAATAGATGAGCTGGCCGAGGGAGTACTCGTCGAGAGCGGGGAGTGTGATATGGATATTGGGCACACCACCCTCTACGTGGGCGATACGGGTGCCGAGTTCAGCCATCTTGTTCACTTCGTCGATGCGCTTGCCGGCAAGATAGTTGATACCGTCAAGATTGGATGCATTTTCGGGCACACGATGATCAATTGCCGGCTTCTTCACTGAAAGCACGGTCTCGAAGATGGTGCGCTCACCGTCCTGAATCCACTGACCCATGGAGTGGAGGTCGGTGGTCAGATCAACGGATGCAGGGAAGATACCCTTATGGTTCTTGCCTTCGCTCTCGCCGTAGAGCTGTTTCCACCACTCGGAGAAGTAATGGAGCTTGGGATCGAAGTTGACGAGAATCTCGATTTTCTTGCCATCCTGATAGAGGGCGTTGCGCATGCGGGCATATACCTCTACGGGGTTCTCGGGAGAAGGATGTGCGGAAGTACGCTCCATGTCAGCAGCTCCCGCCACGAGTTTGGCGATATCGTATCCGGCACATGCGATGGGGAGCAGACCGACGGGAGTGAGCACGGAGAAGCGGCCGCCCACATTGTCGGGAATTACGTAAGTCTCCCAACCTTCCTGATCGGCCATTGTACGGAGGGCACCCTTCTTGGCATCGGTGATGGCCACGATGAGATTCTTTGCGGCATCCTTGCCGACCTGCTTCTCAAGCTGATCGCGAAGCAGACGGAAAGCGATGGCAGGTTCGGTGGTAGTGCCTGATTTGGAGATCACCACGATACCGAATTTCTTACCTTCGAGCAATTTCTGAAGTTCGGCGAGATACTCTTCACCGATATTCTGACCTGCGTAGAGAATCTTGGGATTCTTGGGAGCGGGAGCATAGAAATCGGAGAAAGAATCGGAGAGAGCGGAGATGACGGCGCGAGCGCCGAGATAGCTGCCCCCGATACCGATGCACACGACATAATCGCACGCCTCGCGGAGGCGCGCTGCTGTGGCGTTGATGTCGGCAATAAGTTTATCAGAAGTCTCGGAAGGGAGATGGAGCCAACCGAGGAAGTCGGCGCCTTCGCCGGTGCCTTTCTCGAGAGCTGTCATAGCCTCTACGGCCGGAGCCTCGAGGGCATTATATTGTTTTTCGGCGAAATAGAGAGCGTGCTCGATATTAATTTCGATACTTTTCATTCTTTTCGATATTTTGGGTTAAATTTTTTTAGTTAAGACAAATCAATAGCATTATCCCGACTTCGAAATCGTTTAAATTTTTCGAACATAAGAAGCCGTGACAAGCAAGATATATAATTATAAGGGGAAGACTGATATTAAAGTTCAGCCTCCCCTTATTAAAGTTTCTAAAAATACGGTTAATAACCGCATTTTTCTCAGCAGAAAGTTCCGGTGATGGCTCTTATTGCCTTATGAGGATTGACACCTTCGTAAAGAATGCGGAACATGCAATCGAGAATTGGCATCTCGGTGTGCGGTCCGGCCTCGTTGATTTCATGGATACATTTTGTGGCGTAATACCCTTCGGCCACCATCTCCATCTCCATCATAGCGGCTTTTACGCTGTAGCCTTTACCGATCATGGAGCCGAAATTATGGTTGCGTGAGAATCGGCTGTAGGCTGTCACGAGCAGGTCGCCGAGATAAGCGGAGTGGCATATATCTCTCGGGCAGGGGGCTATGGCATCGATGAAACGTCGCATCTCCCGGGCCGCATTGCAAGCGAGCATAGCCATAAAGTTGTCACCGGTCTTCATGCCGTGTACGATGCCACCTGCGATGGCGTATACATTCTTAAGGACTGCGGCGTATTCGAGTCCCTCCACATCAGTGGAGATGATAGTCTTCAGCTTCTTGCCACCGATGGAGCGGGCAAAGAGCAGGGCACGCTCCCGGTCGTGGCAGGCGATGGTGAGATAGCTGAGACGTTCGAGGGCTACTTCCTCGGCATGACACGGGCCGCCTATGGCAAGCATCCTGACATCCTCGCAACCGAAGTGCTGGAGGAAGTAGTCGGTGACGGTGACATTCTGTTCCGGCACGATACCTTTTACGGCCGATACGATATTTTTATTACGCAGATCGGCATCCACCTTCTCCAGATGACTGAGAAGGTATGGGGAGGGGACAGCCAGGACGAGAGTATCCGCTTCGGAGATGACACGGTTGATATCATCGGAGAAGGAGATACGGTCGGTGTCGAATGTGACATCGCTGAGGTATACGGGATTATGGCCGTATTTCAGGAATTCCTGAATACGGTCGGGCCGGCGCATATACCAGAGTATGCGCTCCTCATTGCCGAGGAGCAGTTTGGCCAGGGCTGTGGCCCAAGAGCCTCCGCCGAGCACGGCTATGCGTCCGAGGGATGGTGTCATGATCAGGCGTTTTCAGTCGCGTCGTTGTTCTCGGCTTCGCCTTCCTCCTCTTTGTTCTTCTGACGCTTTTCGGGGCGCATCTGGGGGAAGAGGAGCACTTCCTGAATTGTGGTCTGGCCGGTGAGGAGCATGGCGAGACGGTCCATACCGATACCCATCCCCGATGTGGGGGGCATACCGTATTCGAGGGCACGGATAAAGTCGGCGTCGATAATCATAGCCTCGTCATCGCCCTTCTCGGAGAGGCGCATCTGCTCTACGAAGCGCTCATACTGATCGATGGGGTCGTTGAGCTCTGAATAGGCGTTGGCAAGCTCCTTGCCGTTGACCATGAGCTCGAAACGCTCGGTAAGCTCGGGGTTGTCGCGATGGCGCTTTGTGAGGGGCGACATTTCGATGGGATAGTCGATGATGAATGTGGGCTGGATGAAGCTGCCTTCACACTTCTCACCGAAGATCTCGTCGATGAGTTTTCCTTTGCCCATTGCGGGGTCTACTTCGATACCGGCTTCTTTGCAGAATGCGCGGAGCTCATCCTCGCTCTTGCCGGTGATATCGAAACCGGTGGCTTCGCGGATAGCGTCGGTCATAGTGACGCGGCGGAAGGGGGCTTTGAAGTCGATTTCATTGTCGCCAACCTTCACCTTGGTGGTGCCGTTTACGTCGAGGGCGATCTTCTCGAGCATACGCTCGGTGAAATCCATCATCCAGTTGTAGTCCTTATATGCCACGTAGATCTCCATGCAGGTGAACTCAGGGTTGTGGGTGCGGTCCATACCCTCATTGCGGAAGTTCTTGGAGAATTCGTAGACACCATCGAAACCGCCTACGATGAGGCGCTTGAGATAGAGCTCGTCGGCGATACGGAGATAAAGGGGAATGTCGAGAGTGTTATGATGAGTGATGAAGGGGCGTGCGGCCGCACCTCCGGGGATAGCCTGGAGGATGGGAGTCTCCACTTCCACGTAGCCGTGGGTGTTGAAGAACTCGCGCATGGAGTTGAACATGCGTGTGCGTTTCAGGAAGATCTCTTTCACACCCTGATTCACGACGAGGTCGACGTAACGCTGACGATAACGCTGCTCGGGATCGGTGAAGGCATCGTAGGCCTGACCATCCTTCATCTTCACGATGGGGAGGGGACGGAGACTCTTGGAGAGGACTGTAATCTCCTGCGCGTGTACGGATATTTCACCGGTCTTTGTGCGGAATACGTAACCTTTCACTCCGATGAAGTCGCCGATATCAAGAAGTTTCTTGAAGACAACGTTGTACATATCCTTGTCTTCGCCGGGGCAGAGGTCGTCGCGGCTCACGTATATCTGGATACGTCCGTCGGCATCCTGAAGCTCCATGAAGGAGGCTTTACCCATGATGCGGCGCGACATGATACGTCCGGCCACGTGTACTTCGCGGGGAGGCACGAGATCGTCGCTGAAGTTTTCTTTGATCTCCACGGTGTGAGCGTCTACCGGATAGAGGGGTGCGGGATAAGGCTCGATGCCGCGTTCGCGGAGAGCCTGCATGCTATTTCGTCTTACGAGCTCCTGCTCGCTGAGTTCCTGATTTGCCATAATTATGGAGCACTAATATATATTTGGTGCAAAATTACTAAAAATTAGTGTCTTTTCCAACTTCGGCCGTTTCCACCGTCGGTAAAACTGGTTTCAGGCCGCTGAAATCATCGGGTAAGACGCCCGATAGCGTAGATGGGTATGATGGAGTTTTGAAAAAAGGAAGAGGAATAAATGGGCCATTTTGCAAAAAAGGAAGAGGAATTAAGGAGGATATTATGTAAAAAAAGACCACGGCCGGGAATAGTATCGGGGTCGTGGTCTTTTTCAGGAGGAGGGTCAGCGGAGCGCCCCGTCGGTGATGAAGGGAGAGGCGGGGAGACCGAAGTTGTCGAAGAGGGTGGCTTCGAAGTAGGGACGATAGCCGTAGCGCACTTTCTCTATCTTGCCCGCCGCGGGACATGTCACAGCCAGCAGACCCGGTCCGCCTTCCACTATCGCTTCTGCCGGATGCCACACATCATCCGCGCCTGCGGCTTCGAATCCGTCGAGAGGACGTTCGAGCGGAGCGACACCACCACCGGTATTATTAAAGTAGAGATACACTTTGTCGGGGCGTGCCGGTCGCTCTTTCTTAGGGTCTTGATATTCCATGTGGTCGAATATCGGTCCTGACCAGGCAAATGGGTTGGCATTATAAGTTTTGGCGAGTGCCCAAAGGGCGAGACGCTGTCCCACCTCTTTCTTGCGGGCCGGATGGATACAGGCGGGATCGCCGATATCGAGAGTGACCGCCATGCCGCAATTGGGCACCTTATCCATCATGCGGGCCTGCGCCACACGAAGGGAGGCGATACCTTCCAACTCCTTACCTCCATAGCGGGCGTAAGGCGCTACCTGCACATAGTAGAACGGAATCTCACCAAGTCCGAACTTCTCACGCATATCGGCCACGAAGACCGGCATCAGCCGGTCGTAGAGATCGGGATCGGAGCTATTGCTCTCTCCCTGATACCAAAGCATCCCTTTTACGGTGAAATTAGTAGCGGGTGCCACCATGCCGTTGTAGATCATGGCCGGAAGCTGATGCACTTCGCGAGTCTTAAGATTTACGGCAGTGTCGAGATGCCGGACATCAAGACCGCACGCCACGGCACTTTCACGCGACATCCAAGGCTGAACACGGGTGCCTCCTATATGGGCTGTGATGACGGCGACGGGCACATCAAGCTGACGATTGAGATAATCGGCGAAGAAATAAGCCGTAGCACTACATGCCGCCACTCCTTCAGGAGTATTCTTACGCCATTCGCCGCTACATTCCGCCAGGGGGGAGGAACTCAGACGATTGTCAACGCGATACATGCGTATGGGGCGCGAAGGACGAGCATCAAGGATAGCGTCAAGCGAACCCTCTACAGGCTGACGGTCGAAACCACGTACGGGCATCTCCATATTGGATTGTCCGGCGCAGAACCATACCTCGCCGATGAGAACATCAGAGATGGTGACGGAGCCGTCAGGGTCGGTGAAGGAAATATGCTGCGGTTCGGAAGTGGCTCCCGGAGTCGGTACGCTTACGAGCCATGTACCGTCTTTGCCTGCTTTGGTCTTTACCGGAGTCGTATCCCAGGATACGACTACCGTCACTTCCTTACCGGGGCGGGCGGTGCCCCACAGACGTGCATCAGTCTGCTGTTGGAGCACCATATTGTCGGCAATGAGAGAGGGGAGTTTCACTTCCCCCTGCGCTGAGGCGCAAGCGAGCGCCATCAGCGCAGGAAGAAAGATATTTTCATGCAATCTATTCATAAGAGTCATTATCTGAATTACGTTAGGTCAGAGGCGTACTACGGAAGTAGTGGCATCGTCGGCGGTGACCACACGGATGATGCGGATACCCCGGCCGAGGAGGGAGAGGGGGAGCAAGGCGGAGCCGGAGTTGACCGGGGCGGAGGAGAGGAGAAGACCCTCGATGGAGTAGACTTCCACAGTGGCTTCAACGGAGTGGGCAACCGCTACTTCAAGCATATCACCCGCTGTAGCGAAAGCGATTCCGTCTACGGGAGCTGTGATGGGGGAGACTCCGGTGACACCGTCGATAATATCTACGGAGCCGATACAGTTGCGACGGCGCGGAGAACCGAAGCGGTCGGTGGTGATGCCGAAACGATCGGCGAGAAGGGAGTCATCGCCCATCCCTACACCATTGGCCGTCAGACCGTTGAAGATATAGGCGTTCTCTTCATTCCGGGGAAGGATACCGGCGTAGTTGGCCTCACCATCAGAGGCTTTGGCGGGGGAGATGTCGAATCGGGAAGATTCGTCATATTGTGGCACACCGCGTTCCTCCCCCGGAGTCTCATCCTGTCGGAGGGTATGGAAGCGACCCAGCACTGAATGACTCAGTCTGATATTTCCGCTCTTGGCCTCTGTAAATTCTCCGGCATGGAGGTCGGCGTACTCATTGTTGCTACCTACCGTATTCCCCTCGAAGATGGTATTCACGATATTTGTGTGGATATCCGATCCCCACAGGAATACGGTGTTATGATAAGTGTTGCCGGTGCCGTGATTGCCGGTAATGGTGCAGTTGTAGATATTCAGTGTCTGAGTGGGAGAAGTGGAGGCTCCATTAAGAATCCATGCCACGCTGCCGCATCCGCTTGCAGAGTTGCCGGCAATAGTGCAGTTGATGAGATTATACTCGAAATTCTTTTGCATGGAATTTTCGGCCACGAATACACCACCGTGATCTTTGGGAGCTTTATTGTCGAGGATATCGCAGTTGCGGAGTGTGAAATGCTGACCTTCGATACTTCCGGGAGCAATTTGGAATACACCCGACTGATTGTTGGTGGATTCATTTCTTACGAATACACAATTATCGGCATCGAAATCGGTGTTGGTAATAGAGATGGCACCTCCACGGGAATTATTGTTGGTTTCGGCGCTGTTCTTGGCAGCCTTATTAGCCTCGAAAAGGGAGTCGGAGACGTAGAGGCTGTGTGAACCGGTGACGTAAACGGCACCTCCGAGGAAGGCAGAATTATCGGAGAATGTGCAGCGGGAGAGGGAAATATCGCCACAATTACGGAAGCTCAAAGCTCCCCCGTTATCACCGCTCATACAGGATGTGGCGTTGCCGGAGAAAGTGACGTCAGTGGCGATGAAGTCACCCCCGGTCATGCTTATCACCGCACCGGCACCCCCTGAAACAAAATTGGAGAGCGTGAGACCGGAGAGGGTGATATTTGTCTTTTCTGTCTCTGCGAGGCGAGTGGCTCCTCCTCCATCGAGACAAGCGTCGGGACATTCACCGGTAATGATGAGGGATACATAATCCTCAAGGTCAAGTTCGTCTTTAACGTCTACTCTTCCTTTCACAACTACCTTACCACCATCCCATTTCACGGCAGCCACCGCCTTATTGAGCGACGCGAAAGGTGCAGCTTCCGATCCGTCGGCCGTTGAGTCATCACCATCGGCCTCCACATAGGCTACGTCAAGGATTCCGGGTTCGCGCTCGGCTACCGGGAGAGGATTGAGGTTATCGTCGAGAATCTCGAGGGAATCGGATTTCTTATCGAGAGTATAATAGAAAGCCACTCCGAAATTGTAAAGGGGGTAAGGACGGCCGTAGATTACGTTGCCGTCGGCATCTTTAGGCTCATAGTCGGGACGCAGACGGGTCTCTTCGGCATTACGCGAATAGACGTACTCGCCGTTCTCATCCTTGGCGTCGAGGTCGATATACGTGAGGGCACTCTGATAAGGGTCGCTGTCGCGCAGGTTGCCGTGTCCCATAAGATGATTGAGGCCTGAGGGCTGATTCTCTATCATTGCGAGAGGGTCGCCGTAGGTCACGATCACTTTCCCGGTAAGGGGAGTGTCGAAGCGTATCACAACGTCGTCACCCTCAATCTCGATGGAGGAGAGTTTCTGACGGGCACCGCTGCCGTAGCCATTGTGATATACGTTGAATCCATAGTTCTGAATCTTCGGGAGGAGGTCGGTGTCGAACACCATTTTCCCTACGGGTACATGATATGTGACGCGGATGGTGCGGCCGCCGTCTTCTCGAGTGATACGGCGCGGCTGCATTGCCACCACCTTCTCGCCGAGCACCTGACTCTTATAGTAGGCTTTGGCCAGCATCTCGCCAAACCATCGGTAGCCGTTGGCATCGAGATGACCGCCGCGGTCGGTGCAGGGATAGGGGGATCCGGCCATGATGATATCGGCGTTCTCATTGGCGGCTTCAAGCTGAGCCATGGCGATGGAGAGGCGATCGCGCACGTATTGTCCTCCGGTCTGATATGTGATCCATACCGGGGCTTCCTTCTGGCCGTACTCGCTCATAATATCGTTCTGCATGTTCTCCTTGAGGCGGAGAAGGAGAGATTTGTAGGTCTTGCGGTCGGTACAGTTGTCTTCTCCGGCATTGAGGCCGCAATGATTATCCTTGACGGAATAGTTGAATTCCCCCTGCATCCAGAATATAGCTGGGCAAGATATGGCATCGTAGCCGGAGAGGGCGCTTTCCTCCTTGGCATGACGGAGGGATTCAAGGAAGTGACCGTAGTTCTTACGCTGGGTACATTCCTTGGAGAGCTCCTCGATGGCCGCACCGCTCACGCCTACGGAAGTGGCGAGGATATCCTGATTCTTGTCTTTCAGGAAGGTAAGCTGCATGTGGTTGACGGCGCCGAGCAGCGGACATTCGGCAATTGCGCCTCCGTTCCGGTGGTTATTGTCAAACTCCTTGAAGGCACGGCTCAGGGTGCCGATGAGGGGATTTATGTGCCAGTCGCCGGAGTGGTCGTATCCGGTGCCGGCGTTGATCCATATCTCGGAGCCCATCATATAGTTGCCCGGGATATTCTCTGTGGAGACTACGGGCCAGGACTGATGACCTGTGGATAGAGATTGCCCGTTGATGATGAATTGATTGAGGTCCTTGGCGCTCAGAGGGGCGCTTCCGGCCATGATGGCCGCGCTCATGAGGCAGTAGAGAAATTTTTTCATTATGTCAGAGTTTTCTTGGTTGTCGATTGCCACCCGGAGGGGAGGGGCCGGTCGGCTCTGCAAAATTAGTATGCGGGAGGGGCCGAAAGGGAATATTTCAGTATTCTTGACTACGCAAGAGGGTATATTTGATTACGTCAGGACTACGCATAGTGGCGTTTAGATATGTAAATCACTTTTTTTAAGGGAATTAGGAGGTGTAATTACAAATCGCTTAACAGGCGGCTTAGAGTCGGATTTTAAGGGACAAAGTTTGCGGGGATAAAGGTTTGTTTGTAATTTTGTGAGAGTTATGAAGATAAGGATGGCTACTGTGCGTTTTTGGGCTACGGTGATTCTGACGGCTGTGGCGATGATGATTTTTCCGATGGAGGGATACGCTTACGGTTGGCTCCCGCAGATATGGAATATCGGGGGAGAGTCGGGATGTGGGGCTACTACATGGGGAGTGGCCACTTACGACGACTGGGCCTTTTTCGCAAATGAGAAAGGACTCTTGGTGAGCGACGGATGCGCTTGGAATGTATATCCCCTCGACAACAGGAGCGAGGCTCGCTGTGTGGCACTCTTTCAGGATGAGAAGCGGGTATATGTGGGAGGCGAGAATGAGTTCGGATATTTTTCGCCTGGAGATACGGGAGCGTTGCGCTACACATGCCTGTCGGACTCTCTTCCCACCGATATGCGGGATTTCGGCAACGTGTTTGACATATATCGCATTCACGGCGCTTTCTATTATCGTGCGGATGAGAAGGTGGTGGTGGTAAATGATGGCGTGAGCAGGGTAATACCTTCTCCGGATAAAATCTTCGCCTCGGCTGTATGGCATGACCGGATCTATATCGGCACGGCTACTCACGGCCTGATGATGTTGGCCGGCGATGGATTTATGGATGTGGCCGGTTGCGAAGAATTGAAGGGAGCGCGTATCAGCAGTATGATTCCTTACCGAAAGGGATTGCTTATAGCGTTGGCCGCAGGGGGAAGGATGTATTATTATGACGGGGATACGCTTTCGCGGTTTGATACTCCGGCATCGGGGATGCTGGAGAAGGATGTGGTAAATTGTATTGCAGCTAATGATTCGTTGTTGGCGATCGGCACGATACATCATGGATTGATAGTGACCGATACATACCGGGGTGCCATGAGAGTATATAATGAGTTTACGGGGATGCAAAGTAATACGGTGATGAGTCTGGCCTTCAATGCCTCGGGCAATCTTTGGGCCGGGCTCAACCGCGGTATAGATTTCATAGAATTCAGTGCGCGTTGCTCGAGGCTCTATCGTTCGCCACTCTCGGCCGGTATAGGATATGCGGCTCTTCATAGTGGAGGACGGCTTTATTTAGGTACGGACCGGGGACTTTATGCCGCGTCTTGGCCTGTGACATTCTCGGAGCGTCAGGCAGATCTTGTGGCCGAAGATATCCCTTCAGGTCCGGTATGGGCTTTGGCTCGTACTGAGGAAGGGAGTGTACTGTGCTTTCATGACAAGGGTATTTACGAATTGAAGGGGGATAGGGCGGAGAGAGTGACCGGCCTTACAGGAGTATGGTCGTATGCCCGAGCAGGGAGAGACTGCTATATAGTAGGAGGTTATACGGGGGCTTATCTGCTTCGCAAAGAGGGGGGAGAATGGGTAGGCCAACGGATAGAGGGAATATCCGGAGGAGTGAGATATATGCGTTATTCCGAAAAGGGGCGACAGCTCACTGTGTATAATCCCGTTGCCGGGGAGAGCATTACTTACCGTCTGTCGGGTTCCTTGCGTTCGGCTGTGCCCGGGAGCAGGGGTGGAATCGGAGATTTCAAAGTAGAGCGATGGAATGTGGAGGCTCTGCCGGGGGGATTCTCTGTTGTGCCCGGGTTGGAGGGCTTCATGCTTGAGGATTCAGCTCGATTTTCGGCAGAGGCGGGGCATGTGAGTATCCGGAGAATGAGTGTCATTCCCGCTGATTCGGTAGTGTACGAGGCTTCCCCCTTCGGAGGAGAGATAAACCCGGAGATTCCTTACTCTTGGAACAGTGTGCGGTTTGAATTCAGTGTCGTTCCACATTCGATGGCTCAGGAAGTGGTGTATCAGTCTCGTCTCAACGGCGGGGAGTGGACTCCCGCGTCGGCTACTCCCGTAAGGGAGTTTACCGATCTTCGGGAGGGGAATTATCTTTTCGAGGTGAGGGCTCTCTTTCCTGACGGCACGGAGGCTGTTGACAGCATGGAGTTCAGGGTGAAGGCGCCTTGGTACCGTAGCTTGGCGGCATGGTGTGTCTACGTAGTGCTGGTGTTGTGCGCTGTGTTCGGCGGTATTTGGTTGGAACGAAAGAGGGTAAGGCGAAGCAAAGCAAAGGATATGAAGTCGCTGAAAGATGAAATAGATGTTCTTGAGCAGGAGAAACTCGATGCTGCTTTGCGTCATAAGAGCCAGCAATTGGCCAACAGTATGCTCAATCTCGGGCGGAAGAATAAGATTCTCGTCTCGATAAAGGAGGATTTGAAAGCGTGTGTGGCGGGCGAGGAAGTGAAAGATGCGGCCGAGATGCGCCGACGTCTCATGGTATTGGCTGCGAGAATAGATGAGAATATCCAGAGCGATGATATATTCCGCCGATTCGAGGAGGAGTTTGATCTCATCAATGATAATTATATAAAGAATCTCTCCGCGCAGTATCCGGATTTGCGGCGCAACGAGTTGCTGTTGGCGGCATATCTCAAGATGGAATTGAGCAGTAAGGAGATAGCGCCGTTGTTGGGTATAAGTGTGCGGGGTGTGGAGAGTATGCGCTATCGTCTGCGGCGGAAGATGGGAATCTCGCGCAATGATGGCACGGCTTGATATGATTTATCCCCTCTCTTTCCCGAAATTCCGGGAAGAGAGGGGATAATGATATAATGTAATCGGGGGGATTGCTTATTGCGGGAGTGCTTTTGTGATTTCTATGAAGTCTTCCACAGTGAGGCGTTCGGGGCGGAGCGACATCATGGAGGTGGTGAGGATGGGATTGTCGGCTCCGAGCAGACCGGATAGGGAGTTGCGGAGGGTCTTGCGCCGCTGACCGAAGGCTGTCTTCACTACGGTCTTGAATCGGCGTTCGTCCACTCCGAGGGTCTGTCGGGAGTTGCGCACAAGACGCAGCACTCCGCTTTTCACTTTGGGGGGCGGGGAGAAGACTCCGGGTTCTACAGTGAAGAGGTATTCGCAATCATACCATGCCTGGAGCAGCACGGAAAGGATGCCGTAGACTTTACCTCCGGGTTTGGCACAGATTCTTTCGGCCACTTCCTTCTGTAGCATACCTGCCACGAGGGGGATTTGCTCGCGATAGTCGAGCACCTTGAAGAATATCTGGGAGGATATGTTGTAGGGATAATTACCGATGAGGGCGAATTCTCCGGTGTAGAGGTCTTTGAGGTCCATCTGCAGGAAGTCGCCTTCCACAACTTCCAGACCGGGAAATACTTTGGAAAGGTACTCCACGCTTTCCGTGTCAATCTCCACGGCTTTCACCTGACGGCCGGAGCTCATCAGGAATTGTGAGAGTACGCCCATGCCGGGGCCGATCTCGAGCACCGGGAGGGAGCCATACTGCTTTGCATCCTCGGGGAGACCGTCGGGAGATATAGTGTCGGCGATACGGCGAGCCACACCGAGATCGGTGAGGAAATGCTGGCCGAGAGCCTTCTTAGCTTTTACTTGTTTAGCCATATTGAATGGGTAAGTGGGATTATATACGAATTAGTATCTCTACTTCCTATAACGCTTTTTCCGTCTCTGTTGTTACATCCCGCCGCGGAAAAGCCTCGGTAATATTCTATATACGGAGCCTCCCCGTCATTGGAGAAGATGACGGGGAGGCTCGGAAAGGATAGGGGAGGAGATTATTTGAATTTCTTGGCGATTGCGGAGGGGATGGCTTTCTTGTTTACCATTACGGAGATTGTCTTCTCAAGGAAGTAGGGCTCGGAGACGTAGAAGTAGCCGTCATAGATCTGGTTGGTGTCCCAGGAGTTCTTCACTTTGTAGTAGCGGTTGCCTTCCTGATCTGTGGCGTAGCCTACGATTACCATACCGTGGTCGTCAGTTGTCTCCTGGTTGTCGAAGGCTTTCTGGCGCGATTCCTGAGTAATGGTACGCTCCTTCACAGGGCCTTTGATGTCGAACTGGGAAGCCTCGCGGTCTTTGTCGGAGAGTTTCACCCAGCGGGAGAGCTCGGTGCCTTCCATATCGGCTGCAGTCTTTTCGGCGGGGAGAAGAGCATAACCCATGGGCCATTTGAAAGCACCTTCGGAAACGTCGGCTGCCCAACCTACGGTGAAGCCATTATCAATAGCATTGTCAACTACGGCTTTCAGCTCTTCGAGGGGGACGTTCTGGCAAGTGGACCACAGCCAGTTGTCGGCAATCTCAAGAGCACATTTCTTGTAGAAGGGGTGATGTGTGAAAGATGTGATATTGATGAAGTCGGAGGCATTGAGGCCCATCTCTTTCGCGAAGCTCTCGGGAGTGTAGGTCTTGCCGTTGTAGGTGAAGGATTCGGGAGCCGGGCCGAGGTAAGCGTCGAGAATACCGATGAATCCGGGGAGCCATGCAGTGGAGAGGCGTTTGTTGCTATTCTGAAGAACACCGTTAAGGTAGCCGGTCATAGCGTCGGCCATCTCGAAATGAGCGTGCTTGTCCTCACCATAGTTGAGACCGGGATACGCCTCTTCGGGAATAGCTCCGTAGTTGTCAAGGTTATAGAGCACATCGGCAAATGAGCCTCCCTGGGAGAAATTCACCTTACCGCCGGTGCGGATATATTTTTTCGCTTTGTCGATATAGCAGTTTCTTACGGCCCACATGTCGGCGAGGTCGAGTTCGGGACCACCCTGACGGAGCACTTCATCTTCGAGCACACCTGTGCCGGAGAAGCTCCAGCAAGTGCCGCTCTTGTTCTGGTCCTTCACGGATGTATGCTTCACGATCTTCTGATCGGTGAAGTGGAAACCGGTGGAGTCGGGTGTGATGATACCGGCGTCATCGCTTGCGGGAGCGGGCATACCGTGGGCGAAGCCGGCCATCGCGGGCATGAGGAGCGCCGAGATGAGGGAGGCGCGGAGAGAGGGGTGGGGAATGATTCTTTTCATGGATGTTTATTTAAGTTAGAATTCAAAGTATTTTTTAGGTTGAAGCCGAAATCGGTAAATTTATCACAGGCCGGTTTCTTCCCAGAGGTAGAGACGGTCGGAAAGGCGTACTTTTTCCGGAACTGGCATTGCGAAAAGATCGCCTTTCTTTACGGATTCTACAGGGCCGGCATCAAGACGCAGTTCTTCCGCTTTGAAGATGAGGGCTCCTGTGGTGGGGCCGGTGACAATTACTTCGTCGCCTACCTTCAGCTCCCCGCTTTCCATTCGGAATTCGGCTACACCGAGTTTGGAGAAATAGCGTGTGGTCTTTGCAATGTAGCGTTTCACACGTGTGGCTGACGAGCCATATTTCGCGCTCCATTCGCCGAGGCGTTCTCCAAGATAGTAGCCGTTCCAGAATCCACGGTTGAATATCTTGCGCAGACGCTCTTCCCATTCTTCGGCGCGTTGGCGGGTGTATGTACCTTCGCAAATGGCAGTCAGAGCTTCGGAATAACATTTTACGCTTTCGGCTACATATTCCGGGCCACGGGCGCGGCCTTCAATTTTGAATACTGAGACTCCGGCCTCCACCATCTTATCAAGGAAATGTATGGTGCGAAGGTCTTTGGGCGACATGATATATTGATTCTCAATGTCGAGTTCTTCGCCGGTCTCGCGGTCGCGTACGGTGTAGGCACGGCGGCATATCTGATTGCAGGCTCCACGGTTGGCGCTGGAGTTCATCTCATGGAGACTCATATAGCATTTACCGCTTACCGCCATGCAAAGGGCACCGTGGCAGAACATTTCCAGACGTATGAGTTCACCTTTGGGGCCGCGTATATCTTCGCGGCGTATAGCTTCTGATATGGCTTTCACCTGATCGAGGTTGAGCTCACGGGCAAGCACCATGACATCGGCCCAACGGGCGTAGAATCGTACGGCCTCGATATTGGTGATGTTGACCTGAGTGGAGATATGCACCTCCACTCCACGGCTTCGGGCGTATTCTATAACGGCGATGTCGGAGGCAATCACGGCTGTGATTCCCGCCTCGCGCGCGCGTTCTATTATATTATGCATTAGCTCCATGTCGGAGTCATAGATCACGGTGTTGACCGTGAGATAAGTGCTCACACCGCGTGCGGAGCAGGTGGCGGCGATTTCCGCCATATCGTCGGCTGTGAAATTGGCACTTGAACGGGATCTCATATTGAGACCTTCGATGCCGAAATATATTGCATCGGCTCCGGAAGCGAGGGCGGCGGCGAGAGACTCGCGACTGCCTACGGGAGCCATTATTTCAAAGTCCTTACGGTTCATAGATGTTGTTATAGGTCAGCGTTGCTTCGTTATAGGTTGTCGGCGCGTTTGCAGGCGAGATAGATTGTGACGGCACCGAATGTGAGCGATTTCCATACACAGCCGTGGAATCCGGCTTCGTTCATTATGGCGCACATGTCAGCCCGCTGGGGAGCGGCGGCGATGCTTTCGGGGAGATAGGTGTAGGCGCGAGGGTCGCCGCTTACCAGACGTCCCGCCAGGGGGATGAGCATGCGGGAGTAGAAATCGTAGAGGGGAGCGGTGAGAGAGCCTTCGGGCCGTGAGAGCTCGATTACGCAGAGGATCCCTTTCGACTTCAAGACTCTCAGCATCTCGGCATATCCTTGTGAGAGGTGCTCGAAATTGCGTACTCCGTAGGCCACAGTGACAAGGTCGAATGAATTGTCGGGGAAGGGGAGCTGAAGGCAGTCGCCTTGGGTGAAAGTGATTCGTCGGCTCATAAGGGAATGGGCCGTCTCAAGTTTCTTTTCGGCTACACGCAGCATCCGGGCGGAGAGGTCAACACCCGTGATACGGGCCGCAGGCCAGCGGCGTGCCATCTCGAAGGCCACGTCTCCCGTGCCGGTGGCCACATCGAGCACATTGGCCGGAGTGGGGCGTCCGGCGCGAAGGAGCACTTGCTCCACAAGATCGAGAGCCTGATTGCGCCAGCGAGTGCAGAGTCCGAGAGTCATGGCAAGATTCATGAAATCGTAGGCCGGGGCTATGGAATCGAACATACGCTCCACTTGACGTGTCTTTCCCTCGCCGTCCGCGCTGTAGGGGTTGACGAGTTCGGCTCCGGAGAGCCGATCGGGAGTCGGATTGTTATTTTCTGCCATAGGTCAGATATCTTTTTTGAATGAACGGCGACGACGGTGCTGGCGTGTGGTGAAGTATTCCCATTGGCTCTGCACTTTACCGTTGGTCTCCATCTCAGGGTTTGATTCCGCATGGCGGTATCCCTTGCGGATGTAGTGGGGAATGAGATCCTGGAAGAGTAGGGCGTTGACACCCTTGTTCTGGAATTCCGGCTTTACAGCCACGAGGAGAAGATCCACACGATCGTTCTTACCCTTGAGGCCCTTGAGAAGATGATACCATCCGAAGGGGAAGAGTTTGCCTCCGCTCTTCTGGAGGGCACGGCTCATGGAGGGCATGGAGATACCCACGCCTACGAGATTGTCGTCCTTGTCAACGATGAGAGTGACGAGGTCGAGATCGAGCAGACCGAGATATATGTCGATATAATAGTCGATCTGACGATCGGTGAGGCGGGAGTATTGGTAGAGGCCGTCGTAAGCATCGTTGATAAGATGGAAGAGTGCTTTGCCGTATTCCTCCTTTATCTTCTTGCGACTTTTGTATTTGAGCACCTTCAATCCGAATTTCTTCTTGACGATTTCAGCGATGCGGTCGTATTTCTCCGGAATACCGTCGGGCACCTCCATAAGGAACTCGAGCCAGTCGGAATCCTTCTCATATCCCATTCGCTCCATGTGGGCGGGGTAGTAGGGATGATTGTAGATGGTGGCCATGGTGGAGAGTTCCTCGAATCCTTCTACGAGCATACCTTCATGGTCAAGGTCGGTGAATCCGAGCGGACCGATAATACGGTTTTTCCCTTTGGCTCGTCCCCAATCCTCCACGGCTTTGAAGAGGGCGTCGGCCACCTCGGGATCGTCCTCGAAGTCAACGAAGCCGAAGCGCACGTCGTTGGTGCCGTGGTGTTCGTTCACTTGATTGTTAAGTATTCCGGCGATACGGCCTACAGGTTTTCCATCGCGGAAAGCCATGAAGTAGGCGGCCTCGCAGAAGTCGAACGCGGGGTTGACATCCGGGGAGAGAGTTGCCACATCGTCGCTGACGAGTGGCGGCACGAAATAGGGGTTCCCTTTGTAGAGGTCGATCTGATATTGGGTGAATTTCTTCAGATTGGCCTTCGTAGGGGCCAGCTCTCTTATCTCGATCATAGGTAAATGCTGAAAAAAGGTGGTTTAATCGTGGAGTGTCGCGTTATCCGGATGGAGATACGGCATCATCTTACGGAGAGCCAGATGAGGAGACAGAGCATCAGGAAAATGAAGATGCAGAGGAAAATGTAGATCTGTCCGGAGTTGCGGCGTTCCATTGCGAGCTGCAGATCGGAGATAGTGGAGTAGGGGCGGTTCTTATCGCGACACTTGTTGGCTATCTTGCGCAGCTTGGGGAGAGAGGTAGGGAGATTGTCGAGCACCTCGGAGAGCACTTCGCCGTAGCTTTCGATATCGGCGCGGGTATCCTGCGCCGAGAGGGATGAGGTCTGGTCGTAGCCCACATTGATGAGCTTCAGATTCTCGTTGTATTCGGTGAAGATGATGGTGTCGGGAGTGATAGGATAGTGCACCACATGATTCTCCTGAATATACTCCATCGCATCGAGGAGCTGGGTCTGGAGACGGTGTACTATCCTTGGTGTCAGTCTCTTCTCGTCGATAAGGCGTCGCAAGGAGTAGCCGTAGACATCATCGGTGATGATGGAGCGCCCTATACCCGGCACATCCTCGAGATCATTCACCATCACGATATTGGGATGAGCGAGATTGTAGCGGGTCTCGAATTCCTTCTCAAGCATCTGACGGAATTCCTCCTGCGATGCGTATTGAGGCTTGAGGGCCTTGAGCATCACCCATTTGCCATGCTTGCGCACGGTATAGACATTATAGAATTTCTCTTCCCATTCGGGAAGGAGGGTGAGGTCGGACCATTTTCCCGACGGATCGTCGATAGGAATTTTCTTCTCCTCTTTGCTTATGTAGGGTTTACCCTGAGTTGAGTGTACTGACATATTATGAAGGTATTGGGAGTGGAGGCAGGATATCAGTCAATAATATCGAAGCCGGTATATTTTCTCAGACACTCCGGCACAACGATTCCTTCGGGGGTCTGATTGTTCTCCAGAAGGGCGGCCACTATGCGGGGTAGAGCGAGGGCGGAGCCGTTGAGAGTGTGGCAGAGTTTGATTTTTTTGTCAGAGTCGCGGTAGCGGCATTTGAGACGGTTGGCCTGATAGGTCTCGAAATTGGATACGGAGCTTACCTCGAGCCAGCGTTTCTGTGCGCCGCTCCATACTTCAAAGTCGAAAGTGATGGCGGATGTGAACGACATGTCGCCTCCGCAGAGACGCAGTATGTGCCAGGGGAGACCGAGCTTCTCGAGAAGACTCTGCACATGGTCCTTCATCTCTTCGAGAGCCGCATAGGAATCTTCGGGGCGTTCGATGCGTACGATTTCCACTTTGTCAAACTGATGGAGGCGGTTGAGGCCGCGAACGTCCTTGCCATAGCTTCCGGCTTCACGGCGCCAGCAGGGGGAATAGGCACAGTTCTTCTTGGGAAGTTCGGCCACGGGGATGATGACATCGCGGTACATATTGGTGACGGGCACCTCGGCTGTAGGGATGAGATATAGGTCGTCGGCTGTGACGTGGTACATCTGTCCCTCTTTATCGGGGAGCTGTCCTGTGCCGTAGCCGGAAGCTGTGTTCACTACGAAGGGGGGCTCCACTTCGAGGTATCCGGCTTTCCAGGCTTCATCAAGGAAGAATTGGATGAGAGCACGCTGCAGGCGGGCTCCCTTGCCTATGTAGAAGGGGAATCCGGCGCCTGTAACTTTCACACCGAGTTCGAAGTCTATGAGATTGTATTTCTTTGCGAGTTCCCAGTGGGGGAGGGCATCCTCGCCGAGTTCCGGCATGGGGCCTCCGGTCTTCTCCACTACATTCTCAGCGGCTGTGAGTCCTTCCGGCACGGCGGCGCAGGGGAGATTGGGGACAGTGAGGAGAAGGTCGCGCATCTTGGTCTCGCACTCTTCGAGGCGGTCCTGCAGGCCTTTGGCCGCCCCTTTGAGTTCGGCCACACGGGTCTTGGCCTGCTCGGCCCCTTCCTTGTCGCCCTGCTTCATGAGGGCGCCGATGGAGGCGGCGAGCTTCTTGAGTTCCGAAGCGTCGGAGTCGCATTTAGCCTGTAGGCGACGGCGCTCGGAGTCGATTTCGAGAATTTCGGTGATGACGGCTCTGCCGTCGAATCCTTTCACTGCAAGACGTGAGATTACGAATTCGGGATCTTGCTTTATAGTCTGAAGCGTAAGCATTTGTTAAATTCCGCTTTTATTTGTTCTGTGGGTGGTGTTGATAATATCAGGCGAGGAGAGCTTTTACGGTCTCGGAAATCTTGCGGCCGTCAGCACGTCCGGCGAGACGCTTGGAGGCTACTTTCATCACGTTGCCCATCTCTTTGGCGGAGGTGGCTCCTGTCTCTGCGATGATAGCTTTCACTTCGGCCTCAAGTTCTTCCTGAGAGAGTTGCTTGGGAAGATACTCTTCAATTACAGCCGCTTCGGCGAGTTCGTTCTCGGCGAGTTCGGGGCGGTTGTTCTCGGTATAGATGGCTGCGCTTTCCTTGCGCTGTTTTACCATTTTTATGAGAATCTTCATGGCGGTGTCGTCGTTGAGCTCGCCGCCTGCTCCTTTGGCCGTCTTGGCTTCGAGGAATTCTTTCTTTATACCGCGCAATGCTTCGAGACGCACTTTCTCGCGTGCGAGCATCGCTTTCTTGATATCTTCGCTTATCTGGTCAAAGAGATTCATATTTCGTTCGGTTGTGTTTGTTACATTTTTTCAGGCGGCGTCGGCCTTTTCGTGCGATATGGGAGGATGTTTGATCGCCGTCGGGACATGACACCTGCAATAAAACGCAAAAATAACCTAAAATGGGCGGAAGTGCAAATATGTAGGAGAGATTTTGCAAAATAATTTTTGTGACAATAGGAAAAATCCCTACTTTTGCGCAAAATATACCTATTATGTCGACGAGATGAAGAAGGTGGGGAATGTCTATCTCTGCACCGATGACGGTTCGGAGGGTTTCCCCGGCATGGTGACCGGCCTTATGAAGGATCTTATAGAGAATCAGGGTAAAAACATACCTCCCACGAGGGTGTGTTTGCCGGAGGTGATGCCGTGACGGGTGCGGCTACCGTGATTCTCGCGATGGGCGCCGGTCGTAAGGCGGCAAAGGCTATCGACGAGTATCTTTCGGCTAAGAAGTAATCTGAGATAGATATATAAAGTAAGAGCGCCCCCGGATTCCGCTGTTGGAAATCCGGGGGCGCTTTTTGATGTGTATTTTTAGATTTACTTCTCTTCAGGAGCCTGATCGATTAGATCAAGGAACTGGTCGAGTTTCGGAGTGATGATGATTTCTGTGCGGCGGTTGCGCTGTTTGCCTACTTCGGTGCCGTTGTCAGCGATGGGATTGAATTCTCCACGTCCTGCGGCAGAGAGGCGGCTGGGGTTGATGCCGAACTTATCCTGAAGACACTGTACAACGGATGAGGCGCGAAGGGCAGAGAGGTCCCAGTTGTTACGGATGTTTGTCTTGCTGATGGGCACATTGTCGGTGTTGCCTTCCACGAGTACATCGTAGTCGTTGTAGTCCTTGATGATTTTTGCGATCTTGCTGAGAGTCTCCATGGCGCGGTCGGAGATTTCGTAGCTTCCGGATTTGAAGAGCATATTGTCGGCGAGGGAGATATATACTACGCCTTTGAGCACTTTCACGTCTACATCGCGGAGCTCATCGTTGGAGAGGGAGCGTGTGAGCTTGTTGGTAAGGGCAATGTTGAGGGAGTCGGATTTCGACTTTGCGTCTACAAGCTGCTTGATATATTTGTTGGAGGCGTTGATTTCGTCTACGAGTTTGGCGATGTTGGTGCCTCCTTGAGCGTTCTGCGCCATGCTTTGGTCGAGAGTGGCTTTGAGAGATGCCATTCCTTTTTTAAGTTCGTCGTTCTGACGCTGCTGTTCTTCAAGGCGTGACTGGAGGTTGCGGGAGTCGGAGTTACATTCGATCAGACTCTCTTTGGTAGATTGATAGTCGCTTTGGAGCTGAGCATATTTCTTATTGCTCACGCAGCTCGGAAGGAGCATTGTGGCGATGGCCAGACAGGCCAGCATACCTTTCATTTTCATAATCTTAATGTGTTTGTGGGTGTGAGAAATCTTTATTGTCGTTTGTGTGTACTCTTCCTCTTTGAGGGAGGGAGAGTATGATATAGTCCGTTCTATTCTTTATATATGACACACAGGGGTGTGGTAAAGTTTATTTCTTTATTGGGTTTTGAGGAGGAAGATGGGACCGGGGATAAAATAGAAACGGCCAATTCTCGCGAATTAGCCGTCCTTTTGAGGTCTTGTTGTAAATTTATTCGGGGAGTGGGCGATTACGGATTCGAACCGCAGACCCTCTGCTTGTAAGGCAGACGCTCTAAACCAGCTGAGCTAATCGCCC
>JAAVEO010000031.1 GCA_014801225.1 Bacteroides sp.
CATTTCTTTTCAAATGCCTAAAAATACAAATAGTCAAGACGTTATACAACTTTTAGCCTGCAATTTGAACCTTAATGCATCGGCGATCCGATTTCAGCCTGCAATTTGACCCTTAAGCCAAAGAATAAGCGGATTCCAATCCACTCGACAAAAGCCGGAAGCGTCTTCACCATGCTTCCGGCTTTTCTTCTCTTGCATTGCACAAAACATTATATAAACAGTATGGAATATCCTTTGATTTCGGAGTATCAGGAGGCTGTCAGGATGGCGGAGGACAGTCTGGGCGAGTTGGCCGCGCTGAGGCCGGTATTGGATGCGTATGGGTCGCCGGTGATGTCGAGCGGTAATTTTGCCGTGGTCTTCAAGATGCGCGACAGCGTGTCGGGTAAGCTGTATGCGCTGAAGTGTTTTACCAAGGAGCAGGCGGGACGGCGGGAGAGTTATCGACGTATTGCCGATGAAATGGAGACTGCCGGAAGTAATTATATCTTGCCGATTCGCTATCTGGAGAAGGAGATATTCGTGGATTCTCCGCAGTGTGAGTGTGAGGAGTTTCCGGTGGTGTTGATGGAATGGGTGGAGGGTGAAACCCTTGACCGGTATGTGGCGCGCAATATCGATGACCGCTACGCGCTGGAGATGCTCAGCTATCGGTTTAACAGGATGACGGCATGGCTGTTGGCGCAACCCTTCGCCCACGGCGACCTGAAACCCGACAATATACTTGTTCGCGAGGACGGTACGCTTGTACTCGTGGATTACGACGGTATGTTCGTGCCCTCCATGCAGGGTGAGAGGGCCCGCGAGACCGGTAGTCCCGACTATCGGCATCCCCTCCGCACGGATTCCGATTTCAACGAGCATATCGACGACTTCGCCGCCTCTGTGATTGCGCTTTCGCTTCGTGCGATAGCGCTGAATCCCTCGCTGCGTGCTTCTTCCTCCCGCAAGGATACCCTGCTGCTCAGTGAATCGGATTTCCGAGACCCGGCAACATCTACCCTACTGGCCGAACTTCAACGCCTCACCTTCGACAAACCCCTCTCCACACTCCTTGGTCTCTTCTGGATAGCCCTCTCACGCGGCACCCTCGACGCCGTCTCCTTCCGACTATTCCTCAGCGACCGGCCGGAGAAGCCTATTCCTGAGCCTGAGGAAGTGTATTCCACCGAAGTCACTAAGGAAGATATTGCAAATGGCTGGACAGATGAGTATGGAGTGGTGTACAGTGCAGATCGGAAAAGATTGCTGAAAGCACCGGAAACTCTCAAAGAGTATTCTGTGCGACCGGGGACTAAAGTAATTGGAGACAGGGCATTTAGCCTCTGTAAGTCTCTTACATCCATCCATTTACTCGAGGGGATTACTTCTATTGGGAACTGGGCATTTGATGGGTGCAACTCTCTTGCGTCCATAAAGCTACCAGATGGAATCATAGCTATTGGAAACTCTGCATTTTTTGGGTGTTACTCTCTTTCCTCCATCCGGTTACCAGAAACGCTTAGGACTATTGAGAATGAAGTATTTGCCAGGTGTAAATCTCTTACATACATAAAGCTACCAGAGGGTATTACGGCAATTGGAAACAACGCATTTATCTCGTGTTACTCTCTTTCATCCATCCAGTTACCAGAAACGCTTAGGACTATTGGGAATGGGGCATTTAGCGGATGTAGCTCTCTTTCGACCATCCAGTTACCAAAAATGCTTATGACTATTGGGAATTGGGCATTTAGCAGATGTAAGGCTCTTACATCGATTGAACTGCCTATTTCATTAAAAGATTTAGGGATTAATCCTTTTTCATATTGTAATAACTTAAATATTATTAGTCATTCTGACCAGTTTATAATCATTAATAGATTACTAATTGATAGTGTATCCTGTACCATTATTTCATGTTTAAGTGATAGTAATGAAATCATTGTACCTTTCGGTATAAGTAATATTGGAGACCGTGCTTTTTTCGGATGTTTGTCTCTTACATCTATCCAGTTACCAGAAGGAATTACTTCTATTGGAAACCGAGCATTTAGCATGTGTGAGTTCCTTATATCTATCCAGTTGCCAAAGGAAGTTAATTTTATTGGAAATAGTATTTTTTACGGATGTAAGTCCTTGAAAACCATTTCTTTGCCCGAAGGAATTACTTCTATTGGAGACGGAGCATTTGGCATGTGTGAGTCACTAACATCCGTACGAATACCTGAGAAGATTACTTCTATAGGAAAGGGGGCATTTATGGGGTGTAAAGCTCTTACATCCATTGAATTGCCTAAATCATTAAAAGATTTAGGGATTAATCCATTTAAATCCTGTAATAGCCTAAATATTATTAGTTACTCTGACAGATTCAGAATCACTAACAACTTACTAATTGATTGTGTATCAAGAACTATAATTTCATGTTTAAATAATAATACTGTAATAATAGCTCCACACAATATAAACCATATTGGAAACGTTGCATTTTCCGGATGTAAACACCTTACATCCATACAGTTACAGGAGGGAATTACGTCTATAGGAGCATGTGCATTTTTTGGGTGTGAAACACTTAAATCTGTTATTCTTCCCAAATCCGTGACTTCAATTGGGTTTGGTGCTTTTCCAGAGACATGTGAAGTAACGAGATGTTAGGTGAATACTGGGGAAAAGATTGGGGAGGGAGAGGCGAACGCCACGAACCTGAAAAAACGGACGGCAGAGAACGATTGAGAAGGATGGAAGCCTGCAATCGAGAGATTTTTCTTAATTTTGCAGTGGACAGGCTTTACTTTTTACGAAGTAAGGGAATTAATAAATAAGGGGACTTCGGTATTCCCTTTTAAATCCGGAATTATTTTATGGCAAAACGTAATAATTATCTTTCTTTCAAAGAACTTGTTGACTATCACGGCATCAAGAAACTGTATCACTTCACCGATCGCTCAAATCTGGAATCGATCATCCGAAACGGTGGTCTTTTCTCATGGGGCGATTGCGAGGAGAAGAATATCACCATAGCCTCTGCGGGTGGTGAGGAATTGCAACATAATCTCGATCGGCGGCATAATCTTCAACACTTTGTAAGAGTTGGTTTTTCCTCTGAACATCCGATGATGTATGACGCGATGAACGACGGAAGAATTAAGAATCCGGTGATATTGGAAATTGATCCGGAGGTGATTTACGAGGAGAATACTCAGTTTGCCGACCGCAATGCCACACGTAGCGGAGCAAATGTAGGGAATACATTCGATGATTTCAAGAAAATCCATTTCGCTTCGATAAAAGCGCGTCGCCATTTTGATCTGGATGCCGAGGAGCAGCCCTTTTATCAGGCGGAGGTACTGGTTAAGAATTTTATTCCCCTCGATAAGATTCTCAACATCGGCAACTTTGGTATAAAGATACCCAACTCCCCTACCCGAATTGAAAGCAAGACACCATATACGGCTCAGATCACACGTGCTACTCCAACAGCGATTATCTTTCTCGTAGACCATTCGGTAAGCATGAAGGGAGAGACCACTCTCAATGGAGAGAAGATGCCAATGTCGGAGGCTGTGGCCCGTATCGTCAATCGCCAGCTCAATGAGTTGGTGCTCCGCTGTATAAAAGCAGATGAAGTAAGACATTATTTTGACATCGCCGTGATAGGCTATGGTGAAAATTCTTACAGCGCATGGAACGGCACACTATCAGGGCGCGATTTCGTGACACCTGAAGAATTACGCAACAACCCCTGGCGGCGTATCACCGTAAAGGAACCGAAGCGTACCAGAAAAGGAGTGGAGATGAAGGTGGTAGAGAAGGTGCAATGGATAGATCCTGCTGCTACAGGATCATGGACTCATTTTCACAAGGCTTTCGAGCATGCGCGGCGCCTTCTCGAGAAATGGATGGAAACCCACCGCGAACATGATTGCTATCCTCCGACTGTGATACACATTACTGACGGCTACTACAACGGGACCTCGAAGGATGAGGTGCTTCAGAAAGCCAACGAACTTAAATCCATGTTTACCAACGATGGCAACGTGTTGCTCTTCAATATCCATATCTCGCCCCGACAGGAGAAAGGAATCACCTTCCCCGCCTCAATCGAAGATTTAGGCGACAATGAGTATGCGGCTGATCTGTTCGACCTTTCGAGTCTACTCCCTCTCCGTTACAACGAGGAGATATGTCGGATGCAGGATGCCGAACCGACAGTACGACATTCCGCGATGGCTATAAATGCGGATATGTCAACGCTGATAAAACTCATGGATATCGGTACGCCGACTAATGTAAGTCACTCGAAATGACAAAGACAAGATATCAGACTCTCGGCAAATTCGAGAGAAATGCCACCAACGAAGATGCGGCTGTGGCAAGAAGAAGATTGATCGCAGTCTCGGACGGGGCGGGAGGAGGGGGCCTCTTCGCCGATCGCTGGTCGAGATATTTACTCTCGAAGCTCCCGGCCTCACCTATTGAGAATGCTCAGCAGCTTGACGGCTGGATTGGCGAAATATGGGAGTCTTTCTATAACGATGCAGAGCAGAGAGCCAAAAGACTCGGAGGCATGGAACTTGACAAATTCTATGACGAAGGAGCGTTTGCCACTTTAGCCGCAGTTTGGGAAGTAGATAAAGATAAATATTCCTGGATGAGTTATGGCGACAGTGTTGTATTTCGGTATGATTATGGATCAGAGAGATTGGAGACATCCTTTGGGAAGTTGACCGATTTCTCCCGGCCTCCCTATCTTATTAATTGCAAAGATGAATTGAATCCGGACGGTTTTCAGCATGGCGTTTTCGAAAATATACAGAATTCTATTGTGTTTGTTGCAAGCGATGCCTTATCGCATTATATACTTATGATGTATCGTCTGTCGCTTGCCGGAAAAGTTAGTAAGAACAAAGAAGCTGAGATAGAGAGGCTGCGTGCATCCGAGGAGATTCGCGAAGCAGCTGAAGCAAGCGGCAGAAACAGTGGACTTGTGAAGAAGGGAATGTCATTAGGGGTGGTGGATTTCAGGAGGGACGTGATTGACCGTCTTCGGGACGCGGTATATGACAAAGCAAAATTTTGTAAATGGTTGAGCAGGCTGAGAAAGAATGGTCTGCTCGGACATGATGATTATTCGCTTGCCGTGATGTATGAGTAGAAGATTATTTTTCAGCGTAGATTTTAATTGCGTGATAGTATGGAATATCCTTTGATTTCGGAGTATCAGGAGGCTGTCAGGATGGCTGAGGACAGTCTGGGCGAGTTGGCCGCGCTGAGACCGGTGTTGGATGCGTATGGGGCGCCGGTGATGTCGAGCGGTAATTTTGCCGTGGTCTTCAAGATGCGCGACAGCGTGTCGGGGAAGCTGTATGCGCTGAAATGTTTCACCAAAGAGCAACCGGGACGCCGGGAGAGGTATCGCCGTATTGCCGATGAACTGGAGTTGGTTGGCGGAAACTATATCCTACCGATACGCTATCTGGAGAAGGAGATATTCGTGGATTCTCCTCAGTGTGAGTGTGAGGAGTTTCCGGTGGTGCTGATGGAATGGGTGGAGGGCGAGACCCTCGACCGGTATGTGACGCGCAATATCGATGACCGCTATGCGCTGGAGATGCTCAGCTATCGGTTTAACAGGATGGCGGCATGGCTGTTGGCACAACCCTTCGCACACGGCGACCTGAAACCCGACAATATACTTGTACGCGAGGACGGTACGCTTGTACTCGTGGATTACGACGGTATGTTCGTGCCTTCAATGGAGGGAGAGAAAGCCCGCGAGACCGGCAGTCCCGACTATCGGCATCCGCTCCGCACCGATTCCGATTTCAACGAGCACATCGATGACTTCGCCGCCTCCGTGATTGCACTTTCGCTTCGCGCGATAGCGCTGAATCCTTCGTTGCGTGCTTCTTCCTCCCGCAAGGATACCATGCTGTTCAATGAATCGGATTTCCGAGACCCGGCAACCTCCACCCTGCTGGCCGAACTTCAACGCCTCACCTTCGACAAACCCCTCTCCACCCTCCTCGGTCTCTTCTGGATAGCCCTCTCCCGCGGCTCTCTCGACGCCGTCTCCTTCCGGCTATTCCTCAGCGACCGGCCGGAGAAGCCTGAGGTGGAATCCGAACCTGGTCCGGAACCAACCACAGAACTCGAAGAAGTTTATTCCACCAAGGTTACTGAAGAAGATATTGAAAACGGATGGAGGGATGAGTATGGAGTGGTGTACAGTGCTGATCGGAAGAGATTGCTGAGAGCACCAGAGGAAATCAAAGAGTATTCTGTTCTACCGGGAACAAAGATAATTGTAAATCGTGCATTTAGTTGTTGTGAGTCACTTACATCCATTCATTTACCGGAGGGGATTACTTCTATTGGAGATTGGACTTTTAGTTGGTGTAAGTCACTTACATCCATTCATTTACCGGAAGGGATTACTTCTATTGGAGATTTGGCTTTTGGTGGGTGTGAGTCACTTTCATCCATCCAGTTGCCAGAGGGGATTACTTCTATCGGAAATTTGGCTTTTGATGGGTGTAAGTCACTTACATCCATACAGTTGCCTGAGGGGATTACTTCTATCGGAAATTTGACTTTTGATGGGTGTGAGTCACTTTCATCCATCCATTTACCGGAGGGAATTACTTCTATTGGAAATTCGGCATTTGATGGGTGTAAGGCTCTTACATCCATCCATTTACCGGTGGGGATTACTTCTATTGGAGATTGGGCTTTTGATGGGTGTGAGTCTCTTAAATCAGTTGAGCTTCCCGCATCAGTGACTTCAATTGGGTATGATGCTTTTCCGGAGGATTGCAAAGTGATTCGGAAGTAGAAGGGGAATGGGGAGGTGAGTTCGGGGTGTGTGCAGCTAAAGCCGCACACCTTGAACAAAAATCGGACGGAGAAGGGGAGATTGGGGAGTTGGTTTGTTATAGGTAGGAGGGATGGGATGTCTCTTTGGGGTCTGTCTTTGGGACGGGGTTTCTTTCGGGAAGGCTTGGACCGGGGGCAGAGGATTAGTATTTTAATCTTTCGAGGGTTTTCTTGGGGCTTTCGGTGATTTCACTTTAATCTTTATTTGGACTATGGCAAACGTTTTTTATACTGCGCGGAAGACTCTCCGCAATTATGCGAGCGGAGGAAATGTGCTGATGGGGGCTACCCTTTTGGCTCTTATCGTTGTGAATATCCCCGGGTTGACGGAATTCTATAACTCGCTATGGACGCATGAGATTGCGTTGCAGGTGGGCCGCTTCAACCTCTTCAGTCATCATGGAGAACCGATGAGCATCATGGCCTTTATCAATGATGCTTTGATGGCGATTGTTTTCTTCACTATCGGTCTGGAAATCAAACGAGAAGTACTCGTGGGAGAACTTTCTTCCTTCCGCAAGGCACTGCTTCCTATCATGGCCGCTATCGGCGGTATGGTGCTTCCTGTAGGTATCTTCATGCTGTTGGCCCACGGCACGGATTATGTGGCCGGAGCCGCAATCCCGATGGCCACGGATATCGCTTTCTCATTGGGCGTACTCTCCATGCTCGGCAACCGGGTGCCTATCAGTCTGAAAATATTCCTCACCACTCTCGCCGTGGTTGACGATATCGGCGGTATCCTCGTGATTGCCATATTCTATTCCTCGCATATCGACTTCGTGATGCTCGCTATTGCGGCCGGACTGCTGGTGTTGCTGTTTATCGGTGGCAAATTAGGAATACAGACCAAGATATTCTACTTGGGAATCGGAGCTTTCGTATGGTTTCTTTTCCTGAATGCCGGTATTCACCCAACGATTGCCGGAGTATTGGTGGCCTTCTGCATACCTGCCGTGCCGGTGTATGCGCCGAAGAAATACGTAAAGATAATCCGCGAGAATATAGGTAATTTCCAGCGCGAAGATGACGAGAGACTCTCATCGCGCACCATACTCACAAAGGAGCAGATGAATTGGCTGAAAGAGATAGAGACAGCCTCCGATAAAGTGATTTCTCCGCTTCAAGACCTGGAGGACTCCCTGCATCCTGTGGTCAACTATATCATCGTGCCCCTCTTCGCCTTCGCCAATGCCGGAATCTACTTCGGAGACCTTGAGATCTCCAACCTATTCTCCGGAGTGAGTCTTGCTATTGTACTCGGTCTGGTGGTGGGTAAATTCTTAGGTATCCTGAGTTTCAGCTGGCTTACAGTGAAGTTGAGACTCGCCCCGATGCCCGAGGGTTGCAATTGGAAACAGATGGCCTCCATTTCATTGTTGGGAGGTATCGGTTTTACAGTGTCGCTCTTTATCGCCAACCTCTCCTTCGGGAATGCCGATCCGATACAATCGCAATTGCTCAACAGCGCAAAATTGGGCGTAGTGGCCGGTTCGTTCATCGCCGGTTTCCTCGGCTGGCTGATGCTGCACCGCACACTGCCCAAAACTCCTGCCGACAATACTTCGGAAGATCCGGAAACCGAAGAAAAAGAGAGGACTGCCAATGAATTGGCTGAGATTTGAAAAAAAGAGGTTTTTTTATTAATTTTGCAAGCATTTTATACTCCGAAGCGGTCAGGCCCCTGTTTTGCGAAGCGAAATAACGGCGACGACAGCTTCGGCTTCATTATCAATCATAGAGAATGAAATCCCGTAATCTTATATATATGCTTCTTGCCGCTTCGCTGACGGCCGGAGGAGTGTTGGCACTCGATGCCGATGCGGCCACCAAGAAAGGGCGTAGCAAAGCTCGCACTTCCCAGACAGCAAAGAGCAAGAAAAAAAGCAAATCATCCAAGGGGAAGACATCTTCATCAAAGAAGAAAACAACCTCCAAAAAACGTACCAGCTCACCGAAACCGGCACAGCCGGCACCCGAGCAACCCAGCAACGACTCGCTGACGCTTGCCGTGAACTCTTACGTGATAGAGCGCATCCCCGAGAAAATGAACCCCGGAGGATTGCGTATCAACAGCGTAAAACCCGACTCCAAGAATCGCACCACACGGGTGAGTCTCAATGAGAATTTCACCTATCTGCCCGTGACTCAGGAACTCATCTCCGACTTGCGCAAATCCGTAAGTCAGGCTATGCCTGACTCCCTGCGCGACTTCAACGTGACACTTAATGTAGGCAACCGTAATCTCTCCTACTACATCACAAAAGTGGACAAACTGCCGGAGGCACATCGCAAGAACATACCCTTCGTGACAGCCACCGAGCCATACGTCAACGCCAAGAAAGGTATGCAGGGCGACATTGTAGCGCTCTGGCACAGCCACGGCCGATACTTCCGCCCCGGAAGCGCAGCATGGATGTGGCAACGCGGCTTCCTCTTCGAATCGATAGAGGATACCTACACCATGAGCTATATGCTCCCCTTCATAGTGCCGATGGTGGAGAATGCGGGAGGATACGTGATGCTCCCCCGCGAGAGAGATATCAACCGTCATGAGGTGATAGTGGACAACGACACCAATGATGAGGGTGAGATTTATTCCCAGCCCTATTACAAAGAGAAGACCGGCGCACGCAAATGGGCAACCGGCGAAGGGGAAGGATTCATCTATGACCTTCCCGACTTCCGTGACACCGAGAATCCCTTCGAGAACGGAACATATCGCCAGACCACCACTATACGCTCCGGCGCACCATCGGTAGCGGCTTGGTATGCCGACATTCCCGTAGACGGAGAATATGCTGTCTACGTCAGCTATAAGACACTTCCCAACTCTACGGAGGATGCTCATTACACCGTGAACTATTCCGGCGGCAGCAAAGAATTCAAGGTGAACCAGACAATGGGCGGAGGCACATGGATTTATCTCGGCACATTCCCCTTGGAGGCGGGATACAGCGACACAGAACCGGTGGTGACGCTCACCAACCTCAGTGACAAAGAGGCTGACAGGATAGTGACGGCCGATGCCGTGAAAATAGGAGGCGGCATGGGCAACATAGCCCGCAGCGCAAAGCGAAGCGACGTATATTACGATCCCTCTACCCCGGACTCCGGCGCGGCACTCGTGCAGGCTGAGAAAGAGGCGGAGCAAGCTATCAGGGAATCGGAAGAGGAGGATGACGACGACAGCGATGACGAGGGTGATGATGTAGACACACAGACAGCCATTGCCGACACATCGCAACCGGCACAATCCACTACTCCTGCCAAGAAAGGACCGGCTCCAACTTTCCGCACCTCGGGAATGCCCCGCTATCTGGAGGGGGCCCGCTACTGGCTCCAATGGGCCGGTATCCCGGAGCGTGTCTACTCCCCCTACCACGGTTCGGACGACTATAAAGACGACTATACCTCGCGCGGCCATTGGGTGAACTATCTCGCAGGAGGATCAAGAGTTCTTCCCAACAGAGAGGGTCTCAATATCCCCATCGATCTCACCCTCGCCCTCCACTCAGATGCCGGAAAGCGTAGCGACGACAGCTTCGTAGGCACACTCGGAATCTACTTCACCAACAACGGCGACAGCTATAAGGACGGCACGGCCAGAATCAACTCCCGAATGCTAACCGACATGGTGATGCGTCAGATCACGAACGACATACGTCAAAGCTTCGAACCGCGCTGGACACGCCGCTCGATGTGGGACAAGACTTATGTGGAAGCCCGTGTACCGGAAGTGCCCACAACCCTTATCGAGCTTATGAGCCATCAGAACTTCGCCGACATGCAGTATGGTCTGGATCCGGCCTTCCGCTTCATGGTGGGACGCTCCATATATAAAGCCATGGGCCGCTTCATAGCCGAAAGGAAAGGGAGGGAATTTGTGGTGCAACCGCTGCCGGTGAAGAACTTCGCCATCCAGAAAGTGAAGAAAGGTCATTACCGACTCACATGGGATCCTACTCCCGATCCCTTGGAGAGCACGGCTATGCCTACGCGCTACATCATCGAAGAGCGCAGCGGTGATGACCTCGGTTTCCACAAAGCCGGAGAGACCACTTCCAATCACTTCGAGATCAAAGCCAAGGATCACGACATACACAGCTTCCGCATCATAGCCGCCAACGAAGGTGGCGTATCGTTCGCATCAGAGACCCTCGCCTTCCGCGAAGGAGAGGATAATGCCGAGCCCGTGATGATCGTAAACGGATTCACACGCGTAAGCGCCCCATCCCACTTCAGCAGCGACGGGCGAGCAGGATTCGATTCGGAAGAGGATTTCGGAGTACCTTACATCCGAGATATCTCCTTCACCGGACATCAGACGGAATACCGCCGCAATGCCGGAGAGAGTTTCGGACGCTCGGCAAGCAACTATGTGGATAAAGTGATCGCTGGCAATACCTTCGATTATCCTTACGAGCATGGTAAAGCCCTTGCCTCGGCAGGGCGAGGATTCGTATCGGCCAGCGCCGGAGCTGTGGAGGATGGTGAGGTGAAACTTGACAAATACAAGACCGTAGATCTCATCTTGGGACGCCAGAAGCTTACCGTCACCGGTAACGGCAAGAGCGGAATCCGCTTCAACACAATACCTGCGGCATTGCGCAAATCCCTCACGGAATATACCGACAAGGGGGGCGATCTTGTGGTGAGCGGAGAGAATATCGCATCCGATCTCTACGACTACCGTCAGGACAACGATGCACGAGGATTCGCAGCCGGAGTGCTTGGCATTGCCCAACCTGCCGACTCCCTCTCACGCACCCGCAGCGGCAAAATCCACGCCTCCGGAAGCGGACTGACCAACCGCGACTACACCTACTCCTCCACCTTGAATGAGGATCGCTATATAGTGCAGCATCCCGATGTGATCACCCCCTCGGGAGAACTTGACAGCGAAACACTTCTCACCTTCACCGATACCGGACTCGGAGCCGGCATACTGAGCCGGAGAGGAAAGAGTAAGGTGGCTGTAAGCAGTGTGCCTCTCGAGGCCATTACGGATGAGAAGCAGAGACAGACACTTATTCTGGAACTCATACGGGCCGTAGAGGAATAATCCTCTACGCCAAAAGGAATTAATACTCATAATTACGAAACAAGCATCTCTCCTACTCTATATATATGATTGAGAATATCCAACGGCCCTTGGCCACCCCTTACACCTTCACCACTGTGGACGCGCTGAAAGAGGAACTTCTGCGCCGTCCGCTCGAACAGTTTATCCTTGTGAAGCTCGACGGCCGTGTTGTGGAGATACCGCAAGACAGCCTCGACCGTCTCACAGAGGTAGCGATCGACTGTGATGCCAGTCTTACCTACTGCCACTTCTACGACCTTCTCGACGACGGCACGAAAGAGGCGCATCCCGTATGTGACTATCAGCCGGGATCTGTGCGCGACGACTTCGAATTCGGTCCGCTCGTACTGCTGAATATCGCCGATATCCTGAGCGCGAGCGACGACTTCACGGAAGAAGATTCCGCCGCTCCCGACGGAGGATGGTATGCATTACGCCTGCGAATGTCGATAGGGAATGTCATAGCGATGGTGCCGGAATATCTCTATACCGCCACCCGCACCGACTACCGCAAGAGCGGAGAGAAACAGCATGACTATGTGGATCCCCGCAACCGCGACTATCAGATCGCTATGGAGGAAGTGCTGACCGACCACCTTTATGAAATCAATGCGCTCGTGGAAGAGAAGCCCAAAGAACTCGCTTACGAGACAATGGAGGATACCGGAGCTTACGACAAAGCCGGTTTTACGGTGAAAGCAAGTGTGGTGATACCGGTACGCAACCGAGTGCGCACCATCGGCGATGCCGTGAAATCCGCCCTCAGTCAGCTCACCACTTTCCCTTACAATGTGATAGTGGTGGACAACGGCTCGACAGACGGCACACGCCAACTTTTAGAAGGGATAGAGGATCCTCGTCTTATCGTGATACCCCTCAACGGAGATGAAGGACTCGGCATAGGCGGCTGCTGGAATATGGCCCTGAAGAGCAAGCATTGCGGAGTTTTCGCCGTGCAGCTTGATTCCGACGACCTCTATTCCGATGTCACCACACTCCAGACCATCATCGACAAATTCTATGATACGGGGGCGGCTATGGTAGTGGGAAGCTACACCATGACCGACTTCAATCTCGATACCATTCCGCCGGGTGTGATCGACCATAAGGAATGGACCGACGAGAACGGCACCAACAACGCTTTGCGCGTCAATGGATTCGGTGCGCCGAGGGCTTTCTACACCCCGGTGGCAAGAGACTTGCTTTTCCCGAACGTCAGCTACGGCGAGGATTACGCCATGTGTTTGCGTGTGAGCCGCGATTACAAGGTGGGGCGTATATTCGAGCCAATTTATCTCTGCAGACGTTGGGAAGGGAATTCCGACGCAGCGCTGAGTATCGAGGCCGTAAACCGCAACAATTCCTATAAAGACTTCCTGCGATCCGTAGAAATTATCGCCCGAATGAGAGCCAACCGCGACCACGCAATGGAAGGAACCGAGAACGAGAACGGACAACCCGGCAATGACCTGCCCTTCTGATGAATACCGAGCGCATAATACACACTGAAGAGATCAACACTCTCATCGAGAATCAACTTCAGGAATGGCCTATGGCGAAAGCCAACTTCGATGCATTGGTGAAAGCTCGGAGAAAGAGGGTTGCTGTAGGAGATCTGGAGACGGGCGTACAATTCAATCCTGCTCGTATCCGCTCCACGGGAGCCGACATAAGCAAAGAGGCGATAGCCGCACGTAAATGTTTTCTTTGCCGGGAGAATCGCCCGGCAGAGCAACATACCCATAACTTGATGTCAGGGCTGGAGATGCTCGTAAATCCATTCCCCATATTTCCGGTACACTTCACGTTTCCGGCTAAGGAACATCGGCCTCAGACAGCCCCTCCTCCGGCTATGGTTCTCCTGGCGATAAAATTCCCCGATCTCTGTATATTCTACAACGGAGCCAAAGCCGGTGCTTCAGCTCCCGATCATCTGCATCTGCAGGGAGTGCTCAGCAGGGAATTGCCACTTATACGGTTGGTTGAAAGATCTCATCCGGCGGGAGGGAAGAGCCTGATGTGGAGTGAGGAATTCGGGAAAGATCTCCCTTTCCGATTTCTGAGCGGAGTCGTGAATCCGGAGGAGACAAACATGGAGACCTTACGCACTCTGCTCACCACCTTCGGACACGACAAAGAAGGGGCTCCGGATGCCGCACTCGTCAATACCTACTTCTGGATCGATCCCGCCTGCGGATTGCTGCGAGGGATAGCCATTCCGCGCCGTGCACATCGTCCCTCCTGCTATACGGCGGAAGGTACCGACCGGTTAATAGTGAGCCCCGGAGCCATCGACATGGCAGGAATGATTATCACTCCCCGAGAGGAGGATTTCGAGAAAATCACTTCGGAAGATATACGGCGGATATATAGGGAAGTGGCTTTCGAATCTCAGACATCTATATGAAGATAAAAGTAGGGATAGTCACAGCCGGGCGCCCGGATTTACAACTATTATCCGAGGGGCGGACATTACTTCGGAATCAGCTCATCGGAAAAGATTTCCATTGGGAACGTACGATTCAGAGTATTCTCCCCGGGGAGATAGAGATTCTCCCACAAGCCGGCGCTGACGGAGTGACGCTTATCAATACCTTGGAGCTGGAGGAGTATCTCGCCATGGTGGTGGGAAGCGAGATGAATCCTGCCGCTCCGACCGAATTTTTGAAATGTCATGCCATTCTGTCGCGGAGTTGGGTAGTAGGGAAAATACTCCGATGCCACAATGAAGGAGACGCCGGAAAGATAGAAACTGCCGATACTCATATCGGTTGGGACGATACAGCCGATCATCACGGATTCCACGTGTGTGCCGATGATCATTGTCAGAGATACCAAGGCCGGAATGAGATATCTCCCGAAGCTGCGGATGCTATCCGGCATACGGCGGGAATGATACTTACAGGCAGGAACGGGGATATTATAGATGCACGCTTCTCGAAATGTTGCGCCGGGCGCAGCGAGCTTTTCTCTACTTGCTGGCAAGACAGCGAGCCGGAGGGAATAGAGAGTGTGGAGGATAAATGGTGTGATCTCTCTAATATCCCGGCTACCTCACGCCGGACACTTCTCGCCTCGATACTTAAAGATTATGACGCTATGACCACGGAGGACTTATTCAGATGGGAGGAGCGAGTGGACAAAGCCTTTGCAGCTTCCCGACTCAGAGAGTGCTTCGGCATCGATCTCGGAGAAAGGATAGAAAAAGCGAAGTCTATACTGCGCGGAAAGTCAGGAAGGATTGCGCTAATGAAGCTTACGGGAACCAACGGCAAGGAAATAAACTTTGGCAAGGAATTGCATATACGCCGCATATTCTCGCATAGCCATCTTAAATCGTCAGCTTTCGATATTTATGATGATGGAGACACATTCCTTCTTCGCGGCAAGGGTTGGGGACATGGCGTAGGACTCTGTCAGATCGGAGCGGCGAATATGGCACTGAGCCACACGTGCGAGGATATACTCGCATACTATTTTCCAAATACGCGGATAACCATATTTACATCTTGAAATGAATTTGAATAAGAGAGAACGGGCAGATATCGGTAAGGGAGTATCACCATGGTGCTGGATTCCTACCTTATATATAGCGGAAGGACTGCCCTACTTCGCGGTCAATGTGCTTACCGTACTTATGTATGTGAGGATGGGAGTGGGCGTAGCAGAGATGGCATTCTTCACAGGATGGTTGTATCTGCCCTGGGTGATAAAACCATTCTGGAGTCCATTCGTGGATCTTATGCGTACCAAACGATGGTGGACTATCACTATGCAATGGCTGATAGGTGTGACCCTGGCCGGAGTAGCTCTCTTTCTGCCACTCCCCTTTTTCTTTGCGGCCACATTAGGTGTGTTCTGGTTGATGGCGTTCTTCTCCGCCACACATGATATAGCGGCCGACGGATTCTATATGCTTGCACTCTCGCCTCACGATCAGGCAGCCTACGTAGGTGTGCGCTCCACATTCTATCGCATCGCAAGCATTATCGGACAAGGGGGATTGGTAGTATTGGCCGGAATACTCGAAGAGACACTCGGTAATATAGCAGGAGCCTGGATCACAGTCTTCATCATTCTATCCGCCTTTTTCTTTCTGACAGCATGTTGGCATACCTTTATCCTGCCACGCCCTGCGGCCGACCGAGCCACATCAGAAGGGAAAAGCGCCGGCAACATACTCAAGGGATTCGGAGAAACATTCGTCACCTTCTTTCGAAAACCGCATATTTGGAGCGCCTTGTCATTCATGCTTCTCTACCGCCTCCCCGAGGCACTTTGTGTAAAACTCGTACAGCCATTCCTTGTAGCCACGAGAGAGAGCGGAGGATTGGGATTGACCACTACCGAAGTAGGAATAGTGAACGGCACGGTAGGAGTGATAGCACTTCTGACCGGAGGGATACTGGGCGGAATAGTGATCGCACGCGACGGCCTGCGGCGCTGGCTATGGCCTATGGCGATAAGCCTGACACTCCCCTGCGCTTTCTACTGCTGGCTTGCAATGGCACAGCCCACCGACCTTTTGGGAATATGCATGGCCGTCGGTCTGGAGCAATTCGGCTACGGTTTCGGTTTCACCGCTTTCATGCTCTATCTCATCTACTTCAGCCGAGGAGAGAGCCAGACTTCCCATTATGCATTCTGCACGGCATTCATGGCGTTGGGAATGATGCTTCCCGGCATGGCGGCCGGCAAACTGCATGATATCCTGGATGAAATAAACCTCACCGGCGGCTTATTGCCGCAAGGATATGTCAACTTCTTCTGGATGGCCACAGGATGCTCCGTTGTGACCTTCCTCGCAACCGCCTGTGTGAAAGTAGATCCCGAATTCGGCAAGAAAAAGGGAGAAAAAGGGTAATTATCACCCCTATTCACCCCTGATATTTGCATAAGGAGAAAAAAAGTATTATCTTTGCAGATTGAAAGAGTTATGCTTTTTCAAGAAAGAAAACCAAACGACTCAAGAGTTAATCATGATAAACATCACATTTCCTGATGGCAACAGCAAGCAGTTTGAGAATGGAGTGACTCCTTTTCAGATTGCCGAAAGCATATCTCCCCGTTTCGCAGCCGACGTATTGGCCGCAAAAGTGAACGGAGAGGAATGGGATATCTCCCGCGGTATCGACCACGATGCCAAGATCGAGCTCTTCAAATGGGACAGCCCGGAAGGCAAGCACGCATTCTGGCACTCCTCCGCTCACCTTCTGGCCGAAGCTCTCCAAGAGCTTTATCCCGGTGTGAAATTCGGTATCGGTCCGGCGATAGAGAACGGTTTCTATTACGATATCTATCCCGGAGAGCACAAGCTCACCTCCGATGACTTTGCCAAGATCGAGAAGAAGATGCTTGAACTCGCTTCCAAGAAAGAGGATATCGTGCGTAAGGACATTTCTAAGGCCGATGCACTCAAGATGTTTGGCGACAGAGGCGAGACCTATAAATGCGAGCTTATCAGCGAGCTTGAAGACGGACATATCACTACCTATACACAGGGCGAATTCACCGACCTCTGCCGTGGCCCGCACCTTCCCAATACCGCTCCCATCAAGGCTGTGAAGATCACATCTCTTGCCGGTGCCTACTGGCGCGGCGACGAGAAACGAGATCAGCTCGTCAGAGTCTATGGCATCACATTCCCCAAGAAAAAGATGCTCGATGAATACCTCGTACTGCTTGAGGAGGCCAAAAAGCGCGACCACCGTAAACTCGGCAAGGAGATGGAGCTTTTCGCCTTCTCCCCGACAGTAGGTCAAGGTCTACCTCTCTGGTTGCCGAAGGGTGCTGCTCTTCGCGACCGTCTCGAGCAGTTCCTCCGCAAGATTCAGAAGCAGTATGGATATCTTCAGGTGATCACTCCGCATATCGGCAACAAAGCGCTCTACGTCACTTCCGGCCACTGGGCCAAATATGGCAAGGATTCATTCCAGCCTATCCATACTCCCGAGGAGGGCGAAGAGTATATGCTCAAACCGATGAACTGTCCTCACCACTGTGAGATATATAAGGTGTCACCCCGCAGCTATCGTGATCTCCCGATGCGTCTGGCCGAATTCGGCACAGTGTATCGCTATGAGCAGAGCGGCGAGCTCCACGGTCTTACCCGTGTACGCGGATTTACTCAGGATGACGCCCATATCTTCTGCGCACCCGAGCAGATCAAGGATGAATTCCTTAAAGTGATGGATATCATCCTCTATATCTTCAAGGCGCTTGACTTCAAGAACTTCGAGGCTCAGATTTCTCTACGCGATCCTAAGAATAAAGAGAAATACATCGGCTCGGACGAGAACTGGCATCTTGCGGAGAACGCCATTATCGAGGCATGCGCCGAGAAGGGGCTGAACGCGCGTCAGGTAGAGGGCGAGGCCGCCTTCTATGGTCCGAAGCTCGACTTCATGGTAAAAGATGCTATCGGCCGCCGTTGGCAGTTGGGTACAATCCAGGTAGACTACAACCTTCCCGAGCGTTTCGGTCTGGAGTATACCGGCAAGGACAACCAGAAGCATCGTCCCGTGATGATTCACCGTGCGCCCTTCGGCTCTATGGAGCGATTTGTGGCTGTGCTTCTCGAGCATACAGCGGGTAAACTTCCCCTTTGGCTCATCCCCGAGCAGTGTGTAGTACTCCCCATCAGCGAGAAATTCAACGACTATGCACAGCGCGTAGTGAAAGAGCTCGACAAGGCCGGAGTAAGAGCCATTGTGGATGACCGCAACGAGAAGATCGGCAAGAAAATTCGCGACAATGAGTTGAAAAAAATCCCTTATTTGCTCATTGTAGGTGAAAAAGAAGCAGAAAATGATGAAGTTTCTGTAAGAAAACAGGGAGAAGGTGATAAAGGTACGATGAAAATTTGTAACTTTGCAGCCGCATTGAACGCTGAAGTGGAGGCGATGACTTCCCAGGAGGCGTAAAAACAGATAAAAAAGAAAAACCGGCTAAACAACCGAATGGAGAAAAAACCTCAATTTACAGGGGCACGTAGGCCCGTCGCACCGGCAGGAGGGCCACGTCCTTCCAGCCGTCCCGGACAGCGTAAAGGACGCGGCGCGAACGACCGCAATGCCAAAGACCCCTATGTGACTAATGAACACATCCGCGCAAAAGAAGTGCGTCTGGTGGGCGACAATGTAGAGCCCGGCATCTATCCTATAGCTCAGGCCCTGCGAATGGCTGAGAAGATGGAGCTCGACCTCATTGAGATTTCGCCTAACGCAGAGCCGCCGGTGTGCCGTATTCTCGACTATCAGAAGTTCCTTTATCAGCAGAAGAAGCGTCAGAAGGAGCAGAAAGCGAAAGCCACCAAGGTAGTCGTAAAGGAGATACGTTTCGGACCTCAGACCGATGAGCATGACTACAATTTCAAGTTGAAGCATGCGGTAGGGTTCCTAAAAGAGGGCTCCAAGGTGAAAGCTTACGTTTTCTTCCGCGGACGTTCAATCCTCTTCAAAGAGCAGGGTGAAGTGCTTCTTCTCAGATTTGCCAACGACCTTGAGGAGTATGGCAAGGTGGAGATGATGCCTGTGCTTGAAGGTAAGCGAATGATCATCATGATCTCGCCGCTGAAGCAGGCTCCTAAGAAGGAACCGAAGGAGAAGGCACCTCGCGAGAAATCTGCGGAGGGAGAAGCACCCGCTGAGAAAAACGAGGAAGAGGCCTGACCCCACTCCCCTCTTCACGAGTGCGGATAACAATTCCCGCCCGGGAAACTAAAAAAGAAAAATCAAGTAAGAGACCGTAGGCACCATGTGCCGAGGTGAATAACAACAACTAAACTTCAATAAACCATGCCAAAGGTAAAGACCAATGCCGCGAGCAAGAAGCGTTTCGCTCTCACCGGCACAGGGAAAATCAAGAGAAAGCACGCTTATCACAGCCACATTCTGACAAAGAAGAGCAAGAAGCGTAAACGCAACCTCGACCACACTACTCTCGTGGCCGGAGTAAACGAGCGTCAGGTAAAAGAACTTCTCAACCTCCGCTAATCTCAACAAAATTCCCGAAACAAAACCTTTTTTTATTAACCGAATGACCAGCACCGCAAGAGCAAACAGATAAGAATTGCCGCTGCCATTCAAAAACGACAAAAAAGATGCCAAGATCAGTCAATCACGTTGCCTCAAGAGCAAAGAGAAAGAAAATCCTCAAACTCACCCGCGGTTACTATGGAAGCCGCCGCAATGTATGGACAGTAGCCAAGAACACCTGGGAGAAGGGTCTGACTTACGCTTATCGTGACCGTAAGCAGAAAAAGCGCAACTTCCGCGCTCTCTGGATCCAGCGTATCAATGCTGCCGCTCGTCTCGAGGATCTCTCCTATTCCAAGCTCATGGGCCTGATCCACAAGGCCGGTATCGAGATCAACCGTAAGGTGCTCGCCGACCTCGCCATGAACAATCCCGAGGCTTTCAAGGCTATCGTGGAAAAGGTGAAAAATGCCTGAATTCCATAAGGTGGCGTCTCTCTTATGAGTCGCACCAATGGCGAAAATATGGAGAGGATAATCCGGTGTCTTCCGGATTATCCTCTTCTTTTTTATCATATTCGGAGGATAACACGACTGAAAAATAGGAGACGGAGGAGAAAAATCGTTTCTTAACATTTGAGTTAAAGAATAATAATTTGAAAAAACAGATTAAACTTCCTTATTATAGCCCGGTCATAGTGATGTAGCCGATAGATTTTAGGATCTTGAAATTCGGTTAACAAAGGGAAGTATTCCCGATATTTCATTTTCTAACCAACATAAAATTTGATAAAGATGAAGAAATTTGCAATAGCTCTCACAATGGCGCTTATGGGCGCCGGTATCCTCCCCCTCTCCATGAACGCTCAGGAGAACAACACTCAGACCACCTCCACTCAGACAGAAAAGACCGAATGTCAGAAAAAAGAAGCGAAGTGCTGTGGAAAGGATGGAGAATTCAAAGCCGAGAAAGGTAAATTCAAGACCCGTCATCACGGTGATAAGAAAGTGGGGAAAGGTAAGAAAGGCGGCAAGGAGCGTATGAATCCTATGGCTGGAATCAATCTCACCGATGCCCAGAAAGATAAACTCAAGGAGCTGCGCAAGGAGCAGAAAGCTTCCGTAGAGAAAATAGATAAGGAAGCAAGAGCCAAGAAGGAAAAGGCGAGAGCCGAGTTTGACAAGGACCTTAAGAAGGTGCTTACTCCCGAGCAGTATGCGCAATATGAGGCCAACAAAGCCAAGGCTCAGGAGATGAGAGCTGCGAAGAAAGCCAACAAGGAAAGTGGAAAACCCATGGCCAAGGACGGCAAGAAAGGTAAGCACGGAAAGCAAGGCAAAAAAGCGTAAAATTTTTCAGAAAACAGTAAACTTTTCGCTTGTAGAATTGTCTTATAGATACAAGGTAATTGTCGCAGACATTGCCGATAAAATAATAAAACAATGCTACAGCGACAAAACGGAGCTGAGGTCGAGGCCTCGCTCCGTTTTTCATTTGAAGTCGTCTAAACTTTTTACGAAAATAAAATAATCGTTAAAAAGGATTTTCTTCAAGGTTAATCTTCATTAATCTTTTGGCATCTTCCAATACTTTCATCGGTCACGATGCCCGCATC
>JAAVEO010000032.1 GCA_014801225.1 Bacteroides sp.
GTTCCTCACGGCTTTTGTTTATAACATAGTCGGAGGCTGTGATCTTCTTATCAGGATTGAGCATATAGGTTCCGGTAGCCTTATCTATCTCCACGAACTGCTCCAGTATTCGTGCGTCTGTATCATATGCCCTTATTGGTGCAGGTTCATTGAATAATGAGTTGTCTTCTTGACATGATACAAGAGTCATGGCAAACAAGACACCAGCAACATAAAAATTCTTCATACACTTAATATTTTATTGGTTTTCTTTATATATATGAATGTCATCTGTTAATCAGTACAAAGGGTCTGAACTATTATTACCGAGCGAACGCCTGCATTTGGACATAATTTCTGATAGTATTCTGTCTTGTCCTTGTATAGCCATGGACGGACGTAAAGGGGTTGAACGGATCTTACAGTTAATCCCGATACCTTTTCAAGTATTACAAAGAAATCGTCTACTCCGGCATCTTCTATTGTTTCATGAAGAATCCAAGTATCGGCCGAGACAATCTGGCCCTGTGGCAAAATACAGGTATATTTTGCTTCAATTTTTTCAACCGCACGCATCTCAATCCCATATTTATATCTACTATCGCCTTCTTTGTCAATCAACTCAATCATATTGGCATTTTTGCCTGATATTTTTCCGTTATATAACAGGTAAAAGCTGTGTGAGAGTGCATCAACATCCGACGACAGGTAAGACTCTACTGCCTCTACATCATCCGCATCAATAGCGTATTGAATTGATATGTTTAACCCGTCGAATTTCTTTGACATTATTTCAATCAGTCTGTATTCCACGTCAAGACTGTCTTGTGGAGGATTGGCAAGAATGGTCTTTTCAACCTTCAAAACATATTTGTACCCCTTCTCATATTTGAATCCAATGATACCATCAAGGTGTTCCCATTCATTTGAATCTTCTTCTTTTATTCGCAGACATTCACCAACTCCACCCAAATACATCATATCATCCGTGTGCGAATCTACAGAAAGAAGAATGCTGGAAGCATTATCTTTGGGTTCGTCTTCATTGCTACATGATGTAATGAAAAGACTGGCGATGAAAAGAAATGGAATTAAAAAATTCTTCATATACTTAATATTTATTGGTTTTCTTTACATATTTTTATGATTCGTTAAAGCTGACGGCAAGAGAAGTTCCTGCGTAAAAATGAAGTTCATTTTACAAAATTACGCAAAACTTATGAAATAAGTATCCCGTTCTCGGAGAAATCTTCTCGGAGAAGGCGAATTATAAACTTGGATTTATATTTTGAGGGGAATTACTACTTCAACAATGCCTTTTTGATGCGGCAAAGCGTAATCGGATCTATCTGGAGATATGATGCAATCTCTTTCTGAGGCACGTCCTGCTCAATCTGCGGATGCTCATGGATGAGGTCAACGTATCGTTCTCTTGCAGACTTAGCGTACAAGGCACAATAACGCTTTGCCAATGAGACATACGCTGACTGCATAAAAAGCCGTCCCTGCCGTCCGGTTTCTATGTCTTCCTCAAATAGTTTCGGAAGAATTGAAGCATCAATTATCCACGCTTCAGAATTTTTCCCTGCAACGATATCGAACATCGCAGGAGCATTATCCATGCAGTATGGATAATCACCCACCAATGCTTGGGGAACGCAAAACCTCCTATCTTTTTGGTACCGTCAACTGTATATTTGAAATATCCGGATTTCACATAGCCACATACATTAGTCGGCTCACCCTTGCGGCAAAGATACTCACCTTTTTTTAACGACACAAGTTCGCCACGGCTTCCTATCAAGTCGTGCCAGAATTGAAGGTCGAGTCCTTCAAGATGTGTGTTAAAGTGCCGTTTCATGGTGTAAATTTAGTAAAAAATTTTTAAAGCAACGGATAAAATTTATAAAAAATGGGGAGGGATTTGGAGGAGTGGGAGGAAGTGACTATATTTGTAGATTATTTATGAACTAATCGCGTTACACGATATGAAAGGATTGAGATTTGTTCCGCTTGTGCTCGCCGGCTTGCCGGTGTTGGCGTCGGCTCAGACTATCCGCAGCGGATATGTGGACTGGGGACTGACGGGCACTAATTTCCCGGAGGCTTTGGAAACCTGGGAAAAGGGACAGAAATGGACGGAGGATGATAATTTCTTCATCTCCCGTGTAAAACCGAAAGAAAGATTCCGAAATAGATTCACTCAGGTGAATGTCTCGCTCAATGAGAGCAACGATAAAAATTTGATGTATTGGGTGCCCATCAACTCCAGGCAATTCAATGCTCTGCCCGATGGTGCTTATGACAGGGAGGTTTTCCCTATGTGGCAGTATGTGACCCATTTCGGCAACTGGTCTACCTCTCTTGTGCGCATCCCGGGTGGTGTTCTCGATGTAGCGCATAAGAACGGTGTTCCGGTCACACCCGTAGCTTCCGTGCCATGGGGGCAAATCAGCGCAAGCTGGCGTGCCGCGCTTGAGAAACTTTGCGATGTCGGCGCCCGTAAATTGGCGGATTATCTTCTTGCTTACGGAGTGGACGGTATCGGTTATAATTCCGAATTCAGTTGTCCTCGTTCACTTGTCACAAATCTTGGACGCCTGCATGAAGACCTCTACTCCATCATGCGCGGCAATGGCGAGAATCCGTTTGCCGAGGTAATATGGTATGATGGCACAGCCACAAACGGAAATATACAGTTTGATAAAGGGTTAGGCACTCACAACTCCGGCAACTTCGGTAGCAGTGAGAACATACGTTCCTCTCTGTTCTTCAATTATAATTGGAATGATGAGGAACTTCTACAGACCTCTGTTGAGACTGCCAATTCGTTGAGCCGCTCCCCCCTTGATCTGTATTGTGGTATCAATATGCAAGGACGTGAACCACAGATTGGAACTCCTATCTGGACCATGCTCGCACAGTATCCCCTCTCTATCGGACTTTGGGGAGCCCATGACAAGAGTATGTTCTACGAGAGTCGTGCTGAAAGAGGCGGCACTCCCGAGCAATGCCAACGTACCTATCTCGAAAGAGTGGAAAACTGGTTTACCGGCAGCACCCACAATCCTGTGACCTCTCCGGAGCTTGGCAATTCCTTGATTTACTCCTCTCAAAATGAGGATTTCATGGGAATGTCTAAAATGATGTCAGCCCGTTCATCGCTGAAATGGGATCTTTCCGAAGAACCCTTCATCTCTTACTTCAACCTCGGCAACGGAAAATTCTTCAATTATAAAGGGGAGAGAGCACACAATGCTGAATGGTATAACATCGCAATTCAGGATTATCTCCCTACATGGAGATGGTGGTTCTCCACAAAACTTCTCGGAAGAAATCCGGCTGATGTCCCGACTGATGGCTTGAAGGCGGAATTTGTATGGGATGATGCATGGATGGGAGGCTCTACAATCCGTATCCACGGCACCACTGAAAACGAATATATTCATCTCTTCAAGACCGAGTTCGAACTGAAAGATGGTGATGAAATCACATTCAGGTACAAACCCATAGATGGCGTAGCCGACGGTTTTCTTGCTATAACCCTCAAAGGATCGGAGGATACTCCTATCGACTTTGAGTCGCTCAGAGTGATGAACCGTCAGGGTAGAGTCTATGACCAATGGGTAGAGAAGAAATTCGTGGTTGGTCGTGATTTCAACGTCCCTGCCGGATCGGAGACTGCGATGATCGCGCTGAAATTCTACAATGCCGAAAATCTTGATCTTCGTCTCGGGGAATTCTCCATCGTAAGAAAAGATGCGATGAAGCACGAGATTGCCACTCCTGTAATAGAGAATACCGAACTTCTCAGCTCGCGTCATGACGGGTATGATGGTAAAATCATCTTCAATATGCCCAATGACAAACCGGCGGGAGAGGTATGCTACAATCTTGATGTGAATACCTCCATGTTCAAATTGTATGCCCAGCAGGAAGGCGAGGAACCCGTGCTGATGGGAATGACAACATCCTGGGCCGGCCTTGTATTCTCAGCCCCGTATAACGACAGGGGAGCCGGTAATGTACGCTTCGGCGTAAGCGCACTTACTCTCGATCACGAAGCTGAAAGTGAAATCGCATGGGGTGAATATCAGGGTACAACGGCAAAATATGAAGTGAGCGACAAACTCGTGAAATCATACGAGACTTTGCGCCCCGGAGAGGCGTTTACCATAGGATATGCCGATCTTCTGCATGAAAATGCCGATTGGAAACTTCTTGATGCGGCTTCCAATGTAGTTCTCGAGAGTAAAGATACCGATAAACTTGAGGCAAAGAACGGCCTCTCCACTCCGGGAATATATACTCTCGTTCTCAACGGGTATGAAGCCTCGGAAGAGGGACGTGTACGGATTGAGCGCGAGCTGAAGGGATATGTGCAAGTGATCGACGATGCCCTTGGACAGGCACCCCGTATATTTGACATGACAGCCGACAATACCATTTCGTCTACTACCACAGGCGATGATCTTCCTCTTTACGTATTCGAGAACTCTGACGCTGAACTCTCCTTTACTGCCGATTTGGGTGAGGCAAATATATCACGTGGAGTAGCTGTAGGTAAAGATGGGTTCGGATTCCGTTTCAAAGAGAGCGGTCTGAATCCCGAGAAGTCCTTCTCAGTAAGCTTTTGGATGCGTCCGGAAAGTTTTGAGAATCAATCGGTTCACATGCTTAACATCCGCCATAAGGGGGATCCCTGGGTTAAGAACAACTGGGGATGGTTCTGGCATAGCCTTAATGAAGATGGTACGACAGCCGCGTTCACAATCCGTATGCTTGACGGAGCGAACGCATCGTATACTTTCCGCAACTTCCGACTCTTCCCGGGAGCATGGACCCATATGGCCTACGTATTCGAGTTTGACGAGAACGGTGGTGTCCGTCCTTCGGTCTACGTTAATGGCGAGCGTCAGGAAATCGTAGCCTATTCACTTGGAGAAGAGAGATTTGAAGGAGAACCGGAATTCGTGGGGCCCTCCGCAGAATGGCAAGAGGAGAATGTACTCGCTCTCGGCGGATATGTGCATGCCACCGGCTCCGTGAATTGCAACCTTGACAACTTCATGGTATGGAATAAAGCCATGACTGCAGATGATGTAAAGGCCGCAATGGGAGATATCGCTGAAGGAAATGTTCCCTCCGGTGCTATCGGATACTTCGATTTCGAAACCAATGCTGACAGCGCCGGACTCTTCACCAATAAAGGAATGGGGAGCTTCAAAGCCGGGATGCATGATTATCTTGATACGGAAGTAGAGGGCCAAGGCGAGCTCCGATGGAAGGCTCCCGTATTCGTATCCGGTTCCCCATTTGTAAAGGGGAAAGGATTCAAAATCGCTACCGATGCTATATGGTCAGCCCCGGGAGGAAAGATCAGAATGCAGGAGATAAATTCCGACGGCGGTAAAGCACGTATGGAATATTTCGACAGCGAGATGAATCATGCTTTTGCCGACGGTTATCCGGTGAAGCTGACTTTGCGCAACGAATATGGTGAGGATTCTCGCGATTTGATACTTCGATTCAATCATACCGGAGTGAGAGCCAACAAAACAGGGGGAGCACTTAAGGTGTATCCTACCGTGTTTGATAAAGAATTGAATATCACCGCACCCGAAGCCGGAAATATCAGTGTCTCCCTCTTTTCGCTCGATGGGAAGAAGGTTCACGCCGACAATTTTGAATGTGAATCTTCCGACTCACTGAAGATTTATCCTCAGGTGGCCCCCGGAATGTATATCGTTTCTGTAGATAAAGAGGGTCATAACCTTGGTTCGTCACGAGTGATGAAACAGTAAAAATGATAGCTGCACGAATAGGAATAGTGGGTCGCGGTAATGTCGCGACCCATCTTCACAATGCAATTTCCGCCTCACTACCCGAGGCGGAAATTGAGCTTATTAATCCGCATGAGCTTGATATCAACCCCGATGATTTCGATATCCTACTGATATCCGTCATCGATAGCGCTATTGAGGAAGTGTCGGCCCGTATTCCCGTTTCCGACACTATAATAGCCCATACTTCCGGGAGTATCGGAATGGAGATACTCGAAAGGAGACATAAGAATTGCGGAGTGTTCTATCCTCTCCAGACATTTACAAAAGGGGTTGCACTCAACTATACCGAAATTCCTTTCTTTATAGAGGGAAGTTCGGAGGCGGTGACAGCCCGATTGAAGCAGTTGGCCGGCCACATCTCGGAAAAGGTTTACGATGCAGGTTCGGATAAAAGACGCCGGTTGCATTTGGCTTCCGTTTTCGCTTGCAACTTCGTGAATCATTTGTATGCACGTGCTTGGGAGCTTCTTGAAGATGCCGGTTTGCCACCTGAGGCATTGACTCCCTTGATTGAGGAGACTGCTGCAAAGACGCGACGAACTGACCCGAGGCATGGACAGACCGGTCCGGCGTCCCGTGGAGATTTCAACGTTATAGAGAAGCATATAGCGATGCTGGCCGATCGACCGGAATCTCAAACCGAATACCGTCTTCTTTCCCAAGGTATTCTCAATAGAAGAAAATGACTATGAGCAGAATAGATTACGACTTGACAAAGATAAAGGCGATCGTCTTTGATGTGGACGGCGTGCTTTCTCCCTCTACTGTACCGATGGATAATAACGGTATGCCGATGAGAATGGTGAACATTAAGGATGGATATGCCTTGCAGTTGGCAGTGAAGTACGGTTTTAAAATAGCGATCATTACCGGGGGCAAAGAGGAAGCCATACGGATGAGATACAACGCTTTGGGTATTACGGATGTATATCTAAGCGCCGGGAAAAAACTTCCTATTCTTCAGGAATGGATGCAAATCAACGGGTTAACCCCGGAAGAAGTGGCTTATATGGGGGATGATATTCCCGATTTGCAATGTTTGAGATATGTAGGTTTGTCATGCTCGCCTCATGATGCCGTGTGGGAAGTGAAAGAGACAGTGCGCTATATTTCTCCTATGACTGGAGGATACGGATGTGGCCGCGATCTCATTCAGCAAGTTATGGCAGCCCGTGGAGAATGGCTGGCCGATGATAAAGCCTTCGGGTGGTAAATACGAAGGCTTCTTAAACTTTCTACGAAGATAAAATAATTGTAGTCTGTAAATTATTAGCAAGATGCTTGACAATATAAAGAAATATCAGGTAAGATTGGGAAGCAAGTCGCCCCGCCGTAGGGAGTTGATGAAAGAATTACGCATCCCTTTCGGTATTGTCTCTCTGGGAGGGGTAGATGAGAAATATCCTGACGACATCGACCCGATGAAAGCAGCGGAATATGTTGCTAAGATAAAGGCCGATGCATATCTCCCCCATCTTGACGAAGATGATTTGCTGATCACGGCTGACACAATGGTGATACTTGGTGACCGTATCATGGGAAAACCGCACAACGCGGAAGAAGCGATGGAGATGTTGCGCTCCTTGAGCGGGTGCACACATTATGTCACAACCGGAGTGACGATCACAACTAAAGGACGTCAGGTAGCGTTCACATCCGTCACAGAAGTAGATTTTGCTGAAATATCCGATGAAGAGGCACGTTATTATATAGATAACTACAGCCCGTTTGACAAAGCCGGCGCATACGGTATTCAAGAATGGATAGGATGTGTGGCAGTGGCCGGTATCAGAGGAAGTTACTATAACGTAATGGGTCTGCCTGTACATCGTCTTTATCAGGAACTCAAAAAATTCTAATCAGTTGGATTTCAAGCTTACATCAGACTATATGCCCACCGGCGACCAGCCGGAAGCAATCAAGGAGATATCGGAGGGGGTGCTTTCCGGTGCGTCGCATCAGACCTTGCTCGGTGTGACGGGTAGCGGCAAGACGTTCACTATGGCCAACGTCATACAGCAAGTGAAGCGTCCCACTCTCATTTTATCGCATAACAAGACCCTCGCGGCTCAGCTTTACTCCGAATTCAAGAGTTTTTTTCCTGAGAATTCGGTGCAGTATTTCGTAAGCTATTACGATTATTACCAGCCCGAGGCGTATATCCCCCACTCTGACAAATATATCGAGAAAGACCTCAGTATTAACGACCAGATAGAGAAACTGCGACTCTCCACTGTGGCGGCTCTCCTTTCCGGGCGCCGCGATGTGGTGGTGGTGTCGAGTGTAAGCTGTATCTACGGTATGGGAAATCCCGAGGATTTCTCCCAAAGCGTAGTGAATATCAAGGTGGGCGATCGCATACAGCGCAACGCCTTTCTGCGCAAACTTGTGGATTCCCTCTATTCCCGCACTGAACTTGAGCTTAAAAGCGGACAATTCCGTGTGAAGGGTGACACAGTGGATATCATGCTCTCCTTCGAAGAGATTCAGCTCCGCGTAATGTTCTGGGGAGATGAGATAGAGAAGATTCAGACTATCGATCCCCTCTCGGGAGCAGTTCTTACAAATCTCGAGGGATTCAATATTTATCCGGCCAATATCTTCGTAGCTTCCAAAGAGAGAGTAAATTCAGCAGTTGATCAGATCACTCTCGATCTCGGAGCGCAGTGTGACTATTTCCATAATGAAGGTAAATTTGTGGAAGAGCAGCGCCTGCGCGAGAGGGTCACATACGATGTGGAGATGATCAAGGAGATCGGTCATTGTAGCGGAATCGAGAATTATTCAAGATACTTCGACGGCCGCAAACCCGGTATGCGGCCGTTCTGCCTGCTCGACTATTTCCCCAAGGATTTCCTTACCATCATTGACGAAAGCCACGTGACTCTTCCGCAGATTCGTGCTATGTATGGAGGCGACCTTTCACGTAAGACCAATCTTGTGGAGTATGGGTTCCGCCTCCCGGCTGCTATTGACAACCGTCCGTTGAAATTCGATGAGTTCGAACGTCTCACACCCCAGACACTCTACGTCAGCGCGACTCCCGGTGATTACGAACTTCAGCAGACTGAGGGAGTATTCACCGAACAGATTATCCGCCCCACAGGTCTGCTTGATCCAGAAATCGAGGTGAGGCCGACGCTAAATCAGATCGACGATCTCATGGAACAGATTCAGCAAAGGAAGGAGGCCGGCGAGCGTATTCTTGTAACTACTCTCACCAAGCGAATGGCGGAGGAGCTTAACGATCATCTCAACAAATGGGGTGTCAACAGCGCGTACATCCATAGTGATGTGGATACTCTCGACCGAATCCGTATTCTTAAGGATTTGCGTGACGGAGTATATGATGTGCTTATCGGCGTAAATCTTCTCAGGGAGGGTCTCGATCTTCCGCAGGTAAGTCTCGTTGCTATTCTTGATGCCGATAAGGAGGGATTCCTTCGCAATCATCGTTCGCTCACGCAGACGGCAGGACGCGCCGCACGTAATGTGAATGGAAAGGTCATTATGTATGCGGATAAGATTACGGATTCCATGCAACGCACAATTGAGGAGACCGAACGTCGCAGGGAGAAACAGATGGCTTACAATAAAGAGCATGGTATCGTGCCTCAGCAGATTGTCAAGAAAAGTAACGGTCGCGAACTTATCGAGCTTTATGCAGGAGATGAAGAGAAAGAGAGTCCTCGACAGAGCAAGAAGCAGATTTCTCGCCAGGCTCCTTCAACTCGCAATTCTACGGTGGATATGCCAAAGGTGCCACGCGCTTATATAGAAGAAGAGCATGAGGTGAATGCTTTCGTTGCGGATCCCGTCAACGAGTATATGACCGTGAACGAATTGCAGAAACGCGCCGCCAAAGTCACGAGTGAAATGGTAGCGGCAGCCAAGCGCACCGACTTTATGGAGGCGGCGGCTTTGCGCAATGAACTTCTTGCCATCCAGGCACGTATTGAAGAATTATCTCCTCAGGAATGAAAGAATCAGGAATGAAAAAGGACGAAAAAAAGCCAATAGCTATAAAGTATCCCCCTCGGGAGGCATTCCTCCCTACATCAAAGGAGGAGATGGACCGACTCGGTTGGGATCAGGCTGACATAATATTTTTCTCCGGGGATGCTTATGTGGATCATCCTTCGTTTGCGGCGGCAGTAATCGGGAGATCGTTACAGGCGGCAGGATATAGGGTGGCGATTGTGCCGCAGCCCAACTGGAGGGATGACCTTCGGGATTTCAGAAAACTTGGGAAACCGCGTCTTTTCTTTGCCGTCTCCGCCGGGGCCATGGATTCGATGGTGAATCATTACACGGCCAACCGTCGTCTGCGCCATGACGATGCCTATACTCCGGGGGGACGTCACGGTATGCGCCCCGACTACCCTACTATCGTATATTCGAAGATACTCAAGGATCTTTTCCCTGATGTACCGGTCGTTGCCGGAGGTATCGAGGCCTCACTGCGAAGAGTAGCGCATTACGACTACTGGCAGGATCGCCTTCGCCCCTCTATTCTCACCGAAGCATCGGCCGATATGATAATTTACGGCATGGGGGAGAGGGTGATTCTTGATCTGGCAAAACGTATTGAAGCCGGAGAACGGATTGAAGCCATCAAGAATCTGCCCCAAAGTGTGGTATTCTCGGATGAGACTCCGGGAGATAAAGATATTGTACTCTCAAGTTATGAAGAATGTCTTCGCGATAAGCGTAAACAGGCTATGAATTTCCGGCATGTGGAAGAGGAGAGCAATAGATTCAAAGGGGAAGTGATTTGGCAGAAGACCGGAGACAAGATGGTTAAGATCAATCCCATGATGCCTCCTATGACCACCGGAGAGATCGACTCTTCGTTCGATCTTCCTTATACCCGCTTGCCTCACCCCAGATATAAGGGCAAGACGATCCCGGCGTATGACATGATACGTCATTCCATCAATATGCACCGCGGATGCTTCGGTGGATGTGCTTTCTGCACAATCTCCGCTCATCAGGGGAAGTTTATAGCTTCGCGTTCCAAGCAATCAATCGTAGAGGAGGCCAAGAAAGTGACCGCGATGCATGATTTCAAGGGGTATATATCCGACCTTGGCGGTCCCTCGGCCAATATGTATGCCATGGGAGGAAAGAATAGGGAAATATGTGCGAAATGTCGCAAACCCTCCTGTCTCCATCCCACGGTATGCCCTAATCTTGACAATGATCATCGGAAACTTCTTGAGGTTTATCATGAGGTAGATGCGTTGCCGGGCGTAAAGAAGTCATTTATTGGAAGTGGAGTCAGATATGACCTTGCCATGGCTTCTTCAGGAGATGCCGAGAAGGATGCCGCTTCAAGGAAGTATCTGCGCGAACTGATAACGTCGCATGTGAGCGGACGCTTGAAGGTGGCTCCGGAACATACCTCTGACACAGTTCTCAACTGTATGCGGAAACCCTCTTTTACGCTTTTCAGAAAATTCAAGCGGATTTTTGATGAAGTAAATGAAAAAGAGGGACTGCGTCAGCAGCTTATCCCTTACTTTATTTCCTCGCATCCGGCATGCAGGGAGGTGGATATGGCCGAATTGGCTGCCGAGACAAAGGAACTTGATTTTCATCTTGAGCAGGTGCAGGATTTCACCCCTACGCCTATGACTCTCGCCACAGAGATATATTATACCGGAATCCATCCCTATACCGGAGAGAAGGTATATACGGCACGAAGCGAGAAAGAGAAGTTGGCGCAACGTCAATTCTTCTTCTGGTATAAACCGGAGGCTCGCACACAACTTATCTCCGAACTGAAACGAATGCACCGGCCCGACCTCTTGGAAAGGCTATATCCGGGCGGCGGACGTTATCGCGGAGCTATCCCGGCAAAGCGAATACCTAAAAAAGCATCAAAAAAGTAATTTCATATAGCACTGACCGCTAAAAATCCTGCTTTTAGCCCGCATGAAATAAGGATTTTTAGCGGTCACCTATTTGTGGAATCAATATTATTGAGTAATTTCGCAGACAGATAAATTAAAACCAATAACACTAACCTTATTTCAGAAAGCATGAACAAGCTGACACTCGCTATGGGCGCCGTTATCCTGCCCATGGCGCTTACAGGATGTAAGAGTGGCGAGACTTCTTCTGAGAAGGTCATCGAAAAGCCGGAAATCGAAGTGGTTGACGGTATGATGACTCCGGAAGTGCTTGAGTCTTTCGGTCAGGTAAACGAGGCCACACCCTCACCGGACGGCAAGACCATCGCCTTCACTCTCAAGTATGAGAGTATCGAGGAAAACAAAGGTAACGCGGAGATCTACATTATGAATGTAGACGGCAGCGATCTTAAGCGCCTCACGACATCCGCCGGTTCGGAAGGGAATCTCCAATGGATCGAGAATGGCGAGCGAATCGCCTTCCTCTGCAAGGACGACGACACCAAGACTACCCAAATTTTCTCTATCGACAAGAATGGCGGTAGCCGTACACGCCACTCAAAAGTGGAGAACGGTGTGGAAAGCTTCAAGATTTCTCCCGATGGCAAGAAAGTAATCTATGGCAGCCCGATCAAGACATTCAACCGCGACAGCACCGTATTCGAAGGTCTTGACAAGACTACCGGTAGAGTTGTTAACGATCTTGGCTATAAGCATTGGGATGAATGGGTGACAATGATTCCTCATCCTTTCCTCGCCGATTTCGGTAAGGAGGTTGGTGAGCCTATGGATATCATGGATGGCGAACCGTTCGAGTGTCCTATGCGTCCGTTCGGCGGTGCTGAAAGCTTCGCATGGACTCCTGACAGCAAGCAGCTGGTATACGTTTCCCGCAAATATGCCGGTAAGGAGTATGTATTCTCCACCGATTCCAACCTCTATCTTTATGACCTTGAGAGCAAGCAGACTGAGTGTCTTACAGAGGGTATGCCCGGTTATGACACTGACCCTGTATTCTCCCCCGACGGCAATACCCTTGCATGGCTCTCTATGGCTACTCCCAAATATGAGAGCGACAAGAAGCGTCTGATGGTGATGGATATGAAGACTCGCTCCAAGCGTGATCTTACAGAGAATTGGGATTGGTGGCCCGAGGGTATCGCTTGGGCACCCGATGGCAAGAGCATCTTCTTCCATGGTTATCAGGGTGGCGGCATGCCAATGTTCCGTATCGATGTCGCTTCTTGCGAGGTGAAGACTCTTTCCGAAGGTGTATTCGACTATGCGAGTGTCAAGCCTATCAGCAATGATAAGGTGATCGCTCTTCGCCACAGCATGACAAGCCCCAACGAGATTTTCGAGGTAACTGCGGGTAATGCCAAAGCTCTCACCGATATCAATGGTGAGCTCCTCGGTAAGCTCAAGAAGGTGACAGTAGAGAAGAAACTCGTCCCGACTACAGATGGCAAAGAGATGACCACATGGGTGATTCTTCCTCCCGATTTCGATCCTAATAAGAAATATCCTGCCATCCTTTATTGCCAGGGTGGTCCGCAGCAGGCTGTCAGCCAGTTCTGGAGCTATCGCTGGAATTTCATGATTATGGCCTCCCATGGGTATATCGTAATCGCCCCCAACCGTCGCGGTGTTCCCGGTTTCGGCGAGGAGTGGAATCGTCAGATTTCCGGTGATTACGGTGGTCAGAATATGCGCGACTATCTCTCTGCCGTAGATTATATGACCAAAGAGAACTATGTAGACAAAGACCATGTAGGTGCTATCGGTGCAAGCTATGGTGGTTTCTCCGTATATTGGCTGGCCGGTCATCATGAAGGTCGTTTCGCAGCTCTCGTGGCCCATGCCGGTATCTTCAATATCGAGGCTCAGTATCTCGAGACAGAGGAGATGTGGTTTGCCGACTTCGATCTCGGTGGTCCCTATTGGGATAAGAGCAACCCCATCGCTCAGAACACCTATGCCAACTCTCCCCATAAGTTTGTTGACAAATGGACAGCTCCTATGCTGATCACTGTCGGAGAACTTGACTATCGTATTCTTGCTTCTCAGGGTATGATGGCTTACAACGCCTGCCGCATGAGAAACATTCCTACCGAGATGCTTGTATTCCCCGATGAGAACCATTGGGTGCTCAAACCCCAGAATGCAATTCTCTGGCAGCGAGTATTCTTCCGCTTCCTCGACCAGTACCTCCGTCCGGATGCGAAGCCTCGCTACGAGAACGTGAAGGAGCCTAAGGCTCCCGTCACCATGGTAGATTGATTCTGAAATATTCCTAAAATAATGAGAGGCTATCTGACTAAGGTCAGATAGCCTCTCATTATAAATCTGCTCAAAATATTAATGAACTTTTTTACTGAAAGAAGAGAAGAGGACTATAGTGAAAGAAACAGTTTAGGAGCGGATGCAATCAGGATATAGGTCGCGGATGGTAGATGTGACCTGTGGATATATTGCCCGGATTTCATCGGGAGCGAAGCCGCAGGCTTTGAGAAGAAGTGAAAAACAGTCGATCTGGATTAGAAGATCACTCATTGAAATGTGGCCGAGACGATCAAGGCGGTCCATGACTACGGCCATAAGAGCTCCTATATGACAATCGAGCGGAGTATCAGCCTCAGTGATTTTAGACATTGCCGTCAGTTGGCAACGACAATGTTTCATAAAGCAATCCAGGGATTCCCCGCGTACTGCCGCGAAAAGATTAATGTCGCCTGAAAGTAACTCCGTGGGGCAAAACTCGCTTGTAGCCACAAGTCCGTTGTGATAAGGCACTTCTACAATGATATTACGCTTCTGCCCGAGAATACAGGCCTCAAAATCAAGTCTTAATGATTCCATTTTTTATAGTTTACAGGTGGCTGACAATCTTGGCATATATCGGGAGAGTAAACTCAAAATACAAAGCGGCCTGCAATTGTCATTCATATATATATATACCATACCACCCGCAAATGTTAACGGAATCGGTCAATTTATTCTAATATATAAAGAATAGTAAGCTAAGAGAACGAAATCAATTGATCTGAGAGAGAATCTCGCGGCATTGAGCTGAGAAAATCACATCGTCAGCAAAGCGAATCGCCATCTCATTGAGCAGCTCTCGGGCCTTCTTGCGATCATGTCTCTTCAGATAAGCCATTGCGAGCCGGATTCCGGCATCCTCCTGAGCCTGAATATCATCGGCCGGAGCCTCTCTATAATCTTTTTCCAACTGATTTAACTGATAATCTGCCATCTCTCTGTCGGATGCAAGATACTGCAGAGATTGTTCCCTCCGGATCTCCCCTCCCCTGCTTATATCCGGTAGGTCATTGTAGGCTACAATCAAATCGTCAATACGGTTGAGATTCTGCTGATGCATCCTGAAAAAACCGAAAATCACGCCGGCTACCACGGCTGCGGCCACTCCGCTCCACACCATACCGCGACGAAGCGACCGGGGGAAGCGTGGACGGCGTGACACTCCGGATTCCTCTTTCCCGATAATACGGAGAAGGTCTTCACGAGAGAGATTCTTCATGGCCGCGCCAAACTCGATATCATCCTGTTCAGCCTCGCGACACACACCATCCACCACGAAGAGATACGCCTTGAAATCGGCGGCCAGGCGGCTGTCGGTCTTAAGACGTTGCTCAAATTCGCGTTTCTCTTCAGGAGAGAGCGAACCGTCAATATATCGGTCAAACAGAAGAATTTCCTTTTCCATTACGTTTCAATTTCTCGGGTTTCTCATCAATGATACCGGCAGAATAGAGGGATAGTTTCACTCTATAGATGAGATCGCGCATACAAAGCCATCGACGCGCTCTCACAGCTCTGGCATTCACATCCGTGGTCTTTCCATTATCCTTATAAGGATAGACTTCGGCGGCAATCTCCTTATCCGACATATCGCCGTAGTAGAACATTCTGATAATGGAGGCACATGGCTCGGGAGTATGCGTGAGTTCGTCGCCAAGGAGAGCGAGAGCTTCCGGATCGGAAGACAACGCCGGGGCATCGTCAGCGGGGAGCGCCTTCAGTATATCCGGTATTTTCTTTGGAAGATCCGAACAGGGTGACCCCTCGTCATCCTCCTGAGGGGAGAGCGAAGTAGTGACGCCAAGGTGACGGTATTGTTTTGAAGCCATCCTCAGACCTACGGTCATAATATAGGAGGCCCAGGAGGTATTCTCGCGAATGCTGCCCTCCTGTAAGTTTTTATGAATAGCGATGAAGACATCCTGATAGATATTTTCGGCATACTCCAGACGCAGATTGGACGTCTTATATCGGTCCATGAGCATCCCGGTGAAGTCGCCGCGCAACCTCATATACCATTTCCTCACAATATCCTCATACGTTTCCTTCATATTTTCGGGAATTGTTTCCACTGGGTTATCTAATTTTATAACGGAATCAGCTGTGTACAAGTATAGCGATCGCCGACTTTTTTTGAAAAAAGTCGACATCCATAAAGAATAATACCACGAGGTTGAGAAAGATAAACAGTTTTATGGGAAAACTTCTATAGAGTGATGTTGGGAAGGTTGGAAAATACCCCGCTTCCTGTATGCACCGGTGTGGAAACATTCTCTCCATTTATTGAAATCTGCATCACTTTTAAGTAAAATGGAGATATAGAAAGAGAGTGAACCATAGAATTTTCCGTCAGCAGCTTTATATTCCACATTGCGCTCTGTCTCCTGACAGGCCGTCACGACCGTCATTTTCGCACCGGGGGTAAATCCCTTCAGAGTCTTCACCGGAATACGTCCGGGCGGTGTAAAAGCAACGTCCGTGCCCCCAAGGTATCTGAGCACCTCCGGATTGGTTTCCGTAAACTCATCTTTCTGTATACCCTTACTGTAGCAAGCATCCACTACTACAAACAAATGCCCGGTCATACCTAATTTTCGTTTTATATTATCAAGGAGCGGACACAATTCATCATCAATCAGATGATATTGACCTCTATAGGTTCCGTTCATTTTCCGAGAGTCCCGACAAGCGTCATAGGGGATTATGGATTCATCATACTTCTTTCCGTTTCCCTCATCGTGATTATCATCGCATATTGGCTGGCCATGGCCCGAGAAATGTAAATATACCTTATCCCCATCTTTGCAGCGTGAAGCAAGATTGCGGAGTTCATCTACAATTCTTGCTTTGATTGCTTGCTCATTGATCAGCACCGTCATGTCTGTGAATCCTTGTTTCGCAAGAAGCGGCTGCAGAAGGGCCACATCATTGTCGCCGTGTATCACATTCCATCCGGTCTTCAACCGGACATATTTGCCGATGCCTATCAGCAATGCTCGATTGGTGGCGGAAGATGATACCACCGTCATCAGAAATACAAATACAAGCACGATAGTACGTTTTATCATATCTTTATTTTTCTATGCTACTTATGAAATCTTGATTATTCAATGAGTATGAAAGATGACCATATCTCGGAATTATCAGGCAATTCTTTTCGCAACCATCTTTGGGCAATGTGAAATGAATCGTAGATACTCTTTCCCTGAGCCGCCTGCTCGTAGAAAGCGTCCATGAACTGAGCCGTCCAATAATCGTCAACTTTAGCCAGAGAACATATCAACGATTTTGCACCGGTAATACGGAATGCACGCTGCAGACCCCAGACACCATCGCTGTCAATCTCCCCGAGGCCCGTATCACAAGCCGACAATACTGTCAGATTCAGGTTAGGGAAAGACAGGAGTTCAATATCATTATCAGTCAATAAATCGTCATGCTCTTCCAATATGTACCGGCTCTTCCATGATAGATTCCCTTCACGGAGCACCAATCCGCTTATTTCCGAGATTCCGGCGGAGATAAATCTCCGCGCGATATTGTAATCTACGTTCTCGGGGTTCTTCGCGGCCTCGGTTAATCCGGCATTATCTCTATAAAATCCGTGGGTGGAAATATGTAATGTAGTGATCTTATCTTTGGATAAAGAGTTCAATGCCGGTTCTGTGGCATCGTCGTCTATCAAAATAGTATTATTTTGACCTGAGAGCTTATCTTCTATCAATCTGATTTCATATTCTACATTTGGCAAGTCGGTCCAATTGCCTCGGTCGATTTCCTTTGCACTTCCTATAGGAGAATTATGATCGCACACACCCAGCAGTACGACCCTCTCCCCTATTCCCGGAGATTTTCAAAAGATGGAATACGCGATGGAGATGCAAATTAGATATTGAATCCAAAGCTATAGGAAGATATTCCAATCCGATACGGCTTAATACTCCATAGGGACAGAAATACAGATTACCACTATCCGGAAGATAAGCAGCTATTGAGCGCCATACAGTATCCGGGGAAAATAAAATCTCTTCCTCCGTACCGATACGTACAAAATCCATTACCCCTTCCTTATTGATAAGAGAGGTTGCATAGCACGATTGCATATTGCTTTCATATCGAATAAATTCCACAGCGAGATCTTTCTCCGATAATTGTCTCGTTACCAGATAAGCAGGACGCTTATTCATACTCGCTATGAGGGTAAAGCACGTATCATCAATGGAACCACCTTTAGAAGCATACTGCGGATTCATGATGAAGTGCTTCACGATGTCCTGCGTGAGTAAATACCAAAGAAGAGTACCCTGACGAGGTTCAGGGCCGTAAACGTTGTGGAACCTTACACCGGTGGCTTCGGGATAATAGCACCGCGCATATTGCTCGGCAAACGCCTTGCTGATGCCGTATAGCGATGTGGTGTTGCAAGGCTCTGCGGTGGAGGATGAGGCGTAGACCAATTTCGGATGATTGGGATGCTTGGCGCAGGCATCAATGACCGCCATGAAGGAGTCGATGTTATCCTTGCGGATCTGAATCATATCGGAGTTGAATACAGATGTCTGGGCCGCGAGGTGAAAAACGATATCCAGATCATCAGGCATATATTTGGCAATGTCGGCAACCTCTCTGCCGATCTTGCGGTCAATGCCAATGACCTCTACATCGCGCTTTTGTAAGGATTGCGAGAGCGTACGGCCGATAAATCCCTCGCTGCCGGTGATTATTACTTTCATTTTATGTTAATATTATGTTTTACTGAACTGTATGTGAAAAAAAAGTGTTATCTTTGCAAAAAGATACTCCTCAATCGAGGAGAGCCACGATGTCGGAACAGTGGGTGGAGTCATAAGACTCCTGAGGAGCGGATTCGAGATTCCGCCACTTGATTGAGAATCATTAAGAGTATGCCAACGGTGTACTCTTTTTTATCGGATTTTGGTAAAATTTCTTTGGTTAAACTCGCTCCCATTTGAAGTATATGCTGTTATGAAATTTACTACACGTTCTCGGCCAGACGGTAATTTTAGACTATAATTCGGCTCAACAACATATTTGGCGCTGCCATTGAAATACACAAATTTGTCACCTTTACTATCGTGATAAAGGCTCATCCCGGATTTTCGGTCAGGGAATGATGCTAATTTCTGAGGACTGATGTTAATTCCTTTCTCTGTATGGAGATCACGCATTGTATGCACTATTTGCTTCTGAGACATATATAACTGCCCATTGCCAATTTCTATTCCATGCTCTGAGGCATATTTCTTCAGATCTGAATCTACATTACCGATTGAAAAGGGGGATTGTCTTGAGTAACCATTGCTTTCAATATCGGCAATAATGCTCATGATTTTCCCATAAGTGCCTCCTCCAGTATTTGCGCCCCCTCTAACACCTCCTGAAGACTTAGCCATTGTCAGCCTCCTCCCGACGGCTATTGCGTTGGTCCACTTGGTAAGGGTCAATGTATATGAGGCCTCGTTGTCTGCAAAACGATTTACACGTTTCTCCACCTCCATACACAATCATATTCGGTGTTTCAACTCCGGAAATCTCTTTTGCAATTTGCAATTCGGCTTCCAAGTGACACAACTCTCCCTCATGGCCACGAGTCGCAAATGCGTTATATCCTTTCGGCACTCCGAGCTTATTCAACTCACGGAACTTAGGAGCCACGTTGAGGTCAACCCATACACGAATGCCACATTCCTGAAGCCAGCGGGCGATCCAACGTTTCTTATATAGAAGTTGGAGACCATAGGCAATAGGCGTGGTCTGGAATAGAGAGAAGTTCGGTTCAACAGCTTCTTGACACCGACTCTGAACCAATCGCTCGGGACGTTGCCATATGTTGGAGAACCGGTAGTCATCTACATAGAAATGATAAGTGGCTACACCTCTGCGGGCGCGTGGCTTTACACCCCAGCCGGCGAAAGGGAGAAGGAGTCCGTTTCGAGGCTGCAACTCCAACAATAAATTCGGGATCTCAAGCTCATTGTTGCTTGGATATATTCTGTCTTCTGCGACCATATCTGGTGATGTTTTCTGATGATGGTCACAAATATATTGCTAAAAAGCCTTGAATATCCAAATTCGCAAATTCTTGAAATCCCGAATCTTAATAACTTATTGTTTCAGTTGAAGTTACTATTTTAGCGACTTTTCGGGGGCGCTACCATCCGTAATCATCGAACCCTTCATTTTTCATAGTATGGACTACATAAACTGCCCACACGATTATGAAAGCGAGAGGAATCCATAACGGAGCGCATACCCACCACCAAGACCAGGCGATTACTTTACACAACTCGAACAATATTCTTGAACTCTTCACTCGGTTTGAATGCCGGAACTTTGTGGGCGCTAACCATGACAGTCTCTCCTGTGGCCATATTGCGGGCGGCCTTGGCGCCCCGCTCTTTGCAGATGAAGGATCCGAAGCCCCGGAGATAGACGTTCTCACCTCCGGCGATGGCGTCCTTTACCGTCTCCATGAAGGATTCGACACACATGCTTGCCACTCTCTGTTCTACTCCGACTTTCATTGCGATAGCCGAAACAATCTCTGATTTAATCATATCTGTAAATTTTTAGTTGTGGTTTATCTATTGTCGCCGTTGCCGTGAAGGGTGCCACGCTCAAAACGGCTTATGATTTTATCAAGGTTAAGGGCCGCCACCCGGTCAAAGTCGTAACCAAGGGCGTTAGCCAGATTGGCGGCGTACCAAAGCACATCACCAATCTCCATGGCGATGGCGTCCAGATCAGCGGGGGAATAACTCCCGTCTTTGTCACGTATTACTTTCTTGACCTTATCCGCACCCTCCCCGGCCTCTCCGCAAAGTGCCAACGCCAAGTATGTGACGCTGTTGTCGTTCGGGAAAATGGCCGTGGATAAGGCTCGTTTCTGATATTCGTTAAATTCCATAGATGATTTAGTTAAAAAATAAAAAAAATATTCTCATGTAGAATTAAATTTGTAATTTTGTATCGGGATAATTTAATTATTATTCAGGGGCGAGGTCATAAGACTGCGCACCATCTTAGAGCCGGAATTTTCCGGCTCTTCGTATTTATATTTCTCTAAGTATTTTGTCGGATTGAAAATAATAAAATATCCTACTTTTATATTTACGTTGGGCATTTCTTAAAGCAACAATTGCTTTATCGCGATTGGCACTATTTTCAACGCGAACAATTACTGCATGTGCCCCTTGGTCCCTTATGGCATGACGTACATATTTTTCAATGTTATTATGGCTTCCAACACTCTTTAAATCGGCCTTTATTCCATCAAAATGTATGTCATAGGTATTTCCTTTTTTCCGATTATTATCAGATAGATGTTCTATCTGATGACCAGCCTGGGCTAAATCAATACACATGGACTGTTCTTTCTCAAACTTCTCCTTTTCATTTGGAGAAGTACTACCACTTTCAATACGCTCTTTATGAGTCACAACATATCCTCCAGAGGAATGGTCAAAGTATGTCTTCTTCCAATCGTTACTGTATGCTCGAAATTCCTTAAAATCACCACTCGGTTTGGAGTGAGAAGATCGTACACCTCCTGAGGATTTAGCCATTGTCCACCCCCTCTCTCGATTCACGCATCCTCACCATGTGCTGTTCGATATAGAGGAGGTTATGCTTTCGACAAATATCTTTTACCTTGTTTCCGCCTCCATAGATTATCAAGTTGGGATGTAACTGCCCAGAGATTTCTTTTGCAACCTCGAGCTCATCAAGAATTATATCCGGGCAATCCGAAACTCCACGGGTTGCAAAAGCATTGTACCCGGCAGGTACTCCCAATCTGTTGAAATCACGAAATTTGGACGATACATGAAGGTCAACCCATACATTCACCCCGCATTCCTGAAACCATCTCGCAATCCATCTCTTCTTGTATAGCTGTTGAAGTCCGAAGGCTATGGGCGTTGAATCAAATAGTGAAAAATTAGGTTCCACTACTTCCTTGCATCCAGTGAGGATTAATTTCTCGGGGTGAAGCCAAATGTTATTGAAGCGATAATCGTCCACATAGAAATGGAAGGTCCCTACATGGCTTCTGCGCCGGGAATTTGCACCCCACGGGGCGAACGGGAGAAGCAACCCGGTCTCGGGCTGTCGATCAATACGAAGTGAGGGGATTTCATACTCGTTGTCACTCGGATAAAGCCTATCCTCTGGAACAAAAATGTCAGTCAGTTTCATTTTTTTTGATGTGATGATGATGTTAAAACTGACTGCAAAAGTATATGTAAATGCCTCCCATTCTCCAAAATCCCCAAAATCCTAAAAGGTTTCCTTGGCTCTTATCACTTTGTTATTCTCAGAGAATCAATGGATTATCCAACCTTGTTAAAAATATATGACTTTTCAATGCTCCTGACTCCATGCCTGTTTTAAAGAGTCTCATGTTTCTTTATCATATCTTCTATCCACATTTCGGTACACCTCGTTATTTTACATTTTCCCATTTTTACATGAATATAAAAGGCCCGACTGACTTTGTGGGTCAATCGGGCCGGGATTCCGACTTCTGCGAACGTTTGACAGACGAAGATATTACTCTTATTGCAGTTCGTCGGCTATCTCTTGTAGCTCAATAGAGATAGTGTATAATGCGTTTCTCAGTGTTTCAATCTAGCAGAGATGTTGTGGAGAATGCCAGGGATAGACGTCAGAGGGGGAGGCGGTGGAGGGTGGCGAGGAGTTGATTGAGGGTGTCGGGGGTGGTGGCCCAGTCGGTAACCAAGCGGATGCGGGTGTGGGTCGGGCCGGGGGCTCCCCATGTGTCGAAGGAGACGGTGCGGGCGAGTTGGCGAGCGGCTTTGTTGGGGAGAATGAAGAATTGCTGGTTGGTATGGGAGTCGATAAAGGGGTGCAACCCGAGGAATTGCATCTCGGCTTTGAGCTTCAACGCGAGGGCTACCGCTTCTTTACCTATTTTTTTGTAAAGACCCTCCCCTATCAATACGTCGAACTGAGCCGCTGTGAGCCATCCTTTCGCAAGCAACGCTCCATGTCTTTTTATCAGGCTGAAGAGGCGTGTGCGCTCACGGTCGGTATATGGACCGGGGATCACTAATGCTTCGCCGAAGAGCGTGCCGCATTTGGTGCCTCCTATGTAGAAGGCATCCGCGAGAGCGGCGAGATCCTGCAGGGTGACATTGTTTTCCGGCGAACCGAGTGCGTAGATGAGGCGTGCGCCGTCAATATAGAGTTTCAATCCGAAATCGTCGCACACTTTGCGGAGTGCCTTCAATTGGGAAAGTGTGTATAGTGTGCCTAATTCTGTAGGTTGGGAGATATAGACCATTCCCGGCACAACCATGTGAGGCCACGTAGGATCGGCGAAAAATTCGGAAAGATATTCACGGAGATCGTCTGCATCAAGGCGTCCGTCTTTTGCCCCAAGGGGAATCACTTTATGGCCGTCGCTCTCTATCGCACCGGATTCATGCACATTGATATGACCGGAGTCTGCGGCGATTACCCCTTCTGCGGGACGAAGAAGCCAATCTATGGCTATTGCATTGGTCTGAGTACCGCCTACGAGGAAGAATACCATTCCCTCGTGGAGGCCACACTCCTCAAGTATCTTCTTGCGGGAGGCTTTGGAGATTTCATCTTCTCCATATCCGCTGAGGCCCTGCATATTGAGACTACAGATACGATTCAATATCTCGGGCCGGGCTCCGCGCCCGTAATCCATTCCGAATTGTAACATTCTTTAAATTCAGGTTAAATTCAGGTTTTTATAAAAAAGCGTACCGATTGCTTATGTATTCACAAGCAATCGGTACGATATAAAGATTACCAATTGAAAGTCACGGCGTGGCCGTCGGGAGTATTGTCGAAAGTGATGAGATAAGTGTTGGTATTCTTATCCCATACGCCGGCGTCATATACATTCTGACCGTCTACCGTCACTGTCTTGGGTTGCTTGGGAAGAAGCACGCGAGCGATGCCATCGGTGTCGATAGGGCTCTTTGCGATGAATGAGTAACTCTTCTTCTCGCGCTGCTCGTCGGATGCTCGGAACGATGATGCAAGCACCTGAGCCTCCTTTGGATTGGCTACATTGGCAAGGTCTACGAGAAGGGTCTGTGTTCCCAGGGGGAGAGTCACCTCATTTCTTACCGGCAGAGTCGGATCAAAGAGGTCGATATATGCTCCTGAAAGTGTAAGAGGTGCATCGGAGACACTCTCATCCATTACGGAGGCGATAGTGTAAGGACCGCGTTCAAGCACGAAATTGTTTTTGAATTCGGGTGCACCTTTTCCTGTGGCTGCATCATAAAGAGCGGAAAGAGTCTTGATGTAGGCTTCCTCTCCGTTTTCATTGAGGATATGATCCTTGGGGTCGTTACGCATAACGCAGACAGAGCCCTTTCCTACCTGATACTTCCCCTCGCCGGCATTCTGATCCATTCCCATGAGAGAGAAAAGATGCTGAGAGGGAGCGGAGTAATGATTGTCGCCAGTCGACCACCATTCGCTAACAGTCTGGAAGGGATCCTTGTCGGAACCCACAAACATAAGCGTGCCGCCCTTGTTCACCCAGTCAGCAAGATATTCGTGGGCCTGGGGATCAAGCGGTTTCATATTGGAGTAGGTCATCACCAATACTTTCACGTTTTCCAGAGAGGTGGGAACACCGAGATTCTCAATATGAACCGTCTGCATGGGCACACCTCGCTTAACGAGGGGAAGGGCCATACCGTAGAAATTGGAAAGTTGGGGATCATCATATCCGGCATGTTCGGGGAAGCACTGGAACATCAGCGAGTTGCCCATAAGCACTCCGATGCCGTGGCTGCCGTTGAGCACATTTTCCACTTCCGGCATATTGTTGAGAGCATTGATCATCACCTGCATCTGAGTGGAATAGAATCGCGGGATGCGTGTACGCTCGTCGCTGCCTTTGCCTACACGATAGAGCCCCTCATAAACTCGCTCCGGCCAGGGCATCACTTCATAGTTGGCTACTCCGGGATAAAGGAGCTGCGCTGTAAAAGTAGCCTGATAGTTGCGTTTATAGTCGTCCCAATCTTTGGCTCGGTCCTCGATCGGGTCGGTGAGGAAAAACATTTTGCGGCCTGTAGGTGCTGTCATAGATTCCATGCTGCCGTACTCCAGGAACGCTGTTTCAAATACACGCTCCTTATATTTGCCGCCATAGAAATTCGGCTCGCGAGAGGTGCCGGTCCATACTTGTGCGATATATCCGTCAACGCAAGGGAGGGAAGCGAGACTCGCCTCGGGAGAAACTATCTGCCACTGTGAATAATTCACGAGGGAGTGAGTGGGCACATAGCATTTGATATCACGACCAAGAGATTTGCCATACTCTTTAGCGTATGTGAATACTTCATCGAGTGCGCGCAGATAGAGATGATATTTCAGTTTGTTGGCGAGATAGGTAGCTTCCGGAGATTCATGCTGCGGTTGCCAGTCGGTGCCGTAATATTCCTTCCACTCTCGTTTGAATGCGTCACTGTAGCCTGAACGGGCCCAGAATTCCGGTTCTTCCATGAAAATGGCGTCTACACCGGCGTCAATCACTCGTTTCACATGCTTTTCCTTCATATAATCGAGGAAATTCATGGAAGGAACGATATAGGGAACAAGGTGGCCATGCCATAATGTATCGCCGCGTTGAGTGACCTGGCCTTCATCAAGATGCCATTTGCCATCCCATTTCCCGGTGAAATAATCCTGATATTCTCCCCATGCAATGCCGGTCATGAAATGTACGGTGTAACCGCGGTCTTTCCATCCTTTCACGCGGTCTTCCAAGGAATTTCCGTTAGCGGACCTCCTGTCGCTTGGATTGCCTCCCACGCCATATACCATTACAGCATCAGCGCGATTGTCAATTGTCGGGCGCCATTCACGTCCTGTCTGAAATGTGGTCTTCACATTGTCAGACTGTACCGCTCCGACTGCAGAGGCTACCAAAGTGCAGGCAACTATTGCAAAGGCCGGGAGACGATAATAGTCAGTTATTTTCATAATGTTAAGCCATTAATCCTCTTATGGATTCACTTGGCAAAATTAATGAATTTTCAGAAATGAGACAATTGATTCCGTTCAGAATATCCCGGCAATCCGGTTTTTACTAATTTTGTGAAGCTAATAATTTTTTCGCTTAAACTGTAGATTCTTACATCATGAAAAGGAAATTTATATTGCTCTCCTTTTTATTTTCCGGTGTCTGGTTGGGCGTAGTGGCCGAGAATACTTGCTTTTCTATTATCTTCCCTGCTTATCCCAATCTTTCAGATAGCATATTATTATATATGGTACGTACACTAAGCGGCGCGACCGGAGTCCGGTTGCGCCGCTTAGTGTATTTGATTGATTATGTCAGAGAGTATCTGGGATAGCATCGTAAGCGCGGATAGCCTGTAGGAAACGAGCTTCGAGATCCGCCATCTTATATAGTCCGTCGGCATTCTCCTGCAGCCCGTCGAGCTTCAGGGAGACTACCATCGGAGGATTGTCAAGATCAAGCAGACTCATATTCTTAAGCTGATCTACCGACTGATATACGAGATTCAACGCTCCATATTCCTCACCGTCAGGACCTACCCACTTCTCTACTACGAGTTTGGAACCGATGGGAGTTTTCTTCTCGATAGCATTAGGAAGATCGTATGGGAGCACACCGAGGGCGGCTGTCACTGACGCGATATTGGAATCATGACCTACGAGGAATGTGAACTTTCTATCGGGAGATTCAATCTCGTCATACATATACTGAAGCAGAGGATGAGCTACATTGACAGCTACGATTGGTGCGGTGAAGAGCACATCGCCATATACATCCTTAATCTTCGCAATCTCCTGCCACTGCTCGCGGGTAAGAGTCTTTCCAAATGCGGCCGCCACGCTGTCAGGCTCCTCATAATATTGGAGGATAAAGGCATCGCTCGCCGAGTTGGCATCCTTAAGCGAACCGGTCATACCGGGTTCTTTATTTCTCTCAAGGATAATCTGAGTGTTATAATCATCGAATGCTTTTGTTCCGGACTTACCCGCTGGGGAATCCTTAAGATCGAGCACCTCGGCTATCAGGATATAATTGGGAGTCAATTCCTCATTGATACCGATGATACCCTTCTTGCCGCCCATAGCCGCGATCTCCTTCATTGCCTCAGCCTTAAATTCCGGACTTACCTTTGTGAGCTGCGGATTAAACACCGGATCCATCTTCGAGGGGACGAAACGATGATTCACCACAAGTCCGCCTACAGGCATGAAGCCGGAAGTGAAATAGCGTGCCGTGGCGATAGTGCGCTGCATGGAATTGGCATAAACATTCACTTCGTCGGCAGTAGGAACATAATTCTCGGGAAAAAGACCCGCATCCACGAGCCATTTGCGGAAGAACTGTCCCATCATAGTCTCCAGGGCACCCCCTCTGAGAGTCAATTCACTGGGAGCCGAGCTCCATTGAGTCCATTCATGAGGAGTAAGATTTCCAAGGGCGCTTCCATTGCCGGAGAGCGGGGCTCGGATATTATGACGGGAAAGGACCACAGCCTCTTTCAGCTTATACTTATCGCGGAAATCATCAGAGCGCTTGAGCTGAGCCTGCATCACTACCGGCACACCCAAGAGCATTAGCGCCATTAGAGTCTTGAATAAATTCTTCATAATGCATTGATTTTAGATGGTTATTATCACAGAGAAATAAAGTAACAAAGAGAGAAGAAATAATAAGAGAAAAAAGCGACCGACTTGCGAGAAGCATCTTCGTGATACTCTCAGAATCAAGACGGTCGCTTTATAAGTTTTGTCACGTTCCGGTTTGATCTCTTACCGGGGGATTGAAAAATCAATTAGTAGATGGTGCGGGGGAAATTCTGCCCTTATAAGTCACGGGAGTAGAGGCACTTCCATCATATCCGGGGATATCTTCTACAGAAGAAACCACTACGAAAGGCACTTCGAGATACGCCATTGTGATAGATTTATCCACCTGAAGTACAGTAGTGTACAACTGAAGAACATTATTGCCGAGCTTGGTAGGAACTACTGATGCTCCGAAAGGAGAAACCAGACTATATCCGATAAGACGATAATTGAGGTAATAGTCTACACCGGAGATTGCTGTGGCGGAGCCATTGACCGAAGTGGCCGTGATAGCGTCAATCGTGAAGGGTTCTCCTTCCACAGCATAATATACACCGTCAACTTTAGTGATGCCGTTACTCATGGCGACACTCATATCGACATCCGCGAGATTATCTCCATCATTACTACAGGAAGAGAGGAGTGCGATCGGAAGAAGCGCGAGCAGGAAAAGATACAGTTTTTTCATAGCTTGTGTGTTTTAAATAGTTTAAGAATCTGTGTGTTTGTGTGTTTTTCATTGCAAGTACAGAAGATGACAGCAACATGAAAAAAGTTTAGTTACTTTCCGACTTGCTTTTGATTCATAAACACACTTACGGCCCGTTTTGTTGCAAAAAAATGAAATTTTTATTAAAATGCAATTGTTTGGCCTCTTTTTTGTTATTATAGAGGTGTCTATCCGTATTTATGTTTTAGACCCCCTCAAAGAGTATTCTATAAGAAGAATAACAGAATTATGAGCGAACAGAAGACAATCAATATAAAAGGAGCGAGGGTGAACAACCTCAAGAACGTGGACATAAAACTCCCTTTGGGACAGTTTACGGTAGTGACCGGTGTCAGCGGTTCGGGTAAATCATCGCTTGCTTTCGATACATTATACGCCGAAGGGCAGCGGCGCTACGTGGAGAGTCTGTCGGCCTATGCCCGTCAGTTTCTCGGCCGCATGCAGAAGCCGGAGTGCGATTACATCACCGGCCTGCCCCCTGCCATCGCCATCGAACAGAAGGTGAATACCCGCAATCCACGAAGCACGGTAGGCACCTCTACCGAGATTTACGATTATCTCCGTATGCTTTACGCCCGTGTCGGCAAGACAATTTCTCCCGTAAGCGGACAGGAAGTTAAGAAACATCATATAGAGGATATAGTGAACGACGTGTTGCGTTTTCCCACCGGGAGCCGCCTCGCCGTGCTTACAGCCATTTCAGTGCCGGCTGACCGCACTTTCCGGCAGCAACTCGACATATATATGAAAGAGGGTTATTCGCGTGTGGAACATAACGGATCCTTTATCTATATATCCGACCTGCTTGCTGAAGAGAAAGAACTTAATCCTGAAGATTACCGCTTGCTCATCGACCGTCTCAGCGTAAGCGACGACAAGGATGAGATTTCCCGTCTTACAGACTCTGTCGAGACAGCCTATTTTGAAGGACATGGAGAATGTATTATAAAGGTATGGGGCGAGAACGGCCCCGAAGAGCTACCCTACTCGCAGAAATTCACAGCCGACGGTATTGAATTTCGCGAACCCTCCGATCTGATGTTCAACTTCAACAATCCCTATGGAGCGTGTCCCACATGCGAGGGATTCGGAAAGGTAATGGGAATAAGTGAAGATCTCGTTGTGCCTGACAAATCCCTGTCGATATATCAGGATGCAGTGCAATGCTTTCGCGGCGAAACAATGGGAGAATGGAAAAAGGAGTTGATACGTATCGCCCCGAAACACGGTTTTCCGATTCATGTCCCCTACTCTGAATTGACCGGCGAACAGAAAGATTTCCTTTGGCACGGCGGAGGCTCATGGGAAGGAATCGACGGATTCTTCCGTTGGGTTGACTCCAATCAATATAAGATACAGTACCGCGTGCTGAAAGCACGTTATCGGGGTAAGACAATATGCCCCGACTGCCATGGAGCCCGTCTCAGAGCAGATGCGCAATATGTGAAGGTGGCCGGTAAGTCGATTTCCGAACTTGTCACAATGTCAGTGACTCAGCTTCGCGGATTCTTCGATACACTTCAACTTGACGAGACCGACACCATAATAGGCAAACGACTCTTGGGCGAGATACGTACGCGTCTTGAATTTCTTGATGAAGTAGGACTCGGATACCTTACCCTCGACCGACTCAGCTCTACCCTCTCTGGAGGCGAAAGCCAGAGAATCAATCTTGCCACATCGTTGGGATCGTCGCTTGTCGGTTCTCTTTACATCCTTGACGAGCCCTCGATCGGACTCCATTCTCGCGATACGGGACGCCTTATCTCAGTGCTTCGTCGCTTGCAGCAAGCCGGAAATACGGTAGTGGTAGTGGAGCATGACGAGGAGATAATGCTCGCCGCCGACCATATAGTGGATATCGGTCCGGATGCAGGACGCCTCGGTGGAGAAGTAGTCTACGAAGGTAATCTCAGGGAGGCCCTTGAGAAAGAGCCGTCCCCCGACGAAAGAGGATATACACTCGATTACCTGAGAGGGAAACGGGAGATTGCCGTGCCGAAGTTGCGCCGCCCGTGGAAACGCTTCATCGAAGTGGAAGGCGCGCATGCCAATAATCTCAAGAATATCAACGTAAGATTCCCGCTGGGCGTGATGACTATGGTCACCGGAGTAAGCGGCAGCGGAAAATCCACACTCGTGCGAGATATACTTTACCGCGCCGTGAACCGCGCCATAGGGAATCCCTGTGATGCCCCGGGGGCGCATCATGGATTAAGCGGCAATACGGGAGATCTAAAGCATGTGGAATTTGTAGACCAGAATCCTATCGGTACTTCTTCACGCTCCAACCCCGCCACATATCTGAAAGCATACGATGAGATACGTAAGCTCTTCGCCGAACAGCAGCTTGCGCAGCAGATGGGATTCACTCCCGCTTACTTCTCATTCAATACCGAAGGAGGACGATGTGAGGAATGTAAAGGAGAGGGCACCATCACCATACCGATGCAGTTTATGGCGGATATGACGGTAGAATGCGAGGCTTGTCATGGCAAGCGCTTCAAGCAGGAGGTGCTCGATGTCATGTATCGTGGTAAGAACATATACGATTTTCTTGAGATGACCGTAGACCAGGCGATGGAATTTCTTGCCGAAGGGGAGAAAGCCTTGTCAAAGGGAAGCATGGAACAAAAGATTATAAAGCGTCTTCAGCCCCTGCATGATGTAGGACTCGGATATGTGAAGTTAGGTCAGTCGTCCTCTACCCTCTCGGGGGGTGAAAATCAGCGAGTGAAACTTGCCTACTTCATCTCTCAAGACAAGCAGGACCAGACTTTATTTATATTCGACGAGCCTACCACAGGACTTCATTTCCATGATATCTCCACGCTTCTTGAATCATTGCAGCGACTTGTGGAGAAAGGACATACCGTTCTCGTGATCGAGCATAATATGGATATGATCAAGTCGGCCGACTGGGTAATAGATATAGGTCCCGAAGGTGGCGATAAGGGAGGTGAGGTTGTCGTGGCGGGCACTCCGGAGGACGTTGCAGCATGCGCGCCCTCATATACCGGGCATTATCTCAGGGATAAACTTTCAATGAAATAATTTCCGTAATATTTCGACAGAGGGGATTGTGGTATGAAAAAAAATATTTAATTTTGCTTTCGCTACGCAGAGGGAGGATTAATTGCCCGAGGCGAAGCGAAAGCAATTCCCAATAATCGAGATATGAAGAAAACCACTATGACAGTGGCCACGCTCCTTCTGCTGGCCGGCACACTCTCACTCAACAGCTGCATCGGAAGTTTCGCACTCACTAAGAAGGTGATGACTTGGAACAATCAGGTGGGCAACAAATTCCTTAACGAACTCGTATTCTTCGCATTCTGGGTACTTCCCGTATACGAAGTGACAGCCTTGGCTGATGTTCTCGTGATCAACTCTATAGAGTTCTGGAGCGGAAGCAACCCTATGGAAGCTTCTACAAAAGTGATAGATACGGAGCATGGTCGTTACCTTATCGCCTGCGACGGGAAAGGGTATGACATTACATTGGAGCGTACCGGCGAAAGTTTCCGTCTTGACTTCAGCGAATCCGAACAGACATGGAGCCTTGTGACAGAGGAAGCCAGCTATCCTATCATGACCTTCGTGGACGACAATCATGTGAAGATGGTACAGCCTGACGGCGACATGCGCATGGTGGATCTTACCGAACAGGGAGTGATGGCATATGCCGCCCTCGGACGATAAATCAACTTCTTCACGCGGAAAATAATATTTTTTCACTATTATTGTGAACTATTGTCAAAAGCTCGGTGTTAGTAAAGATGTAGGTTAGGAAGAGAAGCGAAAACAGAAATATTTTCCTGCCCTGCCAACATAGATTAACATTAAATTATAAAATACAATGAAAGCAATTCACGTTATCAGTGCAGTAATCGGCGGCGCAATCGCAGGCGCTGCAGTAGGTCTTCTTGTAGCTCCCGAGAAGGGCGACGAGACTCGTAAGAAAATTCTCTCCGTTCTTAAGGAGAAATACTCTCATCTTCTCAAGAAGGAGCAGCTCGAAGAGCTCGCCGAGGAGATCGAGGATCAGCTCGAGAAGAAGATCTGAGGAGAGAGTAATCAACACTGATTTTATAACTCAATAAAGAAAATCAAAAATGAACAAAGCACTCAATATACTTTACGCATTCCTCGGAGGCGCAATCGTGGGTTGCGGCGCAGCCGTTCTCCTGGCTCCCGAGAAGGGTGAGGACGTAAGAGAGAAGATCGCCAAGATTCTCAAAAGAAAAGGTATCAAGATCAGCGATTCCGAAGTGGATGCGCTTGTAGCCGAACTCGCAGGCGAAAACGACTGAGAATCGGTCGGGATCATGTCTCTCTAATGAGATGACAGAACGAACCATGGGAGGAGATTTGTGACACCGGGCTGTCCCGATGCCCCGATTCCCCTCCCATTTCAATTATAGATGGATGAAAGACAAATTCACTGACGAAATCAAGGAGATAATCCACAACAGCGTCAATTGGGCCAAATATGAGGTACAGTATGCTAAGCTTACCGCAGCCGAGAAGATGACTGTGCTCGGCACCGCCGTGGCAATCGGAGCGGTGGTGATGATGCTGGCGATAGTAGTGCTTCTGATGCTTTCTTTCGCACTCAAGGGAGTATTCCAGATGTGGATGGCCACTCCCCTCGCCTATCTCTGTGTAGCCGGCGTATGGATATTGTTTATCCTTATTGTATTCCTTTTCAGAAAAAAACTGATAAGCGATCCTATCGCTAAGTTTATAACCCGTCTCTTTTTTGACAAAAGACCTTGATCCCAATGGAAGAGAATAAGAACAATTTACCTCCGGTGAATCCGGATGAGCGGAAATTCGAAGGATTCACCCTCGAGGACCTTCGCTATCAACGCGCATTGGTGGCCTTGAAGAAGGAATTCTCCAAATCCAAGGTGATCAGCGGTGCTACAAAGGTGAAGAAACGCAATCCTTTCAATGGCAAGGAGAACTCTTTCGGGATAGGAAGAGTGGGGAGTCTTGCCGGAAAACTCATCACCGGCATGAGCTATGTGGATTATGCCATGATTGGATTCTCTCTTTTCAATACAGGAAGAAAAGTATTCTCCTTCTTCCGTAAAAAGAAGTAAGTAAAATTTCGGAATTTAATGAACGACTATATAACACTGCGAATTGATGCGGAGCCTTGCAGCGAGGATATGACCGACCTACTCGCGGCTTTCCTTTGTGATGCCGGTTATGATTCTTTCGAACCGGACGAGAAGGGGCTCTCCGCTTATATTCCTGCGGCAGCCTTTGATGAAGAGGTTGTGAAAGATATACTTGCGGACTTCCCTATGGAGGCCCGCTTCACTTTATCAAATACCCTTGTGAAGGGTGAGGATTGGAATGAGGAGTGGGAGAAGAATTATTTTAAACCGATCGTAATCGGCGGAGAGTGTGTGGTACATTCCTCTTTCCATAAGGATGTGCCGGAGGCGAAGTTCGATATCGTGATCGATCCAAAAATGGCGTTCGGCACGGGCCATCACTCCACTACCTCCCTTATGATGCGATATATCCTGGAATCTGATGTGGCCGGAAAGGATATTATCGATATGGGCACGGGCACCGGAATCCTTTCCATCCTTGCAAAGATGCGCGGGGCCGGGAATGTGAGCGGAATAGAGATTGATACTCCTGCATGGCAGAATGCGGTGGAGAATTGCCGCCTCAATAATGTAGATATCGATATGATCAACGGGGATGCGGCTGCGCTTGCCCCCCTCTCCCCTGCCGATATCCTTTTTGCGAATATCAACCGTAATATCATTCTTCAGGATATAGATAAGTATGCCGGGCGATTGAAGTCGGGAGGCACTATGCTGCTCAGCGGATTCTACGAAGAGGATATCCCCTTGATCGAAGCCGAGGCCCGAAAACACGGCCTTCATCTCAAAGAGAAGAGGAAAGATAAGGATTGGTGTGCCATACGTATGGTAAAAGTCTGAAATACCCATATATTATATACTCGGGGACATGCTTTTGCATGTCCCCGTTTTGTTGTTATATTCGCTGTCGAAGCTACCTCCGGAATCATTAACATTTCTTATGAGACGAGGGATAAACTTTTGGGAGGGATAATTGTCTTAGAAATGAATAAGAAAATAAATAGGGAAAGAAGATACAACTTAGAAACGGGACAAATATTGTAATAGAAACAATCTTTAACAAATTTTTCGAACGAAAAATTTGGTTTCAGTCCTAAAATGTTGTACCTTTGCAATACGGAAACCGAAAGGACTCCGAAATCTAATAATAAACCAGTAACCAAAAACACCCAAAATTCTTGCCTATAGATCGACTACTACGTAACGATTAACAGAATTTAGAATGGCAAACTTTATGAGCATGACCGACGAGCAGTTGGTCAAAGCTTATGCGCAGGGGAGCAACGAAGCTTTCGACATCCTCCTCAAGCGTCACCAGGACAGAATATTCAACTACATCCTCCGTATTATCAAGAACGAGGATATAGCCAACGACATCTTTCAGGAGACCTTCGTGAAGGCCATCCTCACAATAAAGCAGGGAAGATACACCGAAAACGGCAAGTTTCCCGCCTGGATCTCGCGAATCGCGCATAATCTTATCATCGACTACTACCGTCAGGAGAAGTCGGAAAATCTGCAGAGCTCTGATCTCGAAGATATCGATATCCTCAACCGTAAGGAACTCTGCGAGCAGACTATCGAAGATATTATAATCTCCGAACAGATCACCAGCGATGTAAAATATCTTATCGAAGAACTTCCCGAACTTCAGAAGGAGGTACTTAAAATGAGATATTATCAGAATCTCTCCTTCAAGGAGATTGCCGAAATCACCGGTGTTAGCATCAACACGGCGCTCGGCAGAATGAGATATGCGATCCTTAATCTTCGCAGAATCGCAGCAGAGAAAGACATTGTTCTCACTCTCTGATACAGTCTCCTTTGTTTTGACCCGGTGACTTACCATTCACGTATAATCATCGCGACCTCCTGCGAGGCCGCGATGACTTTTTTCCGGGCATGCTCTCTACCTATAAAACGAGTCCCCTCGGCATCGATACCGAAGGGACCCTAGCGGATTAATAGAAAACGAGAAGTCACATAGATTGTATTATTTTCTGATGAGATATTTCTTTCCATTAATGAAATAGAGACCAGAGGTAAGTTTTTCTTTGGCCTCTTCCCATATTATAGCTGAGAATATTACCAGACCGTTGATATCACATACTCTGACTTCGCAATCATCGTCTAATCCTACCAACGCTACGGCATTAATAAGAGAGTAGGTGCCGTATATATTCAAATCATACGCCGGCATCGTGGCGGGAATTTCAATATCCCAACCTTCAAACATCATATCCTCAGGCACTTCAGGATCATCAATGGTCAGAGGTGTACCATATTCAAGTGTTTTGGAATAGTACTCTTCTCCATTCAAATAAAGGGTAAGTTTGTAGGAGTTGATTAAGAATGTGCCGCTGACAGTCACGTCCTCGGCTGGCATCGTCTCGGGAAGTCCTTCCCAGCCTGAGAAAGTGTGGCCTTCCTTTTCGGGAATATCAGTGGCAATCGTTGCACCATACTCGACAGCAACTTCTTTCCAATTTTCCCCGTCCAATACATAAGTCAAGTTATATAAATTGACAGTATAAGTGCCGAGGATTTCAACATCGTGGGCGGGCATCATCTCGGGGACATTCTGCCAACCGGCAAATGTGTGCCCATCCTTGGCAGGAGCCTCGGGAGCGACTACGGGCTGGCCGAACACCACAACTTTGGTCTCAATGACATCTTCACCGATTTTGAATACCGCATTGTAGGAGTTGATTGAGAATGTGCCTGACACTGTTACGTCATGTGCCGGCATAGTCTCGGGAAGATCCTCCCAGCCAGAGAAGGTATGGCCTTCTTTTTCAGGAGTCTCGGCATTGATAATTGCACCGAACTCAACATCGACTGTCTTGTAAGTCTCACCGTCCACCATGTAAGTCAATTTATATGAATTTACGGTGTAGCTGCCAAATATTTCAATATCATGCGCAGGCATTGTTTCGGGAACATTCTGCCAACCGGCAAATGTGTGACCCTCCTTGGCAGGAGCCTCAGGAGCGACAACAGGCTGACCGAACACCACAACGTTGGTTTCGATCACGTCATCGCCGATTTTGAACACTGCATTGTAGGAGTTGATTGAGAATGTGCCACTGACGCTTACATCATGTGAGGGCATAGTTTCGGGAAGACCCTCCCAGCCCGAGAAAGTATAACCTTCTTTTTCGGGATATGCTTCAGCAGTAATCGCAGTACCGTAATCAACGGTGTATTCTTTATAGGTGGCTCCATCTACCGTGTATGTCAGCTTGTACTGGTTGACGGTGTACGAGCCAAGAATTTCCACATCATGCGCAGGCATTGTTTCGGGAATATTCTGCCAACCGGCAAATGTGTAACCCTCCTTGGCCGGAGCCTCAGGAGCGACAACAGGTTGACCGAACACCACAACGTTGGTTTCGATCACGTCATCGCCGATTTTGAACACTGCATTGTAGGAGTTGATTGAGAATGTGCCACTGACGCTTACATCA
>JAAVEO010000033.1 GCA_014801225.1 Bacteroides sp.
GGGGGCGTATCGTCCCATATGGTTTTTGCCTACAGTAATTCTGCCTTATTCCATGCTCATTTATCCTGATATTATTATATAAAACTATACAAAATCAATAATCCGTGCAAATGTACGACGGTAATCCCCGCGATAGTCATTGGTAATTCCCGCGCTGACAATCTGCGCTTATCCGGCCGCCGCGTAGCAGGCCGTGGTCTCAATCTGCGGATCGCCACTTAGCAAAATAAAGATCTGCGCCCGATCCGCGGGCCCCATCTGCGAAGATCTGCGACCAAAAAAATGCGCGACAATAGGAAATCCGCGAACCCTACATGGTCATTTCTCGGGGAGGGAAGAAAGATTCGGATAGGCGAAGAAATTGCAAGGACGCGTAAAAAAATTGGTGTGGATTTGGCTTTGTCGTGAAAAATACCGAAATTTGAAAGTCGAAGATTAGTGTGAAGATGTAAGTTTTGCAATCAGATTACCCTTTTTGGGAGCGATTTATCTCGAATATCCTTGCAATTTGAAAGCATCCGATGTATAAAACCGGTCATTGACGTACAAGTTCCTATACAAATGTTACGGTCCGAGCCACCCCCATTTGACTCCACCGCAATAAAACAGCGGAACCATCCAAACAAAAACAATCAACCATAATAATAACTTAAAAATTAACTTATGAAACGAACGCTACTGTTCCTATTCGGAATTCTCGCGTTGACTTTCAGCGGTTTCGCGCAGACTTTCCAAAGCGTCACCGTTAAGTCGCCGGAGAATACTACCGAGCTTACTGAAGCGAAAGAGTTCACGCTTGACATCAGTGTGCAGAATCTTTCTTCGTTTAACTGGGGTAGTATGTCATTTGACACAACCAAGCCTCCTACGGTGACAAATGGCACTAAGACCGTCACCGGTAGTTTCTCTAAGGGTTCAGGTTATCCTACTGTGATTCTTACTCTTGACGAGACTGTGACTGAGCCCGGCACATATACATTGGAGATTCCTGCCGGCTCAATGAAGATTATGGCCACTCAGTTCACGGCCTATACTCTTGACAACTTCTTCACCATCGTAGGCGGTGGAGGCGGCGAGACTCCCGAACCTACCCCCGATGTGGATCTCAGCTTCACTGTATCTCCCGAGAATGGCAGTGAGATAGAGCTTCCCGCTACTGTCACTCTGACATGGGGCGAAGGAATCGCTCTCTATCCTATAGTTGACGATAATACAATGGCTATCCTCAGAAATGAGGCCGGCGATGAGGTAGGCGCATATACTTTGCAAGATTGGGATTTCGACAACAAATATAGCGTAGATATCGACAATTCCACTCTTTCCTCCGGAGCATATACTCTGACTATCCCTGCGGATGCTTTCGAACTTGATAATGTAGATAATCTTGACGAAGTATACGGCCATAACGATGAGATTGTTCTTACCTATACAATAAAGGGTGAGGAAGCCCCTGAGAAAGAGGCGCTTGTATGGAAGGCTTATCCTTACGTAGACGATGCCTACAACCGAGTTGAGACTGTTCCCGTCGAGTTGGAAAACGGTCAGAAGGTTCTTAAAGTTCTTCTTCAGGCTGAAGGCTTCTCTACCGTAAACGAATGGTCAAACGGATTCAATTTGAAGAACTTTAGTCCGATTATGGACTCCTCCAAGTGCTATGTGACATGCAACGGAGATAAGGTGTTCCCTTCGCAGGTTAGCTTTAATACGGCTCCTGCCGGCATCATGATGACATTCAATCCTGAGCTCAGTGCGGCCGGTGTATATAATGTAGTAGTTGAAGAGGGTCTTGTAGAACCCAAAGAATTCGCCAACAATACTACAGTTCTCGAAGGTCTCTTTACAATTGCCGAGGCTGCTCCTTCTGTTCCCACTGTAGAAGTGACTTGGAGCTATTCAGTTGTCAACAACGAAGGTACTACCTATTATTCTTACGAGGATGAGATTCATTCTCTTTCCTCTATCAAGAGCGTGAATATTACAGTACCGCGCAACTATACTGATCCTTGGACATGGAATGAGTCTCTTCTCTCTCAGATCGTACTCTCCAACGGCGAGAATGAGTTCATCCCTGTTTCCGGTGCTCAGCAGTCATTTGGCACTACTTACAAAGTTACATTTGAGAATGCTATCGAGGAGGCCGGTGCTTACACTCTCCATCTCCCCCAGGGTCTTGTATCCAACAGCACAGGCGAATCCGCCGCTGCCGAGTTGGGAGAGTTTGCTACAGTGGTTGCCGGTGAGGAACCCGCTCCCGCTGTTAACTATTTCGAGAATGCAGAGTTTATCGAGCCTGTTCCCGGTGTGGTGACTTACATTGGTGATACTTACAAAGTAGCTCTTCCCAAACTTGACGGCAAGAGCTGCGACGTGAAAGCTACTGAAATCACTATCTCCGTAAACGGTGAGACTGTTGCAAACGGTTCTGTCGGCTTTATCTCTTCCGGTAATCTGGTATTCTATACTAACAATAGCGATCTTACCGCTCCCGGTGAGTACATCGTGACTATCCCTGCCGGCGCTCTTACCGTGGAGGGTACTTCCAACACAGAGGCTATCACTGCTGTCTATACAATCGAGGCTAACTATTTCGAGGGAGCTGAGTTTATCGAACCTGTACCCGGTGTTGTGACATCTCTCGGTGATTTCCGTGTATATCTTCCCAATAAGGGCGGAAAGAACGCAGATGTGAACGCTTCTCTTATCACAATCTCCAATGGTGAGACTACCGTGAATGCCAATATGGGCTTTAACTACAACGAAGGCTTCGTATTCTATGCAGATGAGATTACTGCCCCCGGTGTCTATACTGTTACCGTACCTGCCGGTGCTGTGACCGTTGACGGCAAGGCAAACACTGAGGCAATTGTAGCCGAATATACAATCGAGGCTCCGGCCAAACCCGAACTCGACCTCTCTTACACTGTCACTCCCGAGAGCGGCTCCGAGATCGAACTTCCCGCTACCGTCACCTTCATTTACACTGACGAGGTAGCTCTCTATCAGCTCGTGGAATCCGGCGAGGGTGTAGTGGCTCTCTATGATGAGTCAGGCAATAAGGTAGCTGACTATGATCTCGGCGGTCTCTTTGATGAACCTGCCAACGAGTTCTACGTAAACATCACATCTACCGATCTTACAGCCGGCGAGTACACACTCGTTATCCCCGCAGGCGTAATCGAGTTCAACGATGTAAATTACACTGAGGTTTACGGTGTGAACCCCGAGATGACTGTGAAGTATGTAGTCAAGGGTGAGGATACTCCCACACCTCCCGTAGAGGGCTTCGACTATGTGGTAACTCCCGAGCCCGGAAGCACACTTGATGAGACTACTACAGTGACCCTGACATACGCTGAGAATATCATGGTATATCCTGTAGGAGATAACTTTGATTCCAACAATTTCGCAGTTCTTCTGAATGAGGAGGGTGAGGAAGTTGCTAACTTCAATGTTGACTTCTGGAACGATAACTATGATGTTTATTTAGCGAGTGTGACTGTAACTCTCGGTAAGCTCTACAGCGGTAAGTACACTCTCCATATTCCTGCCGGAACTATCGAGTATGATAATCACGATGGCGAGGTTCTTGCTCTCAACGAGGACATCAATGTTGAGTACAACATCGTAAACATCGAAGATGGTGTAGAGGCTATCTTCGGCGATGCAGCTGAATTCACAGTTTACGATCTCAATGGAAATCTTCTCGTGAAGAACGGCGACAAGAACGCGCTTGAGAACCTTTCCAACGGCGTATACGTGATCAACGGCAAGAAGGTGATCCTCCGTCGCTGATCCCCGCATATCTATTGACATTTTTCAATCCCGAAGGAGGGGGGAGCCGCACGGCTCCTCCCTCCCTCTACATTTATCCCCTCCGTATTTTTGTCGCGCTACGGCTTTTGGTCGCAGATTCTTTTTGTCGCTCATTTTTTTGGTCGCAGATTCACGCAGATGGGGCCCGCAGATCTTGCGCAGATCTTTTTAATATAGGCAATTGGATGGGACGCAGATGGGGAACCGGCCTGCTTCGCGGCGGCCGGATTTTCGCAGATCGCCGCTCCTCAAAATTACCGGGGCATTGGTAATCCGCGTAATACCGGCAATGTGCAATTGGTAATTGATTTGATGGAAATTGATAATGGAGTGACAATCGGTAATCTTTGCAATTGACAATCTGCGTTTATCCGGCCGCCGCGAAGCAGGCCGTGGTCTCAATCTGCGGCTCGCCAATTTGCAAAAAAAAGATCTGCGACCGATCCGCGGGCTCAATCTGCGTGAATCTGCGACCAAAAAAATACGCGACATAAAAATACGCGACTAAATGAATTCGCGACAGAAAAAATGGGCGATAGAAAGTATTATTGTCGGGAATATTTTGGCGATAGAGATTATTTGCTTAACTTTGTGGCTGTAAGCGGTTTTCCCCGCTTTCGCCACTTATAAAATCACTCGGAAGATTACCAAATCCACTAAGAATGAAAAGACTTTTTACCGCTATCGCCGCTGTCAGTCTCGCAGCCGGATCGTTCGGCGCTTTCGCCGACGCCGAGACTGATGCGATTTTCGCCAACGTCATTACCCGCCCCGCAGAGGGTGTGAACCTCGATTATTTCGACGGAATGTACTACATAGGTTTCCCCGATGCCTCCCAGATCAGCGACAACCCTAACGTAGTAGTATTGAAGAATACCTCTACCGGCACTACCTACCGGGCCATGACCTCCATGGCTTCCGAAATTGCCGGCAGCCAGGACAACGGTGTCTATTATATCTTCACGATAGGAACTCAGATCACGGAGAAAGGTGAATACGAGGTGTCCTTCCCCGTAGGAGCCTTCACCATCAACGGAGAGTCCAACCCCGCTTTCACCACTCACTTCTCTATAGGACTCGCCGGAGAGACTCCCGACCCTGATCCCGATCCGGACCCCGATACCCCCGTCACACCCGTAGATCCCTCCGAGAATCCCCTCATGGTATTTTCGGTGACTCCCGAACCCGGTCCCGCCCAGCTTGAATTGCTCGAGGTGGAGGTGACTTTCCCCGAGCTCGGCAACGACAACATCATGGGTCCCATCGACGGTAAGACATATTCTCTCACGGATAAGGCCGGAGAGGAGTATGGAATCCGTATCGGCACCGACTACAAGAAATTTACAGTCTACATCGAGGAGAATCTTCCCAACGGCGAATACACTCTCATGCTTGGCGAGGGCCTCTTCGAGCTTCTCCCCGAGGACTTCCTCATCAACGACAAGTATCCCTACGCCCCGATGCCCGATATTCTCCTCACTTATGTGATCGACAACGGTTCGATCGTGGCAGCCGTGGCAGCCGCCGATACATACACTGTAGTCGACCTTTCCGGCCGTGTGGTGCTCAAGGATGTTCCCGCATCCGCGCTCTCCACTCTGGAGGGAGGTATCTACGTGATCAATGGCGTGAAGACCATCGTACGTCGCTAATAATTTTTTTTCATAATGAAATTTTAAGTTGAACATGTTGGAAGGGTGAGGCTGTGAAGCTTCGCCCTTCTTTTTTATCTTCGATAAGGCGCGGTAAACGCCGGGAGATGGCGCAAGTGTAAATTTGAGTGAGTTTTTCGGCAAGCCGATTTGTTCGGGTCGCCGTAATTGTCTAACTTTGTGGAGTTATACCGCATTAATACAAAAATCACTATATGAATAAAATCTTTACCGCCATGATCGCCGCAGGAGCCTTCACGATGCTCCTGCCGACTGATGCGGAAGCCCTCGGCCGACGTATGACCGTCACCGAGTTTCAGGCTCTGACTTCCGGGCAGGCTCCGGAATCCCCTGTCTATAAGGCCGCCATGCCCCGTCTTCAGGGAGAGGCCGCTTCCGGAGAAGAGAGTGTACGTATCCCCCGCAACATGACCGCTACCGCGAAAGTCCCCTCAAAGGTGATGCAGCGTGTCACAGCCGGAGGCACCAACGTATTCGGTTATCTCTTCTATTCCAACGATGAGAATATGCCATTCGGTTTCTATTCCCTCGAACCGGAAGGATACTCTCTCATGTGGGAGGATCCCTTCGTGGAGCGTGCCGGTCAGATATACGCCGGCTGGGAACGCAACGGAGTGCTCTACGCAGTGGTGCTGATGGTCAACGACTCCGGCCGTACCTACGCCTACAATGTACAGTGTGACCTCTACACAGGCGACATCTTCGATGCGCGGCAGGTGCCCTCCGGAGGAAGTTATTTCACAGTGGCCGCTCTCAACAAGGGTGACGGCTGCATCTACGGTGTGGCCTCCGAAGGAAGCAACTGGGTATTCGCACGTGCCGCCTCCGGCGCTCCCGATATCGTCACTCCGATATGCGCCGCCGACAATGCCCATAACTTCCTCTCCCTCACATACAATGAGGAGGACGGGAAGCTCTATGGAGTCAACCTTAACTTCGACTTCGTCACCGTTGATACCGACGGCACCGTCAATGTCCTTACCCATGTGAAGACCGAGAAGACCCCCGGCGATTATCAGTCGGGACTCATATATTCCCTCTCCGAGCGTCAGTTCTATTGGAACGTTTGCTATGCCGACGATACTGCCGCTCTCTATACTATCGACCCCGTCGACTATACCTTCCAGCTTGTGGAGAACTATCCGGAGAATGAGGAGTTCGCCTTCTTCGTATCTCCCGACGGTAAGGTGGATCCCTCTCTCCCCGCCGCTCCCGAATTTGCCGGCGCCGATTTCGGACAAGGTAATCTTTCCGGCACTGTAAGCTTCACTCTCCCCACCGCCACAGCCGGCGGCAAGGAGCTGACCGGGGAGCTCTCCTGGCAGGCTTGGCTCGACAATATCGAATACCGCTCCGGCAAAGGCACTCCCGGCAGCACCGTCACTCTCGACTTTACCGACCTTGCCACAGGACGCCACACTTTCGCCCTCAGCGCCATTTCCGGCGACAAGGAGAGTATGCGCGGACGCCAGTCGGTATATGTAGGCAAGGATAAGCCCAAGGCTCCCTTCACCGCCACTCTCGAAGAGAACGGACGCCTCACTTGGGAACCCGTCACTTCCGGTCTCAACGGCGGATATATCGACCTCTCCACACTTCGTTACCATGTGGTGGACGCCAACGGAAAGGAAGTGGCCGTAACTACCGACAATACATGGCAGACCACTCTCCCCGCCGATCAGCTTCAGCAGGCCTACCGCTTCGGAGTAATTGCCGAATATGGGCGTGAGTATGAATCCGGCACCACATGGTCGAACTATTGCGTCGTAGGTCAGCCCTACACAGTGCCTTTCAATGTAGTGCCCGATACTCCCGAATCGCTTCTCTTCACCACCGATGACGTCAACGGCGACGGTCTCGGTTGGATCTACGACGACGGCTATGAGTTCGGCACCGAGGAGGCCTTCAAATGCTACGTAGGGATGGAGGATTCCGACGACTGGCTTTTCCTCCCCGCTGTGGAGCTCCCCGAAGCCAACAAGGTGTACACACTCTCCTTTGACGCACGTCTCCTCTCATGGCTCTTCACCGGAGAATCTCTTCAGGTATTCGCCGGCGACCGTCCCTCACCCGAGGCTATGACCGAGACGCTGACCGATGTCTTCTCCCCGACAGCCGACTATATGGAATTCTCCGGCTTCCTCGTGCCCCACGAGAAGGGTGTGAAATATGTGGGTATCCGCTGCACATCCAAGGCCGGAATGGCCGGTGTGGCTCTCCGCAATTTCAGCATCGCCGACCGCGGTGTGTCTGCCCTCACACCCTCTCAGCCTACTGAGGTGAGCGTCAAGACAGCCCCCGAAGGGAAGCTCTCGGCGACAGTGACCCTTACCCTCCCCACCGAGGACCTCAAGGGTGACAAACTCCCCGCCGGCGAGAAACTCACAGCGACTGTCTACAATAATACGGCCGGTGCCCGATCCTATAAGACAGAGGGTCTCCCCGGCGAGAAAGTGACAATCGAACTCAACACCATCACCGGTAACAACGAGCTCGAACTCATCATCACCTCCGGCGATCTCGAGAGTGTGCCCATGGCGCTCTCCGTATATTCCGGCGAGGCTCTCCCCGTGAGAGTGGACGGCCTCTCGGCAAGCAAGAGCGAGGATATGATGAGCATGACCATCAAATGGCAACCCGTCACCGAGGGCGCGCAGGGCGGCTACGTGAATCCCGAGACCGTCACCTACAATATCTCCCGTCTCGACCGCACCGGCTTCGGCAGCTTCTGGAATGAAGTGGCCACCGGTGTCTCCGCTACCGAATATACCTACACTCTACCCGAAGGCTCGCGTCAGGATTATGTATGGCTGGCTGTGACCGCCGTTACTTCCGCCGGCACATGCCCCGACCGTGTGGCTGTGGCCGAAGTGATCGGCACGCCTTACGCCCTCGGCATGAAGGAGGACTTCGGCTCGATGGAATCCGACAATGATTTCACACTCTCTCCCTATGTGATAAGCCAGCCCACACCTCTCTATACCGGTGAATGGGACGCTGTTCGCCCCGATCAGATAAGCACCCAGCTCAACGGTCAGGGTGGTTTCTACTTCATCGGCTACGGCGAACCCGGCTCCAAGGGACGTATAGGTATCCCCTGTTTCACTACCCGTGTGGAGAACGCCGTGCTCAATCTTTCCACACTCAGTTGCTACGGTGTGGCTCTTGTTGATGTCTACGCCTCCTGCTACGGTGTGGCTCCCGAATTTATCGGTAAGGCTTCCCTCTCCACATCCCTTGCGCCGCATACGGATGTGATCCCCCTCCCCGATAAGTTTGCCGGCAAGGATTGGGTGCAGATCTATTTTGACTGCTCCTTCGAGGATAATGCTCAGCTGGGCGCTATCAGAAGTTTCGCAATCTACGGTGTCACCGGCGTGAAAGAGACCCCGGCCGAGTCCGACCTCAGAGTATGGGGCGGAGCGGGTGAACTCACGGTAGCCGGCGCCGAGGGCGAGACTATCCGCGTATTCTCCGTTGACGGTCGCATGGCGGCCTCCGCTGAGCGCGCTTCCGATCTCGAGACCTTCCGACTCCCTGCCGGAATCTATATCGTGAATGGCCATAAGGTGGCCGTGAGATAAGTAAAGAAAATTGACGGAATCCTTTCCCCCTTGCAGGGAGGGGATTCCGTCGAACCTCAATACCACCGAAAAACAAAGACCTCAGAATATATGAATATCAAATTGATGACTGTCATTCTGGCAGGTACGCTGGCCGGCGTCCCGGCGCAGGCTCGCCTCTCATTGGCGGAAGCCCGTGCGCTCGGCCGCACCACCGACCCCATGATCCGACAGACACCGCGACAGAACTCACTCCCCGTGATCACTCCCGGCATCTCCATGATGCCCACAGAGATGACTCTGTCACCCTCCCTTCCGGCTGCCTTCTCCCCGAAGGCTCCCGCAAAGCGCCTTTCGGCAAAGGGAAGCGCAATATACGGCTATCTCGGCTATGCCGATGAATACCGCTTCGTGCCCGCCATGTGTGTGCTCGACGGCCATGCCTTCACCCGCACATGGGAAGACCCCCGCTATCTCTCCGACGAGGCTATCATGACGGCCGGTTGGCTCAAGGGCGACCGTATCTATGGAGTATCCACCATCTCCTTCATGGGCCAGACTCTCGCCTCTTTCAATGTGGAGTGTGATCTCACTTCCGGACAGACAGTGCTCTTCCAGGAGCTTCCCGACGGCACCCCCACCTTCAGCATCGCCGCCTACGACAAGAGCGATGAGACGCTGTACGGAATATGGTACCATGACAGCAAATACTTCTTCTCGAAGGCTCCCGTGGATTCCCCCAACAGTCTCACCGAGATATGCGAGGCCCCCGAGCGACTCCACCTTATCTCCATGGCCTACCGCGATGATGACAAATCTATCTACGGTGTCAACATGGCCGGAGAATTCGTAAAGGTGGGTCACGACGGTTCGGCCACAGTGCTCAAGCAGTTTGTGGTGCCCAAGGAGATCGCCGGTTATTACACAGGTCTGGTGTATGTCCCCGCCGACAGGGAGTTTATCTGGAACGTAAACTATTCCGACTATACAGCCTCCCTCTTCTCCATCGATGCCGAGACTTACGATCTCACCGAGATCGATCCCTGCCCCTCCAGCGAGCAGTATATCTTCATGAGCTGTCTCGACGGCGCTTATGACGGGCAGGCTCCCTGCCGTCCGCAGGCAGGCTCCATTGACTTTCCCAAAGGTGCCCTCTCCGGCAGCGTGAGCTTCGTGCTCCCCTCCGAACTTCAGGACGGCTCCCCTCTCACCGGAGATATCGCCTATACCATCACTTTCGACAGCGAGGATTACACCTCCGGCACCGGGCGCCCAGGCGAGACTGTGAAAGCCGATTTCTCCGGCATCACACAGGGATACCATACTTTCGGCATCAAGGCTTCGGCTTCCGGCCATGAGGCTCCGATGCAGCTCGTCTCCGCTTATCTCGGCCAGGATATTCCTCTTGCTCCCACTGATGTGCAGCTCACTAAAGAGGGACTCGTAAGCTGGAAAGCTGTCACCGAGGGTGTCAACGGCGGCTATGTGGATGTTGCCGGTATGCGCTATCATGTGATGCTCGATGGAGATGAAGTGGCCGAGACAGGCGACACTTCCGTCACTATCGATCTTCCTGTGGACCAACCGCTGGCCGCTTATTCCGTGACCGTGACGGCTGAATATGACAATCTTTGGTCGATGGAGACGGAGAGCAACTTTGTTGTGGCCGGCACTGCGCTCGAAATGCCCGTGTCGCTCACTCCGACCCGCGAGCAGATGATGCTCTTCACCACTTGCGAAGAGAACGGCTCCGGCAATATCTGGCGTTATGACTCCGGCGATGTCTCCATGAAGATGATTCTCAATGGTAAGGAGGCCGATGCATGGCTCTTCACTCCCCTTATCCATATCCCCTCTTCCGATTGCTACTATACTCTCACTTTCGATGCAAGCTCCATGCGTGAGAGCGATGGTGACGATCTACTTGCCGTATATATCGGCAAGACCGACGAACCCGACGTAATGACCATAGTAGGGGAGACCTTCACTCCCAAGGCTCCCGGTTATGAGTCTTATGAGCGTCTTATAAAGGTAGATGAGCCGGGCGATTATGTGATCGCTTTCCGCGCTACCTCTCCCGCCGACGCATACGGCGTAGCGGTGAAGAATATCCTTCTTGAGGATGGCGGTGTCACTCCCGACTCTCCCGCACGCCCCACAGGCCTCTCCGCCACTCCCGCCGCTCGCGGCGAGCTTAAGGCGAGAGTGGACTTCACATTCCCTTCCACTGATGTGGCCGGCAATCCTCTTCCCTCCGATGCTCGCCTGCGTGCCATCGTGGCCGGCACCAACAAGGTAGTGGCCAACGGTCGTCCCGGTGAGAGTGCTTATGCCAATGTCAACACTGTGCAGGGCGACAATCGTCTCTCCGTCACCGTGAGTCTCGACGACAAGAATTCCCCCGTGGCTTACGTCAATGCCTATACCGGCGTGGTGCTTCCCGAATCGGTGAGCGCCGTGGCCTATATGCAGGGCGACGACATGATGTCGATTTCCCTTATGTGGGCTCCTGTTACCAAGGGTGTCAACGGCGGATATGTGGATGCTTCCGACATCACTTATACCGTATTCCTCTATGAGGAGACCCCTTACAGCTCCACATGGATCCCCGTGGCCGAGGGTGTTACAGGAAATACATACACCTATGATCTCCCCGCTGATGCGCCTCAGGGAATGGTACGCCTCGGCATCTGCGCTGTCAATGCTGCAGGACGCAGTGAGAATATGGCTATCGCCTCGGCTGTGGCCGGCAAGACCTGGGATCTCCCGATGAAGGATAACTTCGCCGAGGCCGGTGATGACGGTGCGGCTTATTTCCCCTACATCAACTATCGCCCGGATGCTTCTTACAATTCCACATTCATATTCGTGACTCCCGAGGACCTCGGCAGCGAATTCAATGAAGAGACCGGTTTCTATTTTGCGGCCGGCGGCTCCAACGGCAGCAAAGCGCGTCTCGGTCTCCCGGTGTTCAATACTAAGGATGGCCGTGCCCAGATAGAGTTCACTGCCCTTTGCGGTGGCGGTTTCGCTCCCCTCTCCCTCTATGTGGATTGCGGTAGCTACAATGGTCCGCAGTATCTCGGCACAATGCCTGAGGAGGGCGGTCTGCAGACGCGTACTTTCCTCCTCCCCGAAAGCAGCTCCCGTCAGGGATGGGTACAGATTTTCGTGGACGGCACCATCGAGAACAGCGATATGCTCGCCTTCCGCGGATATGAGGTAAGCTACGCCACAGGCGTGGAGACTCCCGCCGATTCCCGTATAGCGGTGAAGGGCGCGAAAGGCTCCGTCGAAGTGAGCGGCGCCGCCGGTGAGTGTGTCAGCGTGTTCGCTCTCGACGGCACTGTCGCGGCCCGTGTGGAGAAAGCCTCCGACTATGAGTCATTCCGTCTCCCTGCCGGAATCTATCTGGTGAAAGCCGGAATCAAGGCTGTCAAGGCAGTGGTGTTCTGAATTGATTGAAACAACAATTTAACCCCTTTTTTAATAAAAATGAAAATCTTTAAATCAGCAATGCTCGCTACGGGTGTGCTGCTGGGAGCCTTCGCCCTCCAGGCAGCCGACGTAGCGCCCTCACGCTTCGTGAAGAAGGAGAGTCGTCCTTCCGGCGGCGATGCCGCCGCGCCGAAGAAGGTGATGAAGCGTCTTACGGCCGGAGGCAGCAATGTCTACGGCTATGTAGGCTGGGACCTTCCATACGATCAGGACCTCGCCACCACTCAGGTAGGTGCGCTCTACAACTTCGGAGCCAACGGCTACACCATCAAATGGAACGACCCTATGTGGGAGGCAGAGATGTCGCTCATGCGCACCGGCTACCTTGTATACGATAAGGATACCGACCGATATGTGCTGACCGGCACCGTGCCCGTGTATTACACCGGCAACCCTAACATCATCTCCGTCTGCAACTATACCTACGACTTCGAGACGGGCAAGCTCGTCAATATGAACTTCCCCGGCACCACACAGCCTTACTTCCTCAATGCCGCTTATAATGAGGATGACGGCTACATTTACGGTCTGGCGGAGTATCAGTATTCACAGAATAAATCCCCCTTCTTCGGAAAAGCGAAGATCGACAATCCCAACAATATCCAGCAGCTCTCCAATCTGAATTCGGATGTGGCCTTCAGCGCCATGTGCTGGAACAGCGATGACAAGTATATCTACGGTATCCTTCCCGACGGCGCCATGATGCGTGTGGACAGCAACGGCCGTCCCACTCAGGTGGCTTATTTCAAGGAGCCTATCGCCGGCTATCAGACCGGTCTGGCCTACAGCCCCGTGGAGAAGCTTTTCTATTGGAATGTGATCTTCCCCAGCGGACGTTCCTGCCTCTATACCATCGATCTCAATGCCGAGGGGGGACCGGAGTTCACATATCTCTATGACTTCGAGAATGAGGAGGAGTTCCATTTCTTCGTCACTACCGACAAGCCGGCCAATCCCAAGGCCCCCGTTGTGGCGGAGGTGAAGGAGATCAACTTCCCCAAAGGTGCCACTACCGGCAGCGTCACTTTCATCATGCCCCGCAAGAAAGCTGACAACACTACCATCAACCCCGAGGCTTCCATGCGCTATCAGGTAGGTCTCGACGGTGAGGACTACACCGGCGGTAACGCCCTTCCCGGCGAGGAGGTGATTATCGACTTCATCGAGCTCTCCGAGGAGATGCACTCCTTCTCCTTCACCACATCGCTCGATGGTGTGTCAAGTCTCCCCACTGCGCGTGAGACCTTCATCGGAGTGGATACTCCCAAGACTCCCGGACTCGTGGAGATGACTGAGGATCGCATCACGTGGGAGGCTGTGACCGAGGGTGTACACAGCGGCTATATCGATCTTGCCGATCTTCACTATGATGTGTATGTGGACGGCGAGAAAGTAGGCACCACCAAGGATTTGCAGTTTGACATCACTCTCGATGCCGACACTCCGCTTCACAAGATGACCTCTTCCGTAGTGGCCGTGGCGGGCGGCAAGCAGTCAGAACCCGGTGTCAGCAACGCTATCGTGGCGGGCAAGGCTATGTCGCTCCCCGTATTCTTCGCTCCTACGTCCGATGATGATTTCATCTCCACAAGCTTCGACGGCAACTATGACGGCAACGGCTGGAACTACTCCGCTGTGGAGAAGGCATGGGTATGTCTCCATTCTCTCGAGGGTAAGGGCAACGACTGGCTCTTCCTCCCCCCGGTGGAGATCACTGACGCCTCCAAGTATTATGTTCTCTCTTTCGATTCCAGAATCGTAAGCAATCAGTATCCCGACGAGAGCATGGAGGTGACTATCGGCAAGTCTTCCCTCGTCACCGACCAGACTCAGGTGGTGAAGGCGGCTTTCACTCCCACTGATGATTATTCCAAGTATGAGGCTCTCATCAAGGTGGACGAGCCGGGTAATTACACCGTATCCTTCCATTATGTATCAGCGGAGATGCAGAACGGTATCTATCTGCGTAATGTAGGTATCTCCGACAAGGGTCTCGATCCCGCCACTCCCGTGGCTGTGGCTGAGGTGAAGGCCGTGCCCGCAGCCGATGGCAAGCTTGAGGCCGAGGTAAGCTTCAATATGCCTTCCGTAAGCATCAACGGTAAGAATATCGATGCCACAAAGAGTATGATCGCCACTGTGAAGGCCGGCTCCGAATCGAAGGAGGTGAGCGGCAAGGCCGGTGAGCTTGTGAAGGTGAATATCCCGACTGCTCAGGGCGACAATGTAGTGACTGTAGCCGTGACTCTCGAAGGCAATACCAGCCTGCAGGCTCAGACTGTGGTATACACCGGCCTTGATATCCCCGCCGGAGTCGAGAATCTCCGTGCCGAGGTTTCCGAGGATATGATGAGCGTGAAGATGAAGTGGGATCGTCCCGTAAAGGGTGAGCACGACGGCTATGTAGGCACCGGCGGCTTCACTTACGACGTATATCTCTGGACCACTTCTCTGCTCGGTCCCAACTGGGAGAAGGTAGGCTCCGCCGACAGCAATCTCGAATACACTTACACCTTCCCCGAGGGTGCTCCGCAGGATTTCTATCAGTTCGGTATCCGTGCGTGCAACTCTGCCGGCAATGCGGCTTATGTCACTATGACCGCGCAGATCGCCGGTATGCCTTACTCCATTCCCATGGTGGAGGACTTCGCCAATTACGAGACTGATTTCAGCATCGTGCCCTGGATGGTGGTATTCCCCACTGCCGAGCATAGCGGTTACTGGAATGTCACTCCGATCAACGACTTCGACTCTACACAGACCGGTTCCCTCCTCGTGGCCGGCGGTCCGCGTGGTTCGAGAGCTCGTATCACACTTCCCCGCTTCTCTTCCGTAGGTCAGGATCAGCTCTTCGCTTCCTTCATCATGTTTGGCGGCGAGGGCACCGAGGGTCTTGACCTCTATGCTTATACCTATGACAATCCTGCCGGCATGAAGGTAGGCAGCGTTCCCGCAAATGCCAACGAGGGTTTCTACAAGGCGAGCGTGGCGCTTCCCTCCGAGCTTCTCGGCAAGAATTGGGTAGCTCTTGAGTTTGATGCCTATTTCCCCGACAACAACAGCATTACAGCCGTACGTCGTCTGGAAGTAAGCCCCACCAACTTTGTAGAGGGTGTGACTGAGCAGAAGGTTGACATCGTAGGTGGTGAAGGTGAATTGACAATATTCGGTGCCGAGGGTGAGACTCTTGACATCTATGCAGCCGACGGCCGTAAAGCGGCTCATGTAGAGCGTGCTTCTCTTGTGGAGACAGTATCGCTCCCCGCCGGTCTCTACATCGTACGCGGCGTGAAGGTAATCGTAAGATAATCTTCCCGATCCCGATATTCCCGAAAGGAGGGTATGGCCCGAGGCCATACCCTCCTTTCCCAATTTTATTTGCGGAATGCATTTACCAATTTTAATTTGGTAGTGTTATATAATTGTATTAACTTTGAAAACAAAATGAAATCATTATGGAAGCGACACTACAAAAGAAAGCTACAATGTTCCGCTTGAATGTGGATTTGATAGAACGTCTTAAGGAATTGGCGAAACGTGAACACAGAAGCCTTAATAACTTTGTGGAATGTGTTTTGTCAGATGTAGCCTATAACGAGCCTAATGACGTTACGAAAGCGGCAATAGAAGAGGCGAGAAGCGGAAAATTGAGGGATGTGGCTCCCGTCGATACCTCTTCAGTAGATGCTATGTTTAAGTCTAATACAGGGAGATTTTCTTCTAATATGGATTGATGAAGAATCGAATGAGATTGATTTGGTTCGTCTTGGTTCTCATTCAGAATTATTTGGAAAAGGGGTAAGGCGATAATAAAAAACGAGCGATCCAATACCTGCCGCATGTAGGGCTCGCGACCTGTCGCGACCGCCGCCGGTGGTATTAACCAACGGTTGCCGCCGGTATTATTTAATACATACCGGTGGTATTCTCCGTGCCGACAATCCGCGCCGATCCGGCCGCCGCGAAGCAGGCCGAGGTCCCCATCCGCGTCAAAAAGCGCCATCCCACAATAAAAAAGATCTGCGCCCGATCCGCGTTCCCGATCTGCGAGAATCTGCGACCAACAAAAAAACGAGCGACCCAATACCTGTCGCCATGTATGGTCGCGACCCAATACCGCCGCGCATCCGGCCAAAAAAATTACCTCGCCAATCGCGAATTTTTTGATCGCGGATCTCCGCAGATTGGGCCCGCGGATCGGGCGCAGATCTTTTAAATTTAGCCGGCGCGTGGGGGCGGACGCGGATGGGGACCACGGCCTGCTTCGCGGCGGCCTGATTCTCGCAGATTGCCAACCCCCTCCTGCGGCATATACCCGCCGCATGTAGGGTTCGCGACCTGTCGCGACCGCCGCCGGTGGTATTAACCAACGGTTGCCGTCGGTATTATTTAATACATATCGGTGGTATTCTCCGTGCCGACAATCCGCGCCGATCCGGCCGCCGCGAAGCAGGCCGAGGTCCCCATCCGCGTCAAAAAA
>JAAVEO010000034.1 GCA_014801225.1 Bacteroides sp.
CGGGCTATTTCTCGAAGGTATTTAGAAAGGAATTCGGAGTGTCGCCTAAAGAGTTTATGTCAGGAGAATCAAAATCCTGAATCGTAAGTCCTGAGCAATAGGTCGGTTTATTCGGTCATGTCAGTTGAGAGTAGGAATCTTATATAAATTTCATGCTCTAACCCGGATTTTTAACGGAGTTAGATAGGATTAACGAGAATTTTTGATTAACTTTGCGACAATAAGTAGCTACTTACGTATCTTAACCAATTTTGCTCATGAAACTTTTCTCCCCGATTCTTTTGGCGGCGACAGCTGTAGGAGCCGCCCTGATTCCGGCTTTTGCCGGAGGGGGCGACGGCGTGCATCCGGAGGTGACCCGGCATAACGTTGACCTCAGCGTCATGATTCCTATGCGTCCCGCCCGGCTCAACAAGGTCCTTTCCGCCTCTGTTTCATCTTCCGCCGCCTCTACGTCGAGACGCGGCGTACCCGCCGCAAAGGCACCCTTTGCAGGAGGATTTACCCTCTGCGGGGCGATGCTCAATTCCTCGGAATGGGACGGCCCCGTGAAACCATACGGTATCTATTCGGCTGTCTCCGATGCCGAGGGAGTGCTCAGCGTCACTCCCGTAGCCCTCGATCCCCTCTTCGACGCTACCGCCGGAGCGTGCATGACCCCCGAAGGGTACTTCGTAACAGGCGCCAAGCAATATATGGGGTATTATATTGTAGACCATTATCTTTTCAACCCCTCCGACTGGTTGCTTAAAAGCAAGACAGCCGGTGATATGGAATCGATGGCCCGCTCCCTTACCTGTGTCGGCACTACCCTCTACGGCAGCTACGTGAATCTTGACGGCTCATTCTCCTTCTCGAGCTACGACATCAAGAAGCTCACCAAGAAGAAGATCGTAGCCCGCATGGAGCATCCCTACAGCGCCCTCGCCGCAGATGAGGGGGGCACTATCTACGCCATCGACTTCGAGGGAAATCTCCTCACCGTGGATAAGAAAACCGGTAAGGAGGAACTCATTGCCGAACTCGGTCTCCCTTCCCAATACACCACTTCCGCCGTGATGAATCCCGCCGGCGACCGCATCTACTACGTTCAGGCGCGTCCCGACGCTTCCGAGCTCTTCGCTATCGATCCTGCGGCCGGTGAGGCCGTGTCGTTGGGTGTCTACGCTAATGGTGAGCAATGGTCGGGTCTCTTCTTGGCCGCCCCGGAAGCTTTTGATGCAGCTCCGGCTCTTCCCGCTGATATGAGCGTGAATTTCGAGAACGGAGCCCTGGACGGCACACTCTCCTTCACACTTCCCGCCACACTCTTCGACGGCAACCCCGCCGCCGGAGAAATGACATGGACCGTGACAGTAGACGGTCTCCCTTCCTCCGAAGGAGCGGGCGACGCCGGATCGGCGGTAGAGACTCCCGTAGCCGTTGGCGTTGCCGGAAGCCATTGCTTCGAAGTGCGTTGCGCCAATGAAGCCGGCGAAGGCCCCGTAGCGTCGATAGAGCGTTACGTAGGTCCCGATGCCCCGCAGAACGTCACAGGCGTTAACTTCTCTGTCAACCGCGAGACAGGGGAAGTCTCCCTATCCTGGACCGCACCCCGAGGCGGACAGCAGGGGAATTGGTTTGATCCCTCTCAGCTTGCATACGATATCCTGGACGCAAAGGGTGAAAAGGTTGCCACAGGACTTACCGAGACCGAATGGCACACCATCATCACACTTCCCGAGAAGGAGACTGTGCTGTATTACTCCGTGCTGCCTCTGCACGCCGGTATAGCCGGCACTGCGGTCCTCTCCAACAAGGTATCCTTAGGCGAGATAACTCTCCCGTATGAGCACAGCTTCAAAGGCACCGATGCCTTGGAGGGCTTCAATGTGGTGGATTATAACGGCGACGGCATCACATGGACCGCCGATCCCGCCGGCAGCGCCTACGTGAGCTACTCCTCCGTAAGTATGAACGATTGGATCATCTCCTCTCCGATCTATCTGAAGAAGGGGTGGGTGTATCCCGTCACACTCGATGCCTGGAGCCAGACAGCGCGTCATGACGAGCGCATAGCCTTTTGGCTTGGCAAAGGCAACAGACGCGAGGATATGGAGACCCGCTATCTCTATACTATTCTCGACGGACATCCCGATCCGTTCCGCTTTCAGGTGACAGTGGATGAAGACGGCTACTATAACTTCGGTATCCAGGGATGCAGCCTCCCCGCGCAGTATTATCTGCGTCTGGATGAAGTGGCGATAGGGGAGCCCTATCTCCAGAGCGCACCTTCGGCTCCCGCCTTCTCCTCCGTGATACCCGATCCTGACGGTAAGCTTGATCTTTCCGGCTACATCTTCATATCTTCAAAAGCCGCCGACGGTTCGCCGCAGAACTCTCTCGACCGATTCGTACTCAAGCGCGGCGACAAGGTGGTCAGAGAGCTCATCAATCCCCGCCCCGGCACGACGCTCAATTTCTCCGACACATTCGATGAGCCCGGACGCTACGAATACACGGCTTACGTGGAAGCTGACAACGGCAAAAGCGAGGTGACCAACTGCAACGTCTATGTAGGAGTCAACGTTCCCGCCAATCCCTCTCCTGCCGTAGTCTCCACCGAGAACGGAATCTCCCTCCGCTGGAAAGCTCCCACAAAGGGAGCCGACGGATTGCATCTCAACACGTCCGATCTAACATATCATATCTACGATGCCGAATTCAACGAGATCGGCACCACCGACGGCCTCTCCTATGATGTGGAGCTTCCCGAGAAGTCGCCTGTCCCCTCCCTATGGTATGTGAAAGCCGAGAGCTCCGCAGGGCTCAACCCCTCCTGGGAATGTATGACCCCGATCTACAACCATGGCTGCCATGAGGACGGATTGTTTACTATGGATGATATATGGGACTTTCCTATCCTCTCCTATAAACGGAAAAACGGCTCGATCGTAGAAGGAGAAGGCTGGATTGTCGATGGATATACCGGGGGAGGATTACATAAATATTGGACTTGGCTGTCACCTTTGAACAGTTATTACGGTGACGATGCGGATGAATGTATATTGATATTCCCGTCCGTTGTGATAGGGGATGACTCCGCCGCTGCGTGGTTTGATTTTGCGGGGAAAGCCCCTGAAGAGAAATCCTTCAGCGCCTATGCGATAGTCAATGATACATGGTATCCTCTTTCACGCATTACCGACAGTAAATACGTCAATGAAGCGAGTCTGCTTTACGACCTTTCCTTGTTTGCCGGTGATGTGGTGAATGTAGCTGTCGTGGCACGACCCGAAGAGGGGGAATATAGTTACCTCAGGCTTGGACGAGCGGCTATAGAGTATCGTCAGAAGTTGTCGGTGCGTCTTCCGGTGGATGAGGAGGTATATGGCAGTCATGCTCCCGGTCATACGGAAGTGGGCGTCCGTGTGGTCAACTATGGTAAAGAGGCTCCCGCTCCCTTTGAGATAGCGCTCTATTCGGCAGCCACAGATGCTTGGCAGGAAGATTCGGAATATACCAAAGTCGATGCCGTAAAGGTAGAGACACTCGGAGCTGACGGTGCCGAAGAGTATGTGACGTGCAATCTCCCTTTGCCGCAGCGTAGTGATAAAGAAGAATATTCCTGTTATTACTTCTTCCGCATCGAAGGACTCGCCGGCAACGATAGTCGCTATCAGCAGACCTGGAAGAGGAGTGAATATGTAAAGAATCTGGGATTCCCGGCTCCTCGTTCCCTCCATGGTGTGGTCAACGACGAAATGACTGAAGTGAAACTGATGTGGGACAAGCCCGCAAGGCTTGACGAGAACGATTGCTTCACTACCTCCGACAAGGCATACACACGCCGTCTTACGTGTTACAGGCTCTATGCTGATGGAGAATACATCGGAGAGACCACCGGCACGGAATTCATCGACAAGGTTAAGCCGGAGGATATCATCGAGCCGTCGAGCCGTACATATCAGGCCATAGCAGTGTATGAAGACAGCGAATCTTTCCCCGGAGTGTCATGCCTGATCAAGATTTCGGGTGTGGATACGCCGATGGCCGATAGCGATGATACGGGTCTGCGTGCCGGGCGTACTCCGGAAGGAGTGGTGATATACGGCGCTACCGGCACTCTCCGGGTATACACTCCCGCCGGCGAAGTGTTGGCCGTGCGCGAAGCCGCCGGAGAGCCGATATGCCTCATGCTTCGTCCCGGCATCTATGTCTTGACTGACGGTAAAGCCTCGATCCGTGTGCGTCTCTGATCGCATACCGTGAGCCACTGAATACCGACAGCCCGTCTCGCCAATCTGCGAGACGGGCTGCTCTCTTTCCACTGAGTATGAAAATGAATCGGGAGATAATTACTGCGTGGATTCGGAAAATTTGGTTAATTTTGCAAATATGAAAAAAGCTCTCATTACGGGCGTGACAGGCCAGGACGGTTCCTATCTCGCCGAACTTCTTCTCTCGAAGGGGTATGACGTACATGGCGTCATCCGCCGATCCTCCACCGACTATCGCGAACGCATCGCCCATCTGGAGGGACATGAGAATTTCCACCTCCATTATGCCGACATGACCGACTCCATGTCGCTGCTGAAAGTAGTGGGCGCCGTGCGTCCTGACGAAATATACAATCTCGCGGCGCAGAGCCATGTGCAGGTATCGTTCGATGTGCCCGAGTTCACGGCCAACGTCGACGCCACAGGTGTGCTTCGTGTGCTGGAAGCCGTAAGGCAATGCGGCCTTTCCGACACCTGCCGCATCTATCAGGCCTCCACATCGGAGCTCTACGGGAAGGTAGAGGCCGTGCCTCAGAATGAAGACACCCCCTTCCATCCTTATTCACCTTACGCTGTGGCCAAGCTCTACGGCTTCTGGATAGTGAAAGAATATCGCGAGGCCTACGGAATGTATGCCTGCTCCGGTATCCTTTTCAATCATGAGAGCGAACGCAGAGGAGAGACTTTCGTCACCCGCAAAATTACCCTTGCCGCGGCCCGCATAGCGCAGGGGAAGCAGGAGAAGCTCTATCTCGGCAATCTCTCCTCCTTGCGCGATTGGGGGTATGCTCCCGATTATGTGGAATGTATGTGGCTTATACTCCAGCAGGAGAAGCCCGATGATTATGTGATCGCCACAGGAGAACAGCACTCCGTAAGGGAATTTGCCACTATCGCTTTCGCCCATGCCGGGATTCCTCTCCGCTGGGAGGGGGAAGGCCCGGAAGAGAAGGGTATCGACACACGCACCGGGAAAGTGGTGGTGGAGGTGTCGCCCGATTTCTATCGCCCCACCGATGTAGTGAATCTTCTCGGCGATCCCTCCAAGGCACGCCGGGAATTAGGTTGGAATCCGCAGCGTACGAGCTTCGAAAATCTTGTGAAGCGTATGGTGGATGCCGATATGGCCAAAGTGGCCGTAGAACGCGCCGGAGACAGCGTGAGAATGAATCTTGCCGAATATCTGGAGAAAGGTATCGTGAAATAATGGAAAAAGAGAGCAAAATATATGTGGCGGGCCATCGCGGAATGGTTGGTTCGGCCATCGTGCGCGCTTTGCGCCGCGAAGGATATGAGAATATAGTGGTGCGCAGTCATGCCGAACTCGACCTCACCGACCAATGCGCCGTAGAGGAATTCTTCGCCTCGGAGAAGCCGGAATATGTGTTCCTCGCCGCTGCGAAGGTAGGCGGAATCGCCGCCAATGCGGAAGCTCCCGCCGACTTCATGTATATCAACATGATGCTGGAGATGAACGTGATCAACGCCGCCTGGCGCCATGGGGTGAAGAAACTGGAGTTTCTCGGTTCTTCCTGCATATATCCGCGTATGGCTCCACAGCCTATGACGGAGGATTGCCTCCTCACATCCTCCCTGGAGCAGACCAACGAGGCGTATGCTCTGGCGAAAATCTCCGGACTCAAATACTGCGAATACCTCAACCGGCAGTACGGCACCGACTATATATCCGTGATGCCGACCAATCTTTACGGACCCGGCGACAACTATCATCCCACACGTTCCCATGTTCTCCCGGCGCTTATACGCCGTTTCCATGAGGCCAAAGTGGCGGGTGCGGATAAAGTGGTGTGCTGGGGCGACGGATCCCCCCTGCGCGAGTTCCTGTATGTTGACGATTTGGCCGATCTCTGCGTATTTCTGATGAATAATTACAGCGGCAACGAGACCGTGAACGCCGGATCGGGAAAGGAACTTACCATCAAGGAGCTGACAGAGCTGGTGGCCTCCGTAGTAGGATTTGACGGTGCGATCGAGTGGGATACCACCCGTCCGAACGGCACCCCGCGCAAGCTTCTCGACGTAAGCAAAGCCGCGCGCCTCGGCTGGACCTACACCACCGAACTCCCCGACGGCATCGCCCTTGCCTACCGCGACTTCCTTGCCCACCACGCCTGATTCGCCTCGGATTATGCCTCGACCACATTCCGCATATATCACTCCCCTACGGCCCTTGCGGTGTCTGCTTGCCTGCTCCGTGCTCCTCATCCTGCTGCTGAGCGGTTGCGGCCGGTCAGCTACGCGCCGCACCCTCCTCGATGCCGAAGCCATAATGGAGGCGCACCCCGACTCCGCCTACGCCCTCCTCTCCGCCCTGAGCGTCGACTCCGCCGCCCCCGAAGAGGACCGTGCCCTCTTCGCCCTGCTCATGACTCAGGCGATGCTAAAGACTTATCGATTGGGAACTTCCCCTCAAGATGTGATCGACTCCCATGGAAGGATGATGGACAACGCCATAAGTTATTTCGAAAAGGAGAATGACCGTAAGCGGACTATGGAATCATATTATTACAGAGGAGTCGTCATGCTGTGCAATCCCGATTCCATCCCTTATGCGCTCCAACCATTCTCCATAAGCCTGGATATGGCAATCGAGCAGAAGGATACCTTTTGTATCGCCAAGAATTATGACATGATGGCCGAGATCTACGGACAAGGAATGGCCTATCATGACCAGGCAGAGGCGGAAAAAATAGCCCTCCACTATTTCAAGGCTACCGGCAAGGAGACCTTCATCAATTATTCCCGCTATACATTGGCGGGAGCCTTGTTCGCTTCCGGAAAGCATGAGGAGGCCCTTGCGAGGATAGATACCCTTTTATCCGATATTCCTCAAAATGAGGTTACATCACTTAAAGTGAGGACTTTAAATATAAAAGCCCGGGCATTATATTATTGTGAACGTTATCCGGAAGCTATTTCCATGATTGATCATCTGGACAGTATTGATCAACACCAGCCGGATCTGACCCTTTTCAAGGCTGCCTCCTATATAAGAATGGATGAAATTCCCGCTGCAAAAAAGCTAATGGAGGCTCGGGCTGAAGATCTGGACTCGGTGGCTAAAAATATGCTGATTGCGGACATGTATGTACAAGACGGTAGCATCACACCCCAAGCCCGGATAATGTATGACCTATATAAAGGAGTGGAAGAGGACTATAATAAGATGATCGTGGGAAATTTCAATTCCATTCATGCTTTGGTGGCCCGCAATAAATCTCACAGGTATCAAATTGAGATGAAATATACTAAACTGATATATGGGAATGGTATAGCCGTCCTCGTTATTATAGTAGGTATATTGATTTTGCTCGTTGTACGATTTAGAAAGAAGCGTAAAGAGACTAAACGCGAGAATGAAATTCTGAAAAAAAGGAGTAATACTCTGGTGGATGAACTGTCCCGACGTGAGGAAGAATTGTCCAATGTCTCCATAGAAAATGGAAAACTTGAAGAGAAAGTTGAGGAGCAACTTTCCACTATAGAGGCATTGCAGAACGATTGTAAAGAGTTGACGTCAGTTCTTGAAGAGAACAACAACCGCCATACGAGCGAACTTGAAAATCTGAAGAGTGAAGTAAGAGAAAAGAGTCTTTATTATTTCCGTTCCGTAAATAGAACCATATCCGAGATTGCTTACCATAACAGGACTGTCGCAGAGAAAGAGTTGAAACGAGATTATCCGAAATTCAAGGAGTATATGGCCTCTTTTGAGATAGGCAGTCCCGGATTTAAGAATTGGGAGGATATCCTTGATGTCTTGACTGACGGGGCTATCGCGTATCTCCGTAGTAAAAAATTACGGGAAGAGTATGTAATAATGGCTATCTATCTCTACTATGGTTATGACGTGGATTCAATCGTGAAGTTCTTAAACAGCGACTCAAAACATATCTATAACGTCAAAGATCGTCTGGTAAGGAAAATCAACCAATTTTCGCCCGATATCCAAAAGAAATACGAAGTGATTTTACAGAGGCTAAATGCAAAGTGAATCTCAAATATTGAAGAAATCTGATTTTTAAGGATAGCAAAAAGGGGCGATTTTCGCCCCTTTTTTACTCACTTATTCTTTTTTACTTGATGTTCCAGAAGATTAACAGATGAGGAGGGACCGTAAAAAGAGTGAAATTAAGTGGCTATTAAGTGGATAAAGGGGTAAATACCCTTAAAAGTGAGTAAAAGATTATTGTCAAAATGCCAAATTTTGACGAAATCGTTTGTAATTTTGCCATTGTAAAAATCACGGGATTATACCCCCTTAAAAGTAAATTTCATTATGAAACTATTACCTCTCTTGGCCTTAGGGATAATTGCCCTTCCGATAATGGCCGAAGACACTGCCCCGACTATTGTGGGGCTATCGGGAGACCTCTATATAAAAAAGAAAAACGATCCGCCGCCGCCTCCTCCTGTGAATCCCGGCAGACCCATGATGCCCCCTATGGTGGAATATCTTCATGGCTCGTATGTTGATGGCGTATTATCCATCGATTTCTCCGAAGAGGCCGAGTCCGCGACAGTTACTCTCTCCACCGGCGCCTTCCCCGTCTTCTCCGCCGGCATCGACCGCAGCTACCCCTGCGTGGAGCTTCCCGGCCTCAGCGGCGACTTCCTCCTCAACGTCACCTTTGACAACGGCGATGAATACGAAGGAGAAATATACTTCTGAAAATTAGATGATTTATCATAAGTTTATAAAAATAGCTCATATACAATCCGTTTCAGGATTGATGATCAAGAATTGGAGCGGATTGTATATGAATTAGGTATCCTACACACAATGAAACCCTCTAAATATAATTATTTTTTGCCGTACAAAAATAAGACCGTTTGTTATAGTGGTCTTACGGATTCATTCTTTATCATACCTTCTGAGCGAACAGATTCATACCGAACCATAATTGAGAATCCGGACCAACACAAAAAGATATTCGGATCATTCATTGATAAGATGCGTCTTCAAGGATTTATCCTTGATAATGAAGTAGATGAAATGGCGCTGGTGCGTAAGAAATTGGAACCTCTGACCACACCCCATCAATACTTCCTTATGATTCTTCCTACCTATCAATGTAATCTACGTTGCTGGTATTGTATTCAGAAACATGAGAATCTATTCATGTCGAAAGAAACAGTAGATGCTATCAAGGAACGTATAAAGTTAAAATTGGATAATCCTGAAATCACCGAATTCCAGCTATCTTGGTTTGGAGGAGAGCCATTGCTTGCCTATGATATCGTTTTGGAATTGACTCGATTCGGCCGAGACTACGCAGAGTCCAAGGGGAAAAAATTCGCTGCCTCAATTACCACCAATGGTACGTTGCTGACAGCTGAAAGAATTGAGAATTTAAGAGACGCGGGTGTGAAATACTATCAGATTACGATAGATGGAGATCCTGTCACACATGATTCAATAAAACAATTGGGCAAAATATCCGCTTACGACCGAACATTGTCCAATATTGAGCAGATTGCGCGTCATACGATGGTCGGTCTTCGATTCAATTATACCCGAGATAATCTTAAGCCGGCAGAAGTGTTAGCCGGCATTAAATCGAGATTGTCTGAAGAGTCCCGGAAAAATCTTCGCTTTAATATCTACAAGGTATGGCAACAACAAGAGGAAGAGATCAATGAAGCGGATGTGGAAGAACTTTTCAAAATGGGAAAAGAGGCAGGAATGTATCCTACATTTGCAACTACAGGAGTGTGCTATACGGATCGGAAATATTTCGATTGTATATTCCCTAACGGTAGAGTAGGAAAGTGTGATAATCACAATCCTGAAGATATGCCCGGATTACTTTTAAAGAACGGAGAAGTGATATGGGAAGAGGATGTCACAGATATCTATAAGCTTCATCTTGGACAGAAAGAGCAAGGTGAATGTAATGCTTGTCAATATCTTCCCGTTTGCTGGGGACCATGTCAGGTAAAACGAGAGAGAATGCTTAAAGAAGCAGGCAAAATAACGTGTATGTATGCTGATAAGCACAAGGATATGAGAAATCATATTCTCAATCACTGCAAAACAGAACTTCAAGAGATATGAAAAAATCTATCAAATCATGAATAAAGAATATTTTTGTATTATTTCTGTAAATTCATGAGGGAAATAGACAATACTAACCAATAATTCAATCCAATATGGAAAGAAAAGACAAAAAGGTAGTCATACCTACCACAGCTCTCCTCTCAGAGATGGAGGCTCTCAAAATCCATGGCGGTGTAGCAGTCGGCACTGCAAATCCGGACGGCACAAATTACTTTTGTAATGGAGCCAAGTGTTTAGCATGTCAGATAACACCCCCAAAAAATACCACAGACTGTGTGGATGTGAAATATTTCTGTGGTGATGGAACCTCATGTGGTTAAAAATCTTTCGTGGTAGGAACATAGTTATCACGAGAATTATCCTCGAAATATAGGATATTTACTCTGTTACATATAGAGTGAATGTTGCAGATGACTCGTTACTGCTTTTTTGTATGTTCTAATGTCTCTTTTTTAGGGACATTAGAACATGCCTATTCAATAACTGGAAATCTTGGAAATATTCTGATTAGACTGGTTTTGTTTGAAAAAATATTGCCGGCAGTTGTCACGACAAGCGGGGATTCGTGTTAAATATATAAGGAGGGTCTTTCCTTTATATGTCAATCATTAAAACGTCAATCATAAAAAGAGGGAAATATGAGATTAATCAATACTAAGATTCTTTTTACCGGTGCGTTTGGCCTGCTGTGCTTGTCGGGATACGCACAGAATGTGGAGGAGGCGGATTCGCTCGCTTTCAGCCGGGACCTTGAGGAGATAGTGGTAGAGGGTCGCACGCAGAAGACCATCCGTAACGGAGTGGAATACATTCCGGGAAAAAAGATGAAGAAGGCATCCTACGATGCCACGTCGCTTCTGTTCA
>JAAVEO010000035.1 GCA_014801225.1 Bacteroides sp.
ATCTCCGTCCCCAAATTACCATAGCGATCGGTAATCCGCGTAAGTTCAAGGCGTGAGGGAGTGTTCAATCGGTAATCTTCGTGTCGGCAATCTGCGAGAATCCGGCCGCCGCGAAGCAGGCCGAGGTCCCAATCTGCGTCAAAAAGCGCGACCAAAAAATAAAAAGATCCGCGCCCGATCCGCGGGCTCCATCTGCGGAGATCTGCGACCAACAAAAACGAGTGGTAGAAGTAATTCCACGACAAAAAATCGAGCGGTCAAAGTAATCCTGCGCTCAGAAATTACCTTGGTATGCGCAATTTTTTTGATCGCGGATCTTCGCAGATTGGGCCCGCGGATCTTTTTAATGAGCCGGAGTAGGGGGCGACGCGGATCGGAACCACGGCCTGCTTCGCGGCGGCCTGATCAACGCAGATCGCCGCGCGCGACCCAATACCCCGGCATATATCAAATAGTACCACCGGCAAAGGTCGCGACCGTACAGGTGTCAAATACTTGCCGCCCCCTGCATGGTTACGACCATGCAGGGGGCGGCAAGTATTTGGGGATCAGGCGAGGCCTAACAGAGCGGGGATTTCATCGAGCGAGGAGATGATGCAGGGATCGGTCTGCGCATCCTCCTCCGGAGTCCACCCTTTCCCTTTCAGCCAGAGAGTCTGACATCCCGCCTTGCGGGCCGGCAGGATATCCTTCTTATACGAATCTCCGATCACCACCACTTCTCCGGCCGGCAATCCCAGATCGCGTACTCCCATACTGAATATCTCCGGGTCGGGTTTGCGCACACCGACCACGGCACTCTCCACAATCTTTTTGAAATACTTGCGTATGCCGAAATCCTTCAGCACAGCCTCCACATTACCGTAGAAATTGGATACGAGTACCATCGGGAAATGCTGCGAGAGCTTCTCCAATACCGGCACGGCAGCCTCTACATGGGCTTTCGCCGACTCGTAGCATATCTTGGCTATCTCAGCCGCCTTCTCCTCCACAAGAGCCGGGGCGAAGAGTCCCTCTTCCGCCAGATGCTGCAATTCGATACGCATCTTGATGAGCAGGAGATCATGGAAATCATGCTCCGGAAGGATATGGCGTACACGCGCCAGTTCACGCTCGGCATAGACGTAGGCCTCGCGGAATTCCGGGAGGTTGACAGCCACTCCGGCTTTGCCGTAGGCATCATATATCACTTCGCTCCAATGGTCGCCGCCCGAATCGAGTGTGCCGCCATAATCGAAGATAATACCTTTGATATTCTTAAGAGTTTCCATAATTGAGGTGTATATACATTATCATTATTACAATTACAACGTCTGACGCGCCCGCACGGTTCCCCACAACTCAACCAATACCTTCCCCACCCATCCGTAAATATTACATGCAGGGGAGGAGGGGTAGACTCAGAGGGAGCGGAGCTTGTCGAGGAGGTCGTAATGGAGATCGGAGAAGAAGGCCTTCAGCGGCGAGATGATCGGCTTGACACGCATGTCGGCGTCAGGAGCGAACAGCCGCAGCGACGCCGGACGGCATTGCACATTGAGCACCTTCCCCAGCTCGATCGGTTCACCGTCAACATGCGCCGGACCCTTGTCCAGACGTATGATAGTAGCCTCCGACACACGGAATGTGTCGATAAGCGTATTCCGGTCGAGATACCCCGTCATAAGGTCGACACCCATGAGAGCCGTGGAGAGCGGCGAACCGGAATGTATCACCGTGATATCCAGAAAACCGTCGGTGATGGATGCTTTCGGAGCGATATAGGCATTGTTGCCATATTGCGGAGCGTTGGCCACGGCTATCAGGAAAGCCTTGTCGGTCAGTACCTCTCCATTTATCGAAAGTCCGTAGGACTGCGGAGTGTACTCCAGGAATTCACGCAATACGCTCTGTATGTAGGATATCTTGCCACGCCGCTTGGCGTTGGCGAATTTCTCGCTGACGGCAGCGTCGAAACCCACGCCGAAGGTGCAGAAGAAAGGGATGGAATTCACGACACCATGGTCGGCGAGGATGATATTGCCGTCGGCGATGGTCTTGAGCGCCACTTTGAAATCGGAAGGGATACCGAGAGAGCGGGCCAGACCGTTGCCCGAACCGCACGGGATGATGCCGAGGGCCGTGCGTGTACCCGTCAGGGCACGCGCCGCCTCGTTGACAGTGCCGTCGCCGCCGGCCGTAATCACGGAGTGATAGCCCGAAGCCGCCGCCTTCGCGGCCATGCGCGAAGCATCGGCCGGTCCTTCGGTGTAGGCGAAGTCGAGTTGATACCCGGCGGGGGTAAGTATTTCGGCGGTGATATCCTCCAGCCCTCCCTTTTTGCGGGTGCCGGAGATAGGATTGATGATCACAAGGCTCTTCTTTTCTTCGTGCATGGCGTGAAAGATTGTTACGTCTGCAAAATTACAAATAAATTTTCATACTCCCGAGCGAGCCTCTCCGGATATGGCGCCGACGCGATTGAGGAGGGAATTTTCTACGGGGGAATGAACTTTGGACTACGAAATTTGTAAAAACCGATTAATTAGTGTAATTTTGCAAAAATTAAGAAAAACTCTCTTCGAAGCCGGGGGGCCCGGACGCTTACACCCGCCTCCCCGCTTTGTCGACCCAAAGAATGCGATAACGAAGTGAAGATACATCACGAAGGAACAAATATCCTGATACTTCTATTCATCGTGCTGGCCGCTCTCAACGTGCCGGTATGGCTCTTCATGCCCCCGATAGTCATTCCAGCGGTCTTTTCCGCCGTTTCCCTCCTCTTTTATATATTCGTATTCAATTTCTTCCGATGCCCCAAGCGTAATTACAAAGGCCCGCGCTACGGCCGCGCCGTCAGCTCGGTCGACGGCAAGGTGGTGGCCATAGAAAGGGTCTACGAGCCGGAGTATCTCAAGAGCGAGGCGATACAGTTCTCCGTATTCATGTCGCCGCTCAATGTCCATGCCAATTGGTTTCCGGTGGACGGCACGGTGGAATACGTGCGTCATCACAACGGACGCTTCTTCTCCGCCTATCTTCCCAAGAGCAGCACCGAGAACGAGCGTTCCACGATAGGGATACTATGTGATAACGGGCAGAGAATCACCGTGAGACAGGTGGCCGGAGCCATGGCCCGCCGTATCGTCACTTATGCCAAGGAGGGAGAGGAAGCCTCGATCGACGAACATCTCGGATTTATCAAATTCGGTTCGAGGGTGGATATATATTTCCCCGTGGATGCGGAAATCCTGCTCAAGCTCGGCGATCTCACCAGCGGCGGAGTCACCCCCATAGCCAATATGAAGGGGTTTGGGGAGCGGAAGTGAACATATTCGCGCCGAAGCGTTGTTATACGTATATGAATGTAATAACCCGAAATATCCCGAATGCCATCACCTGCATGAATGTGGCCTCCGGCTCCGTAGCCATCGCCATGTCGTTTCAGCAAGGTGAAATCGCCGGTCTCCCCGCATGGGGGTGGGCCTGCATCTTTATCGCTATCGCCGCTGTGGCCGATTTCTTCGACGGATTCGCGGCCCGCGCGCTCCACGCCTATTCCGATATGGGGAAAGAACTCGATTCCCTTTGCGACCTGGTAAGCTTCGGAGTGGCTCCCGCCATGATTCTCTTCAATTGCCTGCGCGATCTCAGCCCTGAGGCTTGGATCTGCTGGGCGGCATTGCTTATACCCGTGGCCGGAGCCCTGAGACTCGCCCGCTTCAATATCGACACACGGCAGACCACCTCCTTCATAGGATTGCCGATACCGGCTAACGCTATCTTCTGGATAGGGTATACGGCTATGGCACGTCAGGGCACGGAGTTCCTTTCCCAATGGTATGTGGCTCTCGCCGTGATATTGGTGATGTGCTGGCTGCTCAATTCTCCCTTGCATATCTTCTCCCTGAAGTTCAAGACTTGGGGCTGGAAGGGGAATGAGGCCCGCTGGCTCCTTATCCTCGCCGCTGCAGGATGTGTATTCTGTATGGGTGTGCCGGGACTGATGTGGCTCATCGTATTCTACGTAGGGTGTTCGCTCTGCCCCTTCTCCCGCCGATAAGCCCGGGGATAATCGCAATCCTTAATATTTAAGGCATGCCCCTCCGCCCGGTGGCCGGGATGTGATGCAGGGGGATGCCGTAATTTTTTTTGGCAGGATGCGTTATAAAGGAAACAGACACTCAAAAAAGACATTTCAATGGGAGTTTTTCTCATAATTCTGATATTGATTTTTGCTTTCGGCCCTTATATCTGGCGCCGTTGGATACAGCCTTGGATTATCAAGCGCGCTCAGCGCAAGATGGAGGATTATTTACGTGCGGCCACCGGGATGCCTCCGCGCGACAGCAAAGCCGGGAAGAAGCAGACTCGCCCGCAGGACGATGATTCCCGCAGGAGTTCACGCCGGAGACACCGATATTATAACCCCGAGCCGGGACCTATAATCCCCAGGGATTATGCCGTGGATGTGGAATACACCGAGATAAAGGAGTATTCCGAGTCGGTGGAGATCACCGGCGAACAGCACGGGAGACGAAAGACGCAGCGTGTGACAGTGGAGGAGCAGGTGTCGGATGTGGAATACACCGAGATAAAGCTCCGCAAATAAGCCCCGTAATTGGTATGAAGACTCTTTATGTGACGGATCTCGACGGCACTCTGCTTGATGCGGAGGGGAGAGTGAGCGCTCGCAGCGCGGCGCTTCTAAACGAAGCCATAGCCGGCGGCGCGGCCTTCACTGTGGCTACGGCGCGGACTCCCGCCACTGTGGCTCCCCTTCTGGCGGATGTGGATATGCGGTTGCCGGCTGTGGTGATGACCGGGGCCGCTCTCTGGAATCCAAAGACGGGGATATATTCCGACCCTCGTTATATCTCGCGGGAGGCTGTGGACGACCTCATCGAGATCTATACCCGGGAGGGGGTGGGGTCGTTTCTCTACACTCTCCGCGACAATCATATAGACATATATCATTTGGGATCACTCTCGCCTCAGGAAAAGGAATTCATGCGTCTGCGCGAAGGCACACCTTTCAAGGACTTCCATATCCCGCCCGAGGATGCGCTGAAAGCGGGGATTCTCCCCCGCGAGCATGTGGTGCTCCTTTTCGCCATGCAGGAGAAGGAGCCTGTATGCAGGGTATATGACCGGGTGTGTGAGGCCGGTGTGGACTGCAGCCCCCTGCATTATCATGACACGTATGGACCGGAAAGCGAACTGATGGAGGTGTTTTCCCCTTCGGCTACGAAAGGGAAGGCGCTGAGGCGTCTCCGGGAACGTCTCGGTGTGGAACGGATGGTGGTATTCGGCGACCAGGTGAATGATATCCCGATGATGAAAGAGGCTGATTGGGCCGTGGCCGTGGAGAATGCCGTGCCGGAAGTAAAAGCGGCGGCCAACGAGATTATCGGCGCGAATACGGAGGACAGTGTGTCCCGATATATCCGCGCCCATGCCGGATCCTGATATCCCGGGTTTTAACTTATACAGACATATATACCTGATTCTTTCCCTACCTACACATCACATCCCCATTCACTATGAGTATATACGAACGGCAGCGCGCCGGCAAATACATATTCCTGGCCGTCTCTTCTGTAGCCATCATCATTTTCCTACTGTTATCCAACAGCCTGGTGAAGGAACTCGCGCAGCAGGAGCGGGAGCGTATGAATATCTGGGCCCGCGCCACGGAGCGTCTCGCGCAGACAGAAGTGGACGCCGATCTGGAATTCCTTCTCTCTATCATCAGCCAGAATAATTCTATTCCGGTGCTTGTGGCCGATTCCACGTTCCATATCCTGGAATTCCGTAATTTCTCCCTTCCGGACAAGAGCGACAAGGATAAGAGCGTGTATGACGAGCTTACTCCCCGCAACCGTGATTATCTCCTCTCGCGCCTCAAGAAACCTGGCGGCGAGACTCCGCTCTCGGTGATGGCCGACAATAATCCCCATTTTATAAAGGTGGAGATTTATGCCAATACTTATCAATATATCTATTTCGAGGATTCGATTCTCTTGCGAAGGTTGAGTCTATACCCTTATGTTCAATTAGGTGTGATGGTGCTCATCGCCCTTATCCTCTATACGGCTGTGGTCTATACGAAGCGGGCGGAGCAGAACAGGGTATGGGTGGGCCTTTCGAAGGAGACCGCCCATCAGCTCGGTACACCGATCTCCTCCCTTATGGCCTGGAGCGAATATCTGCAGGCGGCCGGGACCGACCCGGAGGTGACACGCGAGATCGACAAGGATGTGAAGCGGCTCTCAGTGATCGCCGACAGATTTTCGAAAATCGGGTCTGTGCCGGAGTTGCAGCTTGAGTATCTCAACGATCTTGTGTCCACTTCGCTCGACTATATGCGCAGCCGCATATCCGGGAAGGTAGACCTCAGGATGCATCTCTCCGAGGATGACCATGGAGTGATGCTGTCGCGTCCGCTCTTCGAATGGGTGATGGAGAATCTCACCAAGAATGCCGTGGATGCCATGGACGGCGCCGGTTCGATCGATATTACCACCGGGGACGACAAGGATAAGGTGTGGATAGATATCCGCGATACCGGGAAAGGTATCGCCCGTAAAAACTTCAAGAATGTGTTCAATCCCGGCTTCACCACCAAGAAGAGAGGGTGGGGACTGGGGCTTACACTTGTGAAGCGTATCATCGAGGATTATCATGGCGGCAAAATATATGTGAAAGATTCCGAGTTGGGCCGAGGCACCACCTTCCGCATCGAGATTCCTTCCGCCGGATGATAGCTTAAAGGCCCCGAAAAACGCAGTAAATCCGGATGGGAGCGGCATAATCTTCGTACGTTTATTTTGCGCGATACCGAAGAAAGTGTTAAATTTGCGTGTTGATTTTAATTGATGTTATGAAAACTGATTCCACTTCCCTCTCGCTCCTCGAGCGTATAGGACGACCGCTGTATTGGGTGCTTCTCGTCATTATGATATTCCCCTTCGATTATGTATTCGGAGAGCAGTATCATTTTATCTCGCCCCCGGTGGCTCTCTTCACCGGCCTAATTTTCGCTTTCATCTTCGGAATCCCTTTCCCCACATTCAATAAAAAGCTCTCCAAATATCTGTTGCAGGCTTCAGTGGTAGGTCTCGGGTTTGGAATGAACCTCCAGAAATCCCTGCAGAGCGGAGCGGAGGGTATGCTTTTCACCGTGGTCTCCGTGATAGGGGTGATGGTGATCGGTGTGCTATTGGGCCGCTACCTGCGTATCAACGAGAAGACCTCCTATCTCATCTCCTCGGGCACGGCTATCTGTGGCGGCAGCGCTATCGCGGCCGTAGGCCCCGTGCTGAAAGCCGACCAGAACGAGATGGCCGTATCTCTCGGTGTTATCTTCATCCTCAATGCCATAGCTCTCTTTATCTTCCCTCCGCTGGGGCATCTCTTCGGCATGACCCAGACACAATTCGGCACATGGGCAGCTATCGCTATCCATGACACGAGTTCGGTAGTGGGTGCCGGCGCCGCTTTCGACCAGATGTATTTCCCCGGTTCTACCGAGGCGTGCGACCTGGCCACACTTATTAAATGTACGCGTGCGCTCTGGATTATCCCCCTCGCATTCTTCACAATGTGGTACTTCCGCAAGCAGCAGGGGGGCGAGGGTAAGGCAAAGGTTTCCATCCCTTGGTTCATCTTACTCTTTGTAGTGGCCATGATCATCAATACCTACACTCCCGAGGCCGTGATGCCCGTAATGGGGAGAGTGTATGATGTGATTGTGGTGATTGCCAAGAAGGCACTCGTGGCCGTGCTTTTCGCTATCGGTGCCAGTCTCAGTCTTAAAGTGATACGTCAGGTAGGTGTGAAACCGCTCGTGCAGGCTGTCCTCCTCTGGATAGCGATCGGCGTATCCAGTCTGTTTGTATGTCTATCCACCGTAAAATAATATGAATCCCTTCCAGACACTTCTCAAGTCTGCCGGTACAAGCTCGATTTACATGAGCCTGACGTCGGTTGTGGCCGGAGGTGCCGCGGCCGCCATGCACGGCAATCTCGAGATTCTGCCGCTCACCATCTGTCTCTTTTTCGGCATATTCGCTCAGTTGAGTATCAATTTCTCTCATCGCTATAATGATGAGAAATATCATTTCGGAGAAAATCATGACGATGGCATCGACTTCGATACTCTCCCCGAAACCACCATGCTTCTGCTGAAGAACGCCACTATATCCGCGCTTCTTCTTGCCGGAATGATCGGACTCGGGATCATCGCCATGGGGGGATGGATGATGATTATATTCGGAGTGCTGTTCGTGGCGTTCGCCTGGATAATCAATGTCGGCAAGCATCCGTTGGTGCGTACACCATTCGGTCTGATCGCCAAGGCCTTCGCTTACGGTCCACTGGGCACTATGGCCGTATGCTTCCTGCAGTCGCAGCATGAGTCGGTAAATGATTTCAATTGGTATGATCTCGGTCCCGCCGTTTATCTCGGCGTTGCCGCCGGATTCATGATCGCCAACTGGAGCATCATACATAATTACTCCCACTATAAGCAGGACAGACTGCATGGCAAGCGTACGATGACAGTGGTGTTGGGCCTGTCGGCCAGCCGAGTCACGATCGTAGTGAACGCTTTGCTCGCTTTCGCTTTTATCTTCGCGCTATGCCGGGTCTGCAGTCCTAACGATTGGCAATGGCTTGTGGCTATGCCGGGAATCGGAGTGCTTATATATCTTTGGATTTCCATATCCTTGAAAGGGGCCGACCCGAAGAGGGCTCATCGCCTCTGCAACTATTCCGGGCTCACCATGCTGGGCGTGATGCTGGCTATATTCTTTATCATTTGCTTCACGGGTATCCCCTTCGACACGAAGCTCATCTATTTCTAACCCTCTCCGGGCTTGCCGACGTACGTCCCCTGACCGCTGACAGGCGCCCGATGAGGGATAAAAGAACTCAAAACCGATAATGAGGGATATGCCTCGTTTGTTTTTGTTAACAATTTCCTGAATATTTGACTATAAATTAAGTAAATTTGGACAGAATAGGATATTGTTAACAAAAATTAAGAATATGCCCGCTTTATTTTTTATAGAAATATTTTGCCAATTGCAAAATTGGTGATAATTTTGACCCGCATTTCCGAAAGGAACGTCTGCGGGTCTTTTTCTGAACCTCCCCGAGCGGACCGGATGTCTTATCGTCCGAAGCTTGGGAATCATTCGGGAGCCTGCGGCAATGCGCCCGAAATTTAAGATAAAACTAAAAGACATAAAAAGAGAAATTATGGCAACAAAAGCAGAGAAGCCCAACGGCAAGCTCGGTGTGATGGTGGTAGGCCTCGGCGCCGTATCCTCCACATTCATTACAGGTGTGCTCATGACTCGCAAGGGTCTTGCCAAGCCCGTGGGCTCCATGACTCAGTACGACAAGATTCGTGTAGGTCGTGGCGAAAACAAGAAATATCTCCATTATAAAGATATCGTGCCCCTCGCTGATCTCAACGACATCGAGTTCGCAGCATGGGACGTTTATCCCGCCAACGCCTATGAGTCAGCTATCAACTGTGAGGTGCTCAAGGAGAAAGATATCGAGCCCGTAAAAGAGGAGCTCATCAAGATCAAGCCTCTCAAGGCCGCTTTCGACCATAACTATGCAAAGCGTCTCGACGGCGACAATGTGAAGGATTGCAAGGACCGTTGGGATATGGTGGAGCAGATCCGCGAGGATATCCGCAACTTCAAGAAGGAGACAGGCGTGGAGCGCGTAGTTGTGCTCTGGGCTGCTTCCACTGAGGTATATGTGCCCGTAGACGAGAAGATCCACGGCTCTCTCGAGGCTCTCGAGGCTGCCATGCAGGCTGACGACAAGGAACATATCGCTCCCTCCATGTGCTACGCTTACGCCGCTCTCGCCGAAGGTTGCCCCTTCATCATGGGTGCCCCCAACACTACTGTAGATATCCCCGCTATGTGGGAGCTCGCCGAGAAGACCAAAATGCCTATCGCCGGCAAGGACTTCAAGACAGGCCAGACTCTCGTGAAGTCAGGCTTCGCCCCCATCATCGGTACTCGTTGCCTCGGTCTCAACGGTTGGTTCTCCACCAACATCCTCGGCAACCGTGACGGCCTCGTGCTCGATGAGCCCGCCAACTTCCGTACTAAAGAGGTGTCCAAACTTTCCACTCTCGAGAGCATCCTCGTGCCCGAGGAGCAGCCCGACCTCTATGGCCACGGCAATGACGAGGATACTCAGTACTACCACAAGGTACGTATCAACTACTATCCTCCCCGCAACGACAACAAGGAGGGATGGGATAACATCGATATCTTCGGCTGGATGGGTTATCCCATGCAGATCAAGATCAACTTCCTCTGCCGCGACTCTATCCTCGCAGCTCCCCTTTGTCTTGACCTCGTGCTCCTCAGCGACCTCGCTATGCGTGCCGGCCGCTATGGCACTCAGCGCTTCCTCAGCTTCTTCCTCAAGAGCCCGATGCACGACTATACTCAGGATGAGGTGCCCGTAAACCACCTCTTCCAGCAGTACGTGATGCTCAAGAACGCTATCCGCGAGATGGGCGGCTACGAGGCTGACGAGGAAATCGATTGATCTTTTTCATTCGGTAGTTCCGATTCAGATTCTTATAATCTGATTGATTCCCTATAGTAAGGGGCGGCAGGGCTGCATAGTCTTGATCGCCCCTTATCTTTATTAATATAATTAAGCAGCTAAGAAGTGGCTGCTTAAGTACCAAGTAGTTTTATCGTATTCATTTATGAGAATTGATATACTTACAGTGCTCCCCGAAATGTTGGAGTCTCCCCTGAATTGCTCTATTCTGAAGCGTGCGCAGGATAAGGGACTCGCTGAGATCCGGGTGCATAATCTTAGGGAGTACACCACCAACAAGCATCGTAAGGTGGACGATTATCCTTTCGGCGGAGAGGCCGGGATGGTGATGCAGATTCAGCCTGTGGATGCGTGTATCTCGGCCCTGCGTAAGGAGAGGGAGTATGATGAGGTGATCTTCACTTCGCCCGACGGGAAAACGCTCGATCAGCCGATGGCCAATTCGCTTTCTCTCTGCAATAACCTGATCATACTTTGCGGCCATTACAAAGGAGTGGATTATCGTATCAGGGAGCATCTGGTCACTATGGAGATTTCCATAGGGGATTATGTGCTCACGGGGGGTGAGATTCCGGCTGTGGTGATCGCGGATTCCGTGATACGTCTTATCCCGGGAGTGATCGGCGATGAGCAGTCGGCGTTGTCGGATTCGTTCCAGGATAATCTGTTGGCGCCTCCGGTGTACACCCGTCCGGCGGATTACAATGGCTGGAAGGTGCCCGATATCCTTCTTTCGGGTCATGAGGCTAAAATAGCGCAGTGGCGTTATGATCAGGCGCTGGAGCGTACGCGCCGTCTGCGTCCCGATCTGCTTGACGGTATCGACTGAGGACGTGAAATCATATATAGCCCCGGAAGTCTGAGAGAATCAGGCTGCCGGAAAATGGAACAAGGGTGTATCGCGGTTGTGGCGATACACCCTTGCTTCTCATTCCGGGTTGTATTTATTTGTAATTTCTATCAGATTTATATCTTGGTGTCTCCTATCCGTTAGCGTAGGCGGGGAAGTCAGCATCTGTCGGCAGGCTGGCTGAGGACCTCGATCATCTGTCCGAATCCCCGTCGTGTCCCGCGAGATAGGTGAGGGGATTAACGATAATCCTTGAGCATGGTCTGCAGACGCTTGCGGGCGAAGAAGATGCGGCTCTTCACTGTGCCGAGGGGGAGACCCATCTTATCGGCGATCTCGCTGTATTTGTAGCCGGCGATATACATGGTGAAGGGTTCCTTGTATTCTGCGGAGAAACCGTTGATGGCCTGGGAAATCTCCTTGGCTGCGAATGAGCCTTCCGGTGTGGAGAGACCCGACTCCTGCGAGAGGTTGAGGTGGTAGAGATCCTCGGTCGTGTCTACGACTGTGGCATTTCTGACCTGACGACGGTAATTGTTGATGAAGATGTTGCGCATGATGGTGAACACCCATCCTTTGAAATTAACGTTGTCTACGTATTTCTCTTCGTTATCGAGCACCTTGAGTGTGGTGTCCTGTACGAGATCTGCAGCGGCATCGCGATTGGATGTGAGCTGTACTGCGAAATTCATTAGGTTGCTTTGAAGTCCTAAGAGTTTCTTTTTGAAGGTCATTGAATCAGCCATAGTCGTATAGTTTTTTAGTTTTTGAATTCGTTTTTGTATCTATATAACACTCCCTGTCGGAAATCTATCCTGATTTTAATAATTTTTTACAGTCTTTTTGCGATTATGTCTTTTTGTCAGTATACTGTGGCATTTTGTATGGAATCGTCCCTTCGTTTTGTCAAATGAATATTTAATACTGTTAAAAAGAGATGGGCAATTGTTAAATTATTTCACAATTGATTATCGGCCGCGAAAAAAAGTGGTTGCGGAGAGTAGGCTTTTCCTTATTAATCACTAATTTTGCGAAACATAAACGCCTCGCTGTCTGTTTTAGGCCTTTACGCGTATGCGCATGCGCGTTCCTTATCAAGGGGGTCGGGAAGCAGGGGCGACTGTCATGACAGATGAAAAAAAATCTCAAGAAAGCTAATTTCTGGGTGAGACGCAGGTCGAATATCCCTGTGCTTCTTATCGGTACGCTGGTGGTGCTCCTCTTGTTTTTCAATGAGGATACATCGGTGTCGCTCAACATGGAGTATGAACGGCAGATAAATGCCATTAAGGCGGAAATAAAGCAGAACCGTGATTCCGCGGCTTTCTATCGCGCCCGCAGGGAGGCTATCGTGAACGGGGCAACCGATCTGGAATATCTCGCCCGCGAGCAATACCACATGCAGAAACCTTCGGAAGATGTGTTTCTTATAAAGTGATTCGATATGACTAAGAAAAGAAAAACGATGGATACCTCCTCTTCCGGCCGGGAGAGAGGACTCTCTCCGAAGGTGAGGAAAGCGCTTGAGAATACGGCTACTTTCGGCCTGCTTCTCGTGGCCGTGGCTATCGCCGTGCCTTTCATGAATCTCGATTCGGGGGGATGGCTCGCCGCTTTCAAATGGGTGTATGCGGCCGGCGCGCTTATCTTTACCGTGGCGAGGGTGGCCGGCGTGAATCATCCGGGGGATTCTTTCCGTCTAAAGCGTTTGCGCCGTCTGGAGTGCTGGGCCGGCATCGCTTTTTTGGTGGGTGGTTTCTTCTGGTTCTATAATGAGGCTCGCTTCGGGGGCTCGCTCGGCTTTACTTTAGCTATCCTGCGCGAGACTATCCTCTTCACTCTTGCCGGAGCCATGATTCAGATTATCGCCGTATGGATGATATATTTCCGCGAAAAGAAGGAGGGGACCGGTGGTAATTCGGGCTCTTCCGATAATTCTCCTGAGTAATCAATGCCCGTAGCCGAAAAAATCCTGACGCTGGATGCGGGAAATTCCCGTGTGAAGGCTTCTCTCTTCGAGGGGGAGACGCTTGTGGCGTCACATTCCGTAGGCCGTGAGGATATGCCGGCTCTTATGGAGCTCTGCAGGAGTTATGACCCTGATGGGATAATATATTGTGCGGTGGGGCATGATTTGCCGGATGAGATGCTGCGAGGCTTGGATGCGCTCTGTGAGGGACACCTGCTGAAGATGGAGCATGACACTCCGGTGCCGGTGGGCGTGAGGTACGCTTCTCCCTCCACTCTGGGGCTCGACCGTGTGGCGGCTGCTGCCGGGGCCGCGGTGATTTTTCCAGGTGAGGCATTGCTCGTAGTGGATGCGGGGACGGCTGTCACTCTCGATGTGGTGGATGCGGCTCCGGCTTTCCGCGGCGGGAATATATCGCCCGGTATCTATCTGCGGCTAAAGGCTTTGCATGGCTATACGGCGGCTCTTCCGATGGTGGAGCCGGATGGGGCTACTCCTCCTTTCGGCTATGACACTGTGACGGCTATCCGCTCGGGGGTGATGAGAGGACTGGGCGATGAGATCGCGGCCTCTTTCCGCCGTGCGCAGGGGGAATACGGCGTGGCGCGCCTCGTGATTTCCGGAGGAGATGCCCCTTTGCTCCTCCCTTTGCTTGATTCCATTAAGGATGAAGTGGTCTTCGTGCCCGATCTGGTGGCCCGCGGATTGCTTGCCATCTATAATTATAACGCATCATGAAGAAATTCTTTAAATATTCTCTGCTCTCTATCCTCCTCTCTGTCTCGGCGTCGGCGTTGGGACAGAATGTCACTACTCCGTATTCTATGTATGGATATGGTATACTCGGCGATCGCGCCTCTTCTTATCAGAGGCAGATGGGCGGCGTGGGCGTGGCCATGAATAACGGTCGTGTCATCAATGTGATGAACCCCGCTTCGTATGCGGCTGTGGATTCGCTCACTTTCCTCTTCGATATGGGCGCCGACGTGGCTATGCTCTGGAGCAAGGAGGGGAGCGCCAAGGAACATTCCGTAGGCGGAGGTCTGGATTATCTCACTATGCAATTCCCGATTTGCAAATATATGGGCGGCTCGATCGGTATGCTCCCTTATTCTTCGGTAGGATACGCTTTCGGTAATGATATAGCTCACGGTACTATGGAGAATCAGGGTACCGGCGGTATCAACGAGGCTTATATCGGTGTGGCCGGGCGTTATGCCGGTGTGTCGGTAGGTGTGAATGTGTCTTATGATTTCGGCAATATCTCCAATGATATCTATTCCACTCCTACTAATTCCGGACAGCAGCTTTTCGAGCATTATATGCAGATCCGGGATTGGAATATCGTGGCGGGTATACAGTACACGGCGAATATCGATCGCTTCTCCCGCCTTACCGCCGGCTTCACTTATTCCCCGAAGAAGTCGCTCCACGGTAAATCATGGTGTACTACACAGGACCTCTCCAATCAGTCGCTCCCGGACACGGTGGGCACTCTCCCTCTGAAGGGGAATTATGAGCTGCCCAACAGTTTCGGAGCCGGTATCTCTTATCGTTATCAGCGTACATACAGCCTTTTCGTGGAGGCGGATTTCCATTATGAGCAGTGGGCGGATGTGAATTATTCCTCTATGTACAGTGCGGCCCGTCCGAATCTCGTGATTTTCGACGGTATGAAGTTCAATAATCGTACGAAATATGCGGTAGGCGCCGAGTTTGTGCCAAGGATGAGAGGATCGTATGCGCAGCGTATAGCCTATCGTCTTGGCGGACATTATGTATCCGACTATCTCAATATCAATGGGAATGGCGTGAAGGAGTATGGTGTGTCTTGCGGTCTCGGATTCCCTACGGTGGAGGGTAAGACTATGATTAATGTAGGTCTGGAATGGATGCGCCGTTCTTCTTCCCCGGTGAATATGATTTCCGAAAACTATTTCAGTGTGTCGCTCGGAATCAATTTCAACGAACTCTGGTTCTGGCAGCGTAAGATCAAATGATGGCGCGGAGGATTCTTCCTTTTGTGTTGTTGGCGGCGTTGGCGGCCATTATCCTTCCGGGATGCAGGCACGAGAGAAAGGTGGATGTCGTGGGAAAACTGCATCCGGAGAAGATGCCTACGATGGCCACGAAGAATATCTCGACGCTTATCTCGGATTCAGGGGTCACGCAGTATAAGATCGTATCCCATTTATGGTATGTCTATAATGAAGCGGATACCCCTTATTGGTTGTTCCCGAAGGGGCTGTATCTTGAGAAATTCGACAGGAAATTCAAGGTGATCGCTACTGTGGCCGCCGATTCGGCTATTTATCTCGTGAGGGAGAAGCTTTGGAAATTGATCGGGAAGGTGGAGGTGAGCAAGGCTCCACGCGACCTTTTCCTTTCCGAACGTCTTTTCTGGGATGAACGGCAGAGAAAAATCTATAGCGATACGTTTATACATATAGAGAATGATACGCATACGCTGGAGGGTACGGGGTTTGTAAGCAACGATCAGATGACGGCTTACCGCATCCTGCATCCCAGCGGTATCTTCCCTGTTGACAGGTCGGCGCTTTCAGGTCCGGCTCCCGCTTCTCCTATACCGGGTTCGCCGGTGGCTCCGCCGGGCCACGCTATGGCCCGGGCCGCGGGTATCCCCGCACCGGCTGCCGCCAATCCCGCCGAGGCGCAGGGCGGTGCCGAGTAGGCGATGGCTCGTCCGCGCGGGCTTGATTATGGGTGCGGGCTCCATCTCTACCATTCTCTTTTCTCATAATTCTGATTTTATTAGCAATGGAAATGTCTGCATTGATGGCTGCTGTCATCACTATTTTGGCTATTATATTTTCCGGGCTGTTCTCCGGCACGGAGATCGCTTTCGTGCAATCCAATAAGGTGCGTGTGGAGATCGATGCCGCCAAGGGTGGAATCATCGACCGTATCATACGCCGCTTCTCCCGCCATGAGGATATGTTCATATCCACACTTCTGGTGGGTAATAATGTGGTGCTCGTAATTTATGGTATCACTATATCCGTTCTGATCAATCCTGTGCTCGAGGGATGGTTGCATAATGAAGCTTTGGTGCTTGTCTGCAATACGGTGGTATCTACGGGGATTATCCTCTTTACCGGGGAGTTTCTCCCGAAAACCACTTTTCGGATCAATCCCAATTTCACGATGCGTATCATCGCGCTCCCGATGTTCCTTATTTATATAGTGCTGTATCCGGTGTCGCTCCTCGTGTCATGGATATCGCGCGGGCTTATGCGTCTCTTCGGTATCGAGGAGGGTAGGGAAGAGGCCCCGGGGCTCACTATGGCGCAACTTGATGATTATCTTCAGGAGTCGCTGGCGAAGAGGGAAAATGCCGAGCCGGTGGAGAATGAGGTGAAGATTTTCAGTAATGCCATCGATTTCAAGGATACTCAGATGAGTGAGTGTATGATTCCGCGTAATGAGATTGTGGCGGTGCCTATCGATTCCACATCACGTCCGGAGCTCGTGAATCTCTTTATCGCTACGGGCCTTTCGAAGATTATAGTATATAAGGAGGATATCGATGATGTGCTCGGATATATACATCTGGCGGAGCTCTTCAATATCGATTCGGATTGGAGGGAGCATCTGAAACCGGTGATCTTTACTCCGGAGACGATGAATGCGAATAAGATGATGCGCAGGATGATGGCGGAGAAGAAGTCGATGGTGGTGGTGGTGGATGAGTTTGGTGGTACTGCCGGACTCGCCACTCTCGAGGATCTCGTGGAGGAGATTTTCGGTGAAATCGAGGATGAGCACGACCGTAATAAGATCGTGGGGCGTAAACTCCCGGATGGCTCGTATGAATTTTCGGGACGTGCGGAGATTGAATATATAAATGAGGAATTTGGTCTCGGCCTTAAGGATTCCGACGATTATCATACTATCGCGGGATTTATCCTTGAAAATCTCGAGGCGCTCCCGGCTGAGGGGGATACGTTTGTAATAGGGGATATGCGCTTCACGATTCTCAAGATGTCTACCACTCGTATAGAATTGGTAGCCGTAGCTCCGGAGAAAACTGAAGATTGAGAAAGTATGCCCCCTCTCTCTTTCCGATTCTTCCGTGGAAAAGGGCTCTTAATTCGGGATTATTGAGATTCTTTTCGATTTGCTAACAAAAAAATGCACGGAAGGTTTGCAAATTAAGAAATAATGATTAATTTTGCACCGAGATAAAAACAAAACAAACTATACCTAATTATTTCATTCCCCAAATGAGCAAAAAAACATCGTTCAAAACATCGGTGCTTGGGATGCAGGGAAACCTCCTTTCATTCGCGCTGAAACTGACCCTCAACAAGGATGAGGCTCAGGATTTGGTGCAGGATACTACGCTTAAAGCCCTAAGAAACGAGGAAAAGTTTGCGGAGAATACCAACTTCAAAGGTTGGATGTTGACTATCATGCGCAACATCTTCATCAACAACTATCGTAAGGCCGCTCGCGAAAATACGGTAGTGGATTCTTCCGAAGACTTGTTCCACATCAATCTCTCCCAGGATTCCGGATTGGCTAGCCCCGACGGTGCTTTTACGGTGAATGAGATCTCCTCTATTATCGCAAAGTTCCCGGCCGATTACCGTGAGCCTTTCTCTATGCATGTAGCTGGCTACAAGTATGAAGAGATTGCTGAGAGACTCAGTATGCCGCTTGGAACCGTGAAGAGCCGTATCTTCTTTACGCGTAAGCGCCTTCGTGAAATTCTGAAGGACTACAGATAATCATCTTTATAGACTCTGTATTGCTTTTATCCCACATCAAGGCGATTGCTCCCGCAATCGCCTTCGCTGTTTTTATACCCCTCCCCTCATCCCTTCCCCTCCCTTCCCAATATCCTCCCCCAAAAAATCCCCTGCCTCCATCCCCCGCAAAATAATCCCCCGGCTCGCAAATCCTCTCCCTCCATCCCCCTCCCCCTTCCGTAAAATAATCCTCCAGCTCGCAAATCCTCCCTCAAAATTCTTTCAATAGAAATCCCTCCCCCAGCAAATCCCTCCGCATCCCCTCAGTTACCGTCCTGGTTCTGTGGGCGAGCTTCAGCTCGCCAGGGCGCGCAGCGCCCTATCCCGCCGCTCCCGGGCCCCAAATCTCCCCTCCAAATTCCATCTCCGCGCCAAAATCCCTCCAAAAATCCCCTTCCTCCCGAGAAAGACCCGGGAAAAATCCGAAAAAATCCCCCGACCGCGGCCCA
>JAAVEO010000036.1 GCA_014801225.1 Bacteroides sp.
CCCGACAGACACAATCCAAGACTATTCAGAAAAATCAAGCACAGCGGTAAATTTATTACGTTGCATAATTACAGGGAGGCGATATGAAGGCTTAAGTAAACAGCATTGGGTCGCGACCCTACATTGAAGGGGAGGAGGGGCGGTAGTGGGGATGACAGGCGAGGAGCTGGGCGCGGAGTCGGGATCGGTCGAGGTGGAGATAGATTTCCGTGGTGGCTATGGATTCATGGCCGAGCATCTCCTGTATGGCCCGCAAATTCGCACCCCCCTCCAGCAGATGAGTGGCGAAGGAATGGCGCAGAGTATGGGGAGAGACGGTCTTGTCGATACCGGCCAACGCCGCCGCATCGCGGATAATATAGAACACCATCACGCGGGTAAGCGCACGCCCCCGGCGGTTGAGAAAAAGAATGTCGCTGCTGTCAGGCTTGATATCCAACTGAGCGCGCTCCTCAAGATATTCGGATATCAGCTCTACCGAGGCTTCACTCATCGGCACCATCCTCTGCTTCGATCCTTTACCCTCTATTATCATATATGCCTCATCGAGATTCACACGCGAAAGACGCAGGTCGACAAGTTCGGAGACACGCAACCCGCTTCCGTAAAGAGTCTCGATAATGGCATGATTACGCAAAGTCTCCTTCTTTCCGGCGGGGAGGGCGGCAATCATGGAGTCGATTTCCTCCACAGTCAGCACATCGGGGAGTTTGCGCCCGAGATGCGGAGATTCAAGCAATGCCGCCGGATCGGCCAGTATGTATCCCTCCTCACGCAGAAAACGGAAAAAAGCCCGTATCCCGGCTATGAGCCGGGCCTGCGAGCGCGGATGAATGCCCATATCGCGTAAAGAGCAAAGAAGCTCGTGAAGATGCTCCTCCTTCACGGCCGCCACGGGGATGCGGATATCATGTAAGAATTCAAGGAGATGAGCCGTATCGTTGAGATAGGCTTCGGCCGTATTGTCAGAGAGGCCCCTTTGCAGACGCAAGGAGCCTTCGAAATTATCAAGTACGCGATGTATGTCAGCGGGCCATGGGCGCGGCCCGACGTTCCAAAGTGTGACCGTATCGGAATTTGAATCGGTATTATCGTGGGGAAGCATATCAGTCGAGGGAGGCGGTAAGGCCATCGGCAGCGGTGAAAGCACGCGGTTCTACGGTGAGAACCACTATATAACGGTTGCCATCATCGATAAGGGATACTTCAACAAGATTGCCGGCATACATACCGACGGCATCGAAGATATTATCCGTAGCGGGATCGGCACCCATATCCATACCCATATCGTTCATATCCTGAAGGAGACAGCCGCAGAATTGACACTGGCGGCTGTTGGCCGCGGCTTTGGTGACCTCGCAGCTATAGGGGAAGAGGAAGAAATATCCGAAATTGTCAAGTTCGCCGCCGGCATATTCAGCACGTGCGCTGACATCGGGAGTGATACCGGCATAGCAGAGGGAATAGGAATCCGAATCACTGTCGAGCCACAGACCGGTCTCATCCTCCTTGGGGGAGAGAGCGCGGGCATTGGCATCGGCGATCATCTCCTCGCCCGAAACATCGGCGGGAAGGATAGCGTAGACCTTGGTCATGAGGTCGGCGGCTGTGACGGTATCCGGCTGCGCGGAAACGCCCTTCGCAGAGTTGGCGGCGGAAGCGGGGGCCACACCGGCGAGGGTGGCGAGCAGGAGAGAGAGGGTGAACGCGAGGCGCAGATAGAGATTTTTCATAACCGTTGGGGGTTAAAATTTGTGATTCAGATATTTCCATAACCGCGCTACGGCCAATAATGTTCAAATCTCAAATGTTAAAACCGATACTCCCCTCCCCTTTCTACTCACGGGCTACCGGTCAGCGGAGGCGTGGGAAGGCATCGATGTAGGAGCCGGGGGTGGCATTGAGAATGGTGACTCCGCGCTTTGCGGCGTAGGCCGCTATCTCGTGGTAGCTGCGGAAGGCAACGGTCATGCTTCCCAATATGTCGTGAAGATGATACCCGGCGTATTCGCTGCGTACGCGCTCTTTCTCCTTATCATTGTCGGCATAGAAATGGGGCTGCACGGAGACTACCATATTGTCATCGTCGACGTATAGGGATTGCAACCAGCTATGGTCGGCTCCGGCGAGGAGTATACGGTGATACCCCGCACGTATCCCTTCCATCACGGCGGGTATCATCACATTGCGCGGACGCGGCATCGCAAGGCCCGCATCGAAAAGGGGATGAGTAAGAGCGGGCCATCCCTCGCCGGGAGTCATATTGAATGTGCTGAGGATTATCCGGGTATTGCCGGCAAGATGAGCGCGTGCGCGTCCGGCCTCCTTCACGGGAATATGCAGCGTCATCGGCCAATCACACCCGCGCAGATTCTCCCATAGACGCTTCACGTTGGGATCGGACTTTTCGCCTCCGAAGAAGTGAGGATCGGCCAGCACATAGCGCTCGGGACGCATGGAGCGGAACATATCGGTATTGGCGGCGAAGTTGACGGCCATCCTGTCGGTGTCAGCCAGCCATGCGGGGGGATTGTCGAGCACTCCCCTCAGTGAGGGGCCGTTGCCGAGAATTACGAGGGTACGCTTATTCTCCTTTTCCCCCGACGCCGGGGATGAGGCTTTGCGCGAGAGGAGACATACCTTAGCTATCGTGGCCAATGACTCACCGAGGCGCGATGCCCGGCGTGAAATCTTATCAAGAATCGACATCGTGATTGTGTATATATACCGTATTTCCCCGACAGTGTCGGCGTTGTGAAGGCGACACTACCGGGGAATATGCGGGTGATTATCGGTTAGCGATGGTTATTGCGGTTGCCGTTGCTATGATGCTTTTTGTCATGCTTATTCTTCTTCGGCGGCTTCGGAGTTTTCTTCTTTCCGGGCTTCGGAGCCTTGTGGGGCTTGGCCGGCTTCGGGGCCGGTTTGTGCTTATGCGGTTTGGCCGGAGGGGGAGGGGGCGGCGGTGTGCTGCCGGGGCGCGCATAACTGTGAGCCGGAGGAGGGGGAGGCGGGTTATGACGGTCGCGGGCAAATACTGTGCAACTGCTGAGAGCCATCATAGCGGCCAGCGATAATGAGATAAAGGACAATGCTTTCATAATGGCGATCAGTTTTTGAGGGTTGATGATTATTCATTTCGGGAGAGGGTTTGCTATTATGAATGGGAAAATAAGGGAAAGGTTTAAACGGGAAGGTTTGAATTGGGCGGAATATTGGGAGGGAAGCGAAGAGCGGGGCTTTATTTGCGGGAGTTTTTAAACGATCGGATTATGAAGATGAAAAGAAAATTGATGGAAGTGGATTTCGAGGCTTCCGGCAAAGGGGATTATGTGGCCAAGGATGGAGAAGTGGAGAGTTGTGTGGCTACGGATGTATGGCTGAATCCGGATCCGTTGCGCGGTCTCGGCGTCGGGGAGGATATTACCGCCGACGAAGAGGAGGATACCCTTTATCCCCTTGATACCCTTATTCCTCAGTATGCCCTACCCCCCGGTTATCGGCTGATCTGCACCCATTCCGGATGCTCGTTTCATCCCGGAGTGAATCTTATCATGCAGAATAGCGACGGAGCGCTTTTCTATGCCTCCGCTTCCACACCCTCCTTTGTACGCCCCATCCCTACCGACGGATTGCTGCCGGAGGTGACGAAGGGGGTGGCGGTTGGCGACACAGTGGCGCTCCTCTCCTCGCGCGGCCTCGATTACATCATGGCGGATTCCGAAGCCGAGGGTTATCTACATTCATCGGGAAGTCTGCCGCGTCCGGTGGTGGAGTTCGCTATGGTGAGGCGTCCGGTGGAGGGTTACAGTCTCCTCCCCTCGGAATGGCCGAGTGGGGAAATAATTGTGGATACGGCAGCTTCCGATCCGGATTACCGCAGTGCGCTCGCTGAGGAGACGGAGCGTTTCCGCTCCGTTCTGGAAGCCAGATGTGCGGAAGCCGGACTCTTCACTGCCCCATTTCTGGTGATGACGGCCCTCCGACTCGCTGACGGCACACGTCTGCCGGTATCTTCACCGGTGCTGATGATACCAAACTCCGAATCACCTACGCTGAGAGCTGATTCCTCGGCCGAGAACCCCGATAATGTAAGGCATACCGTAAGTTGGCTCGGACGAGCCTGCCGTCTGGAAATGAGGATATTACGCACGCCCTCCCTATTCTCTTCTTCGGGAGATGAAAACCGGAGGATGGAAAGCGCCGTGATAAGCGGATTGGAGATACTCGCAACGCCGCAAGTGAAACTGCGTGACGATTGCCGCCATACGGGTATTTCTCTCCGAACTGTGGAAGCGGCGGGGTTCTCAAGATCAGTGGAAACTACCGGCGCACCGCAGAAAGCTCCCGTAGGGGAAGGCAACAACCATCGCCATGACCCCACCTACGGTGAGGATTTCTCCGAACTCGGAGGGGGAGGCGATGAGAATGCGTCAGACGGTACCCGTATTCGCGGCTTCGTAGGGGATGCGTGTCCCCGGGCATATATCGAGGAGGCGATCTCAAGGCTCGATACCTTTCACTCCATCGCATTTATCCCTTGGGAAGATATCCCCTCACTCACCTCCACCCTATTCACTCCAGTGCCTCTCTCCACATCTCTCTCCTCTCTCTCCTCGCTATCATCTCTCTCCTCTCTCTCACAGGCGACGGATATTATTCCCGACTTCGGAAGCATGACCCGCCTCATCCCCGACGGGATCGGGGAAGTAAACTCCCGTCTGGCGGCCTTCGGAGGCTCGGCTCTCCCTCCCGCCCCATCCCCTTTGAGAGGCTCGGTCAGCTTCAGCGGCCATACAGCCGGTGGGGATGCGGGGTATTGGAATGTGGGGATAGAGGTGACTATCCGCAAGAACGGGAAAGAGGTGACTGCCTCCGTGATGCCGCAAGGCAACAGTGGGGCGGCATCACCCGACTCCGCCGAAGATATCGCAGATGCTCTTCCGCGCTGGATATTCTATCCCGATCCGGATGCCTGCCGTGTGAGGGTATCCGCGGCCCGCGGCAGCGAATCCCACACATGGACTCTCCGGCTTCAACCACATCCCTCGCTCCACGGCGCCGTATGGTTTCGCGGATTGGGTCCCGACCTTCCGAAGGAATCCTCAGATTCTCCGGGAATAGCGGGAATGATGACAACCTCCTACCCTACACCCCACACCGTAGGGATCTCGCCCGAAAGAGTTCCGTGGGTATTCCCGACGGCCGGACGTATCTCGGCCGGGGAGAGGAGGATATGCGGTGTGGCCCCTGCCGTAAGATCGCTGTCGGCCGGACGGCTTGGAGAATTTCCCTACTATCTTATCACGGATGGAGGTGTATGGGCCATAGCCGTATCGGAAGAGGGGATACGAAGTGTACAACCTGTGAGTCTTTATGGCTGTATCAATCCAGATTCGGTGCTGACTACCCCTCACGGCACAATCTTCTCCGCTGCCGCGGGCCCGGTGCTCCTCGACGGCACAAAATCCACACTCCTCCCCCTCCCCGACTTCTATCCTGACATGAAGGGATGGCATACACGTTATGACGCGGCGCTCGACATTCTTATTCTCTATCCTGAGGCTATGGACCGCGCCGTGGCCTATAGTTTCGGGGATAAGAGATGGCGAGAATCATCCGCCGCCTCCCTTCCGGACTCCCCTGCTGAGGAAGAGGGAAGCTGGCAAGTGACGTTGCGGCCGTTGAAACTGATCGCTCCCCACACCCGGCAAAGGGTATGGGGAGCGATATGCGGCGGTTCGGGGATGAGGGATATCAGGCTGCGCCTATGGGGCGCAATGCGTCCCGATGATTGGCATCCGATAGCCGAGGGGGAGAATCCTTTGCGCGGGCTGGCCGGGAGCGGGTGGCGCTACTGGCGTCTGCAAGTGCTCTTCCGGGCCGCGGATCCCCGAGATTTTCAGTATGTTATATTCACGGTGAGAGGTTCGTAGTCCCACTGGAATTTCACCGACAATGTGCCTGAGGAAGGATCATAGCTCCAGCCGTTTTTCCCGATCTCCACGGGGGAAGCGGCTTCTTTCATAGGGCTGTCATCGCTTAAGGTCACACTTCGGGGAGCTCTCTTAAGAGCGGGCACCTGCAACGTAAACTCACGCCAGGCTGGCATACCCGGATAGACTCCCCCTTCACTGCGCACATCGATAGCCACGGAGTCGGCTCCCGGCGTTGCGGAGAAGCGGGTGAGGCGATATTGGCCGTCGGCAAGCGATGTGGGGGAAAGACGATTGTCGTCGAAGAGAGTGTAACCGCTCTCCTCGCTGCCCGGGAAATATACTATCGTGAGTTTCTGCGGATTGTATTTGCCGAGGTTCTCTATATACTCCTCATATTGAGGGATGAATGATCCGGTCTTTACAAAGAGGGGGAGACGCTCGAGGGGTGCGGCTACGGTGTAAGAGTTGCCTCCGCTGTAATGCTCACGGGGATTCCACCATGATACCCATTCCCCCTGCGGGAACAGCACCTCGCGGCTCGTAGCGCCGGCTTTCATGACGGGAGCCACGAGTACTTCTCTGCCCCAAAGGTATTCGTCGGCCAAATCAGCATACTTCTCCCCGGGGTTGTCGCCGTGGAAATTGAGCGGACGCGCCAGCGGCCACCCTTTCGCGGCATTCTCGTAGGCGAGGGTATAATTGTAAGGAAACCATTGATACCTCATCCGGATATAATCGAGCGTCAGCGTAGAGATTCCGGGGTAATGATAGGGTTCGGGAGCAAGTTGCGCATGGGTACGCAGCACGGGAGAGAAAACTCCCATCTCAAGCCAGCGGGCATAGAGCTCCTCATTCGTAGGATTCTCGGGATTTACAGCGAATCCACCCACGTCGGAACCCATATATCCCAACCCCGACAGACCCGAGGAGAGCATGAGAGGCACCTGCGCCTGCAAACCCTCCCAACTACGGGCCACATCTCCCGTCCAGGGGAATACGGAATAGCGTTGCAGACCGGCTGTGCCTCCACGCATCATCAGCATGGGGCGTTGATCCGGGAAATCGCGGCGCAGACCCTCGTAGATAGTCTTCGACCATTCGTTGCCATAATAATTATGATAGGCGGAAGCGGTCTCGCCGTCGGCATGCACGATGGAGAGGGGATGCACTTCCGGCTCGCCGAGGTCGCCCCACCATCCGGCCACACCTTCGGCCGTAAGGGGGGAGAGGCGTTCCCAGAGCCATTCACGTGTGGCGGGGTTGGCCATGTCGAACATTCCGGCCTCCCCTACCCATGTGGTCACATCGTTCACCTTTCCGTCGGCATCCTTCGTGAGGAGTCCTTTCCCGGCAAGAAGATTGTAATTGTCGATAGCTCCTTTCTTGTTGATATAGGGCTGATGTATAAGCACCGTGTTGACTCCCATGCGTCGCAAGGAATCAAGCATGGAGCGATGATCGGGGAATTGCTTCTTATCCCATTCGAGGCGTCCCATGTCGGTCTCGGTGCCATACCAATAGAGGTCGAACACTATCCCGTCGAGGGGATAGCCGCGAGTCTTGAGGGAGTCTACGGCTCCGAGTGCCTCCTCGCGGTTGTGATAGCCATATTTGGAGGTGATATATCCCAAGGTCCATACCGGGGGAAGATCCTGACGTCCGGTGAGGGCGGTATAGCCGGAAGTAGCGCCTTCCAGAGTGCCGTTGCCGTTGATGAAGTAGTAGGAAAGGGGATATTCCCCTTCGGAATCGAATGTGAGTGTCTCCCCCACATTGAGTGTGGCCGGGGAAGAATCATCGAACAAGATACCGTAGCCGGCGTCGGAGGCCACATAAGGGATAGATATTCCTGTCTGGGATATGCGGGAGTCGCCGGCTCCGTAGCCGTAGTTGGGACGGTTGTAGAAGGTGAGGGAGCTTCCGTTGAGGCGTGAGGCATGGCCTCGCTCGCCGGCTCCGTAGATATTCTCGCTCTTTTTCAGCCCGAAGCTCACGGAGTGGCGCCCGTCGGTATTGTCGAGGGGATCGGATTCGGCAAGGAGGGGTTTACCATTGGAATCGGTGAACGACACTTTTCCCGTGAGGCGGTCTACTACGACCGTCACTTTCGGTGTAGAGGCCGTGAATTGTTCCGGTGAAACAGTCGTGCTCACTTTCACGGGTTGCGGCTTCAACGAGGCGAGACGCGAATCGCGGAATTTCAGCACCTGCATCGAGGGGGAGGCTCCGACGCGGATTATGTCGTCGCTCACCACCTCCACTATCACCCTGTGATTCCCGGCAGGAATGGAGAAGGTGTTACCTTCGGTGATGATATCTTCGGAAATCTTCCTGACCACCTTGCGCGGACCGTGGGCGCCGGCTGCGTTATCTTGCGCCGGGGCATAAAAAGGCACAGCTATGGCCACAAGAGCGGCCATAGCTGTGAAATATTGCAGTCGGTTCATAATCAGGCTTCCAGCTCGATATCCCCATCGGTAATCACGTGCCAGGGAAGTCCGTTCTCGGCAAGTGTCTCGAGGAAGGGATCGGGATTGAACTCCTCCACATTGTGAACGCCGGGCATCACCCATTCCCCTTTGAGGAACATCATGGCGCCTACCATGGCGGGAACGCCGGTGGTGTAGCTTACGGCCTGTGCGCCGGTCTCTTTGTAGGCGTCCTGATGGGAGCAGTTGTTGTAGATGTAATATGTGGATTCCTTACCCTCTTTGTCGAGACCGCGGATACGGCAACCGATGGAGGTCTCGCCGGTGTAGTTCTCTCCGAGCGAACCGGGATCGGGAAGCACGGCCTTGAGGAACTGGATAGGCACGATCTCACGTCCTTCGTACATTACGGGGTCGATGCGTGCCATACCGATATCCTGGATCACACGAAGATGTGTGAGATATTCCTGACCGAAAGTCATCCAGAAGCGGGCACGACGGATAGTGGGGAAGTTCTGCACGAGTGATTCCAGCTCTTCATGATAGAGGAGATAGCTTTCGCGCTCGCCAATGTTGGGATAGTTGAGCGGACGATGTATCTCGAGGTTCTCGGTCTCCACCCATTTGCCGTTCTCCCAGTATTTACCCTTCTGAGTGATCTCGCGGATATTGATTTCGGGATTGAAGTTGGTGGCGAAAGCTTTGCCGTGATTTCCGGCGTTGCAGTCTACGATGTCGAGATACTGCATTTCGGAGAAATGATGCTTGGCGGCATAGGCCACGAACACGGCGGACACACCCGGATCGAATCCGCAACCGAGGATAGCTGTCAGGCCGGCTTTCTCGAATCGCTCGCGGTAGGCCCACTGCCAGGAGTATTCGAAGTGAGCCTCATCCTTGGGCTCATAGTTGGCAGTGTCGAGATAGTTGACGCCACACTGCAGACAGGCCTCCATGATAGTGAGGTCCTGATAAGGGAGAGCCACATTGATGCAGATGTCGGGCTGATGGCGGCGGAAGAGTTCGCAGAGCTCCTCCACGGAGTCGGCGTCAACGCGATCGGTAGTGATGTTGGGTTTACCGATACGCGCGGCCAGACGGTCGCACTTCTCCTTAGTACGCGACGCGATTACAATCTCGCTGAACACCTCGGGGTGCTGAGCGCATTTCACGGCTACGACCGTGCCGACGCCACCGGCGCCGATAATCACAACTTTTCCCATTTCTTATATCTTGTTTTATATGTTTTTACGATTTCAGAGTACCGGATTCGCCGCATCTCGGCTCAATCCGATTGGCAAACTTACTAAAAATTTCCGAATCCCCCAAATCCACCGCCCCTAAATCATATTACCCGCCTCTTTTTCCGACTGTTTCTGAAATGGAAATAGTCGGCATTTTCTTGTTTTGAGAACAAGGCATGTGATAATTCCGTTAAATTTTAACTGAATTATACCTGGATATTTTGATTAGTCTGAAATATTTATTATCTTTGCAGTGAAATCCTAACGCATATACCATGTTACTGAGATTTGCAGCTGAAAACATAATGTCCTTCAAGGACGCTGTTGAGTTCAATACCTTCCCATCAAGTAAGACTCACAGCCATGAGTGGCACAAGGTTACTTGTGGTCACGCCACGGCTTTGCGTATGAGCGCAATATATGGTGCAAATGGTGCAGGCAAGAGCAATCTTCTGAAGTGCATCTCCTTGTTGAGAGCAATGGTAGGTGCGGATAAGCTTGGCGACCTGTCAATTACAGATGATTTGTATTTCAAACTTGATGATAATGGAAAAACTAATCCTTCCGAACTGGCTATCGAGTTCTATGCGAACGGACAGATTTTCTATTATCACATTGCGTTCACACGCAAAGAGATAGTCTCAGAAGAGCTTATTCTCAGCAGAAAGACAAAAGATATAACTATCTTCAGTCGCGAAAACAATAGCATTGATATTTCCGCTGAATTTCTAAATTCAATGGGAAAAACAGCTTCATTGGAAGTCTTTATTGATGGGATTAATCGTCTGCTACGTCCTGATCTGACCGCACTTTCATTCTTGGGAAAATACTATTCTAAGGAATTGCCAATTGTCAGTGAGGCATACTATTGGATTTTGTCGTTACAGGTTGTACTTCCGTCAATGAGTGTGCGCGAGTTGCCACATCTCATGGATATTGATTCTGAATTTTCCAAACTTGTCAACACCATAGTGCCGGAATTAAAGACAGGCATCACCAGACTTCAGGTCAAGAAGGAACTCCTCAATGAAAATGATATTCATCCCAACTCCATACTTGCAGGTATCCTGTCGGAAGCCAAGCAATCTCCGGGGGTCCCTATCAGCATTCCTTATGTCAAGGCCCGGGAAATATCCAATGTTGTGGTAGAGGATGGCGTTGCATATAAAAAGACCCTTGTAGTAATTCATACTGATTCTGCCGGCAAGGAGATAGAAATGGAAATTGATCAGGAGTCTGACGGTACGCGACGATTAATTGAATACATGCCATTGCTCTATGCTGTGCTCAAAAGCGACAAGGTCTTTATTGTTGATGAGATTGAGCGTAGCATCCATCCCATAATGATAAAGACACTCGTAAGCAAAATATCAGAAAGTAAGGAGGCAAAGGGTCAGATAATTTTCACAACGCATGAAAGCTGTCTGCTTGATCAGTCTATATTCCGTCCGGATGAGATATGGTTTGCTCAAAAGGATGTGAACCAATCTACCCAACTGTATCCTTTGAGCGACTATAACATTCATAAGACCGCAAATATAGAGAATGGCTACCTCAATGGCCGTTATGGAGGTATTCCCTTTTTGTCTAATCTTACTGATTTGAAGTGGTGATATGATTCAACGAAGAAAAGATTACTCCAAGAAGGCACCTTCAAAAGAAGCGAGTAAGATATATATAGTCTGCGAAGGTAAGGAAACTGAGAAGGGATATTTTAAGTTTTTTGAAGGACTGTCCTCCAACCTCAAGCTCATTATAATTCCACCCGAAGAAGGAACTGACCCGCTGAAATTAATGGAGCTGGCTAAAAAGCTTCTTTTAAGTGAAACGGGAAGATTTACCCTTGACTTCCGCCTGCATGATCAAGTATGGTTCGCCATAGATACTGATACATGGGAAAAGGAGGGTAAGATTCAGCCTTTGAGGGATTTTTGCGCAACGCAAAATGCGATTATCGAAAAGTTTGATGAAATCAAGCCATATAACGCATGGAATGTCACCCAAAGTAATCCGGCCTTTGAAATATGGCTTTACTATCACTTCTACGACACACCTCCATCAGTAGATGATATTGAAGAGCATCCTTCAATAAAGGCATACGTCCATAATAAAATTGAAGGTGGTTTCAATTATCAGAAAGATCCTGTTAGAATTAAGGATGCGATAGAGAATTCCGAAAAGAATTTTACCCGTCAAGAGAACGGAAATCCTACGTTGTTCTCCACTGAGCAACACTTATTGGGTCGTGAAATTCTTGGATTCGTAAATACTGAAATAGCAAAACTGAGAAACAAAATGGGGTGAGCTTTATCCCCGGATTGATATGAAGTAAAAGAGCACCCGCAGGTTGCTCTTTTGTTTATCTTAGAACTCATTCCCTTTATAAGATTCAGGACGTGCAGGAGACCCACATTCCAACATATCGATGTCAAGAATGTGCTGGTTGAGCAAAAGCCCTGAATGTACAAGTCCGCGTGATAAACGTGACAATTTGTTTTGCCTTATCAGTTTCTTTACGTGCCACAATATTCCGGAATCGGTAATTGCTTCCTTACTTCGGACATAATCAGCCAGTTCGCATAACGTGAAACTACTGCGGCTTCCGACAAAATCCCATATCATATCCGTAGTACTCATAGTATTTTGGTAATTTTTTGTGCAAATACAACTTAATTTCGGCAATAAATTTGAATTATTGCCGAAATTAAGTTATATAATAATCGCATCCGATGATTCATATGAGCTTTCAGTAAGGAAAGGGTGGAAATAAAGAGAGCCTGCAAAGCCGATGTCACAGTCTTGCAGGCCCTCGATTGGGTCAATGGGTCAAAACCCGGTGGCGTTACTCTCCTCCGAAGGGATCTTCCTCGTCGGCAACGTCAACGCTTACAGTATATTTCTGAGAGTTGGTTTCATTGGTCCAGTCGATATCAGTGTTATCCCAGTTTCGCACATCGCTTTCAGTTTCAATGAAGTAAACTTTACCACCAAGAATAGGCTTGTACTCCAAATCAATTTTTTCATCCTCGAAGAATGCATCATAGTAACCTTCGGCTCCGGGAGCGACATAACCGGCTCCATGAGTGAAGTCGATTGTATACGTAGTGATATGGCTTGCACTCCATCTGGATGCAATAGGGAAAACGGCCCAAGCGAATTTGGATGCATTCTCTCCATCGCCAATTATCTCGGAAATATTGTCCACACCCTGATCAAAAGGATATACCACGTTTCCCTCGGTATCGGTGATACGGAGCAGAAGAGCTATATAAGCTACCCCACTCTTCATCTCCAGCGTAGGAGACTCTGCCTCTTCCGTTCCCTCGGATACAGAATGAACGAGCTGCTGAGGAATCATCATGAAACTACCCGTGCTATCGAAACCGCCCATGAGATCAGTTTCTTCTTCTTTGATTGTTACCGGTGTTTCAAAAATCACAGAAAGCTCATCGGCAGGTTCGTCATCAGAGAATGTCCATACCACGGGATAACTACCAGCGTTAACATAGTCGTATGCGGGATTTTTATCCTCTTCTTCCGCAGGCATTTCTGATGATACCATATATCTACCATTACCGGATTTGTGGATATTGCCGAATTTCACACCGGCCACCTGATAGTTATAGCTATCGTTAGTATTCTTGGCGCCGGCTACATATACCTTGCTGAGCATGTGCTCAAAAGCAACTGAAGCCCCATAAGCACTATCCGACCAACGCATACAATTGACAATATCAGCCACGAGGTCGACCTGCTCCTCGATGTTGTCGGCTACCGTGAAATTGTTAAACTTTATACCACCGGTGTTCAATGCTTCCACACCCTTCACGCTTGCAGGAGCATAGCAGGGGAAAATGAGGAATGAGTTGTCAACAGGATAGTAATAATCCTTCTCGGAGTTAAAGTAACCGGTGACATCATCCTTTGTGAACTCTTCCCATCCGAAATATTCGGTCATCTCAACGGGTTCTTCACCTCCGGCACCATTGGCTTCAACGTATTTATCGAAGTCCATCTCCGGAGTACCCTTGTAGCCATACACCATGAATGAGGTGAGATTGTCGGAGGTGAGGTCTTGCGCACGGGTTGTCTTCCCGGTGCGGGCACGGAAAGAGATCAGACCATCGGCTCCATTGGCCTGTCGGTCGGTCAGGAGCTCTTCTTGCGAGCAGGAGGTCAAGGCCAACGCTGCTACGCCAAACATAACAATTTTTTTCATAATCTGTTGTGTTTGAAAGTTAATGAATAATTTTTGTTTTGAATTGTATTTTGTTGTTAGTTGTTGAAAATCACATTCCTATGGATTCATGGCTACCTCCCCCCCAGCCTCCTACTTCGGGACGAAAACCGCCACCGGAAGAAGATTGGGGAATAGAAAGGGAATCAAGCTCCACCACTATGTCAGTGATACCCATTTCCGATTGAGCGTGAAACTGAGAGGAGACATCATGACTGGAATACCATTTCCGGCCATTGGTAAGCGTGGCACACACCACAAGAGTATGCAATACTTCATCTTCACCGCTACGTCGCGACACCACGGGGCGCCCCGTACAATGCCCGAAGGTGAGCATTTCTCCCGTAAGCTCACCGCTCTCGCCGGAAGTCATGTTGAATAGATGGGTCACACTCTCATCACCCGTGAGGCATCGCCCCGGATGCAATGTCCCGGCCATACCGGATACGGTAGCCATTATACTGCGGGTGGACTCTATATTCACCGGGTTGTGAATGATGAATTTGTATTTGCATACGGCGGCAATCATTCGGAATGTCACTGCTCCGGGAGTGTCACTTTCGGAAATCTCCACTGTCGGGAGTGCGGATATCCAGATATATCCCGGGGTGAAAGCCATTCGCTCCTCTTCCGCTCCTTCAGCACGCGGAAGTGTGGAGGGACTCAGGCTCAAGCCGTCGAGTTGATCAAGATCGCTGAGACGCAGACCGAAATCCCGGTAACTGTTGCGTCCGACATAACCATGTGTGTCGTTATCGCCGTTATGACAAATAGCGGAGTAGGTGCCGGCCGGGAGCGTCACTCTGCCCCCTTCGCGCCCTTTAAGGTCGAATATATAAGGAGAGGCGGAAGAAGGGGCCCCATCCCTGAAGAAATATACCGTCATCTCCTTTGGAGAGGCGGAAGGATCATCACTCCAGTCGAAGAGTATGTCAATAGTCACGGAGCGGCGCACGGGACTGTTGTCAAAATCATGATGATGGCAACCTACCAACGTCACAATCGCGAGTAATAGCAATATAACGCGAACCGTCATTATATCCCCCCTCCTTTCTTCACACCGTTATAGTTATCGCGTCCGATAAGCCATACGAGTGACAATTCGGCGCGTGTAGGCCCAAACCATGTGCGCCGGGTAGTGGACTTCCAGACATCGCGATCCGCAAAAGCGTCGTATCTCTCCACTTTACCACTCATATATCCTACCCCGAGAGTGAAATCAAGACTGAGGCGGCGGAGAATGGGGAGAGAGTATCCATATTCCATTCCGACATTGACCACACAGCGGTCCCAAAGCGTACCACCGGGAAGACCTCCCATATAGCCGCTCCTTCCCCAGGCGAAGTCGAATGTCAACGCTCCTGCGTATATTCCCACATGATGACCGGTGAGAGGTTTGATCTTTCTTTCGCGCCCAAACCAATAGCGCAACGTCACATCACCTCCATAGATACGCCAGTAACGGGGATGATGACTGCCTCTCCACCATGCATACATCCAGTGGGGAGCGATCGATAGATTATGTCCGATATAGAAATCCGCGGCAATGTCAGGCACCGCGCATGCGTCAGCTAACAGGTTGGTTCTCAGCGATATATACAGCTGATTGGGGGGGGTATTTACGGAATCGGAAATGACGGTCAGGGAGTCGGAAACACGTTCTGAGACGGGTACGGAAGCATGCAAAGACAAGGACAGAAAGGATATGACAAACGAGGAGAGCACATATCTCCAGATATGGCTATCCGTCGCTGAAAATCTACTTCCTGCTCGTTTCAAACCCGTTAAATTATATTGGTTAGTATTATGGTCAATGAAAAATCGCTTCGTGAAGCATACCGGACATTACTTCAATATCCATAGTATTGATTGAGTCCGGAAATCTTCTTTTGTACTACAAAAGTAGAAATTAATCCTAATATGACCAAATTTCAGAGGCAGAAACTTTATCCCCGCTTATGACTTACTCAATAATCCCGAGAAACTCCTTTTCCCCGCTGATCAGCGGGAGGGATGGAGACGTGCGTGATAGGTGGAGCAGGCTGACCCGGGAATAGGGAGGAGCAGACTCAGGCCGGGCATCATGATGCGTACCCCTCCCGGCATACGGGAGTAGAAGCGGCTACATTCACTGCCGGCTTCTCCAATAAGCACCAAGGCGCAACCCTCCTGCAAAGCGGATTCTATCTCGGGAATCTCACCCTCGGAGACACGCGAACCAAAAATCCAGAGTCCGGAGCCGGATGCATTCCGGCTTTGCTCTGGAACACCGGCCAAGGCCGGCAAACAAGTAAAAATTGGAGCCAACGAGCTTATACCGCCCCCCGCAGAGGGAAGGGAAATACGGATAAAGGCCGGCGATAGATGGCAACTCAGGCGGAGAAGCATCCGCATAAGGGAGCGCAAAGGATATAGCTCAGAGGAGGAAATGGATGCGCGCTCAAGAAGGCAGTCGAGCGGATAATAGGAATAAAGACCGTATTTGCGGTCGGGACGTACCACTTCCCTCATCAGGGAGAACGCCGCCGGGGAATGTACTCCAAAACCGCGCACATTGCGCCAACGGCGCACGGCCAACCCTACCCTGCCGAAGGGAGGATTGGCCGAGACGTCATGTAACTGTCGGAGATAGACCGGCATCATCAGGATTCCTTGATTTCCTTTTTACCGGCTGAACTCTTGCGCATCTTCATAACACCCACAGCGATTGCAGCGCCGCAGAGAATATAGATGAGTATGCAGGCGGCTATGGAGATACCGTTGGTGGTACGTATCGATTCAGGATCGAATGTGAATTCCACAGTGTGGCTTCCGGCAGGAAGACGCAAAGCACGCAGCACATAGTTGACCCTACCGATCTCCACAGGCTTCCCATCCACAGTGGCTTTCCAGCCCCAGGGGAAATATACTTCGCTGAAGACTGCCACACCCCCCTTGGCGCTCTTGGCATGATATGTAAGGCGGTTGGGGGCGTAAGTGGTCTCGAAGATTGTATCGCCGGGGGTCTTGGGTGAGGACTTGCCGAGAGTCTTCTCGAAAGAGCGTCCCGCAACGGCATATACCGCAGGCTCGATACTGTCGAGCGCGGCCATCTCCGCATCGGGGGTCTCCACATAATCCACACGATCTACAAGCCATGCGTTACCCATGGCATAAGGATTGAATTCCACCTGATCGCCCGAAAGGAAATAGCGCGCGTTGAGCATATTGAGCACGGCGGGATTCATACGCATGATCTGACGGTCGATAAGATCGTTGTAGCGAGTGAGCTTGGCCGCGTGATAGCCACCGATAGTCTTATGGAAATAGCTGGAGCGGGCATCGCCGAATCCGGCCACATCGAGCACTCGATAATTCATGGAAGTATCCTTAAGGATCTGACGGTCGGCATCGGTCATCACGATTCCGGCTATCTCTCCGGAAGGAGTTGTGAAACTGTCGGTGTCTACGTAGCGTTTGTTGACGCTGAAGAGGTCGATAAGCACCACAGCCGAGAGGCAGCAAGCGAAGAGTGTGGAATTCTTCACACCTCCCTTGAGGAAGAACCAGCATACGAGCGCTCCGAGCAGTATGAAAGAGAGGCTTCGCAGCGAGTCGGAGCTTACGAGGGAGAGACGGCTCTGGCGAACGGCATCCATCACTCCGGCATACATGGGGTTGGAGAAGGCTCCTGCCTGAGTGAGCTGCTCCACTTCCTGCGCACTGAACGGCGAACCGAATACGGAGGGGTAAATCCAGCCCATGAGACAGATAAACGCTCCGAGGCCCATCACGGAGATGAAGGTCCATTGATAGCGCACCATGAAGTCGGGAGTCGTCACCATCTTTATCACACACATGGCGGCAAGCAACGGGATAGTAAACTCCACTATGACAAGGATACTGGCCACAGTGCGGAATTTGGAATACCCGGGCACATAATCTATAAAGAAGTCGGTGAAGGGCATGAAGTTATGCCCCCAGGAGAGGAGAATGGCGAGCACGGAGACTGCGAAGAGGGCCCACTTGGTAGGTGTGGCCACAGGGCCGTCGACGACAAACATGGCGAGCACCGCGAGAAGAAGCACGAACGCGCCTACGTAGACCGGGCCGTTGGTCATCGGCTGATCACCGAAATACTGAGGGAACTGCCCCATGAACTGTCGCTCCTCGGGAGATAGGGGCATAGAGTCGGCCTTCTTGGTGTCGGCGGCGCTGAGCAGGCGGTTCTGTCCGGCTTCGGGTTTGATGGTGGCGCCTCCCTTCACATTGGGTATAAGGAGAGAGAAAGTCTCGTCGAGACCGTAGCTCCAGGCGGTGATATACGCCTTGTCGGCACCGGCGGCGGGAGCCGGTTCACCGTCGGCGGGTCGCAACTCCGTGGCACGTCCGCGGATGGTCTCTTTCGAGTATTCGTATGTATTGTATAGACTCGCGGAGTTGGCACCCACGGCTATAACTCCGGCCCCTATACAGCAAGCTGTAGCTATGGCCCAGCGCTTCATCTGCTTCTCCTTTACCGCAGGCCATATCCATGCCACCGCAAGGAAGAGAATCACAAAGAGGAAGTAATAACTCATCTGCGGATGATTGCTCTGCAACTGAAGAGCGCCGAAGAGGGCAGCAAGAGCCGAGCCGGCGAGATAGCGTCCGCGATAGCAGAGCACAATACCGCCGATGGTGGGAGGTATATAGCTGAGAGTTACGAATTTCCAGATGTGACCCGCGCCGATGATAATGACGAAATATGACGAGAGTCCCCACGCGATAGCCGCGAAGAGAGCCACAGGCCAACGCATCTTCATGCAGAGGCATAGGATGAAGAAGCCCAGCATCATGGCGAAGAGAAGGTTGGCCGGAGATGGAAGCCAGAGGGTATACAGTCCCGCTATCCATCCCAGGAAACCCTCCGCCGCATAGGAGGGGGCAATCTGGAAATTGGGCATGCCGGAGAAGAGGGAGTTGGTCCATCTTGTGGTCTCCCCCGTAGCCTCGTGGAAAGCTTTACCCTCCTGGCCGTTGGCAAGTCCCTGCACTATGTCGTGCTGCTGGAGCACATTTCCCTGTATGTCGTCAGGGAAGAAAAATAAAAAGGCCACTACTGCAAGCAGCAGAGCGGCCAAAACGGTGTATATATAGTTTTTTTTCATCTTCTGCCATAGTCCTCCTCCCTCGCACATGATTGTCCGGTGGATTTGTGTGGAAGGGCTCGGATTTTATTTTTCGTCCACCTTTATGTAGATCTGACGCTGCATACTCTGCTCAAGAGAGATGAGGGTCTCGGTCTCGGTTACGCCGGGGATGTGCTGAATCCGGTCGTTGAGCAACTCCATCAGATGCTGATTATCCTGGGCAAAGACCTTGATGAGCATTGAGTAAGGACCGGTGGTGAAGTGACACTCCACTACTTCGTGAACATTCTCAAGCTCCTTCACTACATCGCGGTAGAGCGATCCCTTCTCGAGACGCACGCCCACGTAAGTGCATGTGTTGTATCCGAGTTTCTTGGGATTTACGTTATAGCCTGATCCCACAATCACCTTCATATCTACCAGACGCTGTATGCGCTGATGAATCGCGGCACGCGACACTCCACACTCCTGAGCTACATCCTTGGAGGCGATACGCGCATTTCGCATGATGATGTTAAGGATCTTCTTGTCCAGATTATCGATTCTATCCATGGTTATTTAGGTAAGGTATAAGATTTGTGGATGCAAATTTAACTATCTTTCAGAACTCTCACAATATTTTTATGCAAAAATAGCACTTTGCAACCATTTCCGAATGGGCAAACCGGTATATTTAACACTTTTTATAACGAATTGATACGCTGACGGGCGAATCCGGCCGCTATACGGGAGGTGATGATACCAATTAGTAAAACGGGAGCGATCGTGAGCCATATATCGGATGGAATCACCTCCACGGGATATGCTTTCACCACCAGATCTCCCGGGTCGCCCTGCAATCTTATGAGACCGTAGTGCTGTTGCAGAAGACAGAGTCCCACTCCGAGAATCAGTCCGCCCAGGCCGCCGGCCAATGTGACGTACATACTCTCCCATCCGAAAATCGCCCCTATCTCCCGGCGAGTCATGCCGAGGGCGCGAAGTGTGGCCATGGAGCGGTCTTTCTCTATCACGGCCATACATAGGGAGCTGATTATATTGAATGAGGCGATGACGAGAATGAAGAACAGGAGAAGGAAAGTGACCCATTTCTCTATCTGCACCATACGGAAATTCACCTCCTGCATGGCGGCTCTGTCTTTCACGATGACACCGCTTTCCGGCCCGAGAGTCTTCTCCACAGCCTCCGCCAGCTTCTCAGGGGAGAATCCGGGTTTCCCCGTCACTTCCACAGCGCTTCCTTCCCGGTCGTAATACTGGAAGAGATCGCGCACCATCGGGAGCGGAGCCACTACTGTATTGGCATCGTAGTCGCTCTGCTCGGCCTCGAAGATTCCGGCAACTGCCACTGAGTCGGTGATGAAGGAGGCGGCGGGATTGGCAAGGTTTACTCTCCCTTCTCTTCGCGGAGAGAAGAGAAGCACCCGGGCGCGTGCGGAATTGATACCGAGTTGCGAGGCTGTTCCTATGGAGAACAGGGCCTGTGTCAGGCCATCGTAAGAATCGAGAGCTGATGAAGAGGAAGGCACTCCGCCTCCATCGATTATCAGGGAGTCGATAGCTGTGGTCTGCCGCCATGTATCGAAGTCCACACCTTTGAGAGTGACGGGCATCTCTCGCCCTTCATATAGGGCGAGGGCATTATCCGTGAGCGTAGGCACGGCGCGCGCCACTCCCTCCACTCTCCCTATCACTGCGGCAAGGGAGTCGGCATTGGCGAACATCTTTCCCTTTGCCGGACTGACCGTGACATCCGGAGTGAGCCTGTCGAGCCTCTCCCCCATTATGGAGCGAAAACCATTGAATACGGAAAGGACACAGATAATTGCGGCTGTGGCTATTGCCACGCCGCATACCGCCACGGCCGAAATAGCGCGGACTGCGCTATGGCTGCGGCGGCTACGCATATACCGCCGGGCTATCCCGGCGGGTAGTAGTCGGTTCATTATTTATCCTCTACCATGGGGAGATTCTCGTCGGAGGAGTCGCCCTTGATAGGATCAGCTGCCAGAAGGCGGTCGATATTCTCGATATAGTCGAGAGAATCATCGAGATAGAACGAGAGTTCGGGACATTTGCGGAGTGTCTGGCGTACGGCCTGTGCAAGTTCGTAGCGCACGGTCTTGGCCTGACGATTGATGTTCTCGAGCACTGCGGCGCTCTTGTCGCTGGGGAATATGCTCAAATAGGCACGCGCGATACTGAGGTCGGGAGATACTCTCACCTCTGTCACGGATACGAGTACACCTCCGAGTCGGGCTGTCTCTTTACGAAATATCTCACTAAGCTCCTTCTGGAGGAGTCGGGCTATCTTGGCTTGTCTTTTACCTTCCATAATATCTTTTTTTTAATTGTGGGCAGGCTCTACCGTCACACGCCGGATCACGCTTCCCTGTCGGAGGAGGCTACCGACACTACGGAACGCTCGGGAAGAGCCTTCTTTTCATATAACGCTCGAAGTGGGAGCGGAGTTGAGGGGAGCGGGCTTCTTATAGATGAGAGTGAGACCGTCGCGCACGGGGAGGATCACTGTCTCGCAACGCGGATCGGAGGCCACGAGGTCGTTGAAATTCTTTATGCCGGCGGTCTGAGGGTCGTTGCGGTCGGGGTCGGCCACATGTCCGTCCCATAGTGTATTGTCGGCGATGATGAATCCGCCGGGCACCGTCAGGCGCATAGCCTCACGGAAATAGGCGGGATATTCGCGCTTGTCGGCATCCATGAAGATAAGGTCGAAGGAGGCATCGGGCATTCCGGCCATAGTCTGCAAGGCAGGGCCTATCCGCAATTCCACCTTTTCGCCCAGCTCTCCCGCATCGGAGAGATTCTCACGAATGAAATCTTCAAGTTCGTCAACGGCTTCAAGAGTGACAATCTTCCCTTCGGGCATCAACCCTTCGGCCATACAGAGGGCGGAATATCCGGAGAAAGTGCCGAGTTCAAGCACCTTTTGAGGGCGGATCATTCTCACGAGCATCTTGAGCAGACGTCCCTGGAGATGACCGGAACACATGCGGCCGTTCACGAGGCGCAGGTTGGTACGCCGCTCCAGTCTGAGCAGATGCCGTGGTTCAGGCTCTATATGGGCATCGATGTAGTCTTCAAGTTCTTCAGTCATTTCAAGTTCAGGATATGAAGCAGGGCGAGACGATATCCGTCGAGGCCGCACCCGGTGATCACACCGGCGTTGACGGCCTCCGCCGTCACTGAGCGACGACGGAATTCCTCCCGGGTGAGAATATTACTGATATGCACCTCCACGATGCGTAATACCGCGGAAGCATCACGCAGCGCATCGGCAATGGCATAGGAGTAATGAGCGTATGCTCCGGGGTTGATAGCTATGCCGAGGCAATCCGGGGAATCGGAAAGCCGCTGTATGCGGTCGATTATCTCTCCTTCATGATTACTTTGGAAGAAAGATACCCGGATATCGGGAAATTCGGCGCGTAATTCCTCAAGGAAAGGCTCGAAAGCGCAGCTTCCGTACACAGCCGGATCGCGGCGCCCGAGGCGGTTGAGATTGGGTCCGTTGATTATCGCTATTTCTTTCATAAGTCGGGGAGTAGAGATTATTATGATACCGGGTATGAAAAAAGAGCAACAGGAAACCGAAGTTTACGCTGCTGCTCTTCCTCTCTCCTCGGCGGTGCGGACGGGACTTGAACCCGCGACCCCATGCGTGACAGGCATGTATTCTAACCAGGCTGAACTACCGCACCTTGAGATTATGATTGCCAACGTTCCGAAGCAGAACTCCTTCCCGTTTGCGGTTGCAAAATTACAACCTTTTTTCTTACCCACCAAATTTTTCGCAATATTTTTTCACATTTTCTTCATTCCCCCTGTATTTCCCCGAGAAATTACTGAAAATCCCCCGGGATCACTCCGGAATTTCCACACAGTTTCTCGAAATTTTCCCATCCCCTCTTATCCATGCCTCTCTTCTTTACCGGGATCGACTTTAGCCGAGTATGAAAAAAGAGCAACAGGGAACCGAAGTTTACGCTGCTGCTCTTCCTCTCTCCTCGGCGGTGCGGACGGGACTTGAACCCGCGACCCCATGCGTGACAGGCATGTATTCTAACCAGGCTGAACTACCGCACCTTGAGTATCGTATGTCTTGCATCCGTTCGGAATATCTTTCCTTCCCGTTTGCGGTTGCAAAATTACAACCTTTTTTCTTACCCACCAAATTTTTCGCAATATTTTTTCATATTTTTCTCTCATTCCCCTACCCTCACTCGCCTTATATTCCTGATTACCAAAAGTTTACCGACTGCATTTTTTTTGTTCAGAAGTCGTCTAAACTTTTTTCAGGGTTAAGGTTCATTAAGGTTTTGAGCAGATTTCAATACTTGAAGAGGGAGCGATGCGGGCATCGTGACCGATGAAAGTATTGGAAGATGCCAAAAG
>JAAVEO010000037.1 GCA_014801225.1 Bacteroides sp.
GCATCGAGATATCCGAAAGATTATTGAAGCCGGAGAATATGGATAGATGCGCGAATTTGCTGACTCCCGTCACCAATACAAATTTAATATATTCGTCACATCCCTTTATGACCGAGTAGAAACCCTGGAGACGTTGTCTCATCACTTCTTTTCGTTCCGACTCATGAAGATAGGCAAGAAGCGGTTTGTCATACTCATCTATAAGAATTACTACATTTCGACCATAAGACTCTTTTGCCTTTCGGATAACATCCTCGAATCTTATTGATAGCGTTGTGTCATTATGGGGTGTTATCCCGAACTCCCGCTCCCAATCATCAAGTACTTTTGAGAGTCTGCGGGTGAGATTCTCGGGATCATCATAGCTTTCTTTGCTCAGGTCAAGTCGGAGCACGGGATACTTTATCCATTCCTTCTCCAGATTCTCGATGGCCAGGCCCTTGAAAAGCTCCTTTTCCCCTTTGAAATAAGATTCAAGCGTTGAGACAAGCAGACTTTTTCCGAATCGGCGGGGCCGGCTCAGAAATACATAACTGTTTTCTTTAACTAATTGATGGATAAGAGCGGTCTTATCAACATAGATATAGTTGTCTGTAATCAGTTTTTCAAAACTTTGAATACCTACCGGATATTTGAACTTTCCATTTTCTGCCATAGCTTGATCTTATTATCGGTTGTAAGTGCAAATTTAATAAAATAAACCAGATTTCCCAACCTTTGTTGAGGCGTAAATAAAAAATCGTTCCGTTCGAATCTCGAACGGAACGATTTTTTATCGCACTATGGAAAGGTAGATGCCATTTCCATTGAAGGGAAAGTTTTTACTTTATTTTCTTTAGCTCTTTCTCGTTGATTGTCACAGGATAGCGGGATTTGAGTTCATCAATCCACTGCTGTTCGAGTTCGACTTGATAATCGTTGGTCACACGGCCTCTTACGTCCATAGCGTTCTCAGGTGCATCGATAGTGCGAGGATCGAAGAGGAAGTAGACTGTATAACGGGAATTGGATGGTGTCACTGGCTTACCTCCAAACATCAGATTATCCACCATAGCATTGTCACCTCTCTTCACGAGCACTCGGTCAAGTTGTGCCTGACGGGGGAATTCCTTGCGGATAGTGGAGATAACGGTATCGTTGCCAAGCTGGGTCATGCGGGTGCGGATTGCTGTCGCTACAGAATCATTGGCTGCCTGCACAAGAATACCTTTTACATGAGGCTGATCCCATGTGTATTGGTCGCGATGTGCCTGAAAATAGTTCTCAAGGCCTTCGGTGTCCTGAGCAGCCTTGTTCCATACCTTTTGAAGGCTTATCTCATAGAGAAGGCTGCCATCGCGATATTCATTGAGAAGGTTGCGATAGTCCGGTTCGTTGGCAATCAGCCATTCCTCTTCGGCTTCGATGAGTTTCGAATTGGAGAATCCGAGGAAATACTGATCGAGCATCTTAGAGGCGATGGAAGCACTGGGCTGAGGAGTGTTGTGCATACCGCTCACGAAATCGGCAACGCTGATATTGTTCTTTCCGATAGTGAGGAGGGTGGTCTGGTCAGGAGTATAAGTAGCGTAGAATACGGAATCAAGACCATTAGCCGCTACATAATCGCGGATACCTTTCTCTGCTGCGGTATTCCATTTTGCCTTATGCTTTGCCGCCAGACGATCGTTCTGAGCGCTGAGAATAAGACGGTATCTTTCGTCGCGTGGGTCGGAGAGTTTCTTAAGTATCTCGGGTTTGAGCTCTTCGGCACTCTCGGCGTCACGATGGGCAAGCTTCTTGATTATATGCCAGCCGTAAACGGAACGTACCGGCTTGGATATCTCTCCGTCGGCAAGGGCAAAGGCCGCCTCATCGAATTCAGGCACCATCTCGCCGGCTCCGAACCAAGGTAGAAGACCTCCTTGACGTCCTGAATTCTTATCGTCGCTTTCGTGGATAGCTATTTCCTCGAAAGAATTGGGATTGGAGATTACGAGGTTGTATATACTGTCGACAGTAGCCTTTACTTTGGCTTCCTCTTCGGGTGTGGCTCCGGGTTTAACCATTTTCATGATATGGCTGGCGTGTACTTTGCCTCGGGAAGGACGTTTGGCGCCACCTACGATTACATGATAGGCTCCGGGAGATTCCACTACTTCGGATATACTTCCTTCGGGAAGATCCACGGCTGTTTTAGCGAAAGAATAGGGAAGACGTGTGGGAATCATATATCCCATATTGCCATGATTATTTTTCACAGCGGGATCTTGGGAGTATTTGTCGGCGATGGTAGTGAAATCCTGTCCTTCAAGAAGCAGACCGCGAATGCTGTCGATCAGCTGACGATTGGCTGCATCCTGAGCTAAATCAGGAGTCTTGTAGGTCATGATATGCTTTACTTCCACTTCCATGCCACCCATACGGGCTGCTTCATCCACATATTTTAGCAAAAGGGTGGAATCTGCCAGATAAGGTTCCGCGAGATCACGCTTGTATTTATCCATTTCCTTTCGGAAGGCAGTCGTGGTATCGAGCTTGGCGGCCAAAGCATCGGCCACCTTCATCTTGTACACCTTGAACATCTCGGCATACTCTTCGATTGGCTGAGGATCAAGCTGTTGCTGCTGGGTATTCTTATGATATAGATATTCGAATTCCGAGCGGGGCACATCCACTCCGTTGACTTTCATGACAACCGGGTCTTTAGCGGCCCATGCCATGAGGGCGCAGGCCGACAGTGTGGCACCCGCCAAAATCTTGTTGTTCATCTTGAATATTATGGTTGTTTTTATTTCTGTTTGTATCGGTAGCCTGCCGGAAAGGGAATGAAAAAAGCTCCGGCGTCTTTGGAGATAACGCCGGAGCTTTTGAAAAATTATAATCTTCCTCTTTAAAAATGAGTTGAGGTCATAGTGTTTTGATATCAGTTGCCCATCTCGGAGATGAATTTTATTCTCACGAGGCGAATTTTCTCCTCATCGAATTCATCGCCGAATTCCTGAATGGCGGCCTCGATATCATCTTCCTCGCTCTCGCGGAAAAAGTCCATGATATCCTGCTCGCTCTCTTCGTCCATGATCTCCTCAAGGAAGTAATTGATATTGATCTTGGTGCCGGAATATACGATTGATTCCAGTTCGTCGAGAAGTTCGTTGAATTCGAGTCCCTTGTTCTCGGTAAGCTCCACAAGGTCCATCTTTCTGTCGATTGCCTGGATGATCCCGATCTTTAGTTTAGACTTAGTGCCTACCGAGCGTACCCGGATATCCATCGGGCGTTCTATCTCGTTCTCCTCCACATGCTTCTTGATGACTTCGGCAAACTCCTTGCCATAGCGTGTGGCCTTACCCATACCGACACCGGGAACATTGGCGAGTTCCTCGATTGTAATGGGATAAGTAGTGGCCATAGCTTCGAGTGAAGGCTCCTGGAATAGTACGAAAGGAGGAAGATTCAGCTTTTTGGCCATCTTCTTGCGGAGGTCTACAAGAATGGCGAAGAGTTCGGGGTCGGCCACACATGCGGCGCCTCCTCTCATCTGAGCCTCAGCTTCGGCTTCTGAGAACTCCGTATCTTCCACAATCTTGAAGCTTACGGGATTCTTCAGATATTTCTTACCCTTGGGTGTGAGGCGGACAGTTCCGTAGTTCTCCACCTCTTTAGACAGATAGCCGGCTATGGCCGCCTGACGTATCACCGTGAGCAACATTCGCTCGTCGGCTCCGGGCAGACAGCCGAATACATCGAGTTGGTCATGACCATACTTGCGCACTTCGTCAGTGGCACGGCCAATGAGTATGTTTACGATGTATTCCGGTTTGAATTTCTCTTTTAGAGCATCCACCGTCTCAATGACGGCACACAATTCATCTTTTGCTTCCACTTGTTTTTTGGGGTTTAGACAATTGTCACAGCAGCCGCAATTGTCACGGTCATACTGCTCTCCAAAATAATGTAGTAGTATTTTTCTTCGGCAAAGCGACGACTCCGCGTAAGAAGCGGTCTCAGCCAGAAGCTGGCGCCCTATCTCCTGCTCCGTGGCAGTCTTGCTTTGCATAAGTTTATCGAGTTTCTGTAGATCTTTCTGAGTATAGAATGTGATGCAGTGGCCCTCGCCTCCATCGCGCCCTGCTCGTCCTGTCTCCTGATAATATCCCTCCAGACTCTTGGGTATATCATAATGGATTACATAGCGCACATCGGGCTTGTCGATACCCATGCCAAAGGCAATCGTGGCTACGATTACGTCTACCTTCTCCATTAGGAAAGCATCCTGATTGGCAGAACGTGTGGCGCTATCCATACCGGCGTGGTAGGGGAGACAACAGATATCATTCACTTTGAGAGTCTCGGCCAATTCCTCCACTCTCTTGCGGGAAAGACAATATATGATACCGGATTTCCCGGGATTCTGCTTGATGAATCGGATAATGTCGCGGTCCACATCCTTGGTCTTTGGTCGAACCTCATAGAATAGATTCGTACGGTTGAAGGAGGAACGGAACACTGTATCGCGACTCATTCCCAGATTCTTCCGGATATCATGCTGCACCTTTGGAGTGGCCGTGGCTGTCAACGCTATCACCGGACGCGCGCCTATCTCATTGATGATAGGACGAATACGTCGGTACTCCGGCCGGAAATCATGTCCCCATTCGGAGATACAGTGAGCCTCATCCACAGCATAGAAGGAGATATTCACACCACGCAGGAAATTTATATTATCCTCTTTTGTGAGAGATTCGGGAGCTACATAGAGTAGCTTGGTCCTGCCACTGAGCACATCACTCTTTACCTTATCTATGGCGGCCTTGTTGAGCGAGGAATTCAGGAAATGGGCAACCCCATCGTCTTCGCTGTAATGACGTATCGAATCCACTTGATTTTTCATCAGTGCTATGAGTGGCGATATCACGATCGCTGTGCCTTCGCTCATAAGAGCCGGAAGCTGATAGCAAAGTGATTTTCCGCCTCCCGTGGGCATGAGTACGAATACGTCGTGACCATCAAGGAGACTCTTGATTATCTCAAGCTGATTCCCCTTGAAGGTATCGAATCCGAAATGGTGCTTTAATGCTTTCTTTATTTCCTGAACATCTGCCATGAAGTAGGTTTTATGAGGTTGCGCCGTCGGCTGCTCTTTCCATGGGAACGGGCTTCCGATATATGGCGTAGATGAGAGTCCGATTGCCTTCCTTTGCGGAAAGCTACATACAAAATTAAAAAAATTATGACATCCGACAAAATCCGATGTCATATTTTTTTACAGAATATGTCGGGGAAATCATAGTTCCCTTTATGTATCAGTCTCCTATCTTTGTCTTTTCGAAATGAGCTTTCTGTAGTTTTTCAGCTACATAGGCCGCATCCACGGTGAATGTATCCACCGGTTCGGAGGGCACCTCATACATTGCATCGACCATAATAGTCTCCACTATAGAACGCAATCCTCGGGCTCCGAGCTTATACTCCACTGCCTTGTCAACGATAAGATCAAGAGCATCGTCAGTGAATACGAGTTTCACTCCGTCTATACGGAACATCTTCTCATATTGACGTGTGATGGCGTTCTTGGGCTCTGTGAGAATACGTCGCAAGGCTGCCTTGTCGAGAGGTTCGAGCGCGGTGAGCACCGGCAGGCGTCCGATAATCTCAGGAATCAAGCCGAATGATTTGAGGTCCTGCGGCATTACATAGCGCATAAGGTTCTCACGTTGACGCTTACGGTCTTTCTCGTCATGACCGTATCCTACTACATGAGTATTGAGACGCGATGCTATCTTACGTTCTATGCCATCGAAGGCGCCTCCACAGATGAATAGGATATTCTTCGTATCCACAGGTATCATCTTCTGCTCCGGATGCTTACGGCCTCCGTTGGGGGGCACGAGCACCGTGCTGCCCTCAAGAAGTTTCAGCAGACCTTGCTGTACACCTTCGCCACTCACATCGCGTGTGATGGAAGGATTGTCGCTCTTACGAGCGATCTTATCGATTTCATCGATAAAGACGATACCACGCTGTGCGCGTTCCACATCATAATCACATGCCTGAAGCAGACGTGTGAGGAGCGATTCGATATCTTCGCCCACGTAGCCCGCTTCTGTCAGCACAGTCGCGTCTACTATAGTGAAAGGTACATCGAGCAGGCGTGCGATGGTCTTGGCCAAGAGGGTTTTGCCGGTGCCGGTAGGGCCTACGAGAATAATATTGCTTTTCTCGATATCTACATCTTCGTCATCGTCCTGAGGAAGCTTACCGTCCATCTGGGCAATACGTTTGTAATGATTGTAGACAGCTACGGAGAGATATTTCTTGGCTTCATCCTGACCGATGATATATTCATCGAGGAAGGCCTTTATCTCTTTAGGTTTGGGCACACTTCCGGATTTCCCTTTCTTGGCGCTCGTGCGCTTCTTCTTGGAAAGTTGGGTGTCGCGTGCGTTATCGATATAAGCGATGCAATCAGTACAGAGTGTCAATCCCTCCACTATATCGATTACGGGAGTGGAGGGCGATTCAAACGCCCCGCACATCATGCATCTCTTTGGATTTGATTTCTGATTAGCCATGAATTATCACTTATCCTCTTTCTTGGGGTTGACCAACACTTTGTCGATCATGCCATAGTCGCGTGCCTCGGCAGCTGTCATCCAGTAGTCGCGGTCGGAATCTGCTTCCACTTTTTCAAAAGGCTGACCGGAATGGCTGGAGATAATACGGTAGAGCTCATCCTTCAGCTTGAGTATCTCTCGGGCCGTAATCTCTATGTCGCTGGCCTGACCCTGGATACCGCCCATAGGCTGATGAATCATCACTCGGGAGTGGGGGAGTGCGTAACGCTTGCCCTTTTCGCCGGCTACGAGAAGCACCGCTGCCATAGAGGCGGCCATGCCTGTACAGATTGTGCTCACATCGGAGTTGATATACTGCATTGTGTCATAGATTCCCAGACCGGCATATACGGAGCCACCGGGAGAATTGACATAAATGGAGATATCCTTCTCGGGATCTACGGAATCGAGATAGAGGAGCTGGGCCTGAATGATATTGGCAGACGCATCGCTCACCTGAGTGCCGAGGAAGATGATGCGGTCCATCATAAGACGTGAGAATACATCCATCTGGGTCACATTGAGCTGACGCTCCTCGAGGATATAGGGGTTAAGATAATCCGCTGTGGGGTTGAAGGCCGCGGCTGCTGTGCGGTCATTGTCTACTGCGCGTGTGTAGGAGTCGAACACGGAGGCTGATACTCCGGGCTGGCTGAGCGCGAATTTTCTGAAATCGTTCTGCATTTGCTTGCTTTTTATGGCCGCTCTCCGCCGCCGGGACGAAGTAGGACCGTTTGGTTGAAAGTTTAACTCACAAATACTATGCCAAAAACATAATATCCGGAGGGAACCCACATTAGGGATCCCCCCGGACCGTATATCGTTGGCTAATCTGCCGGGGCTAAACTTACGAGATTACTCGTGAGCCATCTCGGCAGCTTCTTCAGCCGCGTTCTCGCCGAGCTCGGCGGGAGTGAAGAGTTTATTGAACTCCTCTACATTTACAGTCTTCTCATCGCATGTCACTGCCTCCTTGATAGCGGCGTAGAGTTTCATGTCGCGAGTCTGACCGTAGATGCTTTCGGCTGCTTTCTTGTCCTTGAGGATATCGTGGGCATATTTATCAACAACATCATCACCGATATTGTTGATGCCGTACTGTGCAAACTGCTGACGTGCCATCATGCGGGCTGTGTTGAGCACATCCTCCTGCTCTACTTTCACGTCAAGCTGAGCTGCGATAGCGTCGCGTACGAGCTCCCACTCAAGACCCTTGCGGGCTGCTGCATACTCCGCATCGATGTTCTCTTCGTTGAGAGCCTCATTCTGAGCGCGGAGGAAATCCTTGAGAATGTCATCGGGAAGCTCAAGGCTGCCCACTGCATTCTGGATAGCCTCACGGGCATCGATAGTAAAGCGGTAGTTGCTGTCGCTGGTGAGGGCGTTGGCAATCATGTTGCGGAGTGCCTGACGGTATTCTTCCTCAGTTTTGATTTCAGTCTCCGGACCGAATACTGCCTTATAGAACTCTTCGCCGAGCTCAGCGGGCTTGAGAACGATGATTTCTTTCACTTCGAAGTTGAAGTCGCCCTTATGGTTCTCCACATCCTCTTTGTCGATGTTGAGCATGGAGGACATCTCTGTGGGGTTGGCGTCGCAAGTGGCGGCAGGGTTGAATTTTACTGTGTCGCCTACATGGCAGCCGGCGAAGAGCTTACGCTGCTCCTCATTGCGGAAGTGCTGGGGAGATACGATGCCGTTCTCTACCACAACACCCTCTGCCTTGGGCTGGCCGTTCTCATCAAGCTCGGTGATGACTCCCTTCACGAGGGCGGTCTCATCAGCTTCTTCGCCGGCTTCCTGCTTACCCATACGGCGACGGAAGTTCTTGTCCTGAGTATCGATCATCTCCTCGGATACCTCGATATTGTAGTAGGGTACGTGGAGATCTTTGTTTACGTGAGTATCGATCTCGGGAGCCAGACCAAGAGTGAATTCCAGGTTGTAATCCTTGGCGCTGAGATCAAATGTGTTGGTTGCTGCGGGCACGGGGTTGCCGAGCACGTGGAGATTGTTCTCACGGATATAGTTGAAGAGGGCATCGCCGATCTCACGGTTCACGATATCGTATTTCACAGGCTCTCCATATTTCTTCTCGATCATGGAAGCGGGAGCCTTACCGGGACGGAAACCGGGAACTGCCTGGCTTTTACGGATTTTCTTAAGTTCTGCCTGTACTTTCTCGGCGTAGTCTTTCTCCTCGATAGTCACTGTGAGCTTGCCGCGCACATTGTCGAGTTTTTCGTAAGCTACATTCATTTCTTTAAGATGATATGTTTAGTTTTTTTATTATTCTTTTCGGGAGTGAGGGGTACCGTCGGAGGCTGGAAAACATTTGTTTAACGGCATCTTTCGAGCATGTAGTGCAAAATTGCGTGCAAAGATACGCATTTTCTCGCTCCTTTGCAAATTCCGTCGTTTATTTGAAGAATTGACGGAAGAGTTTTACGGCATCCAGATGGTCGGAAACCCCGGCTGTCTCTCTGGCGGAATGCATGGCCCAGATGGCGTTGCCCATGTCCACACCGGCTATGTCAAGTTGCGAAGTGAGGATATTTCCGAGGGTACTTCCTCCGGCCACATCGGCATGATTCACGAAATACTGGCATTTTACCCCCGCTTCATTGCAAAGTGAACGGAATACGGCTGCTCCGTGTGCGTCGGTCATGTATTTGCAATTGGCGTTGATTTTTACTACCGGACCTCCTCCGATAACGGGATGGTTGGTGGGGTCGTATTTCTCGTTATAGTTAGGATGCCATGCGTGTGCGTCATCTGCTGATATCATGAATGTGTGGGCCACGGCGCGATGGAAGTTCTCAAGAACATTCTCTTTGCCGCCAAGCCGGAGGGAGATACGCTCCATGATATTGCGCAATACGGGGGAATGTGCTCCCTGCTTTGTGCCGGAGCCTGTCTCTTCATTATCGAAGATAGCCGCGATTCGTGTAGCTTCACAGGGATGTGAGCTTTCGGCGGTAAGAGCCTCTATGGCTCCGAAGGCCATGGAGAGGTCGTCGATGCGGGCTGATTGGAAATATTGCCCGTCGGCTCCGGTAAGAGAAGCCGGTTCCGCAGGATAGAGACAAAGCTCATAATCGAGTATATCCTCCGGCTTGATACCGAGTTCTGCGGCCACGAGCACCTTGACGAGGCCTCCTTTGGATTTGAAATCGGCGATCTCATCGGCTGAATAATAACCCATGACGGGTTTCATATCCTTCTGCACTGACAGTGGGTTCCCTTCGTTGACTCCACGGTTGAAGTGGATGGCAAGATGAGGAATTGTAGCCACAGGGCGACGGAGATCCACGAGATGCGTCTCGGGATGAAGGGCATTTTTGCCGGCTGTCATCACCCTGCCGGAAATTGATAGCGGACGATCAAACCATGTATATAGAATCACACCGCCGTATTTCTCAACGTTAAGACTTACTACACCTCCGTCACCATAGATTTCGGCATTCGGTTTGATTTTAAAGCAAGGAGAATCACTATGTGCGGAAATTATTCTGAAACCGTGGTCGGCGGGGTGTCCGCTTCCTACGACAAAAGCGAATACGGCACTGTCGTTCCTTACGACATAATGTTTACCGCCGGGAAGTATATCCCAGGCGTCCTCCTGTCGGAGAGGTGTGAAACCTGTGGCTTCAAGTTCGAGGCAGATGGTTTTGACAGCCAGGAAGTTGCAAGTTGAAGCGTCGAGATTTTTTAGAAGTCGGTTGATCATCGGTATATTAGTGCGGTTAAAGGTTTGATGAATTGTATTTTATATTATTCAGGGGCCTCATCACATTGCAGAGAGTCTGGCTCCAGTATGCATCGAAATTCTCCCTGCATTCCGAGTATGCTTCGAAGATTGATTCCCCCTCTGATTCCTTCACTACGGAGATGAAGTTGTACAGAGGTTGGAAAATGTCGGCAAGACCTTCGGCCACAGAGGCGGCGATGGGAGTGTCGCTGTATTTCATGTCCTCTTCGAATGTCTCGAGGAAAGTATCGTCGGGGCCTAAAAGACTCTCTACGTTTCTTCTGACAGCATCGTAGAAATCTTCGTCTACATATTCCGGCAACACTCCCTCATCGAAACCGGCGGGATTCTCCAGTTCTGATGTGTCGGGGTCAGTAAATTCGAGATATAATTTCGGGAGCACTCGGGTAATGCGCTCCACGAATTCTGTTTTCTCCATCTCGCGAGCTGTCTCCAGGAGAGCACAAAACTCAGCTGCTACGGCTGTCACCCGTAGCAACTGGCTTCGATGAAGATTTTCAATATTTTCGATATAATCGTTTTCCATATACACGTATGGGGATTATTTATCTGTGGCTCCCTCTTATGAGTTGACGCAGACAAGCATTGAAGTCGTCGGAGTCATTGAGGGTGCGGAGTGTTATGTGCATTCGGTAGCGCCAATAATGGTGAGGATTGGCAGGATTGTTGATTTGTTCCTCAGCCGGATTTTTACGGCGTAGCGTAGGATCCATGCTTAGCCAGTCCTGAAGCGGAAGTATGCAGAGCATGGAAGGTGAAGCAAGATGAAGCTCCACGATACGATTGCAAATCCATGGTTCGGCGAAGTGAGGAGCATCCCCGTGCTCACCGAGCACATTATTATAGAAACGCTGTGCCAGACCGTGGTCTTCTTCCCACCAGGCACGTATGCCCCCCATATCATGGGTGGATGTAGTGCAGACGCTATAGTAAGGATAGCTCCATGTATTGCCGAATTCCGAAGCAGGGTCCTTTGGCATACGTTGTATTTCCAGACTGAGAATCTCGAGATTGTGCATCACGTGGGGCACGCAATCAGGAATCATACCCAAATCCTCGGCGCAACATAGCATCTTGGTGCTGTCGATGAGGGGTGGAAGTTTCCACATAGCTTTTCCATACCAGAAGTCGTTGTGGCGATGGTAGAAGAAGTCTACATACAGACGGTCGAATGCCTGTTTCTGACTGTCGTCAAGTGCACGGTACTGATACGTGAATTGTCCCGCTATACGGGGATGATAATGGCCACGGTGATAGGGATCTTCTATGAAGAGAACGTCATCAATGAGTCCGAAGAATGTGTCGCGGAGATTACGGTTGGCCTCTGTATCTTCCTTTTGGGCGAAATATTTCTCCACTTTAGCCTGTGTATTGATGAAATCGCGGAGTTCCCATCTTCCGCCTCCGAGCGGTGTGAGAAAGTCGCGTTTCACTTCCTCAGTACGCTCTCCGAAGAAGTCACCGAGCATCCAGTCGAAGATGTATGGACGTGTCATCACATCCGGATTAATCCAAAATCCGAAACTATTTCTCAGCTCATCGGCGGAGAAGGGGAGAGCCGGGTTGAAATATCCGAGCAGTCCGTGGCGTGCATCGATGGGAATCTGCCAGATTCGGAAGAATCCGAGAATATGATCGATACGATATGCATCGAAATACTCCGCCATTTTACGGAAACGAGCTTTCCACCATGCAAATCCATCGTGGGCCATCTCGTCCCAGTTATAGGTGGGGAATCCCCAATTCTGTCCCAGTGTGGAGAATGCGTCGGGAGGAGCGCCGGCCTGACAATCCATATTGAAGAGGCGTGGATCGCGCCAGGCGTCCACACTGTCGCGTCCGATACCGATAGGAATATCTCCCTTGAGTACTACTCCATGCTGATGTGCGTAATCGCGTACTTCCCGAAGCTGGCGGTCAAGATGATATTGAATGAAGTAATGAAGTCCGGTTTCCACAGGATGATACTCCATATATGTCTTTACCTTATCTTCATCATAAATGGCCATATCCCCCCAAAGGGTATGGTCGGAGGTATGATGCTCGTCGCGTAAGGCACACCATACTGCGTAGGGTCGCAACCAATATTCGTTACGCTCTACGAATTGTCGGTAGTCATCCGTATTAACGGTCGCTTCGCCGGTCTCTGAATAGATTTCACGAAGATACTCGAATTTACCTTGCGTCACTCGTTCATAATCTATCTCCGGAAGAGCATTCAATTCCTGCCCGAGCCGCTTGAAATATTCACGGCGGTTCTTATCGCGCAGACGTCCCACCTGCTCAAGACGAAGGAACATGGGATGCAACGCGAAAGTGGAGTTTGCACTATAAGGGTAGGAATCTACCCAGGTATGTGTCTTTGTCGTGTCGTTGACGGGGAGAGTCTGAAGAACTTTCTGTCCGGTAGTCACACACCAGTCCACCATCTCCTTGAGATCGGCGAAGTCGCCCACGCCGAAATCTTCTTCACTACGCAAAGCAAAGACGGGTATGGCTGTGCCGGCCCCTTTCCAATCCGTGCGGGGATTGGCGAATGTGAGGGCGTCGAGCACTACCGCTTCTCCTTCTTTGTCGGCTTTCAGTCCGCATTCTCGGTTGTCACGAGCTTCCCATACTTTGGGCTCGAGAGTCTCGGCATCGAGAATCACGAATTTGTACTGGAAAGGAGTCTTGAGAGAGCCACAAGGAATATTTGCTTCCCATAAGGGGAAACGCGCATCGTTCATGCGGATAGCCTGACGGGGATCCCAATTTCCTAAAGCTTCCCCTTCTCCTGCTATGGCAACCACCTCATCGGGTTGCACCATCGGGGCAAAAACCCGAATATTCAGCTGTCCGGGGTATAGACGTAGTGGCTGATCGCGATGACTGCGGTGAAGCATACCATCCACGAATGCGGATGAATAATATGGTTTGTCACCGGGCATTTCGCTCCAGAGGTCAAACACGTCGATGCTTTTCAGTCCGGAAGCAGAGAGGTCGAGAGTATGGTGTTCGCCCCATTCAAACCTCCAAGGCGTATGGTCGGCCTTTACCACAAAGCGGTAACGCAGATGCTTTACGGAATCCGGAAGGTCTACTGAAAGTGACCATTTCCCCGGAGCAGTCATATTCATCTCCGGCGCCTTGGCCGGATCGGAGTCGCCGAGAAGAGGGTGATCGCCATATACCGAAAGCGATTCTCCCCAGCGAGTGTGATAGGATATATTGAACGAGATCTTCATGTATAGAGCTTTATTTAGTTAAAACAAATTCAGCGGCCGATATGTTCGTGAGAATAATGTTATCCGCACTTGGATGTGCCGCAGGTTGTACAGATCAGACACCCTTCCTGATAGATGAGGGTCTCGGCCCCACAGTGCGGACACTTTTGGCCCTTGGCATTGGTGCCATTGGGTATGTATTTCTTCAGTGCGCGTTCCACACCGTTCTTCCATGTGTTGATGCTTGTGGAATCAAGTTCGAGACCACCTACAAGTTTCAACACTTGATCAATGGGCATACCATAACGTAAGACACCGCTGATAAGCTTGGCATAATTCCAAAACTCGGGATTGAACTTGTCACTGAGCCCTTCGATTGTGGTCTTATAGCCGCGCTTATTGATAAACTGGAAGTCATAGCGCTTGCGCCCTTTGTCGTCCACGGCCTTGATAATCTTTCCATGACTTACGCTTTTCGGACAGAAGATACCATCCTCGTCATCGGCAAGACCTGTAAAAATTTCATAAGGTTTTCCATCCACGAGCCCTACAAACGCAATCCATTTCTCCTTATTATTCTGGAATCTCACCACATCCGCCTCGAGCTCTATGGGGCGCTTGATCACATGCTCCGGACTTTTGATGAGTCCTTTTTCTTTGTTTTCACTCTTCTTCACAGCCTCGAGCACATTATTGCGTGATCCATCTCTATAGATGGTACATCCCTTGCATCCCGACTCCCAAGCTTCCATATAGAGACGGCCCACCAGCTCTTCGCTCACATCTGCAGGAAGATTGATAGTCACCGATATGGAATGGTCCACCCATTTCTGGACGGCACCCTGCATCTTCACCTTCTCCAACCAATCCACATCGTTGGCAGTAGCCTTGTAGTAGGGGGAGCGGGCCACGAGATCTTCCAATTCCTCTGTACTCATATTCTTTCGCACTTCAATCCCGTTGACACGCATCCATTCTACGAATTTATGATGATATACGATATACTCCTCGAAAGCATCCCCTACATCGTCGATAAAATCGATTGAGGCTTCGGGGTCGTTGGGGTTGACCTTGCGGCGACGTTTGTAGACGGGCATGAATACTGGCTCTATGCCTGATGAAGTCTGTGTCATTATGGATGTGGTGCCGGTAGGCGCGATGGTCAGACAGGCGATATTGCGGCGCCCGTGCTTCACCATGCGCTCATATAGATCCGGGTCGGCTTCACGAAGGCGTCGGATATAGGGATTATTCTTCTCGCGCTCGGCGTCATATACCTCAAACGCACCTCGCTCAGTAGCCATATCTACTGATGCGCTGTAATATGCCAGTGCCAATTCGCGATGTACGCGGGAGGAAAACTCCGTAGCCTCCGGTGTTCCGTAGCGAAGCCCGAGGGCCGCGAGCATATCTCCTTCAGCTGTAGTGCCGCAGCCTGTGCGACGCCCGCGAAGTGTCTTCTCTCTAATCTTATTCCAAAGATTGAGTTCTGTATTTTTCACCTCGGAAGTCTCGGGATCACTCGCGATTTTACTTATGATGGCCTCGATCTTCTCCATTTCCAGATCGATGATGTCATCCATGATGCGCTGGGCTTTACCCATGTGTGTGCGGAAAAGTTCGAAGTCAAACTCCGCCTGCGGAGTGAAAGGATTCTTCACATAGCTGTAAAGATTGATAGCTACAAGACGGCAACTGTCGTAAGGACAGAGGGGAATTTCGCCACAGGGGTTGGTGGAGATGGTCTGGAATCCGAGGTCCGCATAACAGTCGGGTACGCTCTCCCGAGTGATTGTATCCCAGAACAGAATACCGGGTTCGGCACTCTTCCAAGCGTTGTGTACTATTTTATTCCATAGAGCAGCGGCCTCGATATCCTTCTCTACAATGGGTGTCGCGCTATCTACAGGATACGCCTGACGATACATTCCTCCGGTCTTGGCAGCCTGCATAAAGGCATCATCGATTCGTACAGATACGTTTGCTCCTGTCACCTTCCCTTCAGTCATCTTCGCATCGATGAAGCTTTCCGAATCGGGATGCTTTATGCTGACGGAAAGCATAAGAGCGCCGCGACGTCCGTCCTGGGCCACTTCGCGGGTGGAATTGCTATAACGCTCCATGAAGGGCACAAGACCTGTAGAAGTAAGCGCCGAATTCTTCACGGGGCTCCCTTTCGGACGGATATGGCTGAGATCGTGACCTACGCCGCCACGACGTTTCATAAGTTGCACCTGTTCTTCATCGATCTTGATGATGCCGCCGTAGGAGTCCGGTTTGCCGTCAAGTCCGATCACAAAGCAATTTGAGAGCGATCCCACCTGGAAAGGATTGCCGATACCGGCCATAGGACTACCTTGAGGCACAATATACCTGAAACCACTAAGAAGCTCGAAAATCTCGGCTTCGGTCATGGGGTTGGGATATTTGGCCTCGATGCGTGCCAACTCGCCGGCGAGACGATGGTGCATATCATCAGGAGTCCTCTCATAAAGATTCCCGAAAGAATCCTTGAGAGCATATTTGGAAGTCCATACTCGGGCAGCGAGCTCGTCGCCTTTGAAGTATTCGAGCGTAGCCTTGTAAGCCTCATCGTATGTATACGTAGGCCGTTCAAGCGTTTGAGTGGAATTGCTCATAATTGGTTGAGGGTAAAAGTTTTATTGTTGTTCTGGATGGTGATTCGTTTTATTTCAGAAATCCTTTTTTACGCAGTGTCTCTGCGAAGGAACGGGAGAAATCCTCATTCAAGGAGCGAGGATAGCGACAATCGCAGAACACCTGTGCCAAAGTTTTCTTTCCGCTCTCTGCTATATATTTCGCATTGTCGGGGAAGTCATCCTTAGCCTTGAAGAGCTCTATTATTTCCTCATCGGAATCTTTGCGATATTTCTCTTTGTGCATCACTGCTTTCAGCGGAAGACGCTCCACAAGGGGAGGCTCCTCTGCAGGCCAACCTACTGTCAGACATGCCACCGGTATAGTAAGGTCGGGGAGCTCGAGAATCTCGGCAATTTTGTCGGCATTGTAGAGCACTGTCCCGAGCCAGCAGGTGCCGAGGCCTTCCATTTCGGCAATCGTTACAATCTGCTGGGCATATATAATGGCATCGGTTGCGGCATTAAGGAAAGAGAGGGGATTGTCAAACCCCGGATCAGCATCGCTGAGCTTACACCAACGTGTGAAGCGGTTGAAATCGGCGCATATAGTCAGCAACGCCGAACATCCCGCCACGGTAGGCTGGTTGAAATGAGTTGGAGCAATAAGTTTTTTCATCTCCGGATCACGGTTTACTACGACTGAATACAACTGCATGTTCCCGCATGTCGGTGCTCGCATGGCGCGCTCGAGGATATTTTCCAGAAGTTCATCGCTCACCGGTCGGTCGGCATAACGGCGTATGGTACGCCTGGTTGCGAAATAATCTTCATTAGGATTGCTCATTGCTTATATCTTTTTATTTGTTTCTGAATTCCTTGGGAGAAAGCCCTGTCTTTTTCTTAAAATATTTCCCGAAGAAACTTTGGGATGGGAAATTAAGTTCGTCGGCTATCTGCTGAATATTCAGATTCGATGATTTGAGAAGCACTTTCGCTTCGAGAATTACGAATCGCTCTATCCATTCTACGGCCGAAACGCCTGTTTGGGTCTTTATTGTCCGTGAGAGATGCTTGGGAGTTATCTCCAGTTGTTCGGCATAGAAATCCAGAAAACGTTCGTACTTGAAATTCTGTTTCACGAGTGTCATGAAACGGTCAGACAGACGTCCGTGTGTGGTTGGCAATTCCTGAAGGAAATAATCGTATATCTTCCATCCTGTCTGATAGAAGAACTGCATCATGGCGAAGACAAGAGCGTTGAACTGATGAATATTGTCAGAATCCGAAATTACTTCTTCGATCTTATCATACAGCTTTTCAAATGCCGGCACGGTTTTGGGATCAAGTGGCACTACCGGACGACATGTGGCTATATTGAATGCCGGCATATCGTTGGCACATACGAATAGGGCGTCGGTGAGTTTCTTCGACATTACAATGCAGATTGCTTCAAAATCCTTACTTATGAATTGCGGTTGCAGGATATGGCTTTGTCGTATATTCACCAATGCCGGCCCTTTTATATCGTAGTTCACCAGACTTATATCCGCCTTGCACTCTCCGCGCTTCACGAAAATAGATGTTGATGCGGAAAACTTCACGGGGTCGCTGAATGTAGCCAGCATCTCTGCTGTCACGTCCCTGATGAGGAAGCAATCCGCATTGAATATATCCGAGATGCTTTTATGTCCGGGCACAAGCCTATCATCGTACGAATACATGGTGTTCATGAAGTGAAGGGTGGTTAATTCGTTGGTTTATCAGTGCCTTGATATGAAAGCGGAAAAACTGTTGCTTGTAGTCCTCCATAACGCAGGCGAGTGCAAAATTAATAAATTGAAAAATATTTTGCAAATCAATGTGTTTTGCCGCAACCAAATAGACCGAACCTTGTTATAAGATTAAAAAATTCACAAAGCTATGTCTGACCTCTTGATTTACCTTTTGGTTTCCGTTGTGTTGCTGGTAGCTGCCTTCGGAATTGTAAAGAACCTTAGAAGTGATTCTGATAAGTCTCGTAAGACTCACGAATCCCGTATCGATGCTATGCGTAAGGCTGCTGTATCTCACCCTGTGCACAGTCGTTTGGAACATGCTGAAAATCTAAAGTCCACTCCCTCTGCAACAATGGTATCTACGGCCGAGTCAGCCACTCGCGCTCTTATCGGTGATGAGATATTCGAGACTATGAAGGTGACTGTTTCCAATCTTCTCGAGCATCATAAGACTGACAAGAGCCTCACTATTTCTCTGACTTCCGGATGTGAGTCACGTCAGGCAGCGCGTGTGCTCCATTCTCTTCTTCCGGGTGATGAACTTTGCCTTCGCAGAAATGTAGAGTGCGGTCTGGAGCTTGTGGATGTGTATGCCGCCGGTTTCCGTATCGGTCGTCTTGTCCTCGGGGATGCTGAAAGAGCTTTCAATATCATGCGCAGATCGGAGGTTACCGGTGTGTATGTGGCTGAGCAGAACTGTTACGGCGAATGTTCCGGAGTAGATATGAAGATTATCCTTTTCTTCTCCCCGAGAGTCGCGTTTGAGACAATGGAGGCGGAAGAGCAGGAGGCTCCATATAAGATTACTGTCGGTGGCACAAAGCCCATCGTATTATTCCAAAATTAAAATATAGGAGAAATAATTTAAAAAGCTAATAAGAGGTATTACATAAAAGCCTTCATCCGCTGCGGATGAAGGCTTTATTTATTTGAGTGGACGTTGTGTGTTATTTTAGAAGCGCAAGAAGGTGGTTGAGTCCCTCCGGGCTTCCGGCTGCTACGGAGACACCGCGTCTATCGGCAAGACGATGTTGTTTTCCTCCGGCTTCGGTCACTATAAGGAGGCCTGCTTCCACATCCCACGGATTGAGGTTGAGCTCCCAATAGGCATCAATGAATCCGGCTCCCACATAGCAGAGGTCGAGTGCCGCCGATCCGAGGCGCCTGATTCCTCTCACTCTCGGGGCTATATTGAGGATATTTTCAAGATTATTATCGGGATTATCAGCCTTGTCATAAGGTACTCCGGTAGCCATCACGCATTCTTCCAACGGTTTGGCTTCCGCGCAATGGATAGGAGCTCCGTTGAGCCAGGCTCCTTTCCCTTTTATTGCATGGAAAATCTCTCCGAGATAGGGTGCATTCACTATAGCTCCTACCGTCTCGCCATATCTTTGTAGAGCGATGGAGACACAGAATACGGGGAGACCTTGACTGAAATTGGTAGTGCCGTCAAGAGGGTCTATCACCCATTTCCATTCCGAATCAGTGTCACCCATACTTCCCGATTCCTCCGAGAGAATGGAATGGCCGGGACAACACTCAAGGATATGATCCGTGAGGAGACGTTCGGATGCTTTGTCAGCGGCGGTGACAACATCGCTCGCATTCTGCTTGGTCTGTATCTGCAATCCGTGGCGACGGAAATATTCAAGCTGCAAATCGCCGGCTTCACGCGCCCAGGCTATTGCTTTAGAGATATAATTCTCAGTCTGAGTCATACTTGTAGGGTCTTGGAGCGGACCCCGGCAAGCCAGGGCCCGTGATTACTTGTTGTTGCGGTTGCGGAGACGAGGGAATTCAAGGCTCACTTTGTCGGATATCACAAGACCTCCGATAATCAGAACACAGCCGATATAGCCGAGAATATATACGTGTTCTCCGAAGACGAAATAGGCCGCTATCATAGTAACTAACGGCTGCATGTAAATATAATTGTTTGCCGTCACTGCTCCCAATACTTTCATAGCTTCGTTCCATAATAGATAAGCCACGATTGAGCACATTATGACAAGGAAGAGGAGATTGAGCAAGAAATGCGGCTGACTCATATCGAATAAAAGGTGCAGATGCATAGGCTCATGTTGGATAAGAAGCAGAGGTATCGCCGTCAGTACTCCGTAGAAGAAGAGTTTGCGAGTGATGAAAAGACTCGTATAGTTGGGTATCAGACGTCTTACAGCCACTGTATATACAGCCCAGCTTACAGCGGAGGATAGCGCCAGGATATCACCGGCCGGTTTTATCTCAAATCCCTCGCCGTGACTGAAAATAATACATCCCACTCCTGTGAAGGCAATCAATGATCCGAGCGCCACTCCTAAATTGATTCGGAGTTTGAATACTATCGCCATCAATAAGGTGGTGAAGATAGGCGACATTGCGGAGAGCAACGATACATTGCCGGTAGTGGTATGCTGGAGAGCATAATTCTCAGTGATGAAATAGATTGAGCCGGCACACATGCCGCATACCAGGAATTGGAGTTCATCTTTCCAATTGTTGGAAAGTATCTTGCGGAATGTCATGCAGAGCATAATCAGATACGCGAGTGCAAAACGGTAGACGTAAGTCTCTACGGGGGTAAATCCTCCCTGTTCCATTAATACTTTGGAGCTGATAAATGATGTGCCCCAGCTGGATACGGTAATAAGGGCTCCCAGATGTGCGAGGGGAACCAGATATTTTGATGCTTTGGAAGTTCTTGAGGTCATGGTTTTGTCTAAGGTTGCAGATGCCGCGGCCGATGTTCTTAAGCAGAGGAATAATATTCCGGTGAGCTCAAAAAATAGGCGTGCACCGATGGTTTCAGTCGCAAAATTAGTAAATAATTCACAATCCGAAAAATATTCCTGCTCCCAATCCCTCCGTTAATTCCAATTTCTTCAAATACCCCAATAATTCCAATTTCTCCTTTTCCCTATAAAAGTCTTTATTCATCCGTTGAACCTTTTGCTCTCCGATATTGTTGAAAAGCAAAATGAAATTCTTAACAAATATATTTAAGATCTATGAAAAAGTACAGATGCACCGTTTGTGATTGGATTTATGATCCCGAGGTAGGCGATCCCGATAGCGGTATTGCTCCCGGAACAGCATTCGAAGATATTCCCGATTCCTGGGTATGTCCCGTTTGTGGAGTTGGTAAAGAAGATTTTGAGGTAGAGCCGTAAGACATTGCCTCAGGCTTCGGACTGATGCTGTTTTAACAATTCACGAAAAAGAAATCAAAGGAGGGCTTAGGCTCTCCTTTTTTTGAATGGAAGAATACCATGAAAGAAGAATACCATGAAATAGGTAATATTCTTCGGGAATTTGGTCGCCTCCCGTTAAATCATTAAATTTGCATCTCTGTTATCCTTTATTCTCCTCTCCTCGTGAAGGCCGGCGGACTGACTTCTTGAATACCAAACGAAACACATCAGTGGAAAGCAATCAACAGCTCAATGATATCACACAGCGCTTCGTCAGCTTCCTGAAAGCGCGTCGTCTCCGCAAAACGCCGGAGCGCATGGCTATACTTGAAGAAGTGACAGGATGCGGTTCGCATTTTGAAGTGGAGGATATCTACACTCGTCTTGATTCCAAAGGGTATCATGTAAGCCGGGCTACAGTCTACAGCACCATTGAACTCCTCTGTCAATGCGGCATCACACGCCGCCTCCTTTTTGACATGCACCAGTCATATTATGAATTGACCGGTCGGAATCATATCCACCTTGTATGTATGGAGTGCGGACGCATTAAGGAAGTGGACGAGCCGGAAGCCGGAGAAAACCTTCTGCAGATGCGCTTTCCCGGATTCTCCACATCATATTGCTCCTCTATAGTATATGGAGTATGCTCACGTTGTCAGCGCAGAGCGCGGGCTGCTGCAAAGGAGAAAAAGAAAAATTCATGAAAAATTATCGGAATTTTTCTTTTCCCCGTTGCATCGTATGGAATAAATGTTTAATTTTGCCATTGCATTACGAAAACCAATTCAAAACATCATAATACCAAACAAATCTAAACACCATGGCAAGAGTAAAACCCTTCAAGGGGGTACGCCCCCCGAAAGAACTCGTTGAAGAGGTAGTATCCCGTCCTTATGACGTTCTCAACAGCGAAGAGGCCCGCAAAGAGGCCGAGGGCAACGAAAAATCTCTCTATCATATCATCAAGCCCGAGATCGACTTTGAGGTCGGTTTCGACGAGCATGCTCCCGAAGTGTACGACAAGGCTGTGGAGAACTTCAAAAAATTCCAGAAAGAAGGTTGGCTCGTACAGGACGAAAAGGAACAGTACTATATCTATGCTCAGACTATGGACGGCCGTACTCAGTATGGTTTCGTAGTAGGCGCATGGGTCAACGACTATATGGAAGGTCGTATCAAGAAGCACGAGCTCACTCGCCGCGACAAAGAGGAAGACCGCATGAAACATGTGCGTGTCAACAATGCCAACATTGAGCCCGTATTCTTCGCTTTCCCCGACAATGAGGCTCTTGAGCAGATTATCCGTGATGTCACTGCAAAGGCTCCCGAGTATGACTTTGTTGCGCCCGATGGTTTCGGTCATACCCTTTGGGTAATTGATGATGATGCCACAATCGCCAAGGTGACTGAGGAATTTGAGAAAATCCCCAATCTCTATATCGCCGATGGTCACCACCGTAGCGCCGCTGCCGCTCTCGTAGGCAACGAGAAAGCTCAGAACAATCCTGACCATAAGGGTGACGAGGAATACAACTACTTCCTCGCGGTAGCTTTCCCCGCTTCTCACCTCAAGATCATCGATTACAACCGTGTGGTACGCGATCTCAACGGTCTCACTCCCGAACAGTTCCTTGATAAGGTGCGCGAGAACTTCGAGGTTGAGGAGAAGGGTGAGGAAATCTATCAGCCCAATGCTCTTCACAATTTCGCTCTCTATCTCGATGGCAAATGGTACTCCCTCACTGCCAAGCCCGGCACATACAATGATCAGGATCCCATCGGAGTGCTTGACGTGACTGTAAGCTCCGATCTTATCCTTCGTGACATTCTCGGTATCACTGACCTCCGTAGCGACAAACGTATCGACTTCGTAGGTGGTATCCGCGGTCTCGGTGAGCTCAAACGTCGTGTAGATAGCGGTGAGATGAAGATGGCGCTCGCCCTCTATCCCGTCACTATGGATCAGCTCATTAATATTGCCGATACCGGCAACATCATGCCTCCCAAGACCACATGGTTTGAGCCCAAGCTCCGCTCCGGTCTTGTGATTCATAAACTCGACGATTAATCTCCACTTTCACGGCGGATAATAATTTTCCGCCATGGTGGCAATCGCATAAAGTGCCCGCGGTCTCCCTCTTTTCCAATCGGGGCCGCGGGCTCTCTTTTTGAGCCCGTATTTCTTTCCCGTTAAATACATTTATTAAAGAATATCGCAATGAAAGATTTTACTCCGGTTTCTTTCTCTACCCTTGTCAGTGAAATTCCCGAGCTCCTCGCTTCCCGAGCTTCTCTCCCGGAAAAGTGGAAAGAATTGTCCACTATGACGAGGGAGGCCCTCTCTCGTGAGGCTCTACCTCTTTATTCCAATATAAAGAAGGGAGATGTGGCCGAATTCGAGAAGAAGTTGAATGAAGCGATCGACTTTTCCAATGCCGATTCTCTACTATCGCTCATAAGGGGAGCCTTCTCAGAATTCCTCTATGATGAATTTTCCCAACTGGAATCACACTATTGCGATCTTCTTTATATTATCTTTAATATTGTTAGTGGAGGAGTAAAATCGTTTCAGATACGCCCCGGCGTAATAGAAGTGGTCACAGTCTCCCAATTCTCTATTTTCTATACCACTACATCTTTGCATCTTATATTCAATCTGCGTGGTTCGGCTGAGGAAGCTTTCGGAAAGGCTCAGCTGCCGGCTGCGGAAGAAGAAGAGAGAATCGGAGTCAGTTTCTCGGCATTCGATCGTACCATCGACCGCTGGGTGCGTCTTACGACCACAACCCACGAGAAATATTAAAAACCGTAAGTCTGAGTAATAAATATTTTCGGCTATAAAATTCAAATATGCTCCGGGATGAAGAGGCGCTACAAATTTTTTTTGTAATTTTGACGCGTAATCCGAATCAGCTTTCCTAAAAGCTTCCATACTCTCGTATGGGAGGTGAGCTGATAGAGAAACTTCGATAAGATTTTTTAACATCCGGCGCATAGCGCTATCGTACTAACCTATACCTTATAATCGTTAAATGAGAAATCTCATCTTTGGCGCGGCAGCTGCCATGCTTTTGCCTGTAGCCGCTTTCGCACAAGACCAGGATAAGGACGCCACCACGACCGATATCCTCAAAATCGATGTCTACGCTCGTGTGGACTGGCAGCTTGACAATACCGATGGACATACCGTAGGATCCAATACCGGTTTCGAGGGTAAATACCTCGGTTTCCGAATAGATGGAAAAATAGTTGATGGATTGACATATTCATGGCGCCAGCGTCTCTACAAGGCACACTCGGATAATGCTTTCTTCGATAATACCGATTGGCTCTATCTTGATTACAAGCTTGACCGATGGAATTTTAGTGCCGGTAAGCAGATTGTAGGTATCGGAGGATATGAATATGATCTTGCTCCCTTCAATCTCTTCGGGGCTTCCGTGTTTGTCAACAATATCCCTTGCTATGATCTTGGTGCCTCTGTCGGTTATCAGGTGTCGGCATCCGATCATCTAATGCTACAGGCCACTCAGAGCCCTTTCTATACCAAGCAACAGCGTAATATGTACGCTTATAACCTTATGTGGACCGGTAGCCACGGATGTTTCTCTCCGATTTGGTCGGTCAACATGGTGGAGTATGACAAAGGAAAATATATCTCCTATATTGCTCTCGGAAATAAATTCGATATGGAGAAGGTAAGCCTCCAGCTTGATCTTATGAACCGTGCCGCCTCCGGACAAACCTATTTCTTCAAGGATTGCTCCGTGATGGCCGACCTCTCTTATCGCCCCTCTGTGCATTGGAATATTCATGGCAAATACACCTACGATGTCAACCATGCCGAGAAACATGCCGATCTTGCAGTCGCCCCGGGCACAGAATTGTCTATGGCCGGAGCTTTGGTGGAATATTATCCTCTCGTAAAGCGTAATACGGATCTGCGTCTCCATGCCGGATGCTATTACTCCTGGGGAAAGAACGCCAATACTGCCGATCTGATGCAGGATAAGACGGTGTTCTTTAGCGTTGGTCTCACATGGCATATGAACGCTTTCACTCTCCGTCGCTGATGGCATTAGGTCTCCTATGTCACAATATATTTATAAGAATTTCATAAAACGTCTTTTTCAAAAAACAACTTTTACTTTTATAAGAACTAACTTGATTTATTTATAATGGAACAATCCTTCGAACCATCGGCTACTCCCGGCACAAAGGAGATAGCCGCTAAGAAGAAGAATACGATCCTTTCAAAATGGTCCGGGATAATATGCCTCGTGATTGTTTTTGGTCTCTTCTATCTTATCGGGCAGGTAATGGGAATGGCGAATATGCTCAATACCCTTATGCATACCGCCCACGATCTGCTTCTCAATACAGTGTTCTATCTTATGGGTATTTGTGTGCTCACAGGAGCCTTGGGCCATATATTCGTGGAGTTCGGTGTGGTGAAGCTTCTCGAGCGTCTGCTCCGTCCTCTTATGAAGCCTCTGTTCAATCTTCCCGGTGTGGCTTCGCTCGGAGCGGTCATGACTTTCCTCAGCGATAACCCCGCGATTATCTCTCTGGCCAACGACCGCCGTTTCTCTTCTTACTTTAAGAAATTCCAGTTTATCTCCCTTACCAACTTCGGCACAGCCTTCGGTATGGGCCTGCTCGTGATGGTATTCATGGTAGGACAGGGATATACTTGGCAACCCCTTATCGGATTTGTGGGAGCTTTCTTTGGTTGCGTCTGCTCCACTCGTATCATGCAGTATTTCGTAATTAAGAACTATCCCCACTTCGCCACAGAGAATGTAGTGCCTGAAGAGGAGCAGCAGCAAATGGAGGATAAGCAGGATGAGAGTGGTAAATCCATCTTCGTACGTATTCTCAATTCTCTCCTTGATGGTGGTAGAAGTGGTGTCGATGTAGGTATCGCCATTATTCCCGGTGTGCTTATTATCTCCACGCTTGTGATGATTCTCACATTTGGTCCGTCGGCAAACGGTGAATACACCGGTGCCGCTTACGAAGGTGTGGAGTTTCTCCCGTGGATAGCTCAGAAGGTGGGATTTATCTTCGAATGGCTCTTCGGTTTCGATGATCCTCATCTGGTAGCGTTCCCCATCACCTCTCTCGGTGCTGTAGGTGCGGCCTTGAGCCTTGTGCCCAACTTCATTGATCAGGGTTGGGTTGATGGTAACGCTATCGCTGTCTTCACAGCTATCGGAATGTGCTGGAGCGGATATCTCTCCACTCACACAGCTATGCTTGATTCCCTCGGCTACCGCGATCTCACCTCAAAAGCAATTCTCGCCCATACCATCGGAGGTATCTTCGCTGCAGTTGTGGCCCATGTGCTCTATCTCCTCGTCACTCTGATTTGATATCCCCCCTTTCCAAATACTCCGACTCGCCCCGTGCCATCCACGGGGCGAGTTTTTTATCCCCCTGCATAAGGTAATTTTTGCATTTACTGATTTTTTTTAATCTTGTTGTCACAAAAAAATAGTGAGGTCGTTAGAAGGGTAGAAAGAGAATCAAATTTTAGATATTGATAAAGTTTTCAGTGCCAGTTTGGTCGCAAAGCTTTAGATATTCTTCTAATACATATAGCTTATGAAACATTTCTTTACTCCAATATTTCTTTTCCCGCTGGCGATGACTCCTCTCGCCGCGTCAGCCTCCACCGTGGCCTTATCTCCTGCCGATGATGCCGGCTCCTCCACAACTGTAATCGAAGGGGCCGACACACTTCCAAGCATAGAGCTTGAGGAAATAGTGGTGCAGGGACGTACACAGCGCGTGGTGAAATACGGCGTTGAATACATACCCGACAAGAAGACGAAGCGCAACTCGCTCAACGCCACCAATCTGCTTTTGAAAATGCAGATACCGCAGCTTGATGTCAATCCCCTCACGTCCAAAGTCACCACCATCACCGGTCAGGAGGTGTCCTTCTTCATCGATTATGTCCCTGCCTCCTCCGATCAGCTTTCAGGAATGCGAACGGAAGATGTGCTGAGGGTGGAGGTGCTTGACCATCCTGCCGACCCCCGCTTCAATGGAGCGGCCCATGTGGTCAACTACGTAATGGTGAAGTATGAGTGGGGCGGTTACACCAAGGCGATGCTCAGCAGTCATTTCCTTTCTGACGATTTTGTCGGAGGAGGGCTGTTCTCACGATTCGTATATAAGAACTGGCAGTTTGATGCCACTGCCTCCGGAGGAGGATTCTTCTTCAACCGTAAGCCCGAGAGTACGTCGGAAACTTTTCGGGATGTTGACTTTCTCGGGCGGCATTACGATGAAGTGACACGTACCACCTCTACCGACCACTACAGGCAGAGATCGGACAACCAGGACGCCACGTTCCGTTTCGTCTATCAGAAGGAGAATGTTTATATCCACCACAGTGTCGCATTCACACGCTTTGCACAGCCGAAAGGAGATCGCCGTACATCCTTGAAATTTTCAGTTCCAGAACTTGCTGAAACGGATGCAGAATACTCCGAGACAAATCTGACTCTCAGTCCCTCTGTCAATGGCTACTACTTTTTTAATTTCCCGAAACAGAATTCGTTGTCGGTCAACTGGAGTTTCTCTTATAATGCCCAAAAGCGCTATTCCGATTATAAAGTGCCGGGCCTTGATCCTATTGTCAACAACAACCGGGAGAAGGTCTATACTCCGAGTGTGCAATTATATTACACCAAAGTATTGCCGCGTCAGAATATGATCCGGGCTGTCCTTTACTCCTATGCCTCCTTCTATCATACGGAGTACTCCGGATCTTATGACGGCACGCAGAAGCTTGTCTCGAATGAAAATATGTTCTTCCTGGAATATATGAAGAACTGGAATTTCGGACTGAGCCTCTATAGCCGTGTGGGTGTTTCCAATGTGGAGGGTCGTGTCAACGGCGTCTCCACGCTCAATGAGTGGAATCCTCGTTTGGGGCTTCAATTGCAATACAGGATCAACGATAAAAACTCTGTCACACTCGAGGGATGGTGGGGAAATAACCATCCTGATCCCTCCACCGCCAATGACGCTCTTGTGCAGAGCAACGAGCTTATGTGGCTGCAAGGAAATCCCGACCTCCGGAACACCATTTTCAATTCAGCGTCACTCTCATATAACTGGATACCGACCAACAAATTCTCCCTCTCCGGCTCACTCTCATATTCCGGATATCAGCATCGCCAGGCATATCTGTTCCATACGCTCCCGGGAGTGGACGGATTGGTAAGACAGGTGGTGAACAGCGGCAACTATTCTTCCTTCAGCGGCTATCTTTCGGCCACCCTTCGTCTGCTGCAGAACTCCCTTGTCCTTACCGCCTCGGGTGGTGCCGGACGAATGATGCTGAGCGGAATGGACGGTCAGAACCGCAACTACATTACCGGCAATGCAAGGGCTCAATACATGGGTTCCAATTGGACTGTAGCGCTTTTCTATAATTCGCCATCCGTATATCTCGGGGGAATGAACTTCGGTTACGTCTCTTATAACAAAGGCTCCTACGGCGTGTCATTCTCCTATGCATTGGGCGATTTCCAGACAGAGGTGCAATTCAACAACTGGTTCCGTCGCGATTATCTCAGCCATACGAAGTTCAACTCGTCAAGATATTCGGTTGACAGGGTTGATTGGGCTCCCAATCTTTCACGAATAGTAAATCTTGCGTTCACCTATACGTTGCCCTATGGCAAGAAGGTGAGTCGCAGCGATGAAGCCTCTGCCGGAAGCGGACGCGGAAGCTCTGCAATTCTCAAGTAATATCCCCCGGTACGTTCCGGTTGGAGATAATAAATCGTTGAAATAAAAACGGGATAACGATGCATCAGCATCGTTATCCCGTTTTTATTGTTCAGTATGTAGTTGGAAACGGTCTGTCTCTTTTGTGAAGAGGTAAAGGCTCACTTCAAAAAATCAATCTGCTCGCTTGGAAGAGTTCCCTTCATAATAATTGATGAAGGCTTTGTTGACAAGACGATTGCCGCCGGGGGTGGGGTAGTTGCCCGTGAAATACCAGTCGCCGGGATTCTCCGGTATGGCCTTGTGCATACTCTCCACCGATTGATATACGATTCGGACTTCGGCGCGTGTGCCCGGAGGGGTGAGCAACTCTGCAATCTCGGCCGCCACTTCCTCATCCGTGAAGGGAGCGTACACATCTTTTACATGGTTCTGCACCTCCTCTTTGGGAAGATTCTCCTGATCCTTGCATTTGCGGTACACTTCCTCAAGCACATTCTCCATACCGCGCTTGCGGAGAAGAGAGACGGCTGCTTTGAAAGCGATGAATTCTCCCATGCGCGACATATCTATGCCATAACAATCAGGGAAACGCACCTGCGGCGAACTGGACACAATCACAAGGCGTGATGGATGCAGACGATCGAGAATTCGGATAATAGATTGGCGAAGGGTAGTGCCGCGCACTATGCTGTCGTCGATTACCACCAGATTGTCATCCGGTCTCACGCTGCCGTATGTGATGTCGTACACATGGGCCGCGAGATCATCACGACTCGCACCCTCGGCGATGAATGTGCGGAGCTTGATATCCTTGATCGCTACCTTCTCTCTGCGCACACGGCGAAGCAATACCTTCTCCACCTTCTCATCTGTAAGTTCCCCGGCCTGTGCCAACTTCTCTATCTCGCGAATCTTATCCTTGATAAGATACTCCTCGAAACCTTGCACCATACCGTAGAACGCCACTTCTGCTGTGTTGGGGATGAAGGAGAGTACGGAACGGTCAATGTCGTTGTCCACTGCTTTCAGCACCGGCTCCACGAGTAATCGGCCCAATTCCTTGCGCTCGCGATAGATATCCGCATCCGAACCTCTGGAGAAGTAGATACGTTCGAATGAGCAACGGGCATTCTTCCCCTCCGGAAGAATCTGTTCCAGACGCCAGCTTGAATCCCTGTCAACAATAAGGGCTTCTCCGGGCTTAAGCTCTTTCACATCCTCCACTCCAAGGTCGAACGCAGTCTGTATCACCGGCCTCTCGCTTGCCAGCACCACAATCTCATCATCTGCATAGTAGAAAGCGGGGCGAATGCCGTGTGGGTCTCTCATGGCCCACATGTCTCCGTTACCGACTATGCCGCAGATCACGTATCCTCCATCCCATTCCGGCGAACATCGGCGAAGCATATTGGCCACATTGAGGTCGCGGGCGATAGCGTGAGATAAGGCAAGCCCTGTCAGGCCCTGTGCACGGTGTATCTTGTAAAGGCGTTCATTCTCGCGGTCAAGAGCATGGCCGAGCTGTTCGAGCAAGATGAAAGTGTCGGCATAGAGGCGGGGATGCTGACCGGTGGCCGTGATCGAATTGAAAATCTCGTCCACATTGGTCATGTTGAAATTGCCGCAGAGGAGCATATTGCGCGAGCTCCAATTGTTGCGGCGCATGAAGGGGTGCACATAGTTGAGTCCCGAACGTCCCGTTGTGCTATAGCGCAGATGTCCCATATAGACTTCCCCTACGAAAGGCTCGGCGGCTCCCTGTGAGCGAGCATCGTCAATCTGATGATGTACTGTGTCGAAGATTTTCTGTATAGCGTCCGCTCCCTCGGCGCGTTCTCGGAAGATATACTCATTTCCGGGCGCCACATCCATACGTACGCATCCTATTCCGGCTGCCTCCTGTCCGCGGTTATGCTCCTTCTCCATGATGAGATAGAGCTTGTTAAGCCCGTAGAGGCTTGTGCCATACTTCTTCTGATAATATTCAAGCGGTTTCAGCAGGCGAATCATCGCCACTCCGCATTCATGCTTGATGAGTTCCATATCTTGAATTGAAAATGCAAAATTACAACAAATTACTTTCCCGCTTCCTATTTCTACGAAAAAAATCGGGAGGAAACCTCTGAAGGCTCCCTCCCGATGCAATATCTATCTGTAGAGAATGGTATTAATGAAGTTTATCCTTATGGATATCACGCAGACTTTTACCGTCTACATTGAACTCCTCCAGTTGCTCCTCGAGGTCACGACATCTTATACGCATATTTGTATAGCGACGATGAATAAGAATCACGAGAAGTAGCAGGATACATACACCGATTACTGATACCAGAATAATCTGTCGTTCCGTAGCCAACCGGAGGTCGCGGGTCTGGATATCGAGCTGATGATTTTTACTTTTGAGCTCGTTGACATCATAGCGTACTTGAAGCTCGCGGTAGATGCCCTCTGCATTGAGGCGGAAATATTCCTCGAGCTGGTCGTTGTATTCCTTTAGGGCGAAGAGGAGCGTGGCATCGTCGCCGGTAGCCGTGGCTGCCTCTTTCAACATTCTGAGCAACTGGAGACGGTAATCGTTATTATTGTCGTCATTTTGTGATGTCAGGAATGTCTTGATCAAAGGAATGGCCTGCGCATACTCCTTATGGGCCATAAGCCAATAGATACGTTCACGGGGATTGCTCTCATGTTCGGCTTTGACATCAGGGTTGATACGCACAAGGGCAAGCGCGAGATTATTTATGGAATCTACCTCTTTTAGTGTCAAGGCCTTGTAATTACAGAGCATACGGCGATAAGCCGTATAGCGTACCATATCGAAATTACGGTATTTACGCCCCCCCTCGGAATATCTCTTCTCAAGGTTGGATACATTCTTTAGTAATTGGCGATCAGCCTCCAGCGAACGTTCATACTCGAAGTTCTTGGCATAATAAGTGGCTGAGGAGGTGTAGAAGAGATTTCTGACACTAAGATTCTGTGCGGGAAGACGCTCTATCTCTTTGTTGAGTCGGTCTACATAATCTTTGTACATCCCTCCCTTGGAGCTCCCGCCGAGATAAAGAGCAAGGGTATATAGCTCTTGGATATCGGAGAAAAGATCTGATTTTTTTGTCTCTCTGCGCACAAGAGCTTGAGTCAACAGTTTCTGACGTTCCGCTTCCGAGAGATACTGGACATTGTGGGTTGCCAACATTATATTGAGGTAGAGATTGGTTCCTTTCTGTACTTCATTCTCCGGGAGAGCTGCATTGATGCTTATAAGACGCTTTATCGTTGTGTCTGATTTTATATTGAAATTGCCAAGCTGACGCAACATATCCATTATTGCCGGCAGGTCATCGGCCCGTTGGCCGGTATGAAGTATCTGCCAAGCCATCTTTTTCTGCTCGTCACGGCTTGATAAATCATAAATGTCATAGAGAATGGGCAAACTGTCGGCGGGTGTTGTGACTTTTGACAATTCGCGGCGCAGACTGTCGGCTATATGTGCGCGCTGCTCGGGCTTGAGACGTCCGAACGCAGGGATGGCTATAGCCATTAGCAAAAGAACAGAAGCAATTTTTGTTTTCAAAATGGAATAGATAGATATAAATTTTTGAGAAGAATATGTCAATATGCATAGTCGTCGCAATCATCCCCCCTTTCGGCAATGATTGCAACGCTCTGCATATCCGACTGCAAATTTAATAAAAATATCATACCTATCCAAAATTTAATTCCTATTCTTCCTCTTTTAATTATCCCTTTTATCATCCTCTTTGTTTGGGCATCCCTTCTCGGTCTTAGTCGTTGCCGTCACCTTTTGTTGCAACCTCGCTCCTCCCGACCATTCTATTAATGAAAATCTTAGTTCAATATATCCCATATCTTGTTCAGATATTTATTACTCTCGTCTTTCGGTTTTTTTATCCTGCTCTTTCTCTCTAAATTTGCATATCTCCTCCCGCCTCTCTTTTTATTATTGTTATAAACATCCCATTTATTCGTAATGAAAAATTCCCCCGGCCTTCTCTCTTCTATCTTGGCTCTTTCTTCCGCAGCCGTTGCTTTCGGCGCATCCTCATCTCCTTCCGTACATATCGATCTTTCAAAACGTGGTGCCGATATCCCCGCTTCTCTCTATGGTATATTCTTTGAGGAAATTACCGGCTCCGGCGATGGTGGCCTCTACGGCGAACTCATACGCAATCGCGGATTTGAAGAGGGCGTGCTCCCTGCGGGCACATCTCTTGATGCCGACGGTTTCGCCGCCGCAAAGCATGCCCGTTGCTACTCCAACGACAGTATCAACCGCTTCCGAGTTCACTGGAATCCTGATAAGGGTATGACTGCCTGGCGCGTGGTGCTGGCGGATGGCGCTAAGGCTGAGACCTCTTTGGTCACTGACAATCCTCTCAATAGTGCTACTCCACATTCCCTCGCCATTGATCTCGGTGCCGCGCGTCAAAGTGTGAGTGTAATCAATGAGGGTTACTGGGGCATCGGCATGAAGAAAGGGGAGAAGTATGATCTTGAATTCTATGCCCGCTCCGCATCCGTGAAGGATTGTGTGGTGGAAGTGATAGATAAGGATGGCGCTCCTGTTGCCACGGCGAAGGTAAAACTTAAGTCTGACGGGAAGTGGAATCGCTATATCGCCACTCTTTTCTCCGAGGCATCCGCTTCCGGTTGCTCCCTGAAACTCACATTCCCGCCGAAGGGTAAGATATGGCTCGACTATGTGTCTCTCTTCCCTGAGAATACTTTCAAAGGGCGTCCCGGCGGTCTGCGCAAGGATATTGCCACCGCTATTGCGGATCTTAAACCGGCTTTCATGCGTTGGCCCGGCGGTTGCATCGTGGAGGGCCTCACTCTCGATAATCGTGTGAAGTGGAAGGAGACTATCGGAAATCCTGTGGAGCGCCCTGGAGAGTACGATCTGTGGGGGTATCGCAGCACCTATGGTCTCGGTTATCATGAATTCCTGCAGTTCTGTGAGGATATCGGAGCCGACGGTATGTTTGTATGCAATGCCGGTATGTCGTGTCTTTTTCGCAATGGAGATTATGTGCAAGGTGATGATCTTCAGCCGCTGATAGATGAGGTGCTCGATGCTATCGAATATGCAGTAGGTGATGCCGAGACCACCCGCTGGGGCGCAGAGAGGGCCCGCAACGGTCATCCGGCTCCCTTCCCTCTGAAATATGTGGAGATTGGCAATGAGAATGTTTTCTACCGCTATGCTGAAAATTATAATCGTTTCCATAAGGCTATAAAGGAGCGTTATCCCGATATCACGCTTATCACGGCTCTTATGTTCAGCGATGACATCAAGCATCTCGATGAGGTTGAGATTATCGACCCGCATTATTACGAGACTGCCGATTGGTTCTACAATAATGCCGATGTCTTCGACAAACTGTCGCGCGATACTCCTTATAAGGTGTATATCGGCGAATATGCCGCCGGCCCGAGCAATCTCTATTCCTCTCTCGCGGAGGCCGCTTTCATGACGGGTGTGGAGCGCAACGGCGATAAGGTGCAACTTATGTCGTATGCCCCCTTGCTCCAGAATGCTCACTATGGTCGCAACCACATGATTGTGTTTGACGACACCGAGACTTTCGGCCGTAGCAATTACCATATCATGAAGCTATTCTCAGAGAATCGTCCTGATTTCAATGTCGCCACTGAGATTCTCGGCGAGCAGACAGCCTTACCGGTTATCCCGAATGGTGCTATTGGTGTTGGCACAGCCGGTTCCACAGCTGAATTCCGTGATATTGTTGTGGAAAGCGATGGCAAAGTGGTCTATTCTTCCGATTTCAGCGATCTTGATTCGCGTTGGACTCCTTTCGGCGGAAATTGGGACGTGAAGGATGGTGTGCTGGCACAGACTTCCCGCGATGGAGAAAACTTTCTTCGTCTCGACAGCCTTGATCTCTCCGGCTGCTCTATCTCTCTCAAGGCGCGCAAGACGGGTGGAGGTCAGGGATTCCGCGTGATCTTCGGTATGCAATCCCCTTCAGAGTGCTATATGGCCGATATGGGTAGTCATTCCAATGAGTCGGTGCTCTTCCGTGAGAATAATCCTCAAAAGGGCTCTGTCTCTCTCTTTGACTATCGCAATCAGATGCCGATTCTGCGTGACAAATGGTATGATGTCCGTATCGATATCAAGGGTAGCGTATGGGAATGTTGGCTCGACGGAGAGTTGGCTTATAGCTATGACTATCAGGCTCCGTCGAAACATTATGCAGTGGCCGGTGTTGATGAGCAGGCCGGCGAACTGGTAGTAAAACTCGTGAATGCACGCACCGAACCGTGGATCACCTCCCTCGATATTGCCGCCGGTGATATGTCAATCGCCGGGGATGCGCGTCGCTTCGATCTCGCGGCTCCCTCAATCTATGACGAGAATTCTTTCGAGCAACCCGAGCTTGTTTCCGCCCGTGAGTCTCTCTTCTCTATCCCGGCTTCGAACGCAGCGCCGCTCCCTATCGAGTGCAAACCCAACTCCGTCACTCTTCTCCGTATTCCTCTGAAGAAATAGTAGTGTGGTCCGCACGGATTTTGAGATATACAGGATTCGATAAGTAGACTTTCATTTTTCTGTGCCGTTTTAATTTCGAACAGCTACTTACAAAAAAAAAGAGGAGGAGCGCTTCCACTACGCTCCTCCTCACGATTCCACTATAAACTATATCTAACTAAACTGTGCGCATCACCTATATTCTCACGAACCTCGGTGAATGCTTTTCCATATTGCTTTATGTACCTATAAAACGCCTCTATACAAGGATGGTTTGCTCTTCCCCTATACTTTAAACTTCTTAAACACGAGTTAACACTTCCTTTACTTTTGAGACGCAGAAAAGCGCTTGAATCCACGGATTCAAGCGCTTTTCTTCTATAGTGAGAAAGTAATTACTTTACAAGCAGTTTTGTAGTCTTCCCGTCTACTGTCACAAGATACAGACCTGTCTCTACAGCGACACTTCCACTCTTCATAAGTGTGGCCACTCGCTGTCCGGAGACATTGTGAATATCGGCTTTTGCAAATGTTCCGGCCACACGGATTGTGCCCTCGGCGGCTGTCACTTCAGCAGAAACACCGGTCTCTGCGTCCACTGTCTCTACTCCGTCTGTAATCCATTCGGAGTAGGGTATGGCCACAGCATTCTCGATCACTCCGTTTAGAGCGTTGATGAGATACACTAAGATAGTGGTGTTCTTTACTTTGGATTCGTCATCAAGGTGCAGGGTATAGTCATACTCATAGCTCTCCCCGGCCTTCACATCGGAGGGCACTGTGCCCTCGATACCGTTGTAATTCTCGATAAGCGCACCTACATTATTATGGAAGATATCCGCATATTCCGGCTCATCCGCGAAGTTGCCCATCTCTCCGAGTTCACCGCCGGCGAAGCCATTGAGCTGGGTATAAGGGCCTACATTGTCTCGACGCACTACGTAAGCCAGACGCCACTCTCCGTGGCAGTCGCCGAGGAAGGTGGTGCTTGTGTGGATGTCGAGCATGGAGGGATCGCTTTTATCAGGCGTCACCTTTGCCGACATCTTTGCATAAGCCGGCATCTCCTTCACCTTATTATAGATAAAGTCCATACTGTCATAGCTTGCTGAGGAGTTCTGGTACTGGAGCAGACGGTTGGGTATCACGGTAGGTATCTTTGTGCAAAGATAGCTTGTGAAGAAGTCTTCATATCCATCGCCTGAAAGCTCGTCATACATGTGTACCATCACAGGGAGGAATGTGGAGGTGGTGCCGTATTCATGGCCGAGCAATTCGTTGGATACTATACCTATCGGGCTGGTATCCACTGTGAGCGATGTGCCCTGTTCCATAACTACGTTACGCTGGAAGCCCTCTCCCTTGGGCAGACAGAGAAGGTAATCGGTAGAGGTCGCATCCTCGCAGGTGTTGGGCTGTCCGTTCACAGAAGTTACGGTCACTCTAACCGGGACGTTATTGCCGGTAGTGTTTACGGGTGCGTTGAGATAGATTCGGAAGAGATCATTGTATTTGATATCACCTTCTATCTTCATGGTGGCATCGATGGGCTCATCGTTGCCGATATTGATTCTCAGACCCACTTCGTCCACACTGGCTGCGCCGAGATTGATAAGGTTCACGATAGTCTCGATCTGGTCGCCGGGATAAGCGAAGCCGTATGATGAGGAGCTGAACACTCCTACATTGTAGAGCGGAAGGTTCTCTCCCTGGAATGTGGCTTTGATAAGCACGGCGCCATACTGGTCATTAAGGTTGACCCATTGACTGTCGGCTCCCATGCGTACCCAACTGCCATAATCTTCATCATGATCCACATTATCCCAGATGATGGGGGATTGCTTGTCGTTGGCGGCTTTCAGTGTATATCCGATATAGAAGCCCTTGTCACCATCTATTACGTATGGATCCTCGAGTGATATGTCGGTATAGCTTACCATATCGGAGGAGAGTTTGCCGGTAGTGGCAGTGAAGGGAGTCTCGTCAAGATCGTAGGATAGCCATACCGTAGCCTCGGGAATGGTATTGGTGTAGGTGTCCGGGTTATAACCGGCGAATACACTAACGGATTTTACGGTGGCACCCTTGAAGCGGGCGGCTGTCTCGGCCGGGATATACATTGCGGCCGAACACTCGGTGCCGGCTTTCACCAAATCCGGGGCAATACCCATGGCATCGCAATAGCAGAAATCCATGGTGGCCTGTACGTTGCGCGGAGTAGGCGTATCTACAGGCACCTGTCTGATGGTCACGCCTTGTGCCGCCGCTGTCAGTGAATATGCGGCACAGGCTAATAGTAGAAATTTCTTCATATCGGTTTTTCGTTATTGTCAGTAGAATCACTTTTTCATCTGATAAGTAGCTAAGAAAAATAAATGATATGATAGATGCGAGATAATTTTGAGGCATGTTGGCCGCGGAGAGAAGGAGCTTAGCGAGCTAAGCGACTGAACGACAAGGTCAAGATGACCAAAATTAGCCGCATATAGCATATCAAGATTGTTTCAAAGCTATTTAGTCATATATCGTTTTATTTTTCTTAGCTACTTATGAGCAGTGAAAGTATTCAAAGCGTAAAATTACACAAAACTACTGACATACACAAAAAGCGACCGCAAGTGCGACCGCTTATTCAACTATCGGAAGTATTTCAGCGAAACTGGTTGATTCCTTCTATATATTGGAAACCGGCATCGCCAAGCTTCTTCTCCAGCGCTTTGCGATCCACGTCGTAAGCTCTGCAGAACGCATCCAATCCGGCATATTCATCACGCAATTTCATATTCACCATGCTCAGTAGCATGAAAGGGTCTTGTGGTAGATTCATAATCGTCAAATTGGGAGAGGGATAGGGTAGTGGTAGTTAAAAAATATTCTTGGTTTGTGTATGATGCCGATTTTAAGTATATTTGCAGTGAAGTTGTCTAAACATTATTCGGGAATATGTTTGGATCGCTTCAGTCAATAATATATACCAATCATGACATCAATCATTAAACGGATATTACCTCTTCTTTGTTGCGCGGCGCTTCATTCTGCCGATGCCTTCTCTTGTACTTCTGCCATTATCTCTGCCGATGCCAATCCTTACGGACGTCCGATGCTATGGAAACATCGTGATACGAGCACTATTGACAATAAGGTGGAATATGTGGAAGGAAAGAATGGCGAACATTCTTATGTGGCTCTGTTCAATGCCGACGACCGTGATCTCGAGCAGGCCTGGACCGGCATGAATGATGTCGGTTTTGCAGTGATGAACACTGCCTCCTATAATATCAAGGATGATAATGTAAGCGCCGGGAAAATGGATCGCGAGGGTTACGTCATGACCATAGCTCTCAAGACTTGCCGCACTGTCGATGACTTTGCGCGCCTTCTCGACTCTCTTCCTCGTCCTATGGGGGTGGAGGCCAATTTCGGAGTAATAGATGCCTCCGGTGACGGAGCTTATTTCGAGACAAACAATCATTCTTACGTACGCTATGATCTTAAGGATGCGCCCGATGGGATGATGGTTCGCACCAATTACAGTCATTCAGGTCGGCCAAATGAAGGCTACGGCTTTATAAGGGAGGCTAACGCTGAGTATATACTCGCCCCCTATGCCGCAGAACAGGCTGTTACTCCTGAAGTGCTTACGGAAGTGGCGAGTCGCAGTTTCTATCATGATATGAAGAAGCGTGATATGGCGGAGTGCGGCGAACGATGGGTGATAGATCAGGATTTTATCCCCCGTTACAAGTCTACGGCTACAATCGTGATCGAAGGTTGCCGTCCTGTGGAGGATGTGATGTCGGTAAAGCCGTTTGATCTGAGCCGCCAGTATATAATGTGGACTGGTATCGGATACCCCCCTTGTGCGGAGATTGTGCCTGTATGGTGTGCTCCCGATGGTGTGGATAAGGAATTGCGAGGTATAGGCCCCGACGGACATTCTCCGATGGGCGACAAGGTAAAGGCACGTAGGGCGGAAGTGTTTCCTCATAAAAAGGGTAACGGTGATAAATATATTGACATGACTCGCCTCTTCAACGAGGAAGGTACGGGATATGTGCAGGTGCTTCGCCGTCAGAATCATGAAGTGTATGAGAAATTCTCGCAACGTTGAGCCATCTCTCGGTTCGGAGGAAGAGGAGTATGTCTCGGCTAAGTTCAAGATGCCGGCGAAGTCGCTTTTCGGCACGATGCTTATGCTCTATGGACGTTGGTGGTTGCCTGTGTGCGCTGTGCCGTTGATTGCCGGTATTGTCGTGTGGAGTATTACCGGGGATCTGCGATGGCTTATAGTGAGCATGATGTTTCTTTTCATAGTCTTACCCATGATTGCCGCTCTTCTCTATTTTAATTATGGCCTGCAACGTGAATGTTTCCTTAACGCCGTTCTGCATGATGTGGCGATTGCCTCGGACGGATTGGTTATAACTCTCTATCGTCGGGTGTTGGAGGAAGATGATATGGATGATGCTGAAGATACGGAAGAGAAATGGGAAAAGGGGTATATCTTTGAAATTCCCTATTCTCAATTGCGCCCGTTCCATATAGTCGGCTCCGCCGTAGTCATCCCCGCAGGAAAAGGTTTTATCTGGCTCCCTCTCAAAGCCTTCCCCTCTTCCGATGCCATGTCCCGATTCATGCAACGTATCTCCCAAGGCATAGCTTCCCGTCGTTACGCATAAGGCGTTTTTATGATGCAGGAAGAATTCGGTATCGTTTTTCATGATGGTTGGAGATGATAATTTATGGATTAGGAAATTTTTATTACTTTTGCACTCTCCGAGTGCGAAAACTCCTGTTGAAGGAAATTATTTTTCATCCACCCGGAAAAATGACCAATTATATATGCGCATATTAAAAGATACCAGAAAACGCTATTGCTTCATAATGGATATGGAGGTGCGCGACTATGAGCTCGATTGCGAGCAGATAGTCAACAATGCCAATTATCTCCACTATATGGAGCATACCCGACACAAATTCTGTGGCGATGCCGGTCTCTCGTTTATCGAGATGCACAATCGTGGCATTGATGCCGTGGTTCGTAAAATTGAAGTGGAATATAAGACATCCCTTCGTGGCGGCGAACGCTTCCTCAGCTGTATTCGTCTTGAGCGTAAGGGACCGCGATTCATATTCCATCAGGATATCCTTCGTCCCGGAGGTGAGGTCTGTGCCGAGGGAATAGTCACTGTTGTTGTGCTGAAAGATGGCAAACTCTCGCGCGGCGATGAGCTCGCGGCTATATTCGCTCCCTACCTGAAATAATTGTAATAAATGACTGAGGAGCAGAAAGATCTACTTTATAAGATTGCGGTGTCGATGACGCCGGGTGTCTCTGCCGACATTGTGCGGGCCATGGAGGCACGCGATGTGTCGGCGGAGGAATTTATATGCCTTGAATCGGTAGATCTCTCTGCGCGTCTTGGTCTCGCCCGCGGTGTCACATTCCAGATGGTTCACCGTGAGGCTGCTTTGATTCGTGCACGTCAGGAGATGGATTATTGTGGCCGCCATTCCATACGTCCGCTTTTCCTTTCCGATCCGGATTATCCCTATCTGTTGGCTGAAGCTCCGGATGCTCCTGTCCTTATATACGTATTGGGTGATGGCCCGCTTGATTCGCCCCATTCTGTAGGTGTGGTGGGCACACGCCGTTGTACACCCTACGGAGCCAACTTCGTTCATAAATTTGTGGAGGAACTCGGCGGCTTGTTCCGGGATCTCTGTGTGGTGAGCGGTCTCGCCGCCGGTATCGACAGCATGGCTCATCAAGCCGCTCTTGATGCAGGAGTGGCTACTGTGGCTGTGGTGGCTCACGGCCTCCATACCATCTATCCTGCCGCCAATACCGAATTGGCCCGCAATATTGTGAAGAGTGGAGGGGCGATTGTCACCGAATACCCCTCCGGCACTGCCTCATTCCGCAATCATTTTCTTGCCCGCAACCGTATCATCGCCGGTTTGTCGCATATATCCGTCGTAGCTGAAAGTGAAATCAAAGGAGGCGCGATGAATACGGCCAACCATGCCAATTCCTATAATCGCGAGGTGGGAGCTCTTCCGGGCCGCAATAGCGATCGCGCCAGTAGCGGATGCAATCATCTGATACGTACTCATAGAGCATCCCTCGTAGAGAATGCAAATGATATCGTAGATCTTATGGGGTGGGAGATATGTACGCACGTAAAGGCTGTACAACGCAACCTGTTCCCTGAACTTGACGGCGACTCCAAACTAATCTACGACTGTATGCGAATGGAGCAAGATCCGATATCTGTAGACGCTCTTCACTATAAGACCCTTCTCCCTGTGCGTCGCCTTATGGAACTATTGCCGGAACTCGAGTTCGACGGAGTCGTAACCCGATGTCCCGGCAACAAATATACCTTGGTTTAAATCCATTAGATGCGGTCAAGCACCGTCTCCACAAGACGCATCACGGCCGGTTTATAGTCGGTATCGGCGTCTTGCGCCACTCTCTGCGCGATAATGCAGCAGGCGGTGACGGCTTTATGTCCCAACATCCGCGCCAAACCCTGCATGACGGCTGATTCCATCTCGAAATTAGTCACAGGCTTTCCCTTATATCGGAAACTCTCGATCTTCGAAATAAGGGTGGGATCAGCCAAGGGTAATCTTACGGAGCGCCCCTGGGGAGCATAAAAGCCTACAGCTGCTATAGTGCTGCCGCGTCGCATATCGTTGCCGCCGATGCGCTGTGTAAGTTCCGGATCTGCGGCCACGGTGTAAGGGGTGGCCCATGTGGAATTCCAATCCGTATGAGCCATAAACTCCCTTTGGAAATCAAGATCGCATACGGCATCACGCCCCGCGTAATAATTTAGAATACCGTCAGTGCCGGTAGCCAATTCAGCGAGCACGGCATCTCCGATACGAAGATCATCCTGAAGCGCACCCGAAGTGCCTACACGCACCATCTCGAGCGTACGATGCTGAGGCTTAACGGTTCTCGTCTCGAAATCAATATTTGCGAGAGCATCCAGCTCCGTCACTACAATTTCCATATTATCCGAACCGATACCATGGGAAATCACCATGAGCGGTTTCCCTTTATACGTACCTCCGATAGCATGAAATTCTCGCGAGGCCACTCTATAATCTATTGAATCAAAGAAAGTGTCAGCGATCATGTCTGCGCGCCCCGGATCGCCTACGAGAAGAATCTTGTCGCGCAGCTGCTCCGGACGCAGATGAATATGGAAAGCGGAGCCATCATCATTGATGATAAGCTCGGAAGGTGGAATCACACGTTTAGTCTCCATGGTAACAATATTATATACATTAATACTATAACTCTACAACATCTTCGCTCCCTCAATTGTTTCCCTACTTCTCTTTATATCGAATGATGTCCTCTCCTGCGTCCTGCCTGACAAAAAAATCCGCATAAATTTTGCAGAAAAAGAAAAAAGTACTAATTTTGCACCGCTATCAAAAACGACCGAGGAAAGATGCCGGAGTGGTCGATCGGGACGGTCTCGAAAACCGTTGTACTCTTACGGGTACCCAGGGTTCGAATCCCTGTCTTTCCGCAACCACTAGGATTGAAACTCACTGAAAACCAGTGAGTTTCTTTCATTTTGGGAGGTCTTAAAATTTGGTTAGTCCCCCAAA
>JAAVEO010000038.1 GCA_014801225.1 Bacteroides sp.
AAAAAGAATGAGTCCGAACAATGTGCCGATGCGTTTGCATTGATGTTTCTGATGCCGGCTGACGGTATGCGCCAGATGATTCCGGAAGATGAATTAAAGCAGGGTAAGGTCTCTCTTGCCACCGCCTTGAAACTGGGACAATATTTCGGCACATCTCATGCCGCTGTCCTCAATCGTCTTTCCGATTTGAATCTTATCGGTCGGAATGAACGGGAACAATTATCCGGAATTTCCGTAAAAAGAGCCTGCCGTGAATATGGTTATGACACGTCATTATATGAATCCGGTAATGAAGGTCGCGTAATTGGAGATTTCGGAGAAAAGGCAAGGAAACTGTTTGAAGCCGATAAAATATCAGAGGGCCATTACCTTGAACTTCTTCATAAAATTGGAATAGATGGCAGCGAAGACTAAGATTGTGCTTGATGCGGATGTCATTATCCATTTTATTAAGGGTGGTCGTTTCTCCCTGCTTTTGGATATATTCCCTGAGTATGAGTATCTGATACTTGACGTGGTCTATAATGAGGTTACTGTAAACAGAGTTTCAAAAACTCAGATAGACAACACCCTGCAATTCTTGAAGAGTAGAATATCACTTGTGAATTTTGCTCCTTCCGGAGACTCAAGACTGGAATATGCCAGACTGATTTCAACTCTTGGACGCGGAGAGAGTGCCTGCATGGTTTTTTGTAGAGATAATAATGATGTGCTTGGAAGTAGTAATCTGAGAGACATCAAGGAGTATTGTGAGAAGAATCAGATAACCTATCTTACTACGATTGACTTTCTATATTATGCGTATGTGCGTAAGAAAATGACTGAGGAAGAATGTCGGCAGTTTATAGCGGCTGTAAATTCCAAAGGCAGCCGCCTGCCGGTATTGGATATTATGACTTATGTTCCAACATGTCAGATTTAGTCAAAAGACTAAATCTGACATGAGATTAATGGCATCTGAGAGTAGGCATCTGAGAGTAGGGAACTATCTTCTATTCGGAGGTGACAAGGGATTACCGGTTGTCTCTCTTTATACAACGCTTAGTTTCTTCTTCGGTCTGCTGATGATATACCTCGGCCATCGTCTCAGTGAATTCATATAGCCTCCCCGGCCTATAAAAAATGTCAAGACTCGAAAAAGTCTTGACATTACTTATAGGGGATAAAATGGTTACTTATTTATAAGGGTGGCGATATCGTTCTCCACAGTAGAGATTGTTCCGATATTGAATTTCTCCTTAAGTACTTTCAGTACATCCGGAGTGAAGAACGCCGGAAGAGTCGGACCGGTATGTATATTCCGGACTCCGAGAGATAATAGAGCCAACAATACAATCACTGCTTTCTGCTCATACCATGCGATATTGTAAACAATAGGCAGGTCGTTGACACTTTCTACCTTGAAGGCGTCCTTAAGGGCCAACGCTATTCTCACAAGTGAGTAAGAGTCGTTGCACTGACCTGCGTCAAGCACACGAGGTACACCCTCAATATCTCCCAACGGGAGTTTATTATACCGATACTTGGCGCATCCGGCTGTCAAGATCACACAATCATCGGGCAAGGCTTTTGCGAAATCTGTATAATAGCTTCGCGACGCCATACGTCCGTCACATCCTGCCATAACTACGAATTTACGGATCTTGCCGCGCTGAATAAGATCAATAATCTTAGGGGCAAGTTCAATCACCTGATGATGAGCGAATCCACCTACGATTTCGCCATGTTCGATTTCTGTAGGGGCGGCACATGCTTTGGCTTTCTCAATCACTGCCGAGAAGTCATGTCGCCCTTCGGAATCAGCTTCGATATGAGTAGTGCCCGGCATATTTACGACTCCCAGAGTGTATACTCGATCCATATATGAAGTCTTCGGACGCGGAGGCACTATACAATTGGATGTAAATACGAAACATCCATTGAATGTCTCGAACTCGTCGATTTGCTTCCACCATGCATTGCCATAGTTTCCGGCAAAATGAGGATACTTCTTAAAAAAGGGGTAATACTGTCCCGGAAGCATTTCCGAGTGGGTATATACGTCAACTCCTGTTCCGGTCGTTTGTTCAAGAAGTTCTTCGAGATCATGGAGATCATGTCCTGAAATAAGGATACCCGGATTCTGCCGAACGCCGATATTCACTTTGGTGATTTCAGGATTACCGTAAGTTCCTGTATTGGCAGCATCAAGCTGAGCCATTGCCTTTACACCTCCTTCACCCATATAGAGCACCACCTTGAAGAGGTCATCTACTGTAATGTCCTGGCGGCTTACCTCCTTAAGTGTCTTTTCAATATATGCGTAAACATCGTCATCTTCATATTTGAGGTTTGCCGCATGTCGGGCATAGGCAGCCGCGCCTTTTGCTCCGTATATTGCAAGTTGTTTCAAGCCGCGTTTATCAGCATTGGGTTCGGCGAGTACTCCAGTGATGGATTCAAGTTTCGCGTAATCTTCAGGTTCGGCTTCCAACGTTACTTCAGGAGCATCCGGAATCTTGATACCTAATTCCTTGCACTTTGACTTCAACTCACGCTTCATTTGGAATGCACGTCGGATAAATCCGTCAAGCGAGGGATTGTCAAAGTTTGCATTTGTAATTGTAGTAAAAAGAGCGTCGATGATCTGATGGCTCGCATCCCGCTGAGCCGCTCCATGGCTGCGAAGTAAATCATTCAGGATAGCCACACCGCGTGTGGCATAAAGAAGAAGATCCATTCGGGCAGATGTCTCCGGAAGTTTCCCACATACTCCTCGAAGAGTGCATCCGCTGCCTTTCGCAGTTTCCTGACACTGATAACAGAACATTGATGCATTGTTTTCCATGGTATCCATCATTAAGGTTTTACTTTTACAAGCATCATTTTCGAATCGGCTTTGGCAAATACGCTGTGGGGGACATCTGCACCCATCAGAAGAAATTCACCGGCTTTTAGGATATTGGCCTTATCCTGAATTGTGAACTCTATTTCTCCTTCCAGTACCTGCACCATGACCTCAGCCGGCGCAATATGTGTGTCAAGTTTCTGTCCGGCCTTGAAGGCAACTAAGACCACGCCGCCGTTTTCATTGCTGAAAATCTGTTTGAAGTGTACTTTATCACTTCCTGTCTCAATCTGTACGGCGAGATTATGTACTTCGCCGAACTTATAATCTGTGTTTAGCATAGTATGATTTTTTAATTCCCGATGACATTTCAGTCATCTTAAGTTTGTCATATTTTCAACAAACCATCACCATGAATGGTTCGTGATCCATATGATGAGACCTCCGGATTATAAATTCGTTTGAGAGTTGTTGAAAAAATGATTAATTTTGCATCATACAAAAAAATCAAGGAAAATGGCTTTTTATACAAGCGAAGTGATGACCGGAACGCCGGCAGAGTATAAGACCCCGACTCAGCAACTGATCTACGAGAGTCTCGAAGGGGAGGGTATAGCATATTCCCGTATTGAAAGTGATCCCGGCATCTCAATGGATGATTGTCTGAATATCGACCGGGCTTTCGGCATTGAGACAGTGAAAACCATCCTGCTCACCAACCGGCAGAAGAATAAGTTCTGGCTTTACGTGACTCACGCACGCAAACCCTTTATCACCAAGGAATTCGGCGCCTCGTTAGGCATACCTCGCGTGTCGTTTGCCGATGAGGAGTTGATGATGCGTATTCTCGGTACAGTACACGGGGCCGCTACTCCTTTCGGTCTGCTGCGGCCCGAGGCGGCTGATGTTACGTTCGTGATGGACCGTGATGTGGCGGCTCGTGATAAAATTGTACTTACTGACGGTGATCCTTGCGGCTTCATAGCGATAGCCAATACCGACTTGTTTAAATTGCTCAAACGCGAGCCGATACTTATAGAAAATCCAGCTGAAATATCAGAGTAAGCCGAGAGATATAGAGAACAGCGACTCCCCTCGAATCCGGATAACCCTGAAAGGGTGGATGCAGGGAGTCGCTGACTCTTGATTATTGTTGAGCGTAGGAGAGTACAGTCGGGGATTCTACGTCTACGCCAAATTCTTTGGCACGTGCCAGGATAGCTCGTGCCAGTTTGGGTTTGAGCTCTTCCGGACAGTAGCGGAAATAGGATTCCGCTGCGCGTACATGTGCTGCGTCGGGCATAGGATACTCACGGCGTTCGGGAAGACCGAATACGCTGTCGGGCAATTCCTTCTTTTCTTCGTAAGAAAGTCTGTCAGTCATAGTATTTATATTTTTAAGAGATGAGAATAACGTTATTCTCATCTCTTAAAAACGAAGAGCATTGATATTGGTTCAAAAATACCCGGCTGATGTTTGAGCCGCAGATCAGATCTTGCGCACATACATGGCCCGAATGGCATTGAGTACCGCAAGAATCATCACACCTACATCGGCGAAGATGGCAAGCCACATATTGACAATACCGAAGATACCGAGGATAAGGCATATCCCCTTTATGCCGATGGCCATGATAATATTTTCCCACACGATACGTAGGCATTTACGCGAAATGCGTATCCCTTTCGCTATCTTCCGCGGATCATCATCCATCAGCACCACATCAGCGGCCTCGATTGCAGCATCACTTCCCACTGCTCCCATAGCTATACCCACATCTGCTCGTGTGAGCACCGGAGCATCGTTGATGCCGTCGCCCACAAAGGCTACCTTCCCCTCTTCCTTAGTCCGGCCCAGAATCTCTTCCATACGGGCTACCTTATCACGCGGGAGCAAACGGCTGTAGACATGCTTTATCCCCAATTGAGTGGCTGTCTGCTGAGCCACACCGTCTTCATCTCCGGTGAGCATCACTGTCTCGGTCACACCCGTTCGGTTCAGGTCGGATACCGCTTCTTTGGAATTTGGTTTTACCACATCACCAAGCACAATATGACCGGCATAAACATTATCTATGGATACATGAACAATTGTCCCGGCCGTATGGCAATGACAGGGCTCGACACCAAGACTTCGCATCAATTTCTCATTACCTACCGCCACTGCTTTCCCGTCGATAAGGGCTTTGATACCTTGTCCGCTTATCTCTTTTAAGGCGGTCATTCTACTGCGGTCGATAGGTTTGCCAAATGCTCGCTGAAGCGATTTTCCGATAGGGTGGGAGGATGAAGACTCTGCGATAGCTGCATATTCAAGAAGTTGATCCTTTCTATCATTAAGCTCTTTATCCTCTTTATCATGGAACGCGTTTACCTCAAACACCCCTTGTGTGAGAGTGCCGGTCTTGTCAAAAACTACAGTATTCACCTTTGAGAAAGTCTCAAGAATATTCGCTCCCTTCACCAGGATTCCCTCACGGCTCGCCCCTCCGATACCGGCAAAGAACGATAGGGGAATACTTATCACGAGAGCGCACGGACAACTGATCACGAGAAATACCAGCGCACGATACACCCACGTCTCGAACGTTGCGAAGTCAAAAGGCGCTCCTTTGAAAATCATCAGAAAAATCGGAGGGAGAACGGCAAGTGCCAATGCTCCGTAACATACCGCCGGAGTATAGACACGCGCAAACCGGGCGATGAAATTCTCCGACTTGGATTTCCTTGTCGAGGCATCTTCCACCAATTCCAGAATTTTGGAAACCGTTGAGTCGCCAAACTCTTTTGTAGTCTTTATTTTCAGAAGTCCGGAGAGATTGATGCTGCCGCTTATCACCTCGTCCCCCTTTTTTACTTCACGAGGTAAGGATTCTCCCGTGAGGGCAGAGGTGTTGAGGGAAGATTCCCCGGATTCTATGATGCCGTCGATAGGAATCTTCTCCCCGGGCTGCACGATGATCACTTCTCCGATTTCTACATCATCCGGCTCTACTCTTACAATCCTGCCATCCTTCTCGATATTGGCATAGTCGGGGCGAATATCCATCAGGGCTGCAATATTCTTTCGGCTTTTCCCTACTGCATAACTCTCGAAGAATTCTCCAATCTGATAGAAGAGCATTACAGCTATGGCTTCAAGATAGTCACCGCTTTTTTCATATATAGCCAAGGCGAAGGCTCCCACAGTGGCTACAGCCATAAGGAAATTTTCATCGAAAATCTTGCCGTTTACAATACCCTTCCATGCTTTCTTCAGTATATTGCCACCGATTATTATATACACGACGAGATACAGCACCAGCTGTAGCCACCCCGTGAGATTAAGGAATTGCAGAACTATAGTCATCACCGTTGCGAGGATGATGCGTGCAAGCAAATAGCGTTGTTTCTTGTTCATAATTTGTGTGCTTTGAAGGAGTATAATTCGGTCAGCGATTCACACGCTTTCTTCCCGAAAGCCGTGTCTACACTTAAAGAATTTCAAAATCGGATTCAATCTTCTTAGCCGTCTTAAGCACATTGGCCATTACGGTTGCTTCATCGGCACCCTCTTCAAAGGATACTCTCATTTTCTGAGTCATGAAAGAAATGGAAAGATCCTTCACTCCGGCCACTTTCTTAGCGGCTTCTTCCACGAGGTTGGCGCAATTGGCGCAATCCACATCAATCTTATAAGTCTTGCTCATAATCTTACTTGTTTTTTAATTTTACAACGCAAAATTACACACAATTCTCTGCAAGCGGATTGCAAATATCTTTATGGGTCGAGGACTTTACAGCCATTTGATACGGCGCATCCATAGGCAGATGATAGCTGCCAAAAGGAAGCCGATACCTACTATGCAGCCGAAAGCCCAATGGTTTTCCATAGAGATGCCCACATCCACATTCATGCCGTAGAAACTCGCTATCAATGTCGGAAACATCAGAATAAGCGAAATACTCGTCAACCGCTTCATGATTGCATTTACATTATTGGATATTACGGAAGCATATGTGTCAAGCGTACGATCGAGCATCTGTGTGGCGATAGTGACTGTAGAATCCGCCTGACGCAGCTCGATACTTACATCCTCAAACAATTCATGGTCCAGTTCATGGCCCGACAGTCGCTTGATACGATCAAGCAGAATATTATTGCCGCTGATGGATGTGGCGAATATCACGAAGGATTTCTGAAGATTCATTAGCGTGAATAGGTCTTCATTGCGGATGCTCTGTTGCAATTCCCCTTCTGCCTCCTGCACCATTTTATGCACATCCTTTAGATAACGCAGATACCAATAGGCAGAGCTGTTGAGCAGTCGCAATATGAAGTCGGGAGCTGTCCTTACATCCGTGTTGCGCTTCTGAGTATGCTCGATGAAATCGGATATAAGCTGATTTGCGTAGTAACATACCGTGATTATATAATCTCCATTCACGATTACACCGACAGGGATTGTGATAAATGGCATCGGCTGATCTGTACTTCTGACAGGGATACGTAATATAGTACATATCCAACCATCGTTGCGTTCCACACGCGGTCTCTCATCCATATCGGAGATATCGTAGAGAAAATCTTCCGGCAATCCGAATTCACTTGTGAGAATCTGCAATTCCTCTTCGGTAGGCTGCTCTACATTCACCCAGCATCCCGGTTTCCATTCCCCGATTTCCGAGAAACCGCTTTCAAATTTCAGGTATGTTATCATATCTCCTTTTTATTTCCGATTATCATAAATCGTTCGCAAAATTAGTTATTATCCTTCGTCTGCACAACTTTCTTCTTGGATCTTGCCGTTATGATGATGTTTTCAAGCCTCCTGCCTACAAGCAACGTTAACAAAGCCGAGTTCGAAGAGAATATTCTATTCGATAGAGATGTATTTAACCTTTTTTAATAAAAAAATAAAAGTAAAACTACGATTATTTCTATAATTTTGCATAATTAATTAAGACGATAAATATGAAAAAAACTTTACTGATTACGGGAGCGGCAATAGGATTGGGCCTGTTTTGCTCTCCCGCCAATGCCTCGGTAAGTGGTGGTAAGGAGTCCAAGGTTCGAAAGGCTCTTTCCGCCGCCAATCGTAAGACTGCCGCGATGAATGCCGATGCCGTTGCCCGCTTCTATCACCCCGCCGCTATTACTTCTGAAGAGTACAATTCTGAAGAAGAGGCATGGGGGGAGCCTTACACTATCAATTTCACCTATAATCCTGCCGGACAGGTATTGACCCGGAGCCACGCCGGATCACTGACGAAATATACCTACGATGAAGCCGGGCGATTGATTAAGCAAGAAGATTTTCAAACCGCTGACGGGAGTGAAACCGGTGACTACAAATTGACTCATGCTGTAGAATATACCTATGATACGGTGGTGAAGAATCTTGTAGTCAGAGAAGTCTCTACCTCTTACGATTCAATGACCGGTGAAGAAAGCAGTAGTGCATCCGGTGTGGAGATTACCCGAAACTCCGATGGCAACATCACTAAGATTCAGGATTATTCCGAATGGGGTGGCGAGAAGTGGTATGGTGAGGCTTTGGTGATTGAATACGGAGATGATAAAAAGGCTGTGAAAATCACGGAGTGGGATGACGATGAGGTGTATTTGACTATCTCCGACATTGTCTGGGACACTACCGACGGACAGATTACAACTTACGAGTATGATGATCCCAACGGTGATATGTACTTCTCCTCCAACCGAATTGCCTCTGCTACTATCATTGACGATCATTACCCCTCGCCTGGAAAATTCACAGCCGAATATGATGGTGACAGCTATCATAGCAAGATAATGGTGGATGATGTCAGAGCCCTTGAAATTGATTTCAAGTGTATTCAGAAATTTGCAGATCGTGAGGACTTCGATGAGCAATATAGCTACGATTGCACCTCCTTTGAATCAGAGTTCGAATATGAGGAAGAGACCGACTCTTACTACGTAGAGTGTACTCGTGACCGAATCGAAGAAAACCGTGCTGATGCTTTCGGTATTAATATCTACAATAAGAGTGTCACCACATATAAATATCCGAGCCCTCAGCATAAGTATGACGACGAGGTTGAGATTGACGAGTCAAAATATGATGTCACTTATGACGAGACTTTCGGATACCCTCTCGTAGCAGTACATTCTTATATTCCCTATGATAGCGATGAGCTGAAACTCTCAAGCCGCTATACATATTCCGGTTATGAGAATGTAGATCCTGCCGGAATCGGGACTCCCGCTGTTGAGACCAGCGTGGAGACTGAATACTTTAATCTCCAAGGTGTGCGTGTATCCCTGCCGCTCACTCCCGGAATCTACCTTTGCAAAAAAGGTGAAAAAGTATCCAAAGTAGCTATCCGCTGACAAAGTGTAATCAAGATAGGGAGATGAAAAATAATCATCCTCTTTAAAAATAAGGCTGTTCCTGACTGCGTATCCGTCAAATTTGCGGACTCGTTGTCAGGAACAGTCAATTTTATGGCCTCATCTTATTCTCCGGGTTTACAATTTAATCTTTACTCCCGTAGTGTATCGCTATATAGAGCGGTGAATGCTTTTTCAAGACGAGGAATAGCATTTGCATAATGATTTCCCGGGACACTCTCAAATTCGGCATTAATTCCGGATTTTTTCAAAATCTTGATAATTTCAGCAGTGTTGATTCCAACTGAGTTGAAAGTCTTTACATTTGAGTGAGACTCTTGATCTCCCAGCAGGAAAAATCCTTTCCCTGTTTTATGAGGTATCCCGGAGGGTATAGTATATATGCTATCTTATCCTTTCGGAAGTTTGAGCTGCAGAGACAACTCAAATTTCCCATTCTTTTGAAAAAAGCTTCTGCAAAACGCAGTCTCGATCATATTGTGGAGTGTGATCGACAAAGTCTTCAACCAAATGAAAATCCTGCTTTTTTTATAATTGGTGTTATTTTCCTGACTGTGATTTCAGCCAATCGGCATAAAGGCAGTCGATTATACCGTCGGCCACGCCTATTACCGGAACTATTATCCGTTCCGCACCGGTGATGCTCGCTATATTGAGGAAAATCTCCGCTGCCGGGATGATTACGTCCGCTCGGTCGGGATTCAATCCGTAGATTTCCATTCGCTGCTCCACAGTGAGCGGTTTCAGCAAATGATACAGTCTTGCCAATTCGGTGACACTCATCTCATTGTGTTCCGTATCCTTATTCTTGGCCATCTTGAAAAGCTTGTTGATATTCCCTCCCGAGCCTACAATTGCAATATCATTTCTTCCGGCCGAGAGTCTGCTCAATTCGCTGTTCATTCGTTCCCACTCCGAGGGAGCTACTTTTTCAGAGAGTATTCTCACTGTTCCGATATTGAAACTCTCCGACTTTATTAGTTCCCCCTCGCTGATAAGGTTGGTCTCGGTGCTGCCGCCTCCCACATCCACATAAAGGAAATTCCCTGTCGATTCATTGGAGCGTTCCATATGATTGGCATATACTATCTTTGCCTCCTCTTCGCCCGGGATAATCTCTATACGGATTTTAGTTTCCTTTTCAATGCGCTTTATAAGTTCATCACCATTCTCGGCATCGCGCATGGCCGATGTGGCACAGGCACGCAGCACATCCACATCGTAGATACGCATAAGCTGACGATAAGCCTTCATCAGACGAAGCAGATTATCAGCCCGCTTGTCCGAGACACGTCCGCGACTGAAAACATCGAAACCCAGACGGAGCGGCACACGAAGCAACAGGCATTTCTTAAGCGGCTTCACCGGAGCCTGAGAATCCTCATCGATTCTCTTTATAAGGAGTCGCACTGCATTCGACCCGATGTCGATTGCTGCGAAAGTTATATTTTTCATTTTTCAAGTGAATTAAGATGAAGATAACGATGATAAAGGGCTTCTTGCGAACGGAACGGCTCTGACGATACGCCCGGATTCATCAGATTGCGTCCTGTGCCGTCGGCCAGACGCCCGTGAGTATTGTCGGCCATACCGCTCTCCACTGTATTCAGGAGATCGGCTTTCAACTCAGGGTCAAATACCGGAGTCACCACCTCCACACGGTTGTCAAGATTTCGCGGCATCCAATCGGCACTTCCGAGGAATGTCTTGTTCTCTCCTCCTGCATGGAAGATGAAGATACGTGAATGTTCAAGATAGCGGTCGATGATTCCTACGGCTTTGATATCGGTGCTGAACTCCGGCACATCCGTTACGATTGAGAAATTTCCTCTCACGAGAAGCTGGATATCAACTCCGGCCTGAGAAGCCTCATAGAGTTTCTCCACCATCTCCTGATCCGTGATATGGTTGATCTTAATCTTGATCCACGCCTTACGTCCCGCCTTGGCATTGCGAATCTCATCATCGATAAGTTGAATGAAATGATTGCGCATGGCATTGGGCGACACGAGCAGATTACGGAAATGCGCGGGATGATAAGGACGGCGTATGAAGTTGAACACCTCCTCTACATCGCGCGTGATGGCGGGGCGTCCGGTCATCATGAAATAATCGGTATAGGTTTTGGCATTTCCCTCATGGAAGTTGCCCGAACCCACCACGGCAATGCTCCTGCCATGACGCATACCGATAAGTATCAGTTTGGAATGCACTTTAAGACCCTCCACACCGAACACCACATTGACCCCGGCCTCCTGCATCTTCTTCGCACAATCTATATTCGATTCCTCGTCGAAGCGGGCCATAAGTTCTACCACGGCAGTGACCTTCTTCCCATTACGGGCCGCACACATCAATGCCTCCACTACCCGAGAATTACGGGCCACACGATAAAGTGTTATCTTGATACTCTTGACGTTACGTGACACAGCCGCTTCCTGAAGCAATCTGACTACATAATCGAATGTATGATAAGGCACATGAATGAAGCGGTCTTTCTCTGCGATAAGCTGTAGAAGACTATGGCTATGTTTCAACTCAGGTTTCACTATCTGCGGCCATGCCGGATATGTTAGCGCTACTGACTTTGCAGATGCCGTAGCCTGTTTCGGGAACGACATTAGATCCTTATGGTTATGATATCGTCCGGAGGGTTTCAGTTTGTCAAACTTACTGAGTTTCAACTTACTCATCAAAGCTTTCAGCATCTGCTGAGGCATCTCTGCATCATAAATCACACGTAGGGTCTGGCCGTTGATACGGCTCTTGACGCCTTTGGCTACCTTTTGTAGCTGACCCACATGAAGATCATTGTCGATCTCCATCTCTGCATCCTTGGTGAATTTGAAGGAGTAAGCTTTGAACTCAGTGTAGCCCATCCCCGGGAAAATCATCGGGAGAGCTATACGTACCAGATCGTCAAGATACATCACATAACGCTTCCCCTCGGAAGTCTGAGGCAAAGTTATGAAGCGTCCGCAAAGGCGTGTAGGGAGTTCGATTATGGCGTAAGCCGTCTTCAGATCCTGTCCTTTAAGCTCTACGGCCAGGTAGATATGGGAATCATCCTCGCGAGAGAACCCGGTAAGATGATCAAGCCAGAGCGGAGAAACAAATCCTCCCACCTGATTGCGGAAGAGGCATTTCAGATAATGCATCTGTTCCTCGTTCACCTTCTCAGGGGTAAGGAATTCAATTCCATCTTCAGCAAGACTTTCCTCCACTTCCTTTATGGCGGTCATATATTCTTTCGAATATTCATCATCGATAGCGAGGATTCGGTCAAGCAGATTATGAGCCTTACGGCTTTGCTCTTTCACATCTTTCCCTTTCATCTCGGCTACACGTGAGAGAGTCGCCACTCTCACCCGGTAGAACTCATCGAGATTATTGGAATAAATTCCGAGAAATGAAAGACGCTCCAGAGTAGGCACATCCTTGCGGCGTGCTTCCTGAAGAATACGATGATTGAACCACATCCAGCTTACATCCCGATTGATATAAGGAATATGTCCGTGAAGTGTATCTGTTTTGTCATGTGTGTCGCTCATAGCAGGTGTGGGGGAGAGGAGTTATAATTAGAGTGGGTTGCGGTTATTTTGATGGCCCCGTGTCTTGAAACATAAATATACTTGAAATGTAAAACAAAACACGGAAACACTGTCAGAAAATCTAACAGCGTTTCCGCGTCATTTGTTTAATTATGTGGGATTCTGTCACTTCATTGCTTCAAGATTGCGATGCAAAGCAGTGGCGAGATATCGGGGCAATTCTCCCTCCTCTTGTTGCAGACGAGCTTCAATATTCTCCGCCTCCGGGTGATACCTCAGCAGACGGAATGCCAATATGTCGGCTTCTTCGCGGGAGCGGAGTGAACGTCCCATTTCCAAAGCATCCTCTTCCGAGATGCTTTCTACGGGCATCACCCAGCAGGCCAGCAGACGCGATTCTCTCACATCTGAGTCAGCCCATAAAAGCCGTGCGAGAGATGCGTCCTTTCCGATATCGCGTGCAATCCCGGAAAGCTGAGGAAGCTGCAGACCGAAAATCATTCGGTGGGGCAGTCCGGCCTCACGGAGAGCATCTGCCACTATCCCGTTACGCAAAGCGAAGAATGTGTGCTTCACTCCGGCAAGTGGTGAGAGTTGAGCTGATGTTTGCTCATTCATTTGATGAGTGTATTATAATCGCGGCTCAGACGAAGCATCTGCTCCACATAGTTCTCTCCGTAGCCGAGTTTCACATCGATGATCTCACCCTTCTCGTCATACACGGGAGTATAGCGGGGATTGATGAATCCTCGGTAAGGAGGAATATCGAGGCGGGAATAGCGGTCAAGCACCTCCTTATGAAGCTTGGGATCTACTTTCACGGCATATTTCTGGATAAGGGCGTTGCCGGCGGCATAGTCGCCTTCGCTCTTGATTCGTTGAATCTCCGCAAGAAGCTGACCGAGAATTTCGCGCATCTTCTTGTAGTCGTTGATTTTTACGAAAGTTTTGCCGTTCTTCTTCACGAGCTCCACTACTTTTCCTTTCTTACCCTTATCGAGTACATAAGCGGCTACAAGCTGACGGTTGCGCATGTGGGCCTCCTCGATATCCTTGCCCGGCTCGATACGGTTGAGCTGAGTCATAAGGCCGTTGAGCATATATTTGTAATATTCGGCTTTGTAGGCATCGGGATTGTCAAGAATGCCGAGCTCGAGAAGTTTCGGGTCGGCAAGATAGTAGAGTGCGAAGAGGTCGGCACGTGCCTCCTCAAGAGCGGCTCCGTTCTCCTTGAGCGCGTCCTGGTCTACTCCGGGCAGCAGCTGTCCGGAAGCATGTCCGAGACATTCATGGAGGTCGGTGTGAAGCATATCGGTGATATAGAGGTACTCATCCATAAGTTTGCGGGTAGGCTCGTCGATCACGAACTCTTCATTGAATCCGTTGCCGTGTGAGGCCATATCGTAAGCCTCGGTGATATTCTCGAGTGTCACCGACTTGGAGCCGTGGGCCGCACGTATCCAGTTGGTGTTGGGAAGGTTGATGCCGATTGCGGTGGAGGGGAAGGCATCGCCTGCAAGCATGGCGGCGGTGATCACCTTGGCCGACACTCCCTTCACGTTGGGTTTACGGAAACGGGGATCGATAGGGGAGTTGTCCTCAAACCATTGTGCATTGCTTGAGATAGTCTCTGTGCGGGCCGATGATTTGGAATTCTTGAAATTGACGTAGGATTCCCAGCTGCCTGTCATTCCCAGAGGGTCATTGTAACTCTCGATGAATCCGTTGACAAAATCCACATCGCTCTTGGTGTCCTCAGCCCAGAGTATGGAATATTCATCGAATAGTTTCAGATCGCCTGTGATGTAATAATCCATCAATTTGGTGATATATGCCTTCTGTGCATCATTCTCGGCTACTTCCTTAGCCATTCCAAGCCAGTAGAGTATGCGTGCGATTGCATCTCCGTAAAGGCCGTTGAGATGATAATGCTCCTCTTTCACTTTGCCGTTCTCTTTCACCACTTTGGAGTTGAGACCATATGAAATGGGAGTGGGATCATTCAGGTCTTTGATAGAATTGTAATAAGCTTCCACTTCCGCCTGGGTCACACCTTCGTAAAGATTGCCTGCCGAGGTTGCTACCACATCCTGAGTGCCGTCCTGATTCACTTTTTTTGCCATCACGGAAGGATCGAAGATTACGGGCATAAGTACGCTCATCATTTCGTTGCGTGTCTGTCCCTCAAGGAGGGGAAGCATATTGTCGGGGAGAGCGGCGATTTCTCCTTCAAGGAAGCTCTGCGAGAATTCAGGTACAAATTTGTCGTTGCTGTAATGGTGATGGATACCATTGCCAAACCATACCTGCTTCAGATATTTCTCGAAAGCTTTGAAGTCTTTGCTATTGCGGTCGCCCTTGTATCCGGTGTAGATATTCTCAAGCAGACGACGGAGCTGAAGATTGTAGCGACCGTTCTGATCCCAGATGATATCACGTCCGGCCTGTGCGGCCTCCGTGAGATAGTAAAGCATCTTTTTCTGTTGGAGTGTGAGGCGGTCGAACTCGGGTACCTCATAACGAAGCACCTCGATATCCGCGAAGCGGTCTACATGGTAGTCGAAATTCTTGTCTACCACTGCATGGCTCTGAAGAGAGACCATGGTGCCGAGCACCAATGCGGGGATTATCTTTTTCATGATATCCGGTTTGAAGTTAAAGTGTATTATGTTTAGGTTATATTCTTTTTTGAAGTTAGGGAGGCCTGTGCCGGAAGCCGTTATTGGGCTATTCCACTTCAAGCACGAGGCCCTTCAGATATTCTCCTTCAGGGTGCGAGATATCTATGGGGTGGTCAGCCGGCTGTGTGAGCTGATGCAATATACGCACTTTTCTTCCGCTTTTTGCCGCCGCGCTGAACACTGCCAGACGGAATTGCTCTCGGCTTACTACCTGCGAACAACTGAATGTGAAGAGGATTCCCCCTTTCTTAATCTTGTCGAAAGCTTTTCCGTTGAGCTTGCGGTAGCCGATAAGACCGTTCTTGAGCGCTGAGCGATGCTTGGCAAATGCAGGAGGGTCGAGGATGATGAGGTCATACTTGTCCGGCTCCATATCGTTGAGGAATTTGAATGCGTCCACAGCGTGGGTCGTGTGACGTGGATCCTCGGGGAAGTTCAGTTCGATATTCGCATCTGTGAGCGAAGCCGCTTTGGCTGAAGAGTCCACAGAGTCTACACTGAGTGCTCCGCCTCGCATGGCATATACGGAAAATCCTCCCGTATAGCAGAACATATTCAATACATGTTTACCTTTGGCAAACTTCTCAAGCAGACGGCGATTCTCTCGCTGGTCCACGAAGAATCCGGTCTTTTGGCCGCGCATCCAGTCGATATTGAATTGCAGTCCGTTCTCAAGAGCGATATTTCCGTCATAGCTTCCGGCAAGATACTCATTCTCGGGGTCGAGATGAGCCTTGTAGGGTAGGGTGGTCTCGCTTTTATAATATACATTGCGGATGCCGGCTCCGGGAAGAAGAGTCAGCGCATCTGCTATCTTGCGGCGTTCGAAGTGCATACCCGGAGAGTGAGCCTGCATCACGGCTGTATCTCCGTAAATATCCACTACCAGACCGGGGAGAAAATCTCCCTCGCCATGCACGAGGCGGAAGCAATTGTTATCCTCTCTTACGAGGTCGAGCTGTCGGCGCAGGGTGTATGCGCTCTGCAGACGCTCGGCAAACAGATTGTCGGGCAATCGGTCGGTGCCGAACTCCAGAAGACGTACGGCGATGCTTCCTATCTGATAGTGGCCCGTGCCGAGTACACGTCCGTCGGCTCCTTTCACAGCCACTGTCTCTCCCTCTTCTATCCCTTCGGGAAGGCGGGCTATGGCTCCGGAGAATACCCAGGGATGATGACGGAGTATCGACTCCTCTTTCCCGGGTTTGAGTATGATGGTCTTTAATGATTCTTCACTCATGTCGGATCATTATTATTTTATGTTCAGTATTCTATTTCTTTGGTTATTGGGAGATGAATCGCATGAAAGTAGAAATTTTCATCTCCTGTTGAAATTATTTCATGAATAAGCGCACGATATCCATGCCGTTGGCATAAAGCAAGAGGAGTAACAGCAATATCATGCCGAACATCTGCGCGTTTGTCATGAATTTCTCGCTTGGTTTTCGTCCGGTCACTACCTCGTAGAGTAGGAACAGTACATGTCCGCCGTCAAGAGCCGGAATCGGAAGAATATTCATGAATGCGAGTGCCACCGAGAGGAAGGCCGCGATATTCCAGAATGCAATCCAATCCCACTTTTCAGGGAAGATAGCACCGATCGAGCCGAAACCGCCTACACTTTTTGCACCCTCCTTGGTGAATACCAATTTCATGCTACGGGCGTATGATACCATCTTGTCAGTACCCATCTCGATACCTCTTGGCACTGACTGCAGCAGATTGTAGTTGATTTCAGAGGCTTTGAAGAAGGCGGAGGGATCGATTTCAAGTCCGATACCCATTTTTGCATTCTCGGAAAGCTGAACATCCTTTGTCACGGTGTCGTTATGTTCAGGTCCTCTTGCAATAGTGAGTTTTACGTTGTCTCCGGGATGTCCCTGGAGAGTAGTGAGGAAAGAGAAGAGGGTGGGAGTAGCCACACTGTCGATGGCTATGATACGGTCTCCTACCTCCACACCTCCTTTGGATGCGCCGTCGCCCGGAGCTACCTGAGTCACTTGTGCCGGGAAACGATAAGCCATGAATTTCACTGGAAGTGTATCGTTCTTGGCCTCTTCGTCAAGACGGAAGATAAAGTCGGAGGGGATGGTGATCGCTATGGTGTCTTTACCGTTGCGCAATACTTTCACTTCGGAGGCTTGTGCCATTTCCATGCGAGCCTCCCCCGGATTGTCAAGCGCCTTCCCGTCGGCCAAAAGGGGGATATCTCCGTCCTCAAAACCGATAGCATGGGCTGCGGGAGAATAATCCATACCCATTTTAGCCTCATGGAAAGGTACGTATTTCTCTCCTGTTGCATATACGATTCCTGCATATATCAGAATGGCGAGGAGGAAGTTGAAGAGTACTCCTGCGATCATGATTAGCAGACGCTGCCATGCCGGTTTCGAACGGAATTCCCATTCTTGAGGTTCCTGTTTCATCTGAGCGGTATCCATCGACTCGTCGATCATACCGCCTAATTTGCAATATCCTCCGAGAGGTAGCCATCCGATACCATATTCGGTATGTCGCCAGAAGCGTTTCCATCGCGATTCCTTTTTCTGAGTCTGATAATCGTCATTATCGCGAGCCACTCTTACCTTGATATGCTTCGCCAATTCAGTCTCGGCATCGGCAACTGCTTTCTCTGCCTTCGCTATTTTTTCCGGATCTTCTGTTTTGAACATCCGTTTTAATCGTGATGAGGGTCTTGCCTCCTCCAATTCTGCATACGCCTTTTCATAATCGGCCTCTGCTTTTAAAAATTCGGCATCAGCCTCTCCCTCTTTTTTGGCCTCTTCCGTGAAATATTTTATACGTCCGAGCGAGCCGGCGTATTTCTTTGGTTTCCATTTGAAAAGAGAAGTGACGGGATTGAAGAAAATATAGAATTTCTCTACCTTCACACCGAAAATTCTGGCGAAAAGGAAATGGCCGAACTCGTGAATCACTACGAGCAACGAGAGAGCCATGATAAGCTGTACGGCTTTGATAAGGAATGTATCCATGTTTTGTTATTTCGGAAATAATAAAGGGAAATGAGGAGGATTTATAATTCAACTCCGGATTTTGGTGAGGATCAGAAGCGTAAGGAATCTCTTATCTCCTCGGCGAGCGCTCGTGCCTCGGTGTTGGAGGTGATCAGATCATCGAGTGAAGGATTCTTCATTACGGAGGCTCTTGCCATAGTGGCCTCTGCTATCTCGGGAAGATGTGAGAATCGGATTTCGTCCTTTAGAAATGATGCCACACCGATCTCGTTGGCTGCATTGAGGATACAAGGCATATTTCCTCCCGCCGCAGCTGCCTCGAAGGCCAGCCTGAGCATCGGGAATCGTTCGAAGTCGGGTTCTTCGAATGTCAGTGTGTTGTAGCGGGAAAGGGGTAGGTGAGAACGGTTGGTGGCCAGTCGGCCCGGATATCCCAAAGCATAGCGGATAGGCATGCGCATATCCGGCATACCGAGTTGAGCTTTGATCGAACCGTCGGTAAACTCTACCATCGAGTGTACTATCGACTGGGGATGCACTACAATCTGTATCCTTTCCGGCTGACAACCGAAAAGCCAGCTTGCCTCCATCATCTCGAATCCTTTGTTCATCATCGATGCGGAGTCCACTGTCACCTTGGCCCCCATATCCCAATTTGGATGACGCAGGGCGTCGGCTGCCTTGACATTGTGGAGCTGCTCGCGGGTGAAAGTGCGGAAAGGGCCGCCGCTTGCTGTGAGAATGATTTTGTGCATATCCGCGTGCCGTTCCCCCTGTAGACATTGGAATATAGCGGAATGCTCGCTGTCGACGGGTACTATTCTTCCTTCTTCACGGCTTACGAGGGAGTAGATTACAGCGCCGCCTACCACCAATGTCTCCTTATTAGCCAAGGCGATTCTTTTTCCGGCCTTGATGGCGCTTACTGTAGGTATCAATCCGCTATAGCCCACCATTGCAGTCACCACGGTGTCGATACCTTCGAGGGCTGCAGCTTCGGCTATAGCCGTATCGCCGCAAGCCACTTCTATATCGGTGTCTTTAAGAGCTTCTTTCAGAGGTAGAAACCCCTCTTCTTCGGCTATTACCACAAGACGCGGCTTATGCCTAAGAGCCTGCTCCGCGAGCAGACGCCAGTTACGTCGGGCTGTGAGCACTCCGGCTTTGAATTGCTCGGGATACTCATCAATGATATCGAGTGTCTGAGTGCCTATGCTGCCGGTGCTTCCAAGCACCGCAATTACCTTAATTGTGTTGTCCACCATGTAAGCTGACAATTTTTTAATTAAGTAGCTAAGAAAAATAAATGATATGATAGATGCGAGATAATTTTGAGGCAGGTTGGCCGCGGAGAGAAGGAGCTACGCGACTGAACGACAAGGTCAAGATGACCAAATTGAAAATCGACGAGTTCCCTATAAAAACAGCAATGACGAGTCAAATTAGCCGCATATAGCATATCAAGATTGTTTCAAAGCTATTTAGTCATATATCGTTTTATTTTTCTTAGCTACTTATGACCGTAACGTTTTTTGCCTGTCTGTTTGAAGGCTCGGTTTCAGTTCGGCCAAAATATCACGCGAAGTTAGTGAAAAAATCCGTTACTGCCAAGTTTAAGCCCTTTTAGCTGTCTTTGTAGCTGCTTCCCCGCTAATTTTGGGAATGCCGTGAGGGGGATGATGATCAGCGTCCCCTCGGTGCCTCATACCCGGAACTATCACGTACCGGTTTGATCGCCGGCCCGATATAATCATAAGGAATCAGGGGAGTGGCGTTGTGCCACATCCTTAGTATGACCTCTTGCTGCTTTATCCCCAATCCGCTTTGCTGAATGGAGATAGTTTGCCCTCCATCTACTTTATCTCCTTTTGATACCATCGGAAGTGTTAATCTGGAATATGCCGTTAGAAAACCTTTCCCATGTTGAATCACTACCGTATGGCCCCCTCCGTCTCGTTCGGAAGCGTACACGGCTACCACTATGCCATCGGCCACACTTTCCACAGGTGCGCCTTCTGCCAATACGATGCGGGCATCAAGCGATGTTTTACTCTCTTCAGTGAAAATGCTTTCCTGACTCACGGGATGAAAAATCATGCCTTCCGATGCTAATGGAGCTATTACTGAAATATTATAGCGCTCGCGCTCCTGCATTTTTGCGATAAATTGCTCCTCCTCCTTTGATGTGGGTAGGAGCGAGTCGGATGTGAGACGGTTGATCGGTTGCATGGCGTTGATTGAGTCGGAGGGAACTCGGTCTACATCAAGCACTGTCCGGAGATTGGCAAGAAACTCCGCATTAGTATTAAGCGCTTGTGATATGGAGTCAATCCGGAGAATTCGTTCTTCCGTCACACTCCTCTCTTTCTCTTTGAGATAACCCGGTAAAAAACTCCGTAATGGAGTAAGCCGGATAACACACCCTGCCAAAAACATCATTGACAAAAATCCCCCGACTCCTAAAAGTGCACACTTTACCGGAGTGAGTCGCCATGATGCAACTTTCTCTATCTTAGATTCATTCTCTATCGTGATGCGGAAGATTCTTTTTCCTTTCATAGCCCGTGGCTGAGGAGAGGGTTGGAGTTGCGAAATTAACGAAAATCGGCTGATTTTCAAAATTTTTTCTCTATTGACGAAAAATATTATTGTATTCTTCAAGTCGGGAAAATGCTCTTTATATTATATTAAGGTGAAATTATGTATTGTTTTGGAGCAGGGTGGCGAAAGATTGAAGAAAAAAGTGAAAAAAGAGTGGAGATGTATGAACTAAACCCGAAATCATAGCGTTTATTAGTTAAAATTACAAAAAATTAATTGCATCTCAAAAACCAAGTTAATTATGAAAGCTAAGAATCTCTACTGTTTAGCAGCCATGTGCGCAGGCGCTTTCGCCGCTGCCCCGGCCGCAAATGCCCAGGATGTTTTCGAGAGCGAAACTCTTTCCGTTACCGAATACACTTGTGACAACTCGAACCACTACTTCCAGAGCTGGCGCGACAACTGGTTCATCCAGATCGGCGCAGGTATCAATCAGCCTTTCGTTGAGCGCGGCATCGGTCAGAACGCACCCGGCCACGATGTGGATCGTAAGCGTATGACTACTACCTACAACTTTGGTGTAGGTCATTGGTTCTCCCCCTATCTCGCACTTCGTTTCAACGCCCTCGGTGGCGCTCTTCACTGGGATACTCCCGTAGCTCCCGATATGCAGAATGGTTGGACTAAGGCTAAATATGCCAACCTCAACCTCGAGCTCATGTGGGATATGTGCAACAGCCTCGGCGGTGTTAACCCCAACCGTCCCGTCAGTGTAATTCCCTTCGTTGGTATCGGCGGTGCTTACACATGGGATATCCGCGATGCTTATCAGCAGCCTGCTGCCGCAGCCAATATCCACCGCGATGGCAAAGCTGAATACAAGAACTCTTCTTGGACACTCCCCGTTACCGCAGGTATCCAGTTCCGCTTCCGTCTCTGCAAGTATGTCGACTTCTTCGCTGAGGCTCGCGCATCCTTCTTCGGCGACAACTGGAATGGCGTGGCTTACGGCAGCCCCATCGAGGCTAACGTAGCAGCTGTCGGCGGTTTCAACTTCAATATCGGTGGCCGTGGCTGGAACGTTTACAACGAATGTACTTACGTTTCTCAGCTCGCCGACCTCAACAATCAGGTCAACACTCTCCGCGGTCAGCTTCTCAATGCCGCTCAGGAGAATGCAGCGCTCCGCGCTCAGCTTCCCTGCCCCGAGGTTGTTCAGAAGGACTGTGTGAACGCACCCCTCATGACTACCGTACGCTTCACCATCAACTCCGACAAGATCATGCCTACCGAGGAGGTGAACGTATACAATATGGCAGAATGGCTGAAGGCTAACCCCTCCGAGAACGTAGTGATCGTAGGTTACGCCGACAAGGATACCGGTACTGCTGAGTACAACCTCGGTCTCTCCGAGCGTCGTGCCAACGCCGTTGCCGATGAGCTCGTCAACAAGTATGGTATCAGCCGCAGCCGTCTCACTGTCAACTATGATGGCTCCAACGTACAGCCCTACAGCGAGAACGACTGGAACCGTATCGTAATCTTCACTCAGAAGTAATTATTCAAAACATATTATCTTAAGTGCCGCCTCCGGTCAGCCGGAGGCGGCACTTTTTTTGTGCTTTCACCTACTGGCGGAAAATATTTTGAAAATTTTTATCAAAATCTTTGGTCAGTAAAAATAAAGGTTGTATTTTTGCATCACAAAGAAAAACCAAATCAAGTTTAACCATAAATCTAAACTGACCAGCATGAATATTAACGAAATCATGGCCAACCTCGAGGCTAAGCACCCCGGTGAGAAGGAATACCTTCAGGCTGTGAAAGAGGTTCTCCTCTCTGTCGAAGAAGTTTACAACCAGCATCCCGAATTCGAGAAAGCTCGCCTTATCGAGCGTATGGTTGAGCCCGATCGTATCTTCACTTTCCGTGTGACTTGGGTTGACGACAAGGGAGACGTTCAAAATAATATCGGCTACCGCGTACAGTTCAACAACGCTATCGGCCCCTACAAGGGAGGTATCCGTTTCCACGCTTCTGTAAACCTTTCCATCCTCAAATTCCTCGGTTTCGAGCAGACTTTCAAAAACGCCCTCACTACTCTCCCCATGGGTGGTGGTAAAGGTGGTTCTGACTTCTCCCCCCGTGGTAAGAGCGACGCTGAGATCATGCGTTTCTGCCAGGCCTTCATCCTTGAGCTCTGGCGCAACCTCGGTCCCGATCGTGACGTACCCGCAGGTGATATCGGCGTAGGTGGCCGTGAAGTAGGCTACATGTACGGTATGTACAAGAAACTCGCTCGTGAGAACACAGGTACATTCACTGGCAAGGGCCTCTCCTTCGGCGGTTCTCTTATCCGTCCCGAGGCTACCGGTTTCGGTGCTCTCTACTATGTTGACAACCTTCTCCGCAAGGACCTCAACACTACTCTCGAGGGTAAGACTGTCGCTATCTCCGGCTTCGGTAACGTTGCTTGGGGTGCCGCTACTAAGGCTGTTGAGCTCGGCGCTAAGGTTGTGACTATCTCCGGTCCTGACGGCTACATCTATGATCCCGCCGGTCTCGACGCTGAGAAGATCGCTTATATGCTCGAACTCCGCGCTTCCGGCAACGATATCGTAGCTCCCTACGCAGAGAAATTCGCAGGTTCTCAGTTCTTCCCCGGCCGCAAGCCCTGGGAGCAGAAGGTGGACATCGCTCTTCCCTGTGCTACTCAGAACGAGCTCGGTGGCGAGGACGCTAAGGCTCTTATCGCTAACGGCGTAATGCTCTGTGCCGAGGTTTCCAACATGGGTTGTACTCCCGAGGCTATCGATGCCTTCATCGAGGCTCGCATCCCCTACGCTCCCGGTAAGGCTGTTAACGCTGGTGGTGTTGCTGTTTCCGGTCTTGAGATGACTCAGGATGCCGAGCACCTCATGTGGACTGCCGAAGAGGTTGACGCTAAGCTCCACCAGATCATGGAGTCTATCCACACTGAGTGCGTTAAGTACGGCAAGCAGGCTGACGGCTACATCAACTACATGAAGGGTGCTAACATCGCCGGCTTCATGAAGGTAGCTGACGCTATGATGGGCCAGGGCATCATCTAATATAGATCAAGTCCTTTGAAATTTGATATAATGGTCGGTCTGCGATAACCGCAGACCGACTTTTATTGTTATATATTAGTAATTTCATTTTTTTATTGCCAAGACAGGATATATGAGTTACGATTGAAGTCGTCTAACCTTGAAGAAAATTCTTTTTAACGATTATTTTATTTTCGTAAAAAGTTTAGACGACTTCATTACTTCGGTTCTGTAATGGCTAAATACATTTTCATATATGAAGAAATTCTTTTTTATGGCTGTTGTGGCCTTTATGACTTTACTTTCTGCCTGCGGCTCACAGGGAGCCGCTGAAGGAGTGGCTAAGAAAATCGATAATCATGAGCAACTGACTCAAGAGGATTTCGGTGTAATGCTTGATTATATCACTCCCGAGCTCGAACAGATGGTGAAGCTTATTGAGATGGGAGCTGATGACAAGGACGTTGAGGCTCTCAATAAGGAATTCCCGCTCACAGAGGTATTTCTTCCTGCAATTATGCAAAATGAGCAGAAATTTGACGAAGCTAATAAGAAGAAGTCAGAGAAAATTGCTCAGCTTTATATGGAAGCGTTTAGAGCTGCTGCAAAGAAACAGGGTGTCAATTTTGATGAATTTAATCAGGAACTCCCGGCTGAACTTCCGGCAGTGGATTCTCTCTGATGATCTGACTCTCTATCGGAATAGATTTTTCCGCTGTATCATCTTTTCACTAAGGAAAGGTGATACGGCGGTTTTTTTTGTAGTGAACGTGTAATTATCTTGTTTTGCAAATCGTCTAAAGGGTAAAACATAAATTCAAGTAATGGCAATGATTATGGAATATCCCGGAGGTAACCCCCTCCTTTTATCCCGGCTTTTCGGTTTTTTCCATCGTATGGTGGCTAAAGTGAAGGGTGCGGACATAACGGAGTATTCTACACTTGAAGAGCGGTTTGAAACTATTCTTCGCGGATATGGCGATTTGATTACACGAATCTGCTTTCACTACGCATCTGATGGAAACCTTGATGATCTCCGCCAGGATTGTCTTGTAAATATCTGGCGCGGATTGGAAGAGTTCCGAAAGGATGCTCAGATCTCTACCTGGCTCTATAGGATATGTATAAACACTTGCATCTCATCCTATCGCTCCGGCCGACGTCATCGCGACGGAAGATCTCCGGTAGAGTTGCTCCGAGAGACTCCGGATTCCTACTTTGAAGAAATGGAAGAGGCGGAGAGTATGGCAGAACGGCGTGAGGCGCTTTATCGTCTTATCGAAGAGTTGCCATTGGTGGAGAGAGGTATCATAATGATGTGGCTTGACGAGCGGAGCTACGATGAAATTGCCGAGGTGAGCGGTTTGAGTCGTAATAATGTAGCTGTCAAAATCCATCGTATAAAAGAGCGACTGCTGAAAGCCAACTGATAAAATTTACGATATGACACAAGAAGAGATGAAAGCCGCATGGGAATCCACAGCCCGTCGGCTGGAGAGCCTGGAACAGCGTTATGAAGGAGTAATTGACTCCGAGCTCTTTCGCGAGCGACGCACTGCATTGGATAATCTGGCAATCCGCTACAAGAATTTTTCACGAGTTTCCCTCATTATGACGGGAGTCAGTCTCCTATATATGGGAGCGGGTATTATACCCGAACAACTACGTGTGATCGTATGCATCTATATGATGTTCTTTTTCGCCTTGGCGGGCAGTATTGATTGGTGGCTCTATAAGCGTGTGAAGTCGATCAATGTCGTGACTATGTCGGCTGAGGAAGTGGCCGGAGAGGCACGTCGGTGCAAGAAGACTCACCTATGGAGCATTGCCCTTCTTTTACCAATGGCTTTGGGATTGATATGGATAATAAGCATGGCCTTCAATTTTGAGAAATGGACAATGATAGCAATCGCTGCCGGTTTCCTTTTGGGCGTCACAATCGGAATACGACAATTCATATCCTTCATGGCCGACTATCGACTGCTCAGATAATACTCGATATGCGGAAAAGGGATTCAATCCGGTCAGCCGCGAACGATAATTGAATTTGCGAAAGCGAAAAAATTAGCGCGGACGTTTGTGGGATTAGGAAAAAAGTATTAATTTTGCAGTGAAGAAGGGAGATAATCCCGGACGCTGTAACGCCGCAATAGCTTAGTTGGTAGAGCATTTCATTCGTAACGAAAAGGTCGTGGGTTCGAGTCCCACTCGCGGCTCCTCGTCAGAGTAAAGGGGGATTTCTTCTTGAAATCCCCCTTTTTATATAGATTTCAACAACTAATAATAAGCTAACAACTTCATTTTTCAACACCATGAAAAAAGAACTTAATTCCCCCAAGGCTCCGGGTGCCATCGGTCCCTACAGCCAGGCTATCCAGACCGGCAACCTCATTTTCGTTTCCGGCCAGCTTCCTATCAACGCTGAGACAGGCGAAATGCCCGCCGACATCAAGGCTCAGACTCGTCAGAGCATCGAGAATATCAAGGCTATTCTCGCTGAGGCCGGTGCTACTCTCGATAATGTAGTGAAGTCTACTTGCTTCCTCGCTGATATGTCGCTCTTCGGCGCCATGAACGAGGTTTACGGTGAAGAATTCCACAAGACTTTCCCCGCTCGTTGCGCTTTCGCCGTTAAGGAGCTTCCCAAGCAGGCTCTCGTAGAGATCGAGGTTATCGCCGCTATCTGATAATTTCGCGGAGAGAATATTTCTTTTCGCGCCGCGTCAATATATCATAAGCGGGCCTTAAGGGATAAGCCTTCCGGCTCCCCCGTAAGGTCCGCTTTTTATCTTTTTTCAAGAGTGCTTGGTGTCCGCTAAGCTTCTTCTTATTATTATTTCATTTTTTTCAAGATTATGCGCAGCCTGTTGCAGATTAATGGCCTTACTAAATCTTACGGCGACAGAATGTTGTTTGCCGATGTTACTCTCGGAGTATACGAAGGCGATAAAATCGGCCTTGTGGCCCAGAACGGTACCGGCAAGACCACATTCCTGAATATCATAGCCGGAAACGAGGATTATGACAGTGGCTCTATCGTGGTGAGCGACGGTGTCAGAATCGGTTTTCTGCAGCAGGTGCCTCCATTCGATCCGGAGATGACGGTGGAGGAGTATGCCACACCCACTCCCCGTAATCATGACGATTGGAATGCCGCCGACCGTATGGCCGGAATGTTGACCCAGTTCAAAGTAGGTGATCTTTCCCGAAAGATGGGCACCCTCTCCGGCGGACAGGCAAAGAGAGTGGCCTTGGCGAAAGTATTGCTTGAAGAGCCTGACCTTCTTATTCTCGACGAACCTACCAATCACCTCGATATCGACATGATCGAATGGCTGGAGGATTATCTCGCTCGACAGAGAGTGACGGTGCTGATGGTGACTCACGACCGTTATTTCCTTGACAAGGTCTGCTCCAAGATTATTGAAATCGACCTTCAGCAACTCTTCTCCTATGATGGAAATTTCGACTATTACCTGCGCAAACGTCAAGAGCGTATGGAGAATATGGAGGCGGAACTCTCTCGGGTGAAGAATCTCTTGCGTACCGAATTGGAATGGATGCGCCGTCAGCCTCAGGCCCGAGGTTCTAAGGCCAAGTATCGTATAGATAATTTTCATGATCTGGAGGCACGTTCCCATGTAAATCTCTCAGAGAAAAATGTACAGCTTGATGTGAAATCAAGCTATATAGGCTCAAAGATATTCGAGGCAAAGGGAGTCTCCAAAGCGTTCGGCCCGATAAAGATTCTCGATGATTGGAACTATACTTTCGCACGTTACGAGAAAGTCGGTATCGTTGGCGATAACGGCGCCGGTAAATCTACATTCATCAAGCTCCTTCTCGGAATAGAGAAGCCCGACCACGGGCGTTTTGATATAGGCCAGACTGTAAGATGGGGTTATTACTCTCAGGAGGGGATGACTGGTTTTGACGAATCCAAGAAAGTGATTGACGCCGTCCGCGAGATTGCGGAAGAAGTGCGGGTGGATGATAAGACCCGACTTTCGGCTTCTGCTTTCTTATCGCGATTCCTTTTCACACCGAAGCAACAGCAGAAATATATCTCTAAACTTTCCGGCGGAGAGCGCCGGCGTCTCTATCTCGCTACAGTGCTGATGCGTCAGCCCAACTTCCTCATTCTCGACGAGCCCACCAACGACCTCGACATTATGACGCTTACCGTGCTTGAGGATTATCTCTCCCGTTTTCAAGGATGTGTCATAGTAGTGAGTCACGACCGATTTTTCCTTGATCGCATAGTTGATCATCTCTTCGTGTTTAAAGGTAACGGAGTGGTAAAGGATTTCCCCGGCGATTACTCCACATATCGCCATTGTCTGCGTCAGGAAGCTAAAGAGAAGCGCGAACGTGAGGCGGCCGAAGGCGGAGGCGGCAAATCCGCTGAGTCAGTAGCCATAAATCCCGGTGTGGAGGAACGCAAGAGGAAGCAGGCGCAGAAACTCACGTATAAAGAGAAGAAAGAGATGGAGCAACTCGAAGCCGACGTAGAGAAAATGTCGGCCGAGAAGAGCGACTTGGAGATTCGTATGTCGTCAGGCGAAATGAGCGCCGACGAGATTGTATCCGCCGGCGCCCTTATGCAAGAGCTCATCGATGCCATAGATATGGCCGAGCTTCGCCTTCTTGAGCTGATGGAAAAAGAAGGGTGATCTCCCGATGTGATTAAGCGATTATCTTCTGTATGGTAAGGGATGGTAGCACCCCGTCACACTTACTTAGCCTTATAAGAAGTTAGGCTTAGACCGAATTCGAAGCGTGTTGTCTTTTCAAGATAGGAAGGAAGTTGCTTTAACACCTCCGTTATCTGCGGAAGTATCGGAGCCAACTCCGGATATTTTGCGAGTTCGGTGGAGAGAGCCTGCATTATTTTGGGGTCGGACAAGAGTGCTTGGGTAAGCGCTTGCACCACCGGAGCGGCAGTAGCCGTATCGAAGTAGAGGTCAAGACTGTTGTCAGTCTTGGTATATGCCATCGGTATGCCGCCGGCTATCTGCGGAGCAAGCTTGGCCATAAGTTGCTTTATCGCCGGCATGAGAGCGGTCAACGCTTCATTTGTCTCACCGTCAGTCTCAGATGAGATGGTATCGAATTTGGAATAAAGATCGGCTGCCACACCTGAAGTCATTGCCAATCCTGCCACAGAGAGAGGATTTACATAGAATTTGGCATACTGCGGTGAAGCTACGGTATACTGAATGGTGTTGCCGGAAAGAGTAGCCAAATGGGCAGCACCTCCTGTTGTGCTGACATACATTATCACGACATTGCCGTTGGGGAGGAACGTAGCGGTCTGCACCAACTGCGTGAGCAGTTGCGCCACCGAACTGTAAGCTGTCCCGTTATACACCGGGATACAAGGCACTGTCACAGCCAATGAAAGCAAATCGCCAAGCTGAATGGTTTGATCCGGAAGGGGAGTGACATCCCATTCGATATGGAAAGGAGTCGACTTATATCCGATTCCATCCTCATTCTTCACCAACGGGGAAAGTTGCCAAACGCTTCCCGCCAAAGCGAGATTGTCAAGCTTCACATCCGATATCTCCATTACCAGACTGTCGGCATATACCTTACCCGAATAAGAGAAAGTAGCATCGGCTGATTTCCCTTCCCCCGAGAAACTCCTGTAACCGTCGCCCGGCATCAAAGCCAAAGATAGGGGAGTGGAGACATCCCCCGGAATCACACCCGGAGCCGGAATATTACCCTCCACACCCTTTATGGAGAGTTGGCTCAAATCGAAATCACTATAGAGAGTAAGTTGAGCATTGCCATTATCGTCAGGAGTCAACCGCGCCGACTTTCCGGGCATAGCCTCCCCACAATAATATAATTTCAGGCCCTTGACTCCGGTAAAGACCGTATCCTTCAGCTCCGGCAGCGGAGCCTCCTTATCATCACTGCAAGCCGACAAAAGCACACCCGCCAAAGCCGCCGCAAATAAACATCCAGCTTTCATAAATTCTCATAATCAATTTAGTGGAATTCTACTATCTATATAATACCATTCTCCCCCCTAATGTTCACACATATCCCGCACTCTCTCCCCATCTCCAATTTCCTCCAAAATTAAATTCCTCCTTCGGCCGTAATATATTCATTGAAGATTTTCATAGCTATAATGTGGGAAATATTAAAAAAACAGTTGTCTACTTCCCTAAATTTTTTTAATTTTGCATTTGAACCCCGCGATGTGTGGTGCCTCAGAGGAGGGTAAACGCCGGGCATTGGGTGGTTCGTTTACATACGAAAGGCGTTTACTGCGCTTTATTTCTTGGCTCCTTGAAACCTGAGAAACTTCAATACTATAGTCAAGAATGAAGCAATAGTAGATGCCCTCGGGTACGTCTGTGTACCTTCTGACTCAATTTGAAAGAAATTGGGGAAGAGGGTCTGCATATACATACTTCGCGGGGTCATTTACCATTGCTCATTCTACTATAGTGGGCAAATTCTCAGGGCCTCAAGGAGCGGAATGAGCAAGTGATGGCTCCCGCTTTTCGTTTATATCCACCCTGAAGAATTGCCATTTGGAGTCAATGGCTGAGAAGCGACAGACCCCAACGTGCAACTGAAGCTGATTGATAACATAACTAATACCTTGAAGACGGATTTGATGACTACCATCAAATCAGGCAGTCGTATATCTATTGCGGCGGCAAGTTTTTCAATTTATGCATTTCAAGAACTTCGCGAGCAATTAAAAGATATTGAAGAGTTACGTTTTATCTTCACCTCCCCCTCGTTCGTCACGGAAAAGTCGGATAAACAGCGCCGTGAGTTTTATATTCCCCGGCTAAATCGTGAACGTAATCTTTTCGGATCCGAATTTGAGATAAAACTCCGCAATGAGTTGTCGTTGAAGGCCGTCGCAAAGGAATGTGCCGAATGGATCCGGGAAAAAGTATGTTTCAAGTCCAATCGCACCAATGCGGGTATGCCCGCTTTTGCAACCGTTGACGATACGACATATATGCCTCTCAACGGTTTTACAACTGTCGAGCTCGGATGTGAGCGTGGCAACAATCTTGCGACGGCCATAACTAAGATGGAGGCTTCCTTCACTCAGCAATATCTACAGATTTTCAATCAGATTTGGAATGACAGCGGACAGTTGCAGGTAGTGACAGAACAGGTGCTTGATCACATTACCAACGCCTACAAGGAGAATTCCCCGGAATTTATCTATTTCGTAACCCTTTATAATATCTTCAACGAGTTTCTTGAAGATATTTCGGAAGATGTACTCCCGAATGAGGCGACCGGTTTCAAATCAAGCGTCATTTGGAATAAACTATATAATTTCCAGAAGGATGCGGCACTTGCCATCATCAATAAACTCGAAAAGTATAACGGTTGTATCCTTGCCGACTCCGTAGGCCTTGGCAAGACTTTTACGGCATTATCCGTAATCAAATATTACGAGAACCGCAATAAGTCGGTACTTGTATTATGTCCGAAGAAACTTCACGACAACTGGGTAACTTATCGCAGCAACTACAAGAACAATCCCCTTGTTGCTGACCGTCTGCGCTATGATATACTGTATCATACCGATTTGTCGCGTCAGTCCGGTCAAAGCAACGGTCTTGACCTACAACATATCAACTGGGGCAATTACGACCTTGTTGTCATTGACGAGAGTCATAATTTTCGTAACGGAGGAAAAGTCACTACAGACGAGAACAACGAAAATCCGCGAGAGAACCGCTATCTTCAGTTGATGAATAAGGTGATCCGGTCCGGGGTAAAGACCAAAGTGCTGATGCTTTCCGCTACGCCTGTCAATAACCGTTTCGCTGACCTGCGCAATCAACTCGCGCTTGCCTACGAGGGTGACAGTTCCAGGATGGATGCACAGCTCAAGACCTCAAGCTCTCTCGACGATATATTCCGGCAAGCTCAGACTGCCTTCAATAAATGGGCGAAATTTCCGGCAGAGCAGCGTACTACAAATTCCCTGCTTGAAATGCTTGGTTTCGACTTTTTCGAGGTTCTGGACAGCGTTACAATCGCGAGAAGTCGCCGTCATATAGAGCAATATTACGACACTACCGATATTGGGAAATTCCCCGAAAGATTAAAACCGATATCCTTGCGTCCGAATCTTACCGACCTTCCTAAAAGCGTTGATTTCAATGATATCTTTAATAGTGTCAGCGAGCTCAACCTTGCTATCTATACCCCCTCCGATTTTATTCTGTCGAGCAAATTGGATAAATACTCCGAGGCGCGCGAAGATGGACGATTTGGTAATCTTTCTCGTTCCGGGCGCGAACGGGGTATCCGTCAATTAATGAGCATCAATCTGCTCAAACGTCTGGAAAGTTCGGTTAACTCTTTCCGTCTCACGCTTGAAAGGATTAAGAAATATATTGCCACAACTATTGAGGCTATAGACGCTATTATTACCCGTCATGAGGTTTCGATGGTCTGTGACTATGATTTTTCCTTTGGTCTTGATTTCGATGAAAGAGAGGATACTGTCTTTATCGGAAATAAGAAGACCAAGATTGACCTTGAGGATATGGATTATATCCAATGGCGAAGTTATCTTGCCAAAGACCTTGACAATCTGAATATGCTTCTCTGCATGCTCGGCGACATTACACCCGAACACGACAGCAAGTTGCAGAAGCTCATTGAAGTTGTCTTTAATAAGATTGAGCATCCTGTCAATGGCGACAATAAGAAAATCATTATCTTCACCGCCTTTTCCGACACTGCCCGATACCTCTATGATAACGTCGCACCGCTTATCAAACAGCATAAAGGACTTGATACAGCCCTTGTATCCGGAGATGTGGAGGCTCGGTCCACATTGAAACTACGTGAGAAACTCGATTTCAATAAAGTGCTCACACTATTTTCGCCGGTATCGAAAGACCGTGACACACTATATCCCGATGTCAAAGAGGAAATAGATATCCTTATTGCCACCGACTGCATCTCCGAAGGTCAGAATCTTCAAGATTGCGACTATCTGATTAATTACGACATTCATTGGAATCCGGTACGTATCATTCAGCGTTTCGGACGAATTGACCGTATCGGTTCGCAGAATGATAAGATACAGCTTGTCAATTTCTGGCCGGATATGGATCTTGACGATTACATTGATCTGAAAGGGCGAGTGGAGGCGCGAATGAAGGTGTCGGTGCTGACATCCACAGGAGACGACAACCCGCTTTCAGCAGAGGAACAAGGCGATCTGAAATACCGTCGCGACCAGTTGGAGCGTCTGAAAGAGGAGGTGGTCGATATTGAGGAAATGAATACGGGCGTTTCAATCATGGATTTGGGGCTAAACGAATTCCGCCTTGACCTGCTGGAGTATATGCGTACCGGCATAGATATCGAGCATACACCTATGGGGCTCCACGCAATCGTCCCCACAAGTGCAGAAGCGCCCAAAGGCGTGATATTTGTATTGAAGAACCGCAACAACGATATCAATATCGACAAGAAGAATCGCCTGCACCCGTTCTATATGGTCTATATATCGCAAGACTCCGAGGTGATAGTCAATCATCTTGACCCGAAGGGGCTTCTCGATCGCATGCGTCACCTTTGCCGTGGCAAGTCTGAACCAATACTTGACCTCTGTCGCAAGTTCAATGCCGAGACTCGCGACGGTCAACGCATGGGCACATACTCCCGACTTCTCGGCGATGCAATCTCCTCGCTTATAGCAACCAAAGAGACCACCGACCTCTTCTCATTCCTTGACGGCGACAGCGGCTCACTCTTCGGCAACGAAGTGCGCGGTCTCGATGATTTTGAGTTAATTTGTTTCCTAATCGTGCGCTGATATGTTAGGTTTACCTCAATCAACCGAAGTTAAGCGACCGCTTCCAAAGACGCAGCTCTTTAAGCGGTTTGACTGGACAGCATCGCAACGCGAACGTTTTGATGCGGAGGTGTCGCGTCTTGACTTCGTGAATTGGATTTCACCTCGTACCGTTCCCGCAATTGCTATTGGTCACGAGGTGAATGAGATATTTGTTGTCGAAGTCTCGCTAAAATCGCACGATTTCGACACAAAGGCAATCGTACTTCTCGCTAAGTATATTCCTCAGCGCATTATCTATGTTCTGCGCTTCGGGGGCGAGGCTATGCTTGCCGCATATCATGGCAAACTTTTCACCGCTCCTTGGCAATCTTTAGATGCTATCTCTTTAACCCTGTCAGGTCTCAATCTTGATGCCGTTTGGGAAAACATAGTTTCCACAATCGGTCAGTTCTCAGTTGAGCAGGATAAGTCCCTCAATGAGCAAATCAAGATTGACGAAGACCGTGCCAAACTTGAACGTCAGATTGCTGCTTTGGAGCGTCAGATGAACGTTACCAAACAGCCGCGCCGCAAACGTGAATTATTCGTTGAACTTCAAAAACTGAAATCTCATGTATGATGATATTGTAACAGATACTGCCAACGAAGAGAGGATAGGAGTAAGTGCAATTTCCTTAGCCTTTGAAAAGTTAGGATGGTCTTTGCGAGAACGTACTCATTCTGATTTTGGAATAGATGCAGATGTAGAACAAAAAATTAATGGTTGTCGCACAAATTCTCATATTGCGCTACAAATAAAATCAGGGAAATCTTATACACGCATCAAGAAGAACGGAAAGATCTCATTTGAATTTGATGATAATCATTTTTATTACTGGTTATCATCAGATAGACCTGTTCTATTAATGATGTATGATAAGGATTCCGATAAAATATTTTGGGAGCAAATTCGTCTTCCACTATTAAAATTTAATAAGTCGAAGACAAAGCATATAATTGAGATTCCTGCTACCAACGAATTATCAGCTTCGAGCTTGGAAGAATTTAATAATATAATTGATACTTATATTCCTCATTATGAATATAATATTACTGAGGAAGATACTAAGTTCGAGTGTGCTGAAATATATTTGCATCAATATAGCACCGGTATAGAGGGATTAGTTAATAGTCTGGCAAAGTTTAGGGAGGATATAAAAACCTTATTTCAAAATCCCAATGCTGATAGATTAAAGATTTATCTTGAACTTTTTTCAAAGTCCGTCAAAGACCATACAGAGGAAGATTACAAAAATCTCAAAAAGGCTTGGTTTTATCTTGCATATATGGTATTTGTAATCCCCGAAGAAGTCAGAGCCGATTACAGTAATGTAATAGATGAATATGCGGAGAACTTATTGCTCCAAAAAGCTACTTGGTTATTTAATATTGAGAACTTCAAGAAACTATATCATACCAATATACCTCACAAGGTTCAGTACGCTGCTAAACGACTCGTTTCCATCTTAGAACAGTATGTTAGTTTGATTGATATATCAGTAGATGATTTCTTAATGTGTAAAATACAAAACGAAAACATCATAAATGGAAAAACTACGAATGAAAAGCCTTGACACGGTTGACGGGAATGTGGCTAAAATAGCTGCGCTATTCCCTCATTGCGTCACTGAGCACAAAGGCAAGGACGGCACCGCCGAACTTGCCATTGACTTTGACAAACTTCGCGCAGAGTTGTCAAAGGATGTTCTCGACGAGGGCGAAGAACGCTATCAGTTCACTTGGCCTGATAAGCGTGCTGCTTCTCGTCTCGCAAATACGCCTACTGATAAGACTCTCCGTCCTGATGTAGAGGCCTCCAAAGATTTCTGGAACACAGAGAATCTTTATATTGAGGGCGACAATCTCGATGTGCTGAAAGTTCTCCGCGAGAACTATCTCGGCAAAATCAAAATGATCTACATTGACCCTCCCTATAATACCGGCAATGACTTCGTTTATAACGATGACTTCACACAGGGTAAGGAAGACTTCGAGGTAACCAGCGGACTTTTCGATGAGGATGGTAATCAAGTTCTTGACCCGATGCAACGCAATACCGAAGCCAACGGTCGTTTCCATACCGATTGGCTTAATATGATTTACCCCCGTCTGAAAATAGCCAGAGATTTGCTTACAGAAGATGGTGTAATTTTTATCTCAATTGGAGAGGAAGAAATCCATAATTTGAAAAAAGTTTCCGACGAAATTTTTGGTGCAGAAAATTTCAGAAACTCATTCATTACAAGACGATATGACAAAAATCTTAATCGTCAATTTATGGATGCGGGTCTTCAAACTTTTAATATCGGGTTTGAATATATATTGTGTTATTCAAAAAAGGCATTCTCTTTTACTCCAGTATTTAGAGAAGCCTCAGAAGAAAGACAATCATTTGGCTACTGGAAAGGATTCTGGAATGATGCTGATAGACCTACTATGAGATATGACATATTAGGGTTTACTCCTGAAAAAGGTCAATGGAAGTGGAAGCAGGATGTTGCACAGGAAGCAGTTGAAAACTATAAGACTTATGTTGATAAGTTTAGCAATACCATGTCTCTTGAAGAATATTGGGAAAAAACGGGTAAATGTAAAAAATTCATTCGTCGAAACCCCAATGGGAAAGGTAAAAACGCCGGGGTTGAAAATTGGATTGCTCCGACCGATTCCGTTCTTCGTAATACAAACTGGTTAGATTTACTTGCTTCAAAAAATGATAGCACTACACAAGGTCTATTTGATTTTCCTAAAAATGTAGATGTAATCAAACTTATACTTGAGGCAGGAGCAGACAAGGAGGCAACAGTCCTAGACTTCTTCAGCGGAAGTGCCACGACTGCGCATGCCGTTATGAAACTCAACGCAGAGGACGGCGGCAAGCGTAAGTTCATAATGGTGCAGCTACCCGAAGTCACCAATGAAAAGAGCGAGGCTCGTAAGGCTGGCTATGAAACCATCTGCCAAATAGGAGAAGAGCGTATCCGCCGTGCTGGCGATAAGATTCTCACGAATCTTTTGTCTGGTGCTGGTAGAGTTGATGGAACAGGATATGGGTGTGGAATAGATAATTATGAAGAATATGTCGAATCAACAGGAGACCGTGTACTTGACACCGGCTTCCGCGTCCTCAAACTTGACTCGTCGAATATGGAGGATGTGTTCTATACTCCTGAAGATTTCAACGAGCAGGATCTGTTTAACTACGTTGACAATGTGAAGCCTGACCGCACGCCGCTTGATTTGCTGTTCCAAGTACTGCCCGAACTCGGCATCGAACTCTCCGCCAAGATTGAGGAGAAGGATGTCAATGGTAAAAAGGTCTTTTTCGTTGACGGCACTTATCTCATCGCTACGTTCGACATCGAAGTAAACGAGTCCACTGTTACCGAAATAGCCAAAATGCAACCGCAATACTTCGTAATGCGTGATGCGTCTGCCGCCAACGATAACGTTCTCGATAACTTCGAGCAAATCTTCAAACATTATTCCCCCGACACTATCTGCAAAATCTTGTAAGTCGCAAATGGATAATACAAACCTGATTCGAAATATCATCTCAAATAATAATGATAATATCGCATTCTTGATAGGTAATGGCATCCATTACCAATTCAAGGACTGTGAGTTACCGTGGGATGAACTATTAAAAAAGCTTTGGCGTGAGTATGTTGATGATAGGGATGCTCTATTAGGTGATATGTCATTGACTGAAATATATGATATCGTAGAAATGAGCGCTATAGAAAGGCACTGTGAGGAGGAGTACAAACGTTTAATAGAAGCTTTAAAAAGTCCTTCATCTACGGAATTCAAGGATACTTTAGGCGATCCTCGGAAGGACTTGTCTCGAATAGTCCAAAATTTAGCCCAAAAATCGTCCAATACACCTTTCGATAATAAAAAAATAGACCGTGAGATATTAGAAAAATTTCAGAAAACTAATCAAGAATGGGTTCATTTTTGTAGGGAATGGTGCCGTTCAAATATTGATGGTTATGAATCTCTCACTGATGAACAATGTGTAAATGAGTTGTTCTCCTTGTTAGAAAATTCTTCTAAGCAGCAAATATTTAGAAATTCTCTAAAAAGAGAGGTAGCAGAAATGTTCCCTTCAAAGAAAATTTACAAGTTAGCTGAGTGCATATCCTATATCAAAGGGTTAAATGTTCCTATTTTAACAACAAATTTCGATACTTATATGAGTGATTCCGTAGGAGCGAAACGCTTCATCAATAACACGGAAGATCAACTGTATAAGTTCACAGACTTTTACCCATGGAATGTTTATTATAGTAATAATAAACTAAATGAAAATATATTGGATAATTTTGGAATATGGCATATTAATGGCATGACTGACTATCCAAGAAGTATCAGATTAGGCTTAAGTGACTATATGGGCTGTGTTGAGCGAGCACGAGTGATGATACAGGGAAATAACCTTAATGAATATTTCACTGGAAAAAGAAAATCAAATTGGAAAGGCTATAATACATGGCTGCACATTCTTTTCAATAAAAATCTTTTCATCTTTGGTCTCGCTTTGGAACAAAATGAAGTATTTCTTAGATGGTTGCTTATACAGCGGGCAAAGTATAGCCGTCTATATAATCTCAACCTAAATGGTTGGTATATAGGCAAAGGTATACCGGAAGGGAAAAGATATTTTCTGGAATTTTTAGGATTTGAAGTTGTTGAGCTTTCGAATTATAATGAACTTTATCAGGCATTGAAATAGATGAAATTCAAATTTAAAATACAAGGCTATCAGACCGAGGCTGTCGATAATACAACTGCTATCTTCACCGGTCAACTTAATCGCGATAACACACACTACCGCCGCGACTTGGGTAAACTTACCGCAGGTACCATGCGCGAGATGCTTGACGATGACGGCTACCGCAATGCTGATATTGAGCTTTCTTCGAAGCAACTGCTCGATAATCTTCACTCCGTTCAGACTGCCGCCGGTGTGCCGCTCTCCAAATCTCTCAGCAAGATCGACGGCTTGGGTGCCGTCAACCTTGATGTCGAGATGGAGACAGGTACGGGTAAGACTTACGTATATATCAAGACGATGTTTGAACTTAACAAGCTCTACGGTTGGTCGAAGTTCATCATCGTTGTGCCGAGTATCGCTATCCGTGAGGGTGTAGCGAAATCCTTCCGTATGCTTGAAGATCACTTCATGGAGCAGTACGGAAAGAAAGCACGTTGGTTCGTCTATAACAGCTCGAACCTCAATCAACTCGATCAGTTCTCACAGGATGCAGGGCTTAACGTGATGATAATAAATACTCAGGCGTTTGCCTCCTCACTCAAAGAGGGAAGTCGGTCAAAGGAGAGCCGAATAATTTACTCGAAGCGTGACGAGTTCGCTTCGCGTCGTCCGATCGACGTGATTGCGGCCAACCGCCCGATTATCATAATGGACGAACCTCAAAGAATGGAGGGAGCTGCTACACAATCCGCTCTCAAAAAATTCAATCCCCTGTTCGTATTGAATTATTCCGCTACCCACCGCACAAGACATGATACTGTCTATGCACTTGACGCTCTGGACGCTTACCGCGAGCGCCTTGTCAAGCGTATCAAAGTAATCGGTTTTGAACTTAAGAACCTACCGGGCACCAACGGCTACATGTATCTCGAAGATATAGTCCTGTCTTCAACCAAACCTCCGATGGCACGCATATCTATTGAAGTCAAGAACGCCGCCGGCGAACCTCGCCGCCATTTCAAGACCTTTGGAGTAGGGGATTCCCTTTTCATAGCCTCAAATGAATTGGAGGAATATCGTGGCTACGATATTGCTGAAATCAATCCCGGCACTGCCTCACATCCTGTAGGATTTGTAACGTTTACCAACGGCGTAACGCTGCGCAAAGGCGACATCATAGGCGAATCCAACGAACTGCACATGCAGCGCGTTCAGATTCGCGAGACGATTAAGGCTCACTTCGAGAAGGAACGCCGGTTGTTCAAGAAAGGGATCAAGTGTCTCTCACTCTTCTTCATTGATGAAGTGGCGAAATACCGCAAGTATGACGAGAACGGCGAACCTGTCAAGGGCATATTCCAAACCATCTTTGAAGAGGAATATTCTCGCCTCGTCAATGAAGAGATCAATATCTTTGATGAGGAATACAATGAGTATCTGCGTCGTTTCAGTCCCTCTCAGACGCATCGCGGCTATTTCTCCATTGACAAGAAAGGGAAGATGGTTGATAGCAAGACCAAACGCGGTTCTGATGTCAGCGAGGAGGCCTCTGACTATGATCTAATTCTCCGGGATAAGGAGCGTCTGCTGAGTTTTGAAGAACCGACACGTTTCATCTTCTCACACTCCGCTCTGCGCGAGGGCTGGGACAATCCGAACGTATTCCAGATTTGCACACTGCGCCATAGTAATTCCACTACTACCAAACGTCAGGAGGTTGGGCGTGGCTTGCGTATAGCCGTTGACCGCAATGGTATCCGTCAGGATAAAGAACTGCTTGGCGATAACGTTCACGACATAAATGTGCTTACAGTGATCGCCAACGAGAGTTATGCAGATTTTACCGGTGGGTTGCAGAAGGAGACTCGTGAGGCTTTGCGTGAACGCGCCACGAAAGCATCTACCGACTATTTCAAGGGTAAGAGCATTACTCTCGACGGTCAGCCTCATATCGTTTCAGATACAGAGGCAAGCCGCATAATGATCTACCTTGAAGATAATGGATATATAGACGATGCCGGTAACATCACCCCGAAGTACCATGCCGATGTAGCTGCTGAGGCTGTTGCTCCCTATGGTAAGCAACTTGAACCGATGGCAGAGGGCGTGACGCTGTTGATTAACTCTATCTTCGACCCGAATCTGCTTAAAGAGATGACAGGGGACGGAAACAAGACCAAATTGCCTGAGCCAAGACTTAACGCGAATTTCGCCAAGCCGGAATTTCAGGCACTTTGGAAGGCGATCAACCATCAATATGTATATACCGTAAGTTACGACACTGCCGAGTTGATCAATAATGCAATTCTGCACCTCAACACTGATGAATTGCAGGTGAGAAAACTAAGGTATATCAAGATAGTTGGCGAACAAGATAAAGAGAATGTTGATGAATATGGAAATACGAAATCCACAACAGACGAATTGACGGATGTTTCCACATCAACCGTAAGATATGATCTTATCGGCCTGATTGCCAAGGGATCCAATATCACGCGCCGAACTGCCGCCAAGATTCTTCAAGGGTTGTCTTACGCGAAGCTCGCCTTGTTCCGTAACAATCCCGAAGAATTTATCCGCAAAGTAGTTAAGATTATCCGAGAGCAGAAAGCGACTATGATAGTGGATCATATACACTATCATCTGACAGATGGCAAGTATGACTCCGATATCTTCACCGCTGTAAGCCGGGCAGACTTCGACAAAGCTGTTCAGACATCTAAACATATCACTGACTACGTTGTATCAGACAGTAAGGGTGAGCGGGATTTCGCCCACGATCTTGATGAAGCCGATGAAGTGGTTGTGTACGCAAAGTTGCCTCGATCGTTTGCTATCCCCACCCCGGTAGGTAATTATGCACCCGATTGGGCGATAGCGATGCAAAAAGGCGATGTAAAGCACATCTTCTTTATCGCCGAGACTAAAGGATCTCTACAGTCAATGCAAATAAGCGCCCTTGAGAATGCGAAGATTGATTGCTGCACACAACTCTTCCGGGAAATTTCGACTGATAAAGTCAAGTATCATAAAGTCACCTGCTATCAAGACTTGATAGATGCAATGACATCTGTAAAATAAATATGGACGAGTTAGACAAATTTGATAAATACGACGGTAATCCGATTCATGATATGGTAGTTGATTATGACTACCATATCAATACCGGAGCATTTGCTTCCGGGTTCGGTGATACTGACCTTGACGACTACATCAACAATCTAAATGACTGGGATTAAATATGAAATTACTTAAATCCATATTCAGGACGCTTTTTTCAGAAGAAATATCTTCACTTCAAAAGCAGATTCAGTCGAAGCAGGAGGCTTTGGCTGAAAAGGAAACAACCATTAGTGAACTCAGGCGCGGGCAGCGACGATTAGTTGCCAAGATAGATACCTGTCATCAGGAAATTTCCAATTTGAAAAATCAGGCAAATACACTTCGGGGAACAATATCAGCAAAGGACACCGAATTATCTGCCAAGAATCAGAGAATAATTGTTCTTGACCGGACTCTGTCCGAAAAGAAATCCGAATCTGAGCACGATAAGGTGCTTATTAGTGATTATCGACAGCAAATTGACAGTCTTGAGGTTGCCAAGAAAGAATTAGAGCAACTTATTGAAAATCAAAAACAACTTATTCAAGAAAATGATACTCAGACTCAGCAATTAGAAAATAACCTAAGACTTGCGAAAGAACAACTCGAGAACTCAATCTCTCAGAAGTCAGCTCTTGAAACCAAATTGCAGGATTTGACTCAAAAAATAGGTGAGGCTCAAAGAATCATATCTGAAACAGAGAAAGAGGTTATTGAAAAAAACGATAGTCTTCTTGCAAAAGAGACAGAATTGACGGAATTGAGAAAAGTCGAGAAGTCTCTTGAAGAAGAAGTGAACAGATTGACCGGCTCATTGTCTGAAAGCAATAGTCAGATGGATATTCTTACATCCAGAAATGATCTTTTAGAGGCTGACAAGCAAAAGCTGCAAGCTAAGCTTAATGAGCTTAAAAATCAATCTTTCGATGAGGAATTATTGACTGCTCTAAAAAATGATGTCAAGCAAAAACAAGAATACATATCCGGTCTTGAAGTAGACATTCAACATCTAAATGAAGAGCTTTCTTCCATCCGAAATAAGAATAGAGAATCGAATAATCTGCTCAATGAGAAAATACGTGAGTGCGATGATCTAAAGAAGGAATTGCAATCTATCTCCGCACAATATGAAGCAGTCCAAAGTACCGAAAAAGCTCTCGCACAAGCTAAAGCACGAATTGGAGAACTGGAAAATGCATTAAAAAATGCCCCAACACTCAGTGAACTGATTAAACGAGACAAAGAAATTGAAAGGCTTAAATCTAAGATTAGGGAATATGAAATTAAAATAGCGGAATTATCGAAACCTACCTCCGATGAACCGGAACAAGAGCCTGTTCAGGCTGAGCCCTCAACTCAGACTGGTAAAAGTGAACCGAAGACAACCACTAAGGCTCGGTACAGGAAATTTCATTTCCCATATCGAAAAAAAACGATTGCCCCATCAAAAGATGTTGTCACGGTAGATTTTCCTATAATCGAAAATGATAACGTCTATTCTCAGACGGCCAGACTGATAGACAAGGTATTCAATCATCGTTCAAACTCTTTTATTACGGCTAACGATATATTCCTACACAAGTCTGTAGAAGAAATGTCGCGAATGAGATTTGAACTTGAAGAAGCATTGCGAACCGGAGTGCCCTACCTAACTTGTCCTTGTTGTGGGAATATGGTAAAAATATCAAGTCGTAGCGTCGGATTTGGATTAAAGAGCAAGGAAGTCCAATTCTTTACTCACGCTGTAAAGAATATCCCTTGCGATCTTAAAAGAGATAATTCCTATACTGTAACTATCGATGATGGTGATAGAGACCAGAACGATTTTTCATATTTGAAAGAATTGAGGAATCTATTGGCTAATTCTTTAAGAACAGAACTTAGCCGTAGCAAAGGCTTATCTGATGTTAAAGATTGGGTGTATATAAACTCAGATGAGTTGCCAACAATGAAAAGGCGACTTGCAGATGTAACTGCAAGATACAACGATATTGATGTTGTGTTCGAACTGGTTACACCCACCACTCATGTGGCTCGCGTACATGACCGGGATATTTTCTATCTGATCAACCGCAGACAGGTATTTTGGATTTTAGGTCTGGAGTCGATTGTTGATTACAATGAATTGAGACGTTCTGTTTCAAAGGATATTTTCTTCACTAACAAACGCAACGTATTTGTATTTGACCTTGAAGCCCAGAAAGAATCGAAACGACGTGGGGAGTTGATGCTTAAGTGTAATTGGTTGGACGAAGATGGTGCATGGTATTATCAGATTGAGAAAAATGGTAAGAATGGTATTCTAATATCACTTGATCAGATACATTTTGAACAAGATAGTTGCCGTCCATATTTTTATGATGCGGACGAGCCTTTCTACCTAAAACATCCTACAGCAGAACGACCTCTTAAACTATCAAGAGAGAAACTGAAAGAGGAGATCATTGATGCTTGGAATTACGAACAGCAACGAAATCGAGCCATTGAGGAAATGCTTAGAGAGAATCGTGGTGTAGAAGCATATTCCGATGGTGGTAAATGGGGCTTCAAGTTCGGAGATACAGTCTTCATTGAACCCGTTTTTGATTCTAAGCCAATGATGCTTGGAGATTTTGCCAAGGTTGAAAAAGATAGCAAGTTCGGTGTAGTCAACAGATTTGGAGAATATAGATTGCAACCGGATAAGGATAATGTTGTTCTTCTTCCTAACGGTTATATTCTATATGCTTCTAAGGAGAATTGGTATTTATTCGGGGTGATCGACCCTCTGACATCATTTGCCTCAAATGATGAAGTGATTGTATCTACAATATCGAGACCTTCTTCTATCTATCACCTTACAATCGGGAAGTATCTCTTTAAGGGACAACAACCGGAAGAGTTCTACTTTGTTGGTAACGAAATATTCAGAAAGAATAATAATTCCGGGAAATGGAGCCTTTGGCAGTCGAACGGAGAGAAAGTAACAGATGTATACTGGGATAGTATTGAATTTACATCAGAGGATAACATTAAGGTCTCAATAAATGGACGAACCCAAATATTGGCACTTGATGGTACTGTCTTAGAGGAACAGAAATATAAATCTGAGACAAACCTGCCGAATGGCTATTTTATTGTCGAAACATTTGACGGCCTTTGGGGGATAACAGATAGCGAGGACATCGAAGTATTATCACCAAAATATGATGCCATAATCTCCCTTGATGGAAACTGTCTTAAAATTCAACAGGGCAACCGATGGGGTATAATTACCTCAACCGGGGAAGTAATAGCGGCCCCTATCTATCATTCCGTTGATAGTTTTGACGGGGAATGTTTTGTTGTTTCGAAACCTGATGAAACAAGAGGTTGGGGCTATTTGTCAGGGAAATTAGATAAAACAGGTAGACCTGTATCCGAGGTTATTTCAAATACACAGAATGGTGTCTTGATAACTAAATCCTTTGAGAAATACGGATTGGAGAAAGAAGGGAAGGTCATTGTTCCCCAAATGTACGATAACATCTCTTATTGGGGTGAGGATAAGTATATCGCACAAAAGGATAACAAATTCGGTATCATTGACAGCTGTAACAAGGTTCTTCTAAACTTCGAGTATTCTTCTATTACCCCGCTCAAAGAAGGGAAGAGTACAATCAAGAGAGGTGCCTTACAGAATGAAATTGACAGTAACCTTAAGATAGTTGAAGATTTAGTAATCGAACTTCAGGAAGGCTATAAGAAGATAAAACTTAGTGGAAAATGGGGTATCCTTAATCCTCAAGGTCAAGTTATAGTAGATTATCAATATGATGAGATAACTACATTCAGAGGACGTTTAGTTGGAATTTTGAATGAACGTCTTATTAAACTTAACGCCTATTATCCATATCGTTTGGCTATGAAAGCCAAAAATCTTGGGATAGTCGATTCAAGAGATTTGGTTAATTCAGGAGGTGTTAAGTTTCAGATTAAAAGACGTAACAATCCAACGAAAGGGCAAGAAGAATCTGTGATTCTTATAAACTGGATGTCTTCAATGAAATATCCTATTGTTCAACTTTATGATAAAGACAAACATATTAGACGAGCTAAACATATTGATAAACCAACAGATTTTGCTATTGGAGATACTTTTGAAGCCTCTGTAAAATCAATAATAAAAGGTTACGGAGTATCTAAAGGTAAAATAAAAGGTGTTGAAATAGTATTGTCCAATGGTATGAAATCATATATTTTTAAAAATGATTTCAAAACATCTGGAATTGACATTACAGCAGTAAATTTGGGTGATAGTTTCAGCGTAACTAAACTTGGTTACGATGAAGAATTAGATCGTACTCAATGGAGGGTTAAGAGTAAGCATTAACTCAAGTACACCTTTTGGAGGTTGTGATTAGGTTGTAATTTTGCAGAGTAAAGTTGCACTAACTGCAACCTCCAATTTTATGACATCCGACAAACAGATATGATGAAAACGGGTATGGCCCCCAAATATACGTGATGAAAACCTGTAGGGGCGCTATAAATAGCGCCCGCGATGACCGCCCACAGGATTTTATTCGAGTATCCCGGGTCGATGCGGGCGCAATTTATTGCGCCCCTACCGTTGCAATTTTATGATAAAGTTCGAAGTGCCGCGGAATTACCCAATCCTATAGATATGGCAATATTATCCTACGGTAATTATTGGTTGACCGAAGAATGAGGAGAGCATAGCGAGTGTGGAAAGAGTGAAATTGTGCTGGCCGCTCAGCCACTTGGTAATTTCACATGGACGCTTACCTACAGCTCTGGCAAACTCAGCCTTCGACAGGCCTTTCTGCGTCATAATGTCATATATGCGGGTGGATATTGCAAATTCCAAATCTCCCTCTGCTTTAATATGAGGAGGTATTGCCCCTACCATGGCATCGAATGTATCGTATGCTGTTTTCATATATCAAAGGTTTTATCGTAAGCATTAATTGAAGTACACCTTTTGGAGGTTGCGGTTAGGTTGTAATTTTGCAGAGTAAAGTTGCACTAACTGGCAAAAGGCTGTATCGAATACCATAACAAGCTCATCCGGCAGTATATCCCAAAGGGTACTGACTTCGATAACGTCTCTGACCAAATGCTGAAAGAAATAATCATCAAAATAAACAAAAGACCGAGGGTAAAACTTGGTTTTTCGTCCCCGGTCTCTGAGTTCTTCAAATTTATTGCTTAATTTTGCACTTGCAGGTAGAATCTGCGATTTCAACTCTAAGCCAAAATGACCAAGAAATGAATAAGAGTGGTTTTATCACGTCAAAGGGTGATTATCGTGAGCTGATAGTGTTTAAGAAAGGGGAGTGTATTTACGACCTGACATATCATTTTGCTCATAGATTTTTTAATCGAAGTGACCGTACTATCGATCAGATGATACAAGCAGCCCGTAGTTGCAAGCAAAATATCATAGAGGGATCGGCAGCTTCAAAAACATCTCGCGAAACTGAAATTAAACTATTCAATGTTGCGAAAGCAAGCCTTGATGAACTCTTAGCTGATTATGAAGATTATATTCGGGTAAGAGACTTGGCTTTATGGCCGGAACAAAAGCAGATAAAAGTCAGAGAATTTTGCAAGAATCATAACGATTCAGCATTATATAGAAAAATTGCACCAAGTCGGAATGATGAGACATTGGCAAATCTTGCTATCACGATGATTCATCAAGAGATATACCTGCTTGTGCGTTTGATAGAGAAAGCCAAAAAAGATTTTCTTGAGAATGGCGGTATCCGTGAAGAGATGAGCCGCGCCCGAAGAGAATATCGCAACTCTACCGGGAATAAAGGAATTAATGGGAAATAATGGGAATAATGGGAATAATGGGGAATAATGGGAATTAATGGGAAATAATGGGAATTAATGGGAAATAATGGGAATTAATGGGAATAATGAGAATTCGATGAAAAGAGCATACATCTCCCTTCCCACAACCTTCCTATAATTCCCAAATCTCCCATAATTCCCAACCTTTCCCACCTCTCCCAATTCAAAAAAATCCCCGGCTTGTCGGAATCAGCATTCGTAGTCTACGCAGGCGCGGTCCTCCTTGTGCGGACCTACGATGGCGGCGGCAGCTACGTGGGCCGGATGCTTGGCATAGACCTCTACATCGGCCATGGTGTCTACTACGGCGGTCAGAACTACATCCCAGCTTTCAGCCGGATTCTCGTTGACGGCGCTCTCTACGGAGCGAAGCACTTCAATCTTCTCGGGCAGCGCGTTGATGGCTGCCGCAAACTCGCGGGCTATGCGCAGACGATCCTCAGCGCTCCCCTTGAGCTTGAACATTACGATATGTTTTACCATTTTTCTTTTCCTTGTTATTGAAATAGTCCAAACAACTTCTTTGAAAAATAGTCCAAACTTATTCCCTGAAATTTTTAGGAAATAAGTTTGGACGTTATCTTGTTATTCATTACTCGGCATCGCCGTAAAGACGTGCACGGGCGGCAGCTACCTTCTCGTCTACGATATAATCATCGTAATCCATCATCTTGTCGATAATTCCGTTCGGGGTAAGCTCGATCACACGGTTGCAGACGGTCTGGATAAACTCGTGGTCATGGCTCGACATCAGGATCACTCCCTTGAAGTTCTGGAGAGTGTTGTTGAACGCCTGAATCGACTCCAGGTCAAGATGGTTGGTCGGAGAGTCGAGCACCAGTGTGTTGGCATCAGTCAGCATCATGCGGGCAATCATACAGCGGATTTTCTCACCACCGGAAAGCACACTCGCTTTCTTCAATACCTCCTCGCCGCTGAAAAGCATCTTGCCGAGGAATCCCTTGAGATAGATCTCGGAAGAATCCTTGGAGTATTGGCAAAGCCAGTCCACAAGGTTGAGATCGCTCTCGAAGAATTCACTGTTGTCGAGAGGCAGATAAGCGGAAGTGATGGTCTGTCCCCACTCATATTCGCCGGCATCGGCCTTGCGCTTGCCGTTGATAATCTCGAAGAGAGCGGTCATTGCGCGGGGGTCGCGGCTGAGGAAAGCCACCTTGTCACCCTTCTCGATCTGGAAATTCACATCATCGAAAAGCACCTCGCCATCTACACTGGCCTTCAGTCCCTTCACCTCAAGGATCTTATTGCCAACCTCTCGGCAAGGAGTGAAGATGATACCCGGATAGCGACGCGAAGAGGGCTGAATCTCCTCTACATTCAGCTTCTCAAGCATCTTCTTGCGGCTTGTGGTCTGCTTGCTCTTGGCCACATTCGCAGAGAATCGCTGAATGAACTCAAGAAGTTCTTTACGCTTCTCCTCGGCCTTCTTGTTGGCAGCCTGCTGCTGACGAAGAGCAAGCTGGCTCGACTGATACCAGAAGTCGTAGTTGCCGGCGAAAATGGAAATTTTATTATAATCTATATCGAGGGTGTGGGTGCTGACAGCGTTCAGGAAGTGACGGTCATGGCTCACCACAAGCACTGTATTCTCGAAATTGGCGAGATAATTCTCCAGCCATGCCACAGTCTCCAGGTCAAGGTCGTTGGTAGGCTCATCGAGAAGAAGATTGTCAGGATTGCCGAAGAGTGCCTTGGCAAGAAGCACACGCACCTTCTCATTCGCACTCATATCCTTCATCAGCATATAGTGGCGATCCTCCTTGATGCCAAGGCCGCTCAGAAGTGCGGCGGCATCGCTTTCGGCATTCCAGCCCTCGAGTTCCGCAAACTTCTCCTCGAGCTCGGCTGCCTTGATACCATCCTCATCCGAGAAATCAGGTTTCGCATAAAGGGCATCTTTCTGCTGCATGATATCCCAAAGCACGGTATGGCCGCGAAGCACAGTCTCGATGACTGTACATTCGTCAAATTCGAAGTGGTCCTGACTGAGCACCGACAGACGTTCGCCCGGGCCGAAGGTCACTGTGCCGTGGGTAGGGGAGAGCTGACCCGACATGATACGCATAAGCGTGGATTTGCCGGCGCCGTTGGCTCCGATGATACCGTAGCAGTTGCCACGGTTGAAAGTGAGATTAACATCCTGGAAAAGCACGCGCTTTCCGAATTGCATTCCTAAATTGTTGACTTGTATCATTGCTGTCAGAATAGCTTCCGAAGCCTCAGGAAAGGCCTCGGTCAGATATTTATCTTGGTTGTCTTATTCTTTGATATTCTTTATTTCCGGATAATTCGCACGCTCCACTCCTTTATTGTAGGTATTGAAGATACGTGTGGCCGAACGGTCGAAGAGTTCCCAATGTCCTCTTTGCGCTCCGGGAAGTTTGGTCACAGCCCATGAGGGCACCACCATGAAATTGGGTAATCCCTCCGGTTTGGCAGAGAGGAAGGTGTCATAATCGGCATGTACGAATCTCGCCACACCGTCGTCTCCTCTCTCTACCCTTGCTCTCACCAAAGCGCCGCCTCGTGTGTCATTGGTTTTCATATTGGAGATAAGATTGCCGAGAGAATACACCACCAGCACATCCTTCCCCTCCTTCTCGTTGCGTACGATTTCCATCGGTTGAATCACGTGGGGATGACCTCCTATGATAAGGTCGACACCCTGATCCACAAGAAAGTCGGCCAAACTTCTCTGATTGGCATTCTCGCGAAGTACATATTCCACTCCCCAATGTATCGCTGTCACGATAATCTCGGCGCCGGCCTCTCGGGCCTCTTTTATTTCGGCAGCCATACGCTCCCGGTCAATAAGAGCCACCTCCATCCCGTCGCGCGGTTCGATTCCATTGGTGCCGTAGGTATAATTAAGGAAAGCGAATTTAATTCCCTTTATATCCTTGATGAAAGGCACCAAAGAGTCTCTCTGCGCCACATCATGGAATGTCCCCGTATGGTCGAGACCGAGAGAGTCGAGCGCCACAAGAGTGCGACGCGCCGCTTTGTCTCCGCGATCAAGACAATGATTATTGGCAGTCAGCATCATATCGAATCCCGCATCCTTAAGCGCCTGAGCGTAAGAGTCGGGAGCCGAGAAGCAAGGATATCCCGAATAGGTAGGGCCGCCTCCGAGCGGAACCTCCAGATTCACCACTGCATAATCAGCCTCCGTCACGGTAGGAGCGATAAGTGTGAAGCAATCGCTGTAGTCATACTTTTTCCCACCCCCTGCTTTTAGAGCGGCGTCGAGTTGTGCCTGATGCTGCATGGCATCGCCGGCGAAGAGAAGGTCAACACCGGATTTATCACCCGGAGAATCCGCTCCGGTGATAAACGATAAGAGGCTGAAGAGAAGTACGGATGAAAGTCCCATATTATGGAAATAGAGTGGAGATTGGTGAGAGTGTGGAGATATAGAATTTAGTTTGAGCGCCGGCGTCTGCCATTGAGAAGAGGCACACGCCGGCGTGTATTGTAGCTATAATTTATGACTTGGGAGAAAGTTGCTTCCTTGTCATTTCATGGTCTGAGTGGAATAAGTGAATACGATCACGGCGTGCTCCGTATCAAGAAGAGCCATAGCGGGAGAAAGCATATAAGGCGCACAGCGCGTCACGTAGGTAGTGACAACTCCCGTATATGAGTTGGTCTCGCTCTCTGTCACAAGATTCACGGGCACAAGAGTGAAATCCACATCATCATCCGTAATCTCTTTGCCGTTTTCCATCAGCGAGATAATATAATCGCGCATGGATGTGAAATTATATCGTCCTCGGGAGGAATCATACGAGCCCCAGAAAGAGGTCTTGTCATCCGGAATCTTGTTTTCACGGAAGAATTCATCCATCTCGGAAGTCTTCACCATCAGCAGAGTGGGGGGCAGACCGATGCCGTATTCATTCTCAATCTTATTTACCGGCAATGCGAACGTGAGATTGCTTACGATGCCGAGACTATTGTCATGACGGTTGTAATCATCGATAATCTCCTTTGCGGGGAAAGTGATGCGCGTGACATACCCTCCCGGACTTGTCACTATCGACTTCCCCTCGGCCGCCATTCTGTGAAGCATTTCCGAAGGCTCGTAAGAGATGCAGTTGGCGCCGGTCACTTCCGGAGTAATACGAAAAAGGGAGGTGGAATCGCGATGGGCTACAGGAGTATAGACCACCTCATCGTCTATTATCTCCTCTTTCGTAGAGGAATAATGATAATAGAGCTGGAAGTTCACCATCGAGATATTGGCGATACATCCGCGTCCGAAACTTTGCTCCACATAAATCCCCGGAAATTTCTGTGCAAACGTCTGTGGCCACTGGAAGATAGCCGAGTTATCCTTGTAGGCCAAAAAGAGTCGGCGTGCATCCTCGTCAGGCAGTTTTACATGGATATTGATATATTTATCCTTGTAGAAAGAGCTGTCGTTCTTCGAAAGCGAAGTAAGGGTATATGTGGCTTCTCCGAGTGGCTTGGAGGCATCGTAATACCCTGTGGGGTCGAATTTATTTGAAATGTCGGAAGGAAGTTGCTTCGTGAGTGCAAACAGCTTCAGACGCTGCGGTGCCAGCGAGTCGCCCGTCAGATTTCCTCGGGCCACACTGACCACCATCTGAAGAGAATCCACCTGAGTCGCCATTATCGAATCATTGATACCCAGGGATGTGGCCGGCATGAGTTGCCCCACGAAAGAGCATTTCAGCGTGCCGTAATTGTTGGCTGAGATTCTTCCGAGAAGATTGGTAGTGGAACGGGAGTCAAACTGCTCCTGATATACGGATCTTCCTCTCAAGTTATGCTCCAGAGAGTCCACAGTGATAGTCACCTCCCCTTGCGAGAGGCTCGACCCGATACCCGATACGTCATCGTCGCACGCCTGCAACAATAGCAATGCTGCAGCGGGAATAGCCAGATATCTGCTGCGCTTCATTTATTTGGGCGATAATTGGTTGTAGAGTTCGGCGTATGCGTCAATACCCTTGGCTTTGAGTTCTTCTCCCGTGATATAAGGTATCTCCTTACTCTTCACGAAGTCAAGAAGTTCGGAATCGGGATTTTCCTCATAGAATATCACGGCGTCGCTGTATTCGATAGCGATCTTATGGAGAAGATTGGTATCGGCGGCCATACTCTTGAATTTTTTTATGTCACGGGCAGGTATGCCGTCGGCCTTCATCTTGTTGAGGATCTCCTCGTTGACTCCGCCGGTCAATTCCCCGGGAATAACCGAATACACCACCTTTGTGGCCTTATAGCCCGGTTCGTCACCGCATACCCGACGCAGATAAAGAGGACCGAGCGCGGTAATCCATCCCGAGCAGTGTACGATTGCGGGATCCCACTTCAATTTCTTGATTGTCTCCATTGTGCCGCGCGAGAAGAAAATGGCGCGCTCATCATTGTCTGTACGGTTGCTGCCATAGATATCCTCGTCGGAATCAAGTTTCTGGAAGTAATCGTCATTATCGATGAAATATACCTGGATTCGGGAAGGCTGCATGGAGGCTACCTTGATAATCAGGGGATGGTCGGCATCGCTGATTATGATGTTCATTCCGCTGAGGCGTATCACCTCGTGCAGCTGATTGCGGCGTTCGTTGACAAGTCCGTATTTTGGCATTACGGTTCTTACCTCATATCCTCGGCTTTGGATTCCCTGTGCAAGCTCGCGGCTTAGTGTGGAGAATTCGGCTGCCGGAACATACGGCGCAATTTCCTGATTGATAAAAAGGATTCTTTTTTTTGGCATACTATTTGTTCTATGTAGAAGTGAGGACGTGGCCCCGCTCCCGTTCCGTGCGTCTCCCTCCGACAGACAATACTCGCTATCGCTTGTCGGCTGATTTCTATCCGCTCTTGGACGAAGTGGTGTGGTATAACGCGATGCAAAATTAATAAAAATATCTGAATTAAACGAGATTTAAAGGCGAAATATCCTTAATTTTAAGGTTGTTTAAGAGTAGAAGTCTCCTCCTGAGAAGAAATTTCTCCTCTTTTTGCCCAATATCCCAGCTTTTCATTAATTTTGCATCCTAAATAGGAAGTTATATACTTCGTCTAAGAAGTTTCGAAAGAACTATGTTGATAATTAGAACCATAGCCGAGCTCGATTCTTACGTCGACTCGCTCAAGGCCAACAACCGCTCTATAGGCCTCGTGCCTACAATGGGAGCGCTGCATGCCGGTCATCTATCGCTCGTGCAGCGTGCGGTGGCTGATAATGACGATGTGATCGTGAGTCTCTTCGTCAATCCCGTGCAATTCAATAATCCCGATGATCTCGCCACTTATCCCCGTAAGGAGGAAGATGATTTCCGTATGCTCGCTGAAGCCGGTGTGGTAGCCGTTTTCGCCCCTTCTGTTGAGGAGATTTTCCCCGACGGACCCGAAAATACGGATCGTAAACAGTTTGATCTCGGGTCGGTGGCGGAGGTGATGGAGGGCGCGATGCGTCCCGGTCATTTCCAGGGGGTCGCCTATATCGTCGACCGTCTTTTCCGCCTCTGCCGTCCAAAGCGCGCCTATTTCGGTGAAAAGGATTTTCAGCAGATTGCAGTGATCTCCCGTATGGTGGAGACCGAGCATCTCGATGTGGAGATCATCCCTTGTCCCATCAAGCGGGCCGACGATGGTCTCGCACTCTCTTCCCGCAATGCGCTCCTCACTCCCGAGCAGCGCTCCATAGCTCCCGAGATTCATAAGGCTCTCGCCGATAGCGTGGCCTATTCCCGTGATCATTCCGTAAGAGCAACCCATGATTCTGTAGTGGAGCGCCTTGACGCTATCCCCGGCCTCAAAGTGGAATACTTTGAAATAGTGGATGCCCGCACTCTTCTCCCTGTGGAAGAATGGGAGGAGTCGCCCCGTATACAGGGTTGCATCACAGTCTACTGCGGTAAAGTACGCCTCATCGACAATATCTCCTATCGCCCGTAATAAATAAAATCACACCATCATGCTTATAGAAATGATGAAATCGAAGATTCACCGTGTCACAGTCACTCAGGCGAATCTCAATTATATAGGCAGCATCACCATCGACTCTCTTCTGCTTAAAGCCGCCGGTATCCTCGAAGGTCAGAGAGTATGGATCGTCAATAATAACAATGGCGAGCGCTTTGACACTTATGTCATTGCCGGCGAGGAAGGTAGCGGAGTGATTTGCCTCAATGGCGCCGCGGCCCGTAAAGCTCAACCCGGCGATATCGTGATTATCATGACCTATGCTCTAATGACCCCGGAAGAGGCCGAGAGCTTCAAACCGGTTGTGATTTTCCCCGACACTGCCACTAATAGACTTTGATTCAAAACTATAATTAAGATAAGATGTTCAACAGCCTTTCCGAAAACCTCGAGAAATCCTTCAAAAAACTGAAGGGCGAGGGAAAGATCACCGAGATTAATATTGCCGAGACTATGAAGGAGGTGCGCCGTTCGCTCGTTGCGGCCGACGTCAACTTCAAAGTGGCCAAGACTTTTACAGATACTGTCAAGCAGAAGGCTCTCGGCCAGAATGTAATCACTTCCCTCAAGCCCCGTGAGTTGATGGTGCGTATCGTACATGACGAGCTTACCGAACTTATGGGCGGTGAGGAAGCTCCACTCAACCTTTCAGGCAATCCCAGTGTCATCCTTATGTCGGGTCTGCAGGGTTCCGGTAAGACTACATTTACCGGCAAACTTGCCCGAAAGCTCCGTTCCGCAAAGGGTAAGCGTCCTCTGCTTATCGCAGCCGATACCCGTCGTGACGCGGCTCGCGAGCAGCTCCGGATTCTTGCCGAGGGTATCAATGTGCCGGTCTATACAGAGGAGGATACTACCGATCCCGTTCAGATCGCTCTCAACGGTATAGCACATGCGAAGGCCAACCGTTATGATGTGGTAATCGTCGATACGGCCGGTCGTCTCGCTGTCGATGAGGAGATGATGGATGAGATCGAACGTATCAAGAATGCCATTCATCCTCAGGAGACTCTATTCGTGGTGGACTCCATGACCGGTAATGATGCCGTGAATACCGCCAAGGCCTTCAACGACCGTATCGACTTCGATGGCGTTATCCTCACCAAGCTCGATGGTGATGCACGTGGCGGCGCCGCCCTCACAATCCGTACCGTCGTAAAGAAACCGATTAAATATATCGGCACCGGCGAGAAAATGGAGGATATCCAGGAATTCAATCCGGAAGGTATGGCGTCCCGTATCCTCGGAATGGGTGATATCGTGGAGCTCGCCAAGCGTGCACAGGAGATATATGATGAGAAGGAGGCTCAGAAGATGGCCGAGAAGATCAAGAAGAATAAATTTGACTTCGAGGACTTTCTGAAGCAGGTACATCAGATCAAGAAGATGGGTAACATCAAGGATCTTGCCATGATGATTCCGGGCGTGGGCAAAGCAATCAAGGATATCGATATCGACGACAATGCCTTCAAGGGTATTGAAGCTATCATCTATTCCATGACTCCTGATGAGCGTCATAATCCCGAGATTATCCGTGGCTCTCGCCGCGACCGTATCGCCAAAGGTTCCGGCACTACCCGTCAGGAAGTGGACCGTCTTCTCAAGCAGTTTGAGCAGACCCGCAAGATGATGCGGATGGTGACAAATGTTAAGAATCCCATGAAGATGATGTCGCAGATGCGCCAGGCCCAGAAAGGTCAGGGCATGCCGCGTAGATGATATCTCACTGATGAAAGATATAGTGATGTTTATAAGGCGCTTCACGGCGCCTTATAAATGGAATCTTGTATGGAGCGTGGTCCTAAATCTTCTGACCGCGCTCCTTACGGTATTTTCATACGCCTTCATAATCCCTATCCTTCAGATGCTTTTCGGCATCAGTGAGCAGAAAAGCTACGAGTTCATGCCGCTCGGTTCCGCTTCGCTTGATAAGGTGGTGGTGAATGATTTCTATTATCTGATAGGAAAGGTGGTAGGAAGCAATGGCCCCGTAAAGGCTCTCGGCCTTTTGGCCGGAGTGCTTGTGGCAATGACGCTGTTAAAAGTCCTTTCCGCTTTCTTCTCGGAGTATTTTACGATTGGCTTGCGCAATGGTGTGGTACGCGATATGCGCAACACTCTCTACGATAAGATACTCTCCCTCCCCATAGGATTCTTCACCGGCGAACGCAAGGGTGATATAATAGCGCGTATCTCCGGCGACGTTACTGAGGTGGATGCTTCCGTGGTGCAGAGTATCTATGCCCTTATCAAGCATCCGATAGCTATCGTCATCTATCTTACGATGATGTTGATGGTGAGTTGGCAGCTTACGGTGTTTGTCCTACTTCTCCTTCCGGTAATAGGGGGGCTTATGGGGCTTATCGGTCGTAAGCTCAAAGCGCAGTCGCATAAGGCTCAGGAGCTTTGGAGTCTTATTCTCTCTACAGTCGACGAGACTCTCGGCGGTCTGCGTATCATCAAGGCTTTCAATGCCGAGGGACTTATGAGACGTCGGTTCGGGAAAGAGACGGATGACTATTATCGTCAGATGAATCTCATTAGCCGGCGCTATGCCCTGGCTCATCCTATGAGTGAATTTCTCGGCACAGTGGCCATCGCCCTTGTGCTTTGGTTCGGGGGAATGTTGATTCTCTCCAAGGATTCCTCTATGGATGCCGCGAGCTTTATCTATTATATCGGTATATTCTACAGCATCATAAATCCCGCCAAAGAACTTGCCAAGACGAGTTATGCCGTGAGTAAAGGTATGGCTTCGCTCGAACGTATCGATGTCATTCTCAATGCCGAGAATCCCATCAAGGAGGGCTCCGGCAGTCTGACGCCCGGTGAAGAGTCGCAGCCCGCCTCGATCTCGTTCAAGGGTGTGGATTTCAGCTACGATGAAGGGAGAAAGGTGCTTTCCGATATCAATCTCGATGTGAAGGCCGGACAGACAGTGGCGATTGTGGGACAATCCGGATCGGGAAAATCTACTCTTGTCGACCTTATCCCGCGTTTCTGGGATACGGAAAGGGGAGAGGTGCTGGTCAATGGTCGTGATGTGCGTTCCTATCGTATTGCCGACCTTCGCTCGCTTATGGGTAATGTGAATCAGGAGGCTATTCTATTCAACGACACCTTCTTCAACAATATCGCTTTCGGAGTGGAGGGTGCTACCCGCGAAGAGGTGGAAGCCGCCGCTAAGATCGCCAACGCTCATGATTTCATTATGGCTACTCCGGATGGATATGACACACTTGTGGGCGACCGCGGATGTCGTCTCTCGGGTGGCCAACGTCAGAGGGTGAGTATTGCACGGGCTATTCTCAAGAATCCTCCGGTACTGATTCTTGATGAGGCCACTTCCGCGCTCGACACTGAGAGCGAACGTCTCGTGCAGCAGGCTCTCGAGCATCTGATGAAGGAGCGTACCACAGTTGTCATTGCCCATAGACTCTCCACTATCTCCAACGCTGATCTTATCTGCGTGATGTATGAAGGAAGGATTGTGGAACGTGGCACTCATGATGAGCTTATGGCTCTTGACGGCCACTATCGCCGATTGGTGGACATGCAGCAATTGGCCTCCTCGAAGTAAACTTTGATACATACCTCTTTTTTAGCTGTCGGCAGGTTGGGAAAATTTCATGATTTTCCTCCTGTTGACAGCTTTTTTATTCCACTTTTGTGCTCTTTGGGAAATTTTTTGTAATTTTGAACCGAAGTAAGACCCCATCTCACAAGAAATATTAGCTGTGGGGTCGGATACAAGATTATGAAAAGAATAGCTGTTTTTGCCTCCGGAGAGGGACGTGCGGCAGTTGCGCTCGCTTCTCTATTCAATGAAGGCAACCGCATAAAAGTGGTTCTCGCGATTTCCGACCGCGAGAATTCTCCCATGCTCGAGGCTATGCAGGAGCTTGGTGTGGAGACATTGTATGTGCCTCGTGAGAAATGGACTTCCTCCCCTGAGGAAATATTGGATCTCCTTCATAGTGCCGAGATTGATATTCTTGTGGCGGATGGCCTTGGGTCTTTGATTCCCGCCCCGATTTTCGAGGCGTATAGAGGTGCCATTCTTGCCATATTCCCCTCTCTTACTCCTTCCGATTCTGTAGGAGCCGTAGATTCTCTTGCTGTGCAGAAGGAGGTCATTGCGGCAGATGATGCCTTGGCGGGAGCGGTTGTATGCCGTTCGGAAGATACTGATGGCACAGGCACCATTATACTTCAAGAGACATGCGATGCCGGCGTAGATCCGGAAACTCTTGCGGAGAGAGTCGCGGAGATTGAGCGTAACCTTCTCCCCCGTGCTGTATTCGCACATATCCGGGATATGGAAACTTCCGACTCTGACGTTGTTGTGACGGATGTTTCTGATGTGACGGTAAAGCAGGAGGCTCATGTAGAACGTGATATCCCCATTGACGGCGAAGATGAAGAGAAGAAAGATGTCTCTATCGAGGAGCAATGGGCCGATACTCTCGGTATCCCGTATAATCCATCGGAGATAAAGGCAGTGCCCCCTCCCGTGCCGGGATACGCTTCTTCCGGGCCACACTCCTCTAATCCGTATGCCGGTATCGGAAATGCTCCGCAGTCCGCCTATACTCCGCAATCAGAGATTCCCGGAAGCGAGCTTCCTCCCATGCCGAAGAATTATCTTGTATGGTCGGTGCTATGCACTGTCTTATGTTGTTTCATACCGGGTATTGTGGCCATCATCTATTCATCTCAAGTCTCCTCCCGTTATTATGCTCATGATTATGAAGGGGCGAAGCGCTCATCGGAGAAGGCTGAGATATGGATTATAGTCTCCTTCGTGCTCGGACTCGTCTGCTCCACATTCTACCTCCCTCTGATGCTTATATCATGATGTTCTCGCCTGATTTCTATTACACAGTGCTTATCGTGATGACGGTGTTGGCAGTAATCGTGTTCATCTTGCTTCATTTCGTCACCGCCGGATATGGCATGATGCGTTCCGGAAAATGGGGTGTGGCAATATCCAACCGTATCGGATGGATACTTATGGAAGCCCCGGTATTCTTCGCCATGCTCGCCCTTTGGTGGTGCAGCTCCCGGGCTACGCAGGTTGCTCCGATAGTGATGGCCTCTCTTTTCCTGCTTCATTATTTTCAGCGTTCCTTTGTTTTCCCCTTTCTGCTTAAGGGGAAAGGGAAGATGCCGGTTTCGATTGTGGCGATGGGAATCACGTTCAATCTTATCAATGCCTATATGCTCGGAGGATGGATTTTCTATGTCTCGCCCGAGGATACATATCCCGTCTCATGGTTATGGTCGCCTCAGTTTATAATAGGCACAGTCATGTTCTTCTTCGGGATGGGCGTGAATATTCAGAGCGATCATATCGTGCGTTCGCTCCGTCGTCCCGGCGACACTCGCCATTATATTCCCAAAGGGGGAATGTATCGCTACGTCACATCCGCCAATTATCTCGGGGAATTTATCGAATGGACCGGATTCGCAATCCTCACTTGGTCGTGGGCCGGAGCCGTATTCGCTCTCTGGACCTTCGCCAACCTTGCTCCGCGAGCCCGAAGCATACATAAAAGATATCTTCAGGAGTTCGGCAATGAATATGTTGCCCTTCATCGTAAATATATATTACCTTTCATATACTGACACCACATGAAACTCTTTACCCCGGGATGGATAGGTCCGGTGGAATTACGCAATCGTACTATCCGTTCAGCAGCCTTCGAGGGTATGGGAAAGGACAATGGGCCCACTCCCATGCTCCGTGCCTATCATCGTTCTGTAGCCGAGGGCGGAGTGGGCATGACCACTCTTGCCTATGCCGGAATATGCCGTTCGGCTCTGAGTTTCGACACCCAGCTTTGGCTAAGGCCCGAGATTGTACCCTCTCTCAGGGAAATCACGGATGATATCCATGCAGCCGGGGCAAAAGCCTCCATTCAGATAGGCCACTGCGGCAATATGACTCATATAGCCACGGCAGGTGGTATTCCCGTAGGTGCTTCTTCCGGATTCAATCTATATTCTCCCACTATCGTCAGAGGGCTTCGTAAGGATGAACTCAAAGATCTCGCACGATGTTTCGGCGATGCTGTTCGTACGGCCCGTGATGCCGGTTTCGATTGTGTGGAGGTCCATGCCGGTCATGGTTATCTCATCTCGCAGTTCCTTTCGCCCTATACTAATCATCGTCGTGACGAATATGGCGGCGACCTTGATTCCCGTATGCGTTTCATGCGGGAATGTATGGAGGAAGTGATGAAAGCGGCCGGCTCCGATATGGGTGTACTGGTGAAGACCAATATGCGCGATGGTTTCAAAGGAGGGCTTGAATTGGAGCAGTGTCTTCGAGTGGCCCGCGAACTTGAGAATCTCGGAGCGCATGCCTTGGTGCTTTCCGGAGGTTTCGTGAGCAAAGCGCCGATGTATGTGATGCGCGGAGAGATGCCCATCTATTCCATGACGTACTACATGAAGCAGTGGTGGCTTAAGTATGGAGTACGTATGTTTGGCAAGATGATGATTCCCGAAGCACCGTTCAAGGAGTTGTATTTTCTTGAAGACGCCAAGGAATTTCGCCGTGAACTCAAGTTGCCGCTCGTCTATGTGGGAGGAGTGGTAAGTCGCGATGGTGCCGAAAAGGTGCTCGATGATGAAGGATTCGATTTTATCCAGATGGGCAGGGCTCTCCTCAACGAGCCGGATTTCGTCAACCGTATGCGAGACGTTGAACACCACCGTTGTGGTTGCGACCATGTGAATTATTGCATTGCCCGGATGTATTCTCGGGAGATGGCTTGTCATAAACATCTTGATAATCTTCCTCCGCGTATTTGCAAGGAGATCGAGAAAATAAAGAAGAGAAATGTTTCGCAAAAGTAGTATAGCCGGTCTGACAGCTGTTGTCACCGGTGCCTCCGGTGGTATCGGACTTCAGTTCTGTCGCGAGCTTGCCCGCCGTGGTTGCGACCTTGTCATGATCAGCAATCAGGATTTGGAGCTTATGGAGTGTGCAGAGGCAATTCGCAAGGAATATGCAGTACGCACATATCCTCTTGCCGTCGACCTCACGGAACCCAATGTGGCGCGTGCCATTGATTCCTGGCTGGATTCTCATGATATCGACCCCTCTATTCTTATCAATAATGCCGGGATTTTCTCCTTTATGCCGGTGATAGAGACTTCGGCCGAGAAGATGAATAGCTTTATCAATCTCCATGTAGGGGCTGTGGCAAATCTATCACGCCGCTTCGCACATCGCTTCAAACGTCGCGGCAAGGGTTGGATTCTGAATATGTCGTCAATGTCATGCTGGATGCCTATGCCGGGCATTGCCCTCTATTCCTCCACAAAAGCATTCATCCGCACCTTCACTCGTGCGTTGCATTATGAGATGCGTGATTATGGAGTGAAGGTGATGGTGGCTTGTCCGGGAGGTATATCTACAGATCTTTTCGGCCTTCCCCCCAATCTTATGCAGTTGGCCCTTAAGCTTCATGCGGTGGAGACTCCCGAGCGATTTGTAAAGAAAGCACTCGATGCCATGCAAAGAGGTAAGAAACAATATATCAACGGATTCATCAATCGTCTTACGATTCTTGCCGTAGGTATGGCTCCTACTCCGGTGAGGATGCTTGTTAAACGCCGGATGCTCGATAAGAAAATCAGACGATGAAGAATATCGATTTCTCTTCTCTCCCTCGCGACTCCAAGGGACAATTCCTCCCTATACTCGTTTCCGGCGCTACAGGCGCTATCGGTAGAGAGATATTCCGTGCGCTTCATGAAGCGGAGGTGCCCGTGGTGATGGCTTGCCGCTCCTGGAAGAAAGCTGTTGATATGCTTTCAGGCATGAATATACCTGCTGATTCTCCCGGTTGCGAAGATGCCGGCTTCTTTTCTCTCTTCGGGGATATCTATTTCCTGCCTGTCGATCTTGGAAGCGAGGAATCCGTTCGCACCGCGGCCGCTCTTCTTCCGTCGGATATGAAATTGGGAGGATTGGTAAATAATGCGGGGGTGATGAATAGGGAATTTCATATTGGTCCGGATGGACGGGAAGATACCCTTAATGTCAATTATCACAATACGAAGCTCTTCACTGAATTGCTTTTGCCGCATATCGCGGAGGGTGGGGCCATTGTCTTCACCACTTCCCTCACACGCTATTTGCGCGGTCATCATAATTTCCCCGAAAGCATTTCCCATGAGCAGTTCGGGCAGCTGAGTACTTACGGACTGTCAAAAAAACTGATAACGGTATATGCCGCCTCTCTCTCCGAACGTTTGAAACCGGCGGGAATAAAAGTGAATTGTGCCGATCCCGGCATCGTGGATTCAGGCATGATACGTATGCATCGCTGGTTTGATCCCTTGGCCGATGTTTTCTTTCGTCCGTTCATTCGGCGTCCTGCAGCCGGAGCGGTTCCGGCGCTTCGGGCATTGGCCGCTACATCCTCCGGCCAGATCTACTGCCGGCGTCTTACTCTTCCGCTCCCTTCATGGGCCTACGTAAAATGATAGTTAGCGCGTTGCCTGGAAGGAGATATGTTTCAGCATGAAGATAGGGATATTCGCCCCTATTACCATACCTAAAAGTATGGCGGCGCAAGTAAATCCGTTGTATCCGAGAAGGTAGAGATAATGAGAGGCCAATTCCTCTGTGGACGTACGCAGGAAGCAAACCAATGCCTCAACTGTGCGATAGGCATACATTCCCGGTATCATGGGAAGTAATGCCGGAAACAGACACGCCTCAGCCGGCACTTTCACCGTTGGCGAACACACTACGGCTATCACGCCTATGACAAAGGCCGCTATCGAACTTGCCAGAACTATGTCAAGGTGGAAGAAGTCGCCATTCATGAGAATAAAGCGTAACGCATGACCGAGAGCGGCTGCCAACGCACATAAAATATATGTGCGCTGAGGCGTATGGCTTATACTTGCAAAACCTATTGATGCTATTGCCGCAAATACGGCGTCTTCTACGATATGGAGCGCGAAAGGAAGCTCTCCCGGTGCCTGATTCAGAATTATATCTACCATATCGGATTGATTTTCATTAGAACTATTGCCAGATAAAGTCCCGCCGAAAGACAGGCCGTGAGCACCGAAGCGTCTATAAATCTACTTAACGCGCATAGATAGTGTTTATCGATAAGATCACTTGCCGCGTTGATGAACGGCACTCCCGGGATAAGGTAGAGCACACTCGTGGCGAGGGCTATCTCCGGAGTGGTGCCCCAATGGAATATTTCGGCTCCGGCGGCAAGTGATGCGGATATGAAAGCGCAGATAAGGAATACTAATCTGATATCGAATTTATGGGCCAAAAGACGTTGTTTGAAGAAATATCCGGCGCAGGTGCTGCAAAACACTATCAGCATAGCTATCACATCCCCTCCGAAAAGACGGCAGAAGGCAGCGTTGGCCAATGATGCGAGCAACAGAATTTGCGCTCCGTCGGTGTATCGTTCTCCGATAATCTTGTCGAAACGCTCTCGCGTCTCCTCAAGTGAGAGTGAATTATCGGCAACTGCCCAACTTAGTGCACTCAAATCGGAGTTAAGATTGAAATTGATGCCGCATGTATGGGTATCGGCTATATAAGTGCGTGTCGCCCCCGTTTCGCTGTCAGTGACGGTAAGACTTATATGCTTTGGAAAGACAGTTAACGATGCCTCGTAACCGAACGCTTCACTCATGCGCGTCACATTCTTCTCAACGCGCACACACGTCGCTCCGCAACCCAATAGCCATGAAGTATAAGAAGCGAGAAATTTTCCCGCTTCTCCGATTCTTGTATGCTCCTGATGAGGATCCTGATGTGTCTCGTAACTCTTGCGCGTAGCCATATAGGATGTACTTTTCCTGACTATCGGTAATGTTATAATCTTAGATGAATCTTCTCCCGTGGAGGGGATGGATTCCGTGATTATACCCCTTACCGGCGCTGGCGAAGACGATTGGAGTCATTCTCCACCATTACATGGCGGCGTACTGCCTGTCTATGATGATTGCGGCTGAATGTCTCGTGCATAAAGTGAAACACTACTGCAGTCAATACTGCGCCGGCTACCAAAAACCATACTACAATTGGATCATTCATAGTCAATAATGAAATACAAATTTGATTAAACAATGCTTTTTTTGGATTCAGCTGACTCCATCGTGAGTTTCTTCCACTCACATCCATATAACACACCTTACCTCAAAAAAGATTTCTCTCCGATGAAAAAAATTAAATTTCTTCTTCATCACGGCTTATTCTGCCAAAAATTACTAATTTTGTCGTTGAAGTGGTTCTCCATTGTTAATGAGTATCAGTTCAACGATAAAATCTACAAACCTGAATTTGGATTATTAAGCTCTATAGAGTCATCTACACTACGAAATAAGAGCTCATTCTTATTTCGGTCTATATTGAGCCAACACATTTAATTCTTTATGAAGACTAAATTCCTTTTGTCTCTCCTTTCTTCCGCTATTGTCGTGCCTGTATGGGCACGTACTTCTATCGACATTTCGGGTAGCGACTGGCGTGTTTTCCTTGATAAGGAGGCAAGCTGGCAATCTGATAAATTATTTCTTCCCGGAGACTATGCTACTCTGAGCGAACTTCCCTTAAATCCTCCTACAATGGGTTGGTCTTCCTTTGATGGGAATGGTATGGCGGTGTCGGTGCCGGGCACATTAGAGGAATATTTCACTCAAAGCTCCCAACCTGATCCTTCGGATCAAAGCGGTGTCAGTTGGTGGGTGCGTGATTTTAAATTGCCACTCGTTGCTAAAGGAGAGAGGGTCATATTGCATTTCGGTTCGGTGCGTCATCGTGCCGAGATTTTTGTGGATTCTCAACTGGTGGGGTATGATATGGTAGCTGAAACTCCGTTTGATGTTGATATCACCGAGGCGGTCAAGGCCGGAGGTATACATCGCCTTGCTGTAAGAATCACACATCCCGGAGGAAATTTTCATTGGCAAGATTTCACTCCGATGGAATGGGGTGAATATCGATTGTTGCCGAGCCGTGGTTTTGGCGGTATCCTCGCTCCGGTATTGCTGGAGATTGTGCCGGAAGTGAATATCTCCGATATCTATATGCAGAATCAGCCCGATCCTCATAAGGTGAAGGCTTTTGTTACTGTCGCTAATAATGGTGCCTTCAAAAAAAAGGAGGAGTTGTTAATTCGTATCTATCCCAAGGGAAGACCCCGGGAGATTGTGTCTGAAAAGAAGGTAAAGCTTGTTTCTCTCTCTTCAGGCGAGAATATTGTGGAGGTATCCTTTGATTGTCCGGGGGCAGATTTATGGAATATTGACTCTCCCCGGCTTTATACATGCGAGGTTGTCATCTCCGGATCGCATGACTCCAAATCGCAAGATTTCGGATTCAGATGGTTTGGAGTGGAAGGATGTGGCGAGGATGCATATCTTTCTCTCAACGGCAAAAGGATAATGTTGCGCACTGCCATAAATTGGGGTTTCTGGCCTGTCACGGGTCTTTACCCTTCCGGAGATATGGCTACGCGTCAAGCAGAGGTAGCGAAAAGTCTTGGGCTCAATATGGTTAATTTCCATAGAAGCATGAGTTCGGAAAGAGCTCTCTCTGCCGCTGATTCCATAGGATTACTCGCGTATGAAGAACCGGGTGGCTTTCATTCGGCCGATCATGATCCATTCATGCGAAAAATGGCTAAGATAAAGCTCGATCGTATGGTGCGTCGCGATCGTAGTCATCCCTCTCTGGTTATCTATAATCTTATAAATGAATGGGGAGGTACGCGTGCGGCTGATACTGTACTTACCATGAAACGCTTTGATGATATGCGTACAGCACATGCAATAGATCCAAGCCGAGTAATGACATTTACGTCGGGATGGGCGGGAAAAAAGGATGTCGATGAGTTTGCTAAGGCAAATATGCTCCCGTTCGATACTACTTTGTATCTTAATGGATGGTATGACAATCATCGCGCCGGAGGCCCTGCCACATGGGAGGAGGGTTATTACGTATCTCCTTCATCCAATATAATGTATACCGACAATATAAGAGAAATATACATGAGAGGGGAGGAAGGTGCGATATCCACTCCTCCGCGTATTGCCGCTATTCATGAGGAGATTGTGCGCACCGGCAAAACCGGTTGGGACGGTCTCTTCTGGGAGAAACAATATGAGCAGTGGGATCGCTTTTTCAATCATAAGGCCCTTGCCGCATATTTCGGCGATATAGATTCTTTGACCCGCACTCTCGGTGATATCCAGTTTGATCATCAGGGGCGTCGTATACAAGGTATGAGAATGCAGGATATCGGTGATGTCTATGCCGTCAACGGATGGGAATCCATGCCTTATGACAATCATTCGGGAATAGTAGACGATTATCGTAATGCCAAAGGGAATACCGAGACCTTGTATCGATATACCCGGCCAGCGTATATCGCGGTGTGTCCGCGCCGTCAGTTTGTCAATCCAGGCGACTCTCTGCCGATGGATATCTTTGCTGTCAACGAGGTGGATGTCAACGGTATTTGCGCTCTTGAGTTGCGTGTCATGTCGCCGTCCGGTGTCATCTCGGATTCTATCGATATGAATGTGGATATCCTCGGCGGAAAAAAGTTTGGCCAGCTGCTCAAGGAGAATTTGAATATGCGAGTAGGTGAGGAGGAAGGAATGTATCGTATAGAAGCACGCCTTACCGATTCCGAAGGAAATGTCGTGATGGACGGTTATGATGAAGTGCTTGCCTTGAATGATAAGTATGAGAATCTTGATTTGGGTAAGGGTGCTTTCTATGGCAGAGAGGATTCTCCGGTGCGTGAGTTCTATCAATGTATCACGGGTAAAGAGCTCCCGATATACGATGATACTCCCGACCGGCTCGACTGGATCATCATATCCCGCTCTATGCTTGATGACCCTCAGCCGATACCTCAGGATGCTGTCAGCCCGGAAGGATTCACCACCACTTATTTCCGATATCATGATATAGCCGATCCGGCTACCACTGTGACGGAACCTATCGTCAACCATACTTTTGTGGATGGAGAGCAGCCTCATTCATCCTTATCGGCGAATCAGTCGTTCTCGGTTATCTGGAACGGTGATATCGTAGCTCCGGCCGACGGTGTATTCATGCTTGGAGTGAAAAGCAATCAGGGAATAAGATTCAAAGTCAATGGTGTGGCCATCACGGATGACTGGGGTAATAAAAAGGAATTGGCGGAGGCCCGGCCTTTTACTCTCACCAAAGGAGAGAAAGTGAATGTGGAGGTGCAGTATCGTCAGACAGACCCTTCCGGTTATGTGCAGTTGGTATGGACTCTCCCCGGCCAAAGCGAGGTCTCACCCGAGAATATTTTGAATAAGGCTTATGATGCCGGCACCAGAATCGTAATTCTCGACAATGCCGACACATGGATGGAGACGGTATGTAAAGCTGTAGGTAAAGACTATGACGGATTCTATACGGTAGGACGTAACTGGGTTGGAGGTGTACACTTCGTAAAAGATAATCCCTACTTCGACTGTATGCCCGTCAACACAGGAATGGGTTGGCCCTATCAGGCTATCGTACGTGATGGTGACCGTCGGTTGGGATTTGAACTTGAAGACGAGAATATGCTCGCCGGCAGCTACCGTTCCTGGCCCTTCCACCTCGGAAGCGCCTTAGGCGAATACTCCTACGGCAACGGGAAAATCATCTACAATACCTTCGATCTCGAAACCAACCTCCTCAACCCCTCCGCCCCCGCCTCAGTAGCCCGCCGCCTTTTCCTAAACCTCCTCACCAAGTAATCCCCCGGAATAAATGCGACAAGGGATGCGCTTAAGCGCATCCCTTGTCGCATTTAAAAGGTTTGTCGCATCCGGCTCACCGTACCCGGCGAGCCGGATGCGGTGAGAATCAGAAGGGGAAGTCGATACCGAGGTTCACTTTGGCGTTGGAGTTGAGGGGTACGCCCTGCTTGGCGAGCTTGCCCAAGGTCTGGTCCATGCCTAAGAAGAGGTTGAAACCTTTCTTGAGGTTGAGATTGAGCATCCAGCCGAAGCCCCAACCGAAGGTGCCGCAGGCTACGTTTGCACTTGCGGAGAAGATATCCACAGGCTGCACATTGGCACTCAATCGGAATTGTGTCCAGGTGTAGCTGCCATTGATACGGGTGGAGTTCACAATACCGAAGTGCAGACGGTCATAGTAGGGAAACTCATACTCGGCACCTAAGTTGAGTGTGGCGGCCAGACCGGTGGTGCGGCCTCCGATCTCTCCTTTATCTTTCAACTGATAGATCTGTGAAAGATCGTTCTTCATAGCGTCAAACTCATCTTCGTCGTCATCGCCGACAACATCAAACTCATATTTGTTGGTCTGGAAGTTGACCACGCCGTCGGTGGAGGCGTAATGTGTCTCGCCCCAGGATATGAAGCCAAGGTCAAGAATGGCGGCAGAGAATTTCCAGTTGTTAAACTGTCCGCCGTTCCAATCATAAGTGACACCAAGGTCGAAAGCCATACCGAAACCGTTAAGACCGAAGTTGTCGAGCTTCACTCCGCTTACGTATTCTCTGGCCGGTGTCACATCATGATTGTAATCATGCTCAAACTCCATACCTTTTACATTTGCATAGATGTCGGCTTCGGCTGTTATATCCCAGGAATCCTCTCCGAGCATCAGGCGAGCGTCTTTGAAATTGGCGTCAACGCGGCCGATGCCTATAAGAAATTTCATAGCCGCACCCACTCTAAGCCCCGGCACCTGCTTGATGTCGCGTGAATGATTGAGGGCTATCTCTGCATAGTTGTTGGTTCGCGCTCCAAAATGGTGGATATCATATTCCTGATTGCTCACTCCCTCTTTAAGCAGAGAGAAGAGTGTGCCCGGAATCATAGCCTCTACATTGGATACTACATTGATACCCACTGTGTTATAACCGCCCCATGCTTTCCAGCCGGCATTGAGCACATTCACCTTTACATCAGCTCCAAGACGATTCTTATCGTGCATTCGCTTCATGAAGTCGGCGGCATCCACACCGGGATTGGTGAAAAGACATGTCTTGCCGTCGATATTATAGAGGAGGTCCTTCACGTGGAGATTACCCTGCATACCGATATTGAGATTGCCAAGACCGGGGAAACCCACGAAGCCGCTCTCATTGCCATAGGCCGGGTTCATCTCAAAGCGATAAGTATAGTTGTCCAGAAAATATCCGGAATATGTATTCTGGGCTGCGGAAGGAAGCGACATAGCGGCTACACCGGCAGCCAGGAAAATATATCTTTTTATTGATTTCATTTCTTTAGATCTTTAAGACATTAAAGCTCCTTGGTGTAGGTGCCGGTTACTCTTACTTTAAGGTTGTCAAGTTTGATATCCTGTTGGGGTGTGAGTGGCTTGCCGTCGAAGCTCTCGGCAGTGGCGATGAAATGTATGCCGTCGAGATGACGTATATCTCCCACCATTGTGATGGTGAAAGGTTCATCCTTGGCGTATGCGCTTATCTCTGCCTGAGCCTCCTCCGGATTCATGAGTACGATATCCTTGCCGTCAAGGCCTACGGGGCGTGCTTTGAGCACTACGCCGCAGGGAAGATCGGTAGTAGCGGTGGCGCTAACCGAGAAGGATGATACGGCGAGAGCATCGAGATCCTCATCGTTCCAACCATCGTCGGTCTTCTCGTATACTATGCGTGAGCCGTTGTCGAGAGCGAGAAGTGTCAGGAATGTGTATGTGCCGTCAACACTCTCGAGAGAGCTCCCGAGAGGGAAATCTACAGCATCACCCTTGATGTGGGGGGCTGGAAGATCGGAGCTGGCAAGCTCCACATCGAGACGCTCGGGCAGACCCTCGCCTGCGAGGATATAGCTGAGCCCTGCAAACTCATAATTGGAGCGATTTCCCGCTTCGGGAATATTAAGGGCATCTTGCGGACGTGGGGCAAGTACGAGAGTGTACGGGCCGGTCTTCTTATCATAACCGATTTTCATATCGCCCGGTAGACTCTGGCTCGCTACTTCCATGTTATCCTTGATAGATTTTATGGTGAGACCCGATACACATTCGAGCTGATAATCTCCCGCAGGATTGTTCACTGTGAGCGTGAGTTGCGGGTTACTCATGATAAGATTCGTCTCGGGACCTGCAAGAAAATCGGGAAGATCATCGAGGTTGACGGCATCGATATCGTCAACGGAAGTGGCATAGTCGATCATACCGCTGAAGCGGGTAGCGGTAAATCCGCTCAGATCATAGTCGATAGTGAAATTAATATCGCTCAGAAGGTCGGCGGAATTCTTGGGATATACGATAAGGTCGCCCTTGAGTACACCCAATTCGGATGTATAATCGAATTCCTTATTTTTTACTTCAATACCTTTCGCGCCATACTGTGCGGTGAAATCAACATAATCGGCTACAATTCGGAGAGTGGCGCTGTTCCCTTTGCCGGTAAGAGAAGGTACGGTAAGCAGATTATCTTTGATAGTGCCGGCTGCACATGTGGCTTTCATCCCTTTGGGAAGAGTGAGCACAAGATCTTTGAATTCTACACTCTCGGCTGTATTCACTATATCGGCGGAACTGAGCGTGATGTCGATAAGGAGGCGATTGTTGTCCATGTGGACATTCTTCACCGATTGTATAGCCTCGTCCACATCGTTGATATCATATGTGAACCGTGTCTCATCCTCATTGATGACGTATTTCATCGCGGTGCCCGGAGCCTTCTTCAATGAAGCTGCGGAAGGCGCCCCCTGATAAGGAGTGCCGGATACAGTCTGGCGGATAGGATCAATACCGGAAGGTGAGGATGCCACCACCTCTTTGATAGTGCTCGGATTTGCATGGAAATCTCCGGATTTTTCAATGGCAAAATATTTCTGGTCGCCTACTGTGAGATACTTGATAGTGGCATCGGGGTTATTCTCATCGATGTCTATCACATTGTCGAGGGTGATACTCTTTAGATTGAGAGGCACCACAAGATCGTTGACCTTGAGCTCTGTTGTGGTATCGATGTCCGACAAATCATAATTGTCGTCGATACAGCCCGGCAACATCAGAAGTGCCGAGGCGGAAGCCATACCGGTCAGGAAGTAATTGATCTTCATAAAACTGGTTGTTATTGTTGTGATACTAATACAGTTTATAGTTACAAAGGGAATTTTATATTTGCAAAGAGAATTGTGAAGATAGATAAAATCAAAATCTTAAAGAATCGAATTCTTATAGAAATCTATTTGTAAGTTGTTTTATTCTTCCGCCGTGCAACTATTCTTGCACGGCGGAAGAATTATAGATCTTATAGATTTTGAAAGTCTATTGAATGGCTTTCAGGTAGAGGGTGGTCATTTACCGAGTTTGCACTGCCATCTCCAGGCGTTGCGCATAGTGTCCTCTATATCCATCTCTGCTTTCCACCCCAGCACTTCATTGGCTTTCTTCGGGTCGGCCCAGATTTTTTCAATATCGCCTTCGCGACGTGCGCCGATCTTATGGGGCACTTTCACGCCTGTGGCATGCTCGAAGGCATTTATAAGCTGGAGCACTGAAAGACCGTTGCCTGTGCCGAGATTGAATACCTCTACGGCACGGGTATCCTCTCCGTCGAGCATGCGTTTCATAGCGATAACGTGTGCCTTGGCAAGGTCGGTCACATCTATGAAATCGCGGATACAGGTGCCATCGGGAGTGTTGTAATCATCGCCGAATATGGTAAGCTCCTTGCGGATTCCTGCCGCTGTCTGGGTGAGGTACGGGACAAGATTATTGGGTACTCCATTGGGGAGCTCTCCAATCTCAGCCGAGGGGTGAGCGCCTACAGGATTGAAATAGCGGAGAAGAATGCTCTTTACGGGTGCGCCGGAAGCTACGAAGTCGCGGATAATCTCCTCGGAAATCTGCTTGGTATTGCCGTAAGGGGAGGTAGCCTCCTTGATGGGAGCGGTCTCGTCTATAGGATTCACATCAGGCTCTCCGTATACAGTGCAGGAGCTTGAGAATACGATACCTTTCACACCGTTGGCGGGCATCTCCTCAAGAAGATTGATGAGGGTGACGAGGTTGTTGCGATAATAGAGAAGAGGTCGCTGAACGGACTCGCCTACAGCTTTGGAAGCTGCGAAATTAATAATGCCGTCGATGCCGGGATGCTCCTTGAAGAGACGGTCGAGAGTAGCGAGATCGGTGCAATCACCCTCTACGAATGCCGGGCGTACACCTGTAATCTTCTCGATGCCGTCGAGCACTTTCACATTGGAATTGGAGAGATTGTCGATAATCACGACTTCATATCCGGCATTGATAAGCTCTACAGTAGTGTGGCTACCGATATAGCCGGTACCTCCGGTCACAAGAATCTTGTGTGCCATATCTATATATTATCTTTATGGTATGAATCAGAAAAGGGGAGAGGGGTAGACACCTTCCTCCACGAGTTTCTTGAACTGGTTGACTGTGTCCTCACGGTCGGCGGCATAAGTCACGCCAAACCATTTGGAGGGAGTCTCTTTCACCGCGAGTGTAATTTCGTTGGCCTCGATAAGGTCGTTTACAACGGTGGGGATATAGAATTCTCCCTTGAGTTCACCGGCATACTTGGAGAGGAATTTTACGAATGCCTTCTCGGAATAGCCGAAGTAGTCGGGAGTGAAGCCCCACATATTCATGGAAACATTAGCTCCAGCGGGGAATTCTTTCTCTTCACCGTTTAACACATGGATAAGCTTGTCTCCCTTGCGCTCGATGCCATGACATTCTGTCACCCCGGTGAGATTGCCGTCGGCCGACACTTCACAGAGGCCACGCGATACGCCGCCGTTCTCGCTGAGTGTATTCTCGATGCGGAACCCGATCATGCAATACTCGCCTTTCTTCCCCTCCATATCGCGGAGTGCCTGCGCGAGAATCTCGAAACTCTCGCGTCCATAGTAATCGTCGGCGTTGATTACTGCGAAGGGCTCATTGATGACGTCCTTGCCCATCAGTACGGCGTGGCCGGTGCCCCAGGGTTTTGTGCGCTCGGGGTTGCGAGTGAAGCCCTCGGGTATATTGTCAAGATCCTGGAAAACCACCTCAACGGGTACATGGCCCTCATATTTGGAAACAACCTTCTCACGGAATTCCTGCTCGAAGTCATGACGGATCACGAATACGATCTTACCGAAGCCGGCCTTGAGAGCATCATATACAGAATAGTCCATGATTGTCTCGCCCGACGGGCCGAGGCCGTCAAGCTGCTTGAGACCGCCGTAGCGGCTACCCATTCCTGCTGCCAGGATAAAAAGTGTTGGTTTCATTGTCTGATAATCTGTTATTGTTTTTTCTTCCCTCGTCGTGGAAGGCGAGGCATCTGTATCTTTTTTACCTTTTTATATCTTTATCTTTTTCTTTTGTCTCTGATTACCGTCTGCTCGCTATGTCGGGCGCGAGGTGCGGATAAGTTGGCATAGCCATAGGCTGAGGGAGAACATCACCATCTTGCCGTTGGCATTCCCGCTTACATCGCGTATGGCTTTGTCAAATTCCTCAGCCATGCGCTCTACATTGCCGCTATGGATGAAGGGTGCGAATTTTCGGGAGAAGGCTCCCTCCTCAGCCGTCATTAAGTTGAGCGCGGGTTTATGGAGATTATAGATGAAATTCTCCCTGACCATCCGTGTGCAGTATTCCAGATAGCGTATCAGTTTGGGACGATTAAGTGAGCCTGTCTTATCGGAAAACTGTTTAAGACCGTCCACTTGTCTGGAATAAGCCATTCTCATCATCCCACGGAAATACTCACCGAATTCCTTATTCTCTTCCGCCCCTCTCAATATTCCGATAGCGGCTCCGATTCTTCCCTCTCCGAGTCTGGCGGCTTCGTAGGCGGAGATTTGATCGGTGTGCTCCTCTTTTTCAAGCCAATGTCCCAATTCCGCAATAGGAAGAGGTTTCATATTGTAAGGCTGTGTACGAGAGAAGATCGTGGGGAGAATTAGTTTTGAATCGTTGCTCACAAGGATGAAGAGCGTATCCTCGAAGGGTTCTTCTATAAGTTTCAGCAATTTGTTGGCCGCCTCCGTATTCATCTTCTCCGGAAGCCAGATTATATAAATCTTGAGGTCTTCCTTGTAAGGCGAAAGTGACGCGGATTCCAGAATCTTCTTAGCCTCCTTCACATTGATGAGCAATTGCTTATTGCCTGCTTCCTGAAGTTCGCTCCATTGCTCCACAGGCATATAGGGGTAATCCTCGAGCATACGCCGCCAAAGATCGATACAATCTTCAGAGACTTCCCTTTCCTGAGTCTTGGCCACAGGGTAGACATAGTGCATATCGGGATTATTGCCGCTTTCGTGCTGACGACATGAGGGGCATACGCCGCAACTGTCGCCTCCCTGTCGATTACTGCAATGGAGATACTGCGCGAGTGCGCGGGCAAGACGCATCTTACCGATACCCGAGGGTCCGGCAAGCAACACTGCGTGAGGAAGTCGCCCTTCATCGGCCTGACGCCGAAGAGCTGCCTTCACTTCTTCATGACCTGCGACATCTGAGAATTTCATTGGTTGCAAAATTACAAAATCTTATGCTATTTCCCCTATTTTTCCATGTTTTTTTTCAGTGAAAGATCTCTTAACTTAATTATAATGAAGTTTGGATAGCCTGTTCGGTCTTTTTTATTATTTTTGCATAGGGTTTCCCTATAATTCCTCTCTTCTTCTCACATTACTGCACAAAACAAAATCATGATACCATTTCTCAAATCCGTAGCACAAGCCTACGCTGCCGTTCCTCATTCTCTTCTGAGCCGCTACTGCTTCCTTTTCCCGAATAAGCGTAGCGCGGCTTTTTTTCGTAAATATCTCGCTGAGTCCTTACCCGAAGGAGAGGCTCTCCTTTCTCCGCGGCTCGTCACTATCTCCGATCTTATGGAGGAGTTGTCAGGCCTGACTGTGGATTCTCATATCGACCTTCTTTTTTCTCTATATAATTGTTATGTCTCGCTTATTCGCGGGGGAAAAGTTAAGAATATAGATAGCGCGGAGGATGCCGCTTCCGGCGATCCGCAAGGAAAGGATAATGAGGAGTCAATTCCGGATTTCGATTCGTTCGTACGTTGGGGAGAGACTGTGCTCCAGGATTTCAACGATGTAGATCTCTTCTGCGTCGATAATAGGGTGGTGTTCAAGAATGTGGAAGATTTTCGTAAGATTTCCGCTAATTATCTTACGGAGGAACAGAAATATGTAATGCGGGAATATTTCAATTTCGAACCCTCCACAGATGAAGTGGAACGCTTCTGGAACAGTTTTCCTAAGGATAATGGTAAGAACGGTAGTCGCCGTTTCCGTTTGCTTTGGGAAGTGCTTTCCCCGCTGTATGAGAAGTTCTCGGATCTGTTGGATTCCGAAGGTCTTGCCACACAGGGAGGTGCCTACCGTGTGGCTCTCCGCCGTATTCGCGAAAAGGGGAGGGATATGCTTCCCTTCTCTCGCATTGTGGTGGTTGGATTCAATGTGCTGACGATGGTGGAATACAATATCTTCAAGGAGTTTCAGAAGATGAAGTGTGAGCCTGAATTTGCAATTGAGGATTCCGATAGTTTTGCCGATTTTTTCTGGGACGCCACGGGCCCTGTGCTTACGGCGGAAATAAAGAATTCCGCCTCGCGCTTTGTGCAATTCAATAAAAAGGAGTTCCCTTCTCCGGAATGGGCGTATCCCATCGTTTCCGCCAGCGATAAGGATTCCTTGCCCGACTTGCTTGAAGCCATAGCTTCCCCCTCCAATGCCATGCAGGCAAAGATAGCCGCCGAGATTGTGGAGCGTGATTTGCGCGGAAGCGGTGAGGTGAAGGATTTCTCCGATGCCAATGTGGCGGTGGTGCTTCCGGATGAGTCGCTCCTTTTCCCACTCCTCTATTCGCTCCCCGATAACTTGGAGATAAATCTCACAATGGGTTATCCTTTGCGCCAGACCACTGCTTTGACGTTTGTAGGTCTGTTGCGACGGCTCCTGATGAAGCGTCGCGCTGTGGGAGGCCGCGGAATAGTGGTCTATAAGCCCGACCTTTCCGCGTTGCTCGGTCATCCTTTTGTGCAGGCTCTCGATGATCATGGACGTCTGCGTCATTTGGGCGATGTTATAGCCTCTTTCCGTGGGTCGGAGATGGGTGTGACGGATATCGTGGAGGCTATCGGGGTGTGTCCGTTGTCGGATTTCCTTCAGCAGGTAATGACACTTCCTAAGCAAAAGGGAGATCTTTCTGCAGAGGGTGTGGTCAGTATCTTGCGCCATGTCAATGATATAGTGATGTCCGTAAAGCTATCGCTCCTTTCCGCCGATTTTAAGCGTAGGGAGGTGGCTGAAAAGGGAGTCGCCCCGGATGAAGGGAAGGATAATGTGACGGTGTCGCCGGAAAGCGGTGAGGAGGTATTTTCCTCTCCGCTCGATATCGCTCACCTGGATATCTATTCCGATGCCCTTCGCCGTATGGAAGATGCCATTCTGGAGCGTGGTGTGCCGATGAGCGAACAGACCGCTCTCTACCTTGCCGACCGTTTGCTCGGTGCGGAAAAAGTGGAGTTCGAGGGTGAACCGTTACGCGGTCTTCAGGTGATTGGTCTTTTGGAGACTCGTGGCCTTGATTTTGAATACCTTGTGATTCCTTCGCTAAATGAGCGTATTTTCCCGCGTAAGGCCCGTAGCCGTTCGTTTATTCCGGATGCTTTGCGCCATGCCTACGGTATGCCCCCTTCCAACTATCAGGAGAGTCTTTTTTCCTATTATTTTTATCGTATGCTATCGCGCGCCAAGAAAGTATGGATGATATATGATGCGAGAGTCTCTACGGGTGGACGTAATTTCGAGCCCTCTCGCTATCTCACTCAATTGCGTTATCTCCATGCCCCGGATCGTCTTGTCACACGTGAATGTGGTTTCGTCATCCCGGAAAATTCATTCGATCTCGATCCTATCGAGAAGACTGAGGCCGTGATGGAAAAGTTGTCGGATTTTCTTTGGGATGATACTCCATTTCCGGGATTAAAGGCCGGGAAGCCGGGTGTGAAGAATTTCTCCGCCTCCGCTTTGCAGCGTTATCTTGATTGTCCCGCTAAGTTCTATTATGAATTCGTGGAGGGGATAAACGATAAGAATACCTTCAGCGAGAATATTGATGCGTTGTCGCAAGGTAATATCTATCATAAGGTTATGGAGGAGATATATTGCATGGGAAAGCCTCATAATCCCGCCGATATAACTGCTGAATATATTGGGAAAGTAGTCTCTGCTCCGGAGAAAATCAAGGAGATAGTGCTCCGCGCTGTAGCCACAGAACATTTTGGTGCGGGAAATGGGAAAGATGCCGATCCGGAGGCTGAGATAAAGCAATGTATGGAGCGTTTCCCCGGAAGTGTGGATTCTGTGGCGGATGGTATTGTTGACCAGGTGATAGCCACTCTACGCCATGACATGCTCCTTACGCCGTTCCGTATGCTCGGAAGTGAGGTGAAAGGCACATTACCCCTAACGGTGACGCGTCTTGACGGGTCGGGAGATTTCCGTATCAATATGCGTTTCGCTATCGACCGTCTTGATGTGGTGAATGTCGTCACAGACAAGAAGTCAGGAGCGAGGGAAACTTTCCTGCGTATAGTGGACTATAAGACCGGTAAGGCTCACAATACGGCCTCCGATGTGGAGGGTATATTCTCGGAGTTTGGGGCGAAGAATATGTTCCAGCTTATGCTTTATGCCCGGATGTTGCAGGTTTATCAGTCATTCCCTGGTCTTAGACATCTTCACACATCGGTGTGCGGTAAGGAGGAAGTGCCTGATGCCGCAATGGAGATTTATGAGGTGGGTGCCATTTCAGGTAATAGCAAGCGAAATGTGCCGGAAGTGGATAAAGAAGCTATTCTCCGCTTTTCGCAGTGTGAAGAGGAATACAATCGGATTCTCAATGAAAAACTCAATGAGCTCTTTGATCCGGCAGTGCCATTCGTTCATACCGACAATCCCCGCACCTGCTCCTATTGCCATCTCCGCACTCTCTGCCGCCGCTGATTATATTATGAACATATAAAGGTAAGCGCCGCACTCTCATTTCTTGTGAGTCCGGCGCTAATTTTCAATATGAAGATGAGGGCTTGATACTCAACCAAAACGGATGAAAATATGTTAAATACTCAAACACACATATTGATTCCGCTATGAAAAGTATCACACTGCTTATCGCCGGAGCCGCTCTATTCAGTTCTTTTCCCGTGGCTGCCGATGATATGACCTCCGGACAGTTCTCTGCCGATGAAACGGCTAAGGCCGCCGAGCAGGGAGTCAAGCTTCTGCGTGACTCGCTTCCTCAGTCCTGGACTTACTCCGAGGGTAGGCCCCAGACTCTTCCTTCCTACGATAAATGGTGGCAGGCGTTTGCCGATCCCTTGCTCGATCAATTGATGGATAAGGCTGAATCGAACAATTTCAATGTTCTTTCCGCTCTTAAACGCATTGAGGTGGCTCAGAAAGAGGTTGAGCTCGCCCGCTCCGCATATTTCCCGCAGATAAATGCTTCGGCAGGGTGGGGCAGAACCCAGAATGCAGGTGCTGTAAGCGGTAAGAATGTGCCTTCCTCTGTAGGCTCGTCATTCAGCGTAGGAGTCACTGCCAATTGGGAGATAGATCTTTTCGGACGTGTGGCTGCCGAGGCAAAAGCGGCGAAGGCCGGTTGGAATGCCTCCCGCGCCGACTATGAAGGAGTGATGGTGGCTCTCTGTGCTTCTCTTGCCAAAGCTTATATAAATCTCCGCACATATCAGGCCCAATATGAAGTGGCCATGACTCATATAGCTTCACAAGAGAAGGTTCTCAAAATCACTGAAGCTCGTTTCGAGGCCGGTATAGGCGATATGCTTGAGGTGACTCAGGCTCGTATAGTGCTCTCTTCCACAAAAGCCACAATTCCCGGTCTGGAATCCCTTATACGTTCCACAATCAATTCTATTGCTGTTCTTTGTGGCGAATTCCCTTCCGAGCTTACTGACGAATTGGCAAAGACAGCACCAATGCCCGCGATGCCCCCTCTTCCTCCGGATGGAGTGCCTGCGGATCTGTTGCGTCGTCGTCCGGATGTGTTGCAGGCTGAATTTGATGTGGCTCAGCTTGCCGCTCAAGCCGGAGTGGCCAAGAAGGATTTCCTTCCTACGCTCTCGATCTCCGGTTCGATTTCAACAGAGGCTCGTCGCATTGACGGTCTGTTTGGAAGCCACAGCCTCGCTTACTCCGTTGCCCCCACACTGACATGGACCGTTTTTGACGGTCTGGCTCGCAATATCCGAGTGGCGGAAGCCAAACTGAATATGCAGGCTGGAGTGGACAATTATAATATGACTGTTCTCAACGCTGCGAGTGAGGTTGAGAACGCCATGAGTCGTATTTCCTCCTCAATTGCGGAGGCGGCTCTGGAGAAAGAAGTGATGGAACTCAGCTCTAAAAGCCTTGATCTTTCCATGGATCTTTACAAGCGCGGTCTCTCCAATTTCACTAACGTTGTGGATGCCCAGCTGAATTATCTCACATATCAAAATTCATATATCACAGCCAATGCCGATGCCATGGTAGCCATGGTGGAGCTTTATGAAGCCCTCGGAGGCGGTTATTAATAATCTTTTTTAAATCATATCGCCGCTATGAATACACATAAATTGATTTACGGTAGATTTACAATGAAGGGGCTTTCATCTCTATCTCTGGTGCTCCTCTCAGCTTTGCTTTCATTCTCTCTGTCTTCGTGTCATAAATCGGAAAAGGAGGCTCAAGGTGCTCCTTCTATTGATGTGGAACAGGTGATGGAGGATTCCATCGTTGTGCATCAGTCCTTTCCGGCTGTTCTCTCGGCTGCCTCCAAGACTGATGTGGTAGCTCAGATCAATGGCAAAATGCTGACATGTAATTATAAAAGTGGTGAATTCGTGGAGAAGGGCCAGGTGCTTTTCACATTTGAATCTACCACATATCGGGATGCTGTGAAGCAAGCGGAAGCAGCCCTCGCTACAGCCCGTAGCCAATATGATTATGCCAAAAGCCAGTATGCGGCAATGAGCAAGGCGCTCGAAGCGGATGCTGTCTCCAAGATGGAGGTGCTCCAGGCTGAAAGCAGCATGGAGCAGGCAAAGGCCGCTATCAGCCAGGCCGAGGCTACTCTCAGCACAGCTCGCCAGAATCTCGGATATTGCACTGTGACAGCGCCTATAAGCGGATATATCACGGCTAATACTCTTGATCCGGGCAGTTACGTCGCCGGCGGCGGATCGCCGGTGGTGCTCGCATCGATCTACAACAATAATTTCCTCACTGCCATATTCAGTCTCAGCGAGGAACAGTACGAGAAACTGGTACTGGCCAATGGCGGTATCTCGGCACCGATTTATCGCACGGTGCCGGTGACTTTCAAACAGAATCTTAGTCAGGCTTACACTGCGGATCTTAATTATGAGGCTCCGGTAGTGGAACGTTCCACAGGCACTATGACCATGAAGGGGCGTATTCTGAATCCCTCCAATGAGTTGAAGGATGGAATGTATGTCACTGTCGAACTCCCCACCGGCGTGAGTCCTAAGGCTCTTTTGGTCAAGGATGCCAGCATAGGAAGCGATCAGCTCGGTAGCTATCTCTATCTTGTCAACGATTCCAATAAGGTGGTATATACTCCTGTCAAGACAGGCGAGCTTTATCAGGATTCTTTGCGGGTTATCCTTGAGGGGGTACGTCCCGGCGATCGCTATGTAAGCAAGGCTCTCCTTACGGTGAGGGCCGGAGAGAAAATCAATCCCGTGATGGCGGGCAGTAAGAAGAAATAAAAATACAGCGCTATGTTTTCAAAATTTTTCATCGACCGTCCGATATTCGCTACAGTGCTCGCTGTGCTGATGGTGCTTGCGGGTATTCTGACGGTGAAGACACTGCCTATAGCGCAGTATCCGGATATCACTCCCCCTACGGTGATGGTCAGCGCTTCCTATCCGGGAGCTAATGCCGCGACTGTGGCCCGAACAGTGGGTGTCCCTATCGAGCAGCAAGTCAACGGTGTTGAGAATATGCTCTATATGAGTTCCAATTCATCCGATGATGGAAGTTACTCGCTCACAATCACATTCCGCAACGGCACGGATGTGGATCAGGCCGCTGTAGATGTGCAGAATCGTATCTCTCTCGCTTCGGCCCAGCTTCCCTCTCAGGTGCAGGAGCAGGGTATCAGTGTCAATAAGGAGTCGAGCAATAATGTGCTCTTCATTGCTCTTATGTCTGACGATCCTCAACGTTATGACGCTCTATATCTCACCAACTATGCTCAGCTCAATATGATCGAGCCGCTCTCGCGAGTGGAGGGTGTAGGCGGTGTCCAGGCTTTCGGTGCCGGTGAATACAGTATGCGTGTCTGGCTTGATCCGGATGCGATGCGTGTGCGCGGTGTGACACCGGCTGATGTTGAAGCGGCGATTCGTTCGCAGAATATGGAGGTGAGTGCCGGTAGTGTGGGTAATCCCCCGGGTAATAGCGATTCCGAATTTCAGTATACTCTTACGGCGCAAGGTCGCCTCTCTTCTGCTGATGAATTCGGAAATATCATTATCCGTACTGATGGCACAGGTGTGCTTCGCTTGAAGGATATTGCTAAAGTGGAGCTTGGCAGCGAGAGTTACAGCATGGTGGCCCGTGTCAACGGACAGGAAGCCGCTCTTATCGGTATCGAACAGCTTCCGGGAGCGAATGCTATGGAAGTGGCCGACGGTTCTCTTAAGGAAATGGAGCGTCTGAGTCGGTATTTCCCTGATGGCGTGCATTACCAGGTAGTGCTCAACACTACTGATTTCGTTAAATCTTCGATTGATGATGTGGTGGTCACATTCGTGGAGACAGTACTCATTGTGATGGTAGTGATTTTGCTTTTCCTTCAGAACTGGAGAGCTGTCATTATCCCGATGCTTACTATCCCGGTGTCGCTTATCGCGACATTTGCGGTGATGAAGATCATGGGCTTCTCTCTGAATACTCTTACGCTCTTTGGCTTGGTGCTCGCCATTGCGATTGTGGTAGACGATGCGATAGTCGTGGTGGAAGATTGTTCCCGACTTGTTGACAAGGGCGATATTTCACGCCGCGCGGCTGCCGAGAAGGCAATGAAGGAGCTTACGGGCCCTGTCGTGGGTGAGGTTCTCGTTCTTCTTTCCGTATTTATCCCTACGGCTTTCGTAAGCGGTATCACAGGTCAGCTATATAAGCAGTTTGCTCTCACTATCGCGGTGTCCACGGCTTTCTCCGGGTTCAACGCTCTTACTCTTACTCCGGCTCTATGCGCGCTTTTCCTTACTCCGCGCAAACCGGCTCGTAATTTCATTTACAAGGGTTTCAACAAGGGGTACGGCAAGATACTCAATCTATATGAAAAGATTATCGGTGGCATGCTTAAGCGCCCGGTGCTCTCGATGGTAAGTTTTCTTGTGATAGCGGCTGTAGCCATCTGGGGATTCCTTGCTTGGCCTACCAGCTATATCCCGGAGGAGGATATGGGATATTTCATGACTTCCGTGGAGCTCCCGGATGGTGCTTCCATGGAACGTACTGAAAAGGTGGTCAATGGCTTGACTGCCGAGCTCAAAAAGAATCCTTACGTGAAGGATGTGATGAGTGTATCCGGTTTCTCTATGATGGGAGGAGGCTCGGGATCGAATATGGCCACTCTCAATGTGATTCTCAAACCATGGAAGGATCGTGGCCGTAAGGGTTCTGTGGAGAACGTAATCAAGGATTTTGAAAAATATACGTCTACTGTACAGGATGCAATAGTATTCTCCGTGAATCCGCCTGCAATTCCGGGCCTGGGTATGTCGTCGGGGCTTCAGATGGAACTCCTCGACATTAATAACCTCGGAGCCGGTGAACTCAAGAAGGCTCTTGCTGAGGTAACTCGTACGGCTGAGGAGGATCCGCGTATCAAGATGGTGACTTCCCTCTATCAAGGTCAGGTAAGACAGTATCAGGTGAATGTCGATCGCGACCGTATTAAGCTGCTCGGTATCGATGTTGACGATGTATATAGTGTGATTTCTACCTATATGGGTGGTGGATACGTAAATGATTTCGTCGATTTCGGCCGCACTTTTCAGGTGAATGTACAGGCTGACGGTGCCTCACGCCGGCAACCGCAGGATATACTTTCTCTCAGCGTTCGTAACGCCTCGGGCGATATGGTGCCTCTATCTGTATTCACCACAGTAGAACCTGTGATGGGCGAGCCCTCGGTGGCGCGTTACAATATGTACACTGCGGCTTCTCTCACGGCTACTCCCGCTCATGGTGTCAGTTCTTCAGAGGGTATCAAGGCTATGGAGGAGGCTGTCAACAAGGCTCTTGGTAAGAATTTCTCTTACGCATGGAGCGGTATCGCTTATCAGGAGACTCAGTCCGGCACTACGATTTCATTCGTATTCATCTTTGCGATTGTCATGACTATCCTTGTGCTTGCTGCTCAATATGAGAGCTGGACTGATCCTATAGCTGTAGTGCTCAGTATGCCTATAGCCATTCTGGGTACCGTGCTTGGATGTATCGTGATGAGTCAGAGTATAAGTATCTACACACAGATCGGTCTTATTCTCTTGCTGGGTATGTCGGCCAAGAATGCAATTCTTATCGTGGAGTATGCTATGGACTTCCGCAAAGCCGGGGTGCCTGTGATGAAGGCTGCTCACGATGCAGGTGTGATCCGATTCCGTCCTATCATGATGACGGCGTGTGCATTCGTATTTGGTGTGATGCCGATGATGTTCGCCACCGGTGCCGGTGCCAACAGCCGAATAGAACTCGGCACAGCCGTTGTATTCGGTATGGCTCTCAATGCTCTTGTCGGCACGCTGTTCGTACCTACCTTCTGGGAGGTGCTGCAACGCTTCAACGAGAAATATCTTAACAATATGTTCAAGGATCCTAATGCCGGGAAGACCGGTGCTCCTTCCGGCACTTCATCATCTTCCGATACGGCTCCTGATATCTGATACCCCTTTATTCATACCTATAGCGAGGCGCGACAGATTTTATCAATCTGTCGCGCCTCCGGTATATATCGCTTTTTATGAATTGAAATGATTCATGGCGAATGCCGCGCCGGAAAGGCAGAAGGCTTTCACTGCCTCGGCAGCTTTCTCCAGCTTTTCGGGAAGAAGCTTTTTCTCTTCGGGAGGGAATGTGCCCAATACGAAATCAATCTGGGCTCCGCGGGCGAAATCGTTGCCCACTCCGAATCGTAGACGTGCATAATTCTGTGCACCCAATTCGGAAGCGATATTCTTCAGACCGTTATGTCCGGCGTCCGACCCTCTGGTACGCATACGCAGGTTGCCGAAAGGCAACGCGAGATCATCCACTATCACCAGAAGATTTTCCAACGGCAATTTCTCCTTGTTCATCCAATAGCGGATGGCCACTCCGCTGAGATTCATGAAAGTGGAGGGTTTCAAAAGAAGAAGCTCACAGTTTTTTACTTTGACTGTGGCCATATCGCCATATCGGCATGACGAAAAGGATACACCGGCATCAGAGGCGATTTTATCGCCTACCATAAAACCGATATTATGGCGCGTATCGGCATATTCCGGACCGATATTGCCAAGACAAGCTATAAGATATCTTTTCATAGAGTCAGAGGGAGCGGGGTTATGTCGCTCCGAATCGAGAAGAGCGAGTAGAGATTTTATCCAATTCACAGAGTCAGGATATGAGGTCTGATTATTTTTCGACCGCAAAATTAATAAAAAAGAGGGATATCGTTTGGGTATGTGGGGGAAAAATAGTAATTTTGTGCGCTCTTTGCAGAAGAAGCAACCGTGTGATGGGAAATTTGTTCTCCCTCCATAATGGCTATAATGCCCGGAGCAAGACTTATTTTGAGTAACACTTTAAAAAGAAAAAGAAGAAATGAAATCTTATGAACTTCAGGCCGAACCCCGCGTAGAACTCGGCAAGAAATCAGTGAAGGCCCTCCGCGCAGAGGGTAAGATTCCCGCTGTCCTCAATGGCGGCAAAATCATCGACCTCCCCTACACAGGCACTCTCCGTGCCGGTGAGAAAATCGTAGAGATCGATCCCGTCCGCAAGCGCGGTCTTATCACTACCGACCTCACTGTGAAGGCAGAGGACGTCCGCAAGCTCATCTATACTCCCGACATCTTCGAGATCGATCTCGAGGTGAACGGCGAGAAGCGCAAAGCTGTCATGAAGGAGCTCCAGTTCCAGCCCGTGAAGGATACAGTTCTCCATATCGATTTCCTCGAGGTTTATCCCGAGAAGCCTATCGTAATGGAGGTGCCCGTTCAGGTAGAGGGCCACGCCGAAGGTGTGAAAGCCGGTGGTAAGCTCACTCTCTCCATGCGTAAGCTCAAAGTGAAAGCCACTTACGACAAGATTCCCGAGCGTCTCGTTGTCAACGTTGACAACCTCGGTCTCGGCCAGAGCCTCGCTGTAGGCGACCTCGCTTTCGAGGGTCTCGAGCTCATGAACGCCAAGAACGCTGTCGTTTGCGCTGTTCAGCTCACTCGTGCCGCTCGTGGTGCTGCTGCCAAAGCTGCTGAGTAATCCAACGACTCAAGGTAAAATATTAATATTAGAGAAAAGAGGCTGTCGCGATTTTTTCGCGGTAGCCTCTTTTTCTTTTTTCATTACGCTATTTTTGTATATAAGCGGCAGGATTATCAGTCGCCCCAATGTCGTCTTACGGGGAAGCGAGTGGGGCGTAGCAATAGTCGGAGTGATGTGCTGGTAGTGGTATAATTCCAAATCCAGTTGAGAAGCACCACTACCTTATTGCGCATACCTAAAATCGACATAAGATGGATTGCAAGCCAAATAAACCAGGCGAAGAAACCTCCGAAGGATACTTTCGGAAGATCGGCCACGGCCAAATGCTTTCCTACTGTGGCCATGCTTCCTTTGTCGTGATATTTGAACGCGCTCTTGAATTCCCCGGCATTGAGATTGCGGGCGAGATTCTCTGCCTGCTGTATTGCCGGCTGTGCCATCTGAGGATGTCCGGCCGGATAATCCTCGGTCTGCATGAGAGCTATGTCACCAATAGCCAGTACGCTCTCTTCAAGCCCTTTCACCCGGTTGTATTCATCCACAATGATTCTCCCTCCACGGCCCACGGTGGTCTCCGGCATACCGGGCATGGGTTCCCCTTTTACTCCGGCTGTCCAGATAAGCGTCTCCCAATATTCTTTATGGCCGTCGGCAAACTCTACCATCTTGTCCTCATATCCTTTCATAGTGGTATTGAGCCTTACATCCACCATCAATGATTTCAAGTATTCAAGAGCTCGCGCAGAAGATTTCTCACTCATTGCTCCCAAAAGACGGGGAGCCCCTTCTACAAGGGTCACAGTGACATCCTCCTGCTTGAGTTCCGGATATTCCCTCTTCAAGATATTTTTCTTCATCTCGCCGATGGCCCCGGCTATCTCCACACCGCTCGGTCCGCCTCCGACTACCAGAAAACTCAGCAATTGACGTCTCCTTTCCGGATCTTTGCAGAGGGCCCCGCGTTCAAGGCGATCAAGAATCTCATCGCGTGTATGCGCTGCCTCTCCAATAGTCTTGATACCATATACTGTCTCTTCCAGTCCTTTCATACCGAAGTAGTTGTTGGTGGAGCCTGCTGCTATCACCAGGCGATCGTATGGAATGCTCTCGTAACTCGTGGTAACTGTTTTTCCCTCCGTATCGATATTCTTCACATGGCCCATGTGGTAGGATACATTACGGAGTTTCTTGATTTCAAGTCGGAAGGGGAAGGATATGTTGGATTCGGTGAGTCCCGAGGAGGCCACTTGATAAAAGAGGGGAGGAAAACTGTGGAAATTATTACGGTCGATGATATGCACGTTGAATTTATCCCGTGCAAGTCGCTTTGCAAGTGTTAGTCCGGCGAAGCCGCCTCCTATTATTACTATATTCTCCATGGTAGTCTATGTGTGTGTTTTGTATTTATTTCTATTTTGAAAACACATCGGGGAGGAAGGATGTTTGCCTAAGTCGGCGAATTAAACTAATTTTGCAGAATAAGGGTTATATTCTTATATATTGTGTAAGTAGTCCGGGGGCACTATTGCCGCCCGGCATGTGACACAATGGCGAATATATTTCTCCAATAAAAATAGAAACTACTATGGCAGATATAAAGATATTCCGTGTAAGACACATGTTGCCCGTAGCTGCGGTTGCTATGGCTATGCTTTCAAGCTGTTCGTTGCTCGGTTCGAAATCGGGCGGTGAAGGTGGCGGTCTTCTTGGCGGAGGCGGTGGTAAGGTGAAGACGGATGCCGTGCTTCCTCAAGACCGTGAGAAGATTCATGAGAATGCCTCGGCAAAGGCTTATACCTCCGAAGAACTCGGACGTGGTGTGGTGAAGGGCGATTGGGCCATAGAAAAGGTTATGGGGCAAACGGCAGTAGGGGAGACGGCTCCTTTCCTGAAATTCGTGCCTTCCGAAAAGAGAGTATATGGCAATAACGGTTGCAATTTCATCAATGCCGGATATGAATATAATCCTGCTGACAGCACGCTGAGTTTCAGCAATCCGATCTCCACTATGATGGCGTGTGGAATGGAGGGAATCACGGATGCCCAGATAATGCAGGCCCTCAATTCAGTGAAGTATTATACATGGAAATTGGAAGGTTCGGAGTATTACCTCTATCTATATGATGAAGCTATGCAACCGATGTTGGAACTCATGCACCAGAATTTCGACTTTCTTAACGGCACATGGCGTGTCACGGCTATTGACAACGAGGCTGTGAATGTACCTGATATGAAGCTCGTGATTGATGTGGATGAGGGTAAGCTGCATGGCAATACGGGATGCAATATCCTTAACGGCACTCTTGAGACGGATATGGACGCAGCCAATTCTATATCGTTCCAGTCGATAGCCACTACCCGCATGGCTTGTCCCGACCAAAGTTATGAGACGCGTCTTGTCGTGGCGTTGGAGGATGCCTCTACTGCCAAACCGATATCAGCCAATAAGGTAATATTCCTTAATCCTCAAGGAGAGAACGTACTTCAACTTGAGCGCACTACAGATAAATAATAAAAACAACGAATGATATGGCGAAAGCCGAAGAAAGAGTAGATAAATGGCTGTGGGCGATGCGCGTATTCAAGACGCGTACTATTGCCACTGATGCCTGTAAGAAGGGACGTGTCTCTATCGGAGGGACGGCCGTAAAACCATCTCGCACTATTAAGGTAGGGGATGTAATTGATGTAAAGAAACCACCTATCACATATACTTTCCGTGTGCTTCAAGTCACAGGTAACCGCCTCGGAGCACGTCTCGTGCCTGAGTATCTTGAGAATATCACTGCTCCCGAGCAGTACGAACTTCTTGAGATGACAAAGATAAGCGGATTTGTAGACCGCCAGAAAGGTCTCGGCCGTCCCACCAAGCGCGACAGCCGCGAGCTCAACCGCTTCAAAGAAGATTCCTATGCCGACAACTTCTTCCTCGACTGGGAAGACGATGACCCCGACGAAGATTAATTCCCATTCGGGCTAATATCCGGATAAAACAAGGAATCCTTTCAAGAGCGGCTCTTGAAAGGATTCCTTGTCATTTTTACCAATTCCACATCTGCGGATCTTACATTTCTTGTGAGATGGAAGATCTAAGAATTCATCCACAGATTGTTTTCAATCCTCGGCCTCCAATTCTTGTTTAAGCTATGAAGTTTCAGGAGGGAAAAGCCTTTAAAGCTCCCGCAGTCTTTTCAATGAAAGCCCCGTCATTGAAGATATTTCATCGGGCGAGATTCCCCTCATGCGCATCTTGCGCGCAATGTCAATCATCGCCTCTTCCCTACCTTTTTCCATCCCTTTCTCCATCCCTTTTTTCAAGCCTTTCTCCATACCTCTCTCCATAGCTTTTCTTTCGGCAAGTCTGACAGCACTCTGATTCTCGAGTTCTTTGTAGTAGGAGTCAGAGTAGGCCACCGCTTCCTCTGCGCTGAGCATCTGAGTGGAGGCGGCATCAAAAAATTCCTCGTATAATCCGCTCTTGTACGGTTTTGAATCTCGTGTCATGTTTTCCATATTCTTGATAAGATATAAAATTCTTAAAATCTCGGTATCACAGTCATCCCATTCCGCCGGTACCTCTGGCAGAGTTATGAAAATCAGTCTGAGCAACTCGGAATATACCTCCTTCGTATATCTATCCGTCAGCACGATATCTTTCAGGAGCGTGTGGCTCATACCTGAAAGATAGAAGTCGGTAAAGACAACGCAATATACAGGGGCGATGTCATATTCAATCCCTCTCACTCCCTGCTTAATAATCGCCGAGGCTCCGTAGAACAGAATTCGCGTGGTGAAGTTGTCAGATTCCACCTGTTGCATCTCCAGGATGAAATGCTCTCCGCGGTCAGTGGTGCAATAGATATCGTAGAGTATCTTCTTGCCGTTCGGATGGAAAGGAAGTACTTCCTTATCACGGAATTCCACACTCTTTATCACCATCTTCCCCTCAAAGAGTGCATTAAGAAAACGCATAAGGAGCCCCGCAAATTCTGCAATACCTAATGCAAACGTGCCTATAGCTAATTTTTTGATTCTCCATAGTTTTCTTCAATTCTTAGGTACACTTAATCTGTTTTGGCTCGTAGGAGCTTTTTTACCCTCATATACCAATACACGAAGGCCATTACCGCTACTCCTCCTCCTACATAACCAATTTTGTCTATCGAAATATAGGTGCATACATAGCCGCCCAACAATGTGCCACATCCTATCCCCAGGTTGAAGATGCCAGAGAAAATAGACATTGATATGGAGGTGGCATTC
>JAAVEO010000039.1 GCA_014801225.1 Bacteroides sp.
AACTCTGAAAATGTCTACTTTTGCAAAAGAAAATTTACTGAAAAACAACTCAGTGTCTATTTTCATAAATAATAACCATTAAAAAATTTTTTTAGTGTCTACTTTTTGAGGCTGGTACACATATATATTTCTGTTCAAATTATGACGGTTGACTATAATTAATAAATAATATTCTGTATATGAACGATATAAGGAAAGAGATTCAGGACTGGATTAATGCTGAGGAAAGAGCCGGACGAAGCATTGATGCTAACCGTCTAAGCCAGTATCTTCAGTTATTGACGAGACGACATAACAACACTCCTCGCGATGAATTCAACGGGTTGACTCCTGAGGATATGAAGAACATCATGTACTCCCCTTTCAGCAGCCAATGCGTGGTTGAACTCAATAAACTGGATAAGGAGCAATATGAAAAGATTCCGCTTGTAAGACAAACTCTTTTTCTGCTAAAAACACTTAGCGAAAAAGAACTTAAACTCACTCCGCGTGGATGGCTACCTTTTAAGATTGTAGCTGAAACATACCGTCTCGGTCAGCCGGAGTGGACAGTAGAGGAATATGGAGCAAAACGTTACTATGAGTATGACGTACATTCTGTATGGATGGCAAGAATTATACTTGATCTTTTGGGATGGATAAAGACAAGGAAAGGGATGCTATCTCTGACTGCTAAGGGTAAAAAGGCGTTGTCCAATATAGACATAGCTGCCAATGAGATCCTACATTTCTCCCTCACAGGTGTCGGTATGCATTCCTTCGACGGATACGAGGGAGACACCATAGGCAACTTGGGGATAGCATATAGCGTTTGGATCCTAAATAAGTATGGATCAGAATGGCATTTTGGAGATTTCTATAAAGAGCTGTATCAAAAAGCTTTTCATTTTCCGGGCAATTCTAACGCCTACGAAACTCGCGTTTTTACTCGTCTGTTTTACTGGCTTGGTATTGTTGAACAAAGACTCAATAAACAAGTTGGGCCACCATTTGAAGATGAATATAAGAAGACGGAACTTATTTCAATGATTTTCTCTTTCAAAAAAATCTGACTAAATAGATTCAATTTTATTACCTCTGTTATTATTACCGCAGTAACAAAGTTATATTCTCTTCCCATTGGAATAAATCGATACAAGTCCGGCTGTTTATTTTTGCCGATTGTGGGATTTTTACTAATTTTGTTACGAAGGTTCGGTAACTTACCAGTTACCGAAATAATGAATGAATTAATATGGGAAATAGAACTATACACTTGATTTATCCACAGTGGTAGAGCCTATGCCACGTTTGGCAATACGCCTTAAACAGATGCTTTCGGAGTTGCCACTGCTCTAAATCTCAGTCGAAGCTATCCGCATTATTTAAGCTTGGTTGCGTTTTCGGGTCAGTTCGATGGCTTCCTTGCCGGAAATGCTATCTATGCAGATACGAACGATACAGACCGATTTTAAGAACCTTGCAATCTCATCTATCGGATCAAAACCTTAATGAACCTTAATTCTGAAAAAGTTTAGCCTACTTCTATATCAGGATTCTATCCACCAATCCAAAGTGTGTTTAAAATCTGAAATCAATCGCGAAAAGTTATAATTGAGTTTCTTTTTTCGTTGAGCGATTCTATCAACCACAGTCAAGAAATATTCACTCATCACCCGTTTTTGTTCTTTCTCAGACAAGAAACTGAATGATTTTTCAAATACGATGGTAGCATAAATCAATCCTGTGCGCTTACTCAATGGGCCGATTTGATAACGTGGGCGTAAGAACAACCCATCTTGATCAATCTCCTCTTCGGAGTACATGGTAAGCAATGTGTCATAATAATCAGAACGCCGGAGTTTGAGTGATTCGTCCGCAATAATGTAATTTGTCTTGCAATGGAAATCATCGTAAAAACTCATTGCAGTATTGATTTCAATCTGGCGCAGAGTATCATTGCCATAAAGTGTAGGTTGCAATTTTTCAGCCAAACGTGGATTTAGAGTATTCGTAATACTATCCAAAACAGCTCGGCTCTTTGGATAGCAGTTATCAAGAGTGCGAACAATCTTAATCGGAGTAAGATGTGCGTTATCGTTCAGTTCCATCATACTGCAAATTTACTCATTTTTATGACTCGTCATACCAATCTGGCCACAAAAAAAGATTGTCGGAAAGTATGGCAAGCGCTTTCCTACAATTGGTTTATTTTCAGATTCAGCGTACCAAAGTAAAAAATTTTTACAATTATGCCATATTATTCTTAAATTGCAGTCAATTCTCGGAGTAAACCGCAACCCTACAGTACATCTCACAATGCCGATTAAGAAGATTGTTTCGGGCGTTGATTTCGTGTTAGGCACGCTTAGCCATTTCGATCATTTCGACAAGGCAGTGACATTAGCACTTGGCGACAGCATCAAAATGTATATTCAACCGGCAGACTCGGTAGCATACACCAACTAATATGGGTTTACCAATACGGAATTTCTCGCAGACAGCATCGACATAGACGGAATCGATGTGATACGCACTACCGGAATACATGGACGTGGAGAGATAGGAAAGATAATGGGAGACGTTTCAGGTTTTATTCTTAAAGCTATAGATAACCCAACTGTATATATATAGTGGGCTACTGTCTATATACCCCTGAAATCCATGCCAATATTAAGAAATCCCGTCCTGACTGGGTGATTATAAATTCCGGAGGTGCTATCGGACTGCCATTGTCAATAACCGACGGCACAGTGATAATGAACGAAAAAGATGTTGCAAAAATGATTGAGGAATCGCCGGGTTATTGTTGCTTCATTGCTGTTCACATGGATGCTATAGACCATTGTCAGACCACACGCAGCATACTCCGCAATGAGGCCGATAAAGAAGGTATCTCCCCCGAACGACTCATCATTCCCGCAGACGGAGAAACAGTAAATCTTTGATCAGCTTTAATTGAAATAAGTAAGACTCACACTGATGTGAGTCTTACTGTTACTACTTATTTGAGGGATGTAAACACTCCTTTCGGACATGTTCGGATACATTTATTACACCCTATGTAGGCATCCGCATTTATTATCTTGACATGACGATGACCAAGAAAATCCACTTTCCTGAGTACTTGTTTCGGGCATGCCGGAATACATTCCCAGCAGGCGATACAATTATGAGGGTTTATGGCCACAAACGGCGTAGCCATACGCTTCTTTAATTTTGAGAATAACATAGTCTGTTTTTTTGACTGCAAAGATCTCAAAATTCGTTTGAGGGGGCAATAGCTTTATCAAGATATTATTTGGACGTATCAAGGTTTCTCCTAAATACCATGGCTGACATACCGACAGTTTCGGCAAACAATCGCGAAAAATAAGCACTGTCAGCAAAGCCGAGACGCCGGGAGAATACACACCGGTGTACCTGACCCGGAGTCAGAACTATAATAGACTCGACTTCTATCAGATATCGTTGAAAATCAATATTACAATCCAGACTTCCACCTCCCAAAACTCCCATCATGTAATATTCATCCCGGTGAGGATACCGAATATGAGGCTTTGTATCCGTTTCCGACTCTATTATTCTCACCATATATCCCCATTCCGGCAACATTGAGGATGAGTGACGTAATATTTCTTCTTCGTGTTTCATACAATGAAGTCGTCTAAACTTTTTACGAAAATAAAATAATCGTTAAAAAGGATTTTCTTCAAGGTTAATCTTCATTAATCTTTTGGCATCTTCCAATACTTTCATCGGTCACGATACTCGCGTACTGCGCGAATTCAAGGGACTTGCAAAAAAGACAGAAAATCGCTATTTTTGCAAAGGATTTCGAGGAATGTGAAGGTAAAAGATGCACTCCCCTCTTCGAAATCGACTTACGGAATATTGATATCATGAAGATTAGCAAAGAAAAAGTAATCGGATTTGTATGGCAACACATCCTGCTGTTGCTCTCAATGTTTTTCATGACTTTCGGAGTGGCGCTGTGTGTGCGCTCCAATCTCGGTAGCGGGGTGATTTCCTCCATTCCCATGTCGTTCAGTCTTGCCGGAGAAGCCGGGTTGGCCCCGGGATGGACAATCGGCGGATACACTAATATCATGAATGTGATTTTAGTGTTGGCGCAGGTGTGTGTACTCAGGCGCAGGTTCGAGCCAATCCAGCTTTTTCAGCTTGTGATAGGATTCGTGTTCGGATTTTTACTTGATGTCAACATGTGGCTGACATCTTACTTCTCTACCTACGAAGCACTGTCGTCACAGATAATCGCCCAATTCTTGGGAGCCACGATTCTCGGATGTGCCGTAGCTATCGAGATAAGGTGCGGTTCAGTCACAATGCCGGGAGAAGGAATCCAAGTTGCAATTGCACGTGTAAGCGGCCGCCCCTTCCCGATAGTAAAAATCATCGTGGATACAACGTTGGTAGTATTGGCGGTCATTTCCGGATTCTACTTCTTTGGCACATGGCCATGGACCGTAGTAGGTCCCGGCACACTCTTTGCAATGTTCTATGTAGGATATGTAGTGAAGATGGTGAATCCTCATCTCGGCTGGTTTGACCGTCTTTTGGACTATCGTCCCGGTTTCCGTCGCTATATCTATGGCTTGGCACGCTTCATATATCCTTCCAGAAAATGGTAAGATTGAGATCGATAGCGGCAGATTTCTCCATAATGTAGTTTACTTCTCGGGAGCGGGCTTACTTTTTCCTACCGGAGGTTCGGTCAATGTGATTCTGATTACATTAGTACGGTCAAGGCTACGGGCAATGGCAGCTTCAAAATGATTCATGTATTTTGGGAGAAAACGCTCGCAAAGCAGGCGCAGGGCTTCAATCTTTTCCGCTCTGTCTACCACCCTTTCACATCGGCCTACAGCAATAGCCGATCGGTAATGCTCCGTATAATTCAAGGTAGCCTCCTCAAAGACAGGAGTACATTTACTGACTGCCGAAAGGCTTACTACAGGATTCTCTATCAGGCAATCTATTTTTTCACCCTCATCTGCGCAATGAAAATAGAATGTCGTATCGTCTTTTCTGACAAGAGATAACGGTAGGCCGTAAGGTGTGCCGTCAGGACGACACATACTTACCGTGACGAAGGGAGCTCTGTCGAAAACTTCAAGCGCCCATTCAGGACTTTGGCGGCGCGCAGCCTTTCTCATCTGTTTCATAATATTTACCAACGAAAACTGAAGCCCCTTTGTTGTTATATTAGTAGACAACCATCTAAAACACATAAAAATTATGCCCCAGATGATTCAATTGAAAAGAGCATACGATCCGGAGGAAGCCAGTGATGGGTTCCGAGTATATATCGACCGCTTATGGCCTCGAGGTCTATCCCACGCTAACTTTCACTATGACCTCTGGAATAAGGAAATAGCACCTTCCAAAGAACTTCGCGAGTGGTTTCATACCGCCCCGGATAATCTATGGCCTCAATTTACAGAGAAATATACAGCTGAATTAAAAAGCAATCCGGCATTAAACGCTTTAAGACAGGCTTTGGCCGGGAAGCAAATCATAACCCTCCTCTATTCATCTCATGATCGGGAACATAACAATGCAGTTGTGGTAAAAGAAGTATTGTCAGAAGGGAAATAGCTCATTTCTCAAAAGAATAGACCTTCAAAAAGAATACAATATGGAATCTTAACGGATGGATTTTATTTTGTAATTTTGTAGGAAATTATTAGAGGTGAATATGAAGAATGCTATATTCAATAGGGCCCGCAGGCTTCTTGGCGAAGAAAATATGTTGCGTCTGGAAGATGCCCGCGTTATTATCTTTGGTGTGGGAGGCGTCGGCTCCTGGTGTGCTGAAAGTCTGATAAGATCAGGAGTAGGTCATCTGACAATTGTTGACAGCGACCGCGTCTGCATCACAAATATCAACCGCCAGCTTATGGCCAATACCACCACTGTAGGACGTGTGAAAGTGGAAGCACTCAAGGAGCATCTTCTAAAGATTAACCCTACTGCGGAAATTGAGACACGACAGGAGATTTATTGTGCAGACACTGCCGATTCGTTTGATCTTGACAGCTATGATTACGTTGTGGATGCCATCGACTCTCTCAAAGACAAGGTATTGCTTATAGAAAGGGCCACAGCCTCTAAAGCCCGCTTTTTCTCCTCGATGGGGGCGGCTTTGAAGATGGATCCCACACGTATAAAGGTGGCTGAATTCTGGAAGGTCATAGGGTGCCCGTTGGCTCGTGCCCTTCGCCAACGCTTCAAAAAGACAAAACGCTTTCCCAAAAAGAAATTTCTTTGTGTATATAGCGACGAACTGCTGGAGAACAAAGGAATCGAGACTTCCTGCGACTCTGAGTATTGCATCTGCAAATCGAAGAATACACCCGGCAATCATGACCCGGCAAATCATGACTGGAATGCCTCGAAGGCACAGATCAACGGTTCGCTTCAACATATCACAGCGATATTCGGCATGACGATTGCCGGACTGATAATCAAAGATATCACGGGCAGAAACTTCTAAACCCGAATTTATGACCTCAAACGATATCAAGGGATATGGATTGGCGGCTCTCGCAGCCGCAGCTTACGGCACCAACCCGGCATTCGCCGTTCCACTCTATGAGCAGGGGATGAATCCGAATTCGGTACTTCTTTTCCGATATATAATGGGTGTACCTTTGCTGGCGGTAGTCATGCTCATCAGAGGTATTCCTTTCGGATTGAAAAAAGAACAGATAGCTCCTACTGCGATATTGGGCATACTGATGGCACTCTCATCTCTCGCTCTTTTCGAAAGCTATAATTATATGAATTCAGGAATCGCTTCTACATTGCTGTTCATATATCCTGTGATTGTAGCCGTCATGATGATATTTTTCTTTCATGAGAAGTTCAAAGTCACAACTGCACTATGCCTTATTATCATGGGAGCAGGGTTGATTCTTATGCTCAAACCCCAGGCAGGGAGTGAGATCAGTGCTTACGGCTGTGTATTGGTGACTCTCTCTGCCCTCACTTATGCCCTATATATTATCTTTGTCAACGTATCCTCACATATCAAACCTATACCGACCACCAAACTGCTTTTCTACGTTCTCGGCTGGGGAAGTATGGTATATCTGGTGATGATAGCTTTAGGAAATAAAGTCACTCTCCCCTCTCCTGCCGCAGGCTGGCTAAATCTCTTGGCTTTGGCAATTATTCCTACCGTCATATCATTGGCTTGCACCACACGCGCCATCCAACTTATCGGCTCTACCCCTACCGCTATTTTAGGTGCTCTCGAACCGGTATCGGCCGTAATATTAAGTATAGTAGTGCTTGGCCAGAGCATCACTCCGCGAGAGATAGCGGGCGGGTTGCTCATCGTGACAGCCACATCGATAGCTGTAGCGGACAAATCGGTTGACAAAGTGATTCTCCATGTCAGAAAAATGTTTCCTCGTGTCAAAAAATAGCCTCGTATATCATACTATTTCAAGACTTGTCTCTCAAGAAATGTTAAGACGGAAAGAAACATTGAACCTATGGAAGAGAAATAATGTTGAAATCTTGAGCTAAGGCCTAAGTCAAGGTAAATAAGCTCAAGTTTTTAAAGACTTAAAAAGCAATATTATGAATTACCTGTCGAATGACAAACTTGTCATTATCGGTGCTGCCGGGATGATCGGCAGCAACATGGCCCAGACAGCCATTATGAAAGGTCTGACCCCCAACATTTGTCTCTACGATCCATACGGTCCCGGCCTTGAAGGTGTGGCCGAAGAATTGAAGCAGTGTGGTTTCGAAGGTCTCAATCTCACCTATACCACCGACATCGCCGAGGCTCTGAAAGATGCAAAATATATTGTCAACTCGGGAGGTGCGGCCCGTAAGGCCGGTATGACCCGCGAGGATCTTCTTAAAGGAAATGCCGAGATCGCCGAGGAGTTCGGTAAGAACGTGAAGAAATATTGCCCTGATGTAAAGCACATTGTGGTAATCTTCAATCCCGCCGATATCACAGGTCTTATTACCCTTCTTTACAGCGGCTTGAAACCTTCTCAGGTGTCAACGCTCGCCGCGCTTGACAGCACACGTTTGCGCAACGAGCTATCGAAACTGCTCAATGTAGAGCCTGATAATATCGTCAACTGCCGTACATACGGCGGTCATGGCGAGCAGATGGCCGTATTCGCTTCCACCGCCAAAGTAAACGGCAAACCGCTCGTAGACTTTATCGGCACCGAACCTCTCACCGAGGAGGCTTGGGAAGCCCTGAAGCAGCGAGTGATCCAGGGTGGCAAGAGAATTATCGAGCTTCGCGGACGCAGCTCTTTCCAGAGCCCGGCTTATCTCTCTATAGAGATGATCGAAGCTGCTATGGGTGGCCCGATGTTCCGTTGGCCTGTAGGTACTTACGTCAACAACGACCGTTTCAGCCATATCATGATGGCGATGGAGACTACTGTCGACAAGAACGGTGTGACCGTTCAGCCTGTACAGGGTACTCCCGAAGAGGAGAAGGAGCTCGACAAGAGCTACAAGCACCTCTGCGAGTTGCGTGACGAAGTAATCGAGCTGGGTATCATGCCGCCCATCTCCGAATGGAGCAAGATCAATCCCAACCTATAAAGATATTCAGATCCAACTGATTACTATCCAAAAATAGAAAGAGAGACTGCCCAAGAATCTTGGACAGTCTCTCTTTTTAGTCTCAGCTCCAAAAGGAATATATGATGCCAAATGGCGGATTTCTTGAGGATTGAGCCTTTATGGTTTTAACGGAGAAGAAGATTCCGTTCGCGGGCTACGGTGATAGGAGATGAATGACCCGAGAGCAAGACGGTATCCTCCGGCAACGCAAGAATTTTATTTACAATACTTTCCTCCAGCTCGGAGCGATTGCCGCCGGGAAAATTTGTCAGACCGGGTCCATGCTGATAGAGAGTATCGCCTACAAATGCCACACCCTCCTCGGGAGAGTAATAAGTGACAGATCCCGGCGTATGTCCCGGCGTATGAATCACTTTGAGATAGAATCCCGAATTTGCTTTCAATCGTATTATCTCTCCGTCGTGTAACTCTTCATAATGGCTCACGATTATCGGAGTCCCGGAATTACCGCTCAGATTGAGATAAGGATCAGTGAGATATCGCGCATCTTCCGGATAGATATAGATAGGGGCAACGAGACGTTCACGCAATAATTCGGCTGCACCCATATGGTCAAAGTGACCGTGGGTCAGAAGAATTTTCTCTATATGCCACCCGTTTTCCCGTATCGTATCATAAATGAGACCGGCCTGTGCACCGGGATCGATCAGAAATCCGGATTTAGAGTGATCATCGATATAAAAATACGTATTCTCTGTGAAAACACCTTGTACTTCCAATTCTCGTACCATAATCGTAAATCTTTAAAAATGTAAATGAAAAAAGGAATCCTGCCACCCCTCTTTTTGAAAGAGAGATTGCAGGATTCCGAAAAAGATCATATCATATAAGCTGACAACCGTCGGGACCGCATACATGCGGACGTTCGCCATCCTCTTTGGATGCAGCCTTCTCAGCCGCTTCAATTCTTCGCTGTGCCCGCTGAAGAGCCGACTTCAATCCATCCACAGTCATTGCTCCCGGGATGGAGAATTCACCGTTGAATACCATGTAGGGCACACCGCGTACACCACGCATCTGAGCCTCACGTTCGTCAAAACGCACATCATCGGCATAACGATCGCTTTCCAACACTTCATTTACTTCCTTCTCATCCATCCCGGCTTCCTTTGCGACTGCCTCCAGCACCTTATGGTCGGCAAGCACAAGATTTTTGGTGAAGTAGGCATCGAAGAGAAGAGTGTTGAGACGTTGCACCGTGGCATAGTCATACTTATTCTCAGCCAATTTCATCAGACGATGGGCATCGAATGTATTGCTATAGAGTGTGCTTGCATACTTGAAGTCGATACCTACCTCGCGTCCCAAGGCAGATATTTGCTCAATCTGAGCTTCAGCTTCCGGAAGACTCAGACGGTATTTCATCGCAAAACGCTCGGAAGTAGGTCCGGTCACTTCCTTTGCAGCCGATGGATCAAGCTCAAAGGCTCGATAATCAATCTTTACGTCACCGGCCATACCCAGTTCTTCGATAGCTTTCTCAAGGCGTGTCTCGCCAATGTAGCAATAGGGGCAAGCGAAATCGCTCCAAATAGTGATGTTCATCATAGTATATTTCCTTTAGTTAAATTGATTTGAGTATTCTGTGTTTCAGGGATAAAGCTCCAAGCTCCCGGATTTAACATTCTTTGTGGGATTAGGCTTTATCCACTATGGCAGTCAGCACTCTCACGAAAGCCTCGATATCCTCCTTCGGAGCAAGTCGGAGCAGAGCTTCATGCCGCTCATCGGCAATCTTCATGATTCGCGGACGTATCTCCTTAGCTTTATCACTAAGCCATACGCGAATACATTTATAACTTACCGATTCTATAATGACGAGCCCTTTTTTAGCCATGGCTGCAACCGACCGGGAGATAGCAGCTTTATCCTTTCCTACCATATCCACTATCTCACATTGTTGCAGACCATCGCAGGAATAAAGAGCCCGTAGAATCATATATTCAGCCGAAGTGATACAAAGTCCTTCACGTTTAAGAGCACTTTCAAGCTGAATTATCTGACACTGGAAAGCAGCTCCCATCAAGCAACCCACATAGGGCATCTGGTATGTTCTTGTATCACTCATACTTCTGAAATTCTGATTACGACTATATAACGCATAAGCCCATAAAATGGTTGACTCATCAACCTTATTGCATATAATATGCATATCCCGCTATATGAAGGAGGCGATTGGATATATTTGTATCATGACACTTTCATCTATTAATCTCTTCTTTGCTTCATGAGATTTGGAAGTCGTCTAAACTTCTTTGAGAAAAAGATTTGGAGGATAGAAATATTTGTACTAATTTTGCACTAACAATCCTGTTAATCATTATTGTTAATACATTTTATAAACAAGTAAATTCAAATCACAATGGAGAAAGAGAATGTCCCCTTTACGGAGGGGAATATACCCTCTACGGAGGCAACAATGACCTCTACGGAGGAGAAAATTCTTAAAGCAGCGGAAAAGGAATTTCTCTGCAAGGGGTTTGACGGAGCACGCACCACTTCCATCGCCAAAGCGGCCGGAGTGACCCACGCCATGCTTCACTACTATTTTCGTTCGAAAGAGAATCTGTTTCAGCGAATTATTTCCAACAAAATATCATTGCTCGGTGAACTGATGCTCAGTTCACTCGCCGATTCCTCGCTTCCTCTTTTCGACAAAATAAGCGGTGCTATTGAACGACATCTCGATTTCATTGCCTCCAACCCCGAATTGCCTCATTTCTTTATCATGGAGGTGTATTCCCATAATGATCGTATGGAATACATGGCCGAGACTCTTAAAAAAAACGCTGTCAAGAGTATAGCCTCATTACAACGCGATATAGATGAGGCGGCAGCCAAGGGAGAATGTAGGAAAATGAATGCAGAGATGCTTCTCCTCGATATTATATCTCTCAATATCTTCTCTTTTCTTACTCTCCCCCTGTTGGAGAATGTACTCCCCGAACTTTTCAGCGACAAAGAGCGCTTCATCGCCCTCAGAAAAAAAGAGAATATAGACACTATCATGCGCAAACTAAGACCATAAGCCATTATAAAAACTATAGTCCATTATGATACGTTTTTTCACACTGTTTCTGCTGATGCTGGCAGTCGTGACCGGAGCAAAGGGCGCCGTCACTCTCGACTATTGCCTGCAACGCGCGGAAGAGAATTATCCGGAGATAAGAAATTACGGCCTTATCGACAATCTTACCGAACTGAACCTTAGCGAAATCAACCGCAGTTGGTTGCCGAAAGCCACTGTCTACGCCCAAGGAAATGTGCAGAATATTGTTCCGGCCTTTCCGGATGCCCTCCGCAATGTGCTTGCATCCACAGGGTATGAAATGAAAGGGATGGGGAAATTTCAATACAAGATAGCCGCCGACGTCAACCAGACCATCTGGGACGGCGGTGCTTCAAAATCCTCCCGTAAGGTAGAACGTGCAGATGCCGAGGCTTCCCGCGCCGCTCTCGATGTGGAGCTCTACGGCATACGCCGGCAAGTGGAAAGCGTCTACTTCGGTATTCTCCTCATGGAGGATCAGATAGCGCAGACCCTCTCCACAATCTCCCTTTTGGAAGCCAATCTGAAACGCATTCAGTCGATGGTGAAGAACGGCACCGCCATGCAGAGTGATGCCGATATGGTGGAGGCTCAGTGGCTCACCCTCCGCCAGAGTCTTGCCGAAGCACGGACAGCCACAGAAGGGTATCGCGCCGTACTCGGGATATACACCGGCGAAGATATGTCCGCCTCCGAACTCATTTGCCCGGATGCAACTCTCCCCTCCTCTCTTGAATCAGCTCGCCCGGAGCTCACACTGTTTGACAAGAAAATCGGTCAGAACCTCGCACGCGAGAACGCTATAAAATCATCCCTTATGCCTCGTGTAAGCCTCTTCGCGCAAGCCTACTACGGATATCCGGGCTATAACTACTTCGAAGGCATGACCAACCGCAATCTATCTTTCAACATCATGGCAGGAGTAAAGATAGCATGGAATATAGAATCACTCTATACAAAAGACCTCTCACGCAAGAAGCTCCAAACCGGCTCCGCCATGATAGAGACCGATCGCGACCTATTCCTTTATAACATACGCTTGCAGACCGCACGCGATGAAGCCGCCATCTTGGGAATCCGCGAAGTGATGAAAGAGGACGCCCGCATTGTGGAGCTTCGGAAGAACGTACGTATCAGCGCCGAGTCGCAACTCGCCAACGGAGTAATCGACGCCACCACCCTCCTCTCCAAAATCAACGATGAGAATCAGGCACGTCTCAACTCCGCCTATCATAAAATTCAGCTCGTACAGAACATTTACCAACTCAAAAACACTCTCAACCGATGAAATCATCATATCTTCTCTTCGCTTCCGCTCTCCTCCTTGCTTCTTGCTCCAAAGCTCCCGAATATGATGCCACGGGAATATTCGAGGCCACAACCGTGACCCTCTCCGCCGAAACCACCGGCAAGATACTCTCCATCTCCGCCGAAGAGGGCGACAGCGTTACGGCCGGAAGCCTCATAGCGCAGGTTGACACTTCTCTGCTTGCATTGCAACGCATGCAGATTCTCACCGAACAACAGGCAGCCAAGACCACGGCTCCCGATGTATCGACACAGGTGGCGGCTCTCCGCTCCCAGATAGAGCATCAGCGAAATGAAGTGGCCCGACAGGAACGTCTCCTTGCCGACGGCGCCACTACCCGCAAGCAATATGACGATGCGCAAGCCCAACTTCGCACTCTCAACGACCAGCTTGCCGCACAGATAAACACTCTTGACAAAAGCCACAGCTCCATCTCCGACAATGCAGTGGCCCTCCGCTATCGCAAAGAGCAAGTGGAAGACCAGATTTCAAAAAGCGCACTTCACTCCCCTATCACCGGCACCGTACTTATCAAATACGCCGAAGCCGGAGAATACGCCACTCCCGGCAAACCCCTCCTCAAACTCGCCGACCTCAACCATATCTATCTCCGCAGCTACTTCACAGCCTCCCAGCTCGCCCATATCAAGATAGGACAGAAGGTGACCGTAGTGGCCGACTTCGGAGGGGATGAGAAATATGACTATCCCGGAGTCATCACATTCATTTCGCAGGAGAGTGAGTTCACTCCGAAATCGATCCAGACCAACGACACCCGCGCGAATCTCGTCTATGCCGTGAAGATAGCCGTCAAGAACGACGGACGTCTCAAACTCGGTCAATACGGGGAGGTGAAATTATGAGCAATGTAATAGAGGTAAACGGAGTCAGTAAAAGCTACGGCAAGATCCGGGCCCTCGACAATGTGAGTTTCTCCGTCAAGGAAGGGGAAATGTTCGGTCTCATCGGTCCGGACGGCGCCGGAAAGAGTTCGCTCTACAGGATGCTGGCCACTCTGCTTCTTCCCGACAGCGGCACACTCACTGTGCTCGGGCTCGACTCCGTGAAAGATTACCGCGCACTTCGCTCGAAAATCGGCTACATGCCGGAACGCTTCTCCCTTTACCCCGATCTCACCATTTCGGAAAACCTCCACTTCTTCGCAGATCTGTTCGGAGTCAAGGTAAAGGAGAACTACGACCTTATCGCGCCCATCTTCACCCAGCTTGCCAAATTCCCCAATCGTCCGGCAGGGAAACTCTCGGGCGGAATGAAGCAGAAATTGGCTTTGAGTTGCGCGCTTATCCACAGGCCTCCGCTGTTGCTGCTCGACGAACCCACCACCGGAGTGGACGCCGTCTCCCGCAATGAGTTCTGGGATATGCTGGCCACCCTTCGGCATCACGGCATCACAATCCTCGTCTCCACATCTTATATGGATGAGGCCACTCGCTGCGACCGCATAGCCATGATCGACCACGGCCGCATACTGCGCACCGATACTCCCGACCGCCTCGTGGAAGGATTGGACGAGAATCTCTACAACGCCGTGGCTCCGGATATGTTCCGGCTTCTCGCCGGACTGAGGAAACTTCCCGACGTAATCGACTGCTACACCTTCGGCGCCACACTCCACGTAGTGACTGCCGACGGCTTCAATCCCGAGCAGGCCAAGCGCCGGCTTGAAGCCGAAGGAATCGAGAAAGTGGAGATCTACCCCGCCAAAGGAGTGATAGAAGACCTTTTCATAAAACTTACCCGCAATGACCAATAAAGACGATATCGCCATATCCGTGAAGGGTCTCACCAAGAAATTCGGACAATTCACAGCCGTAGATCATATCACATTCGATGTGCGCAAGGGTGAGATATTCGGTTTCTTGGGTGCCAACGGCGCCGGAAAGACCACAGCCATGCGAATGCTCTGCGGCCTCAGCTATCCCACATCCGGAAGCGGATCCATAGCCGGTTTCGACGTTAATACCCAAGGGGAGGAGATAAAGCGGCATATCGGCTATATGAGCCAGAAATTCTCCCTCTACGGAGATTTATCCGTGAAGCAGAACCTCCGCCTTTTCTCCACTATCTACGGCATGAGCGACCGGGAGATCAAGACGCGAATGGACGAAGTGATGAAGCAACTCGACATGGAGAGTATGGCTGATGCCCGCGTGAAATCCATCCCGGTGGGTTGGCGCCAGAAACTCGCTTTCGCCACTGCCACCATCCATCGTCCCGAAATAGTATTCCTTGACGAACCTACCGGCGGAGTGGACCCCGTGACACGCCGGCGCTTCTGGGAACTTATCTACCAAGCTTCTTCAGAGGGAATGACGGTATTCGTCACTACCCACTATCTCGATGAGGCGGAATATTGCAACCGCCTCTCGATAATGGTGGACGGAAAGATAGCGGCCCTCGACACTCCCGCCGCATTGAAAGAGAAATATCACGTTGCCACGATGGACGAAGTGTTCCGCATCGTGGCGAAAGACGCCCAAAGATCGGAATGACATGAATATATTAGGTTCGCTGATAAAGAAAGAAGCCATCCATATCGTGCGCGACCGGCGTACGATGATGATCACGCTTTTCATGCCGTTGGTGCTCCTGCTCCTTTTCGGCTTCGCCATCTCCACGGAGGTGAACGATGTGAGGGTGGCCTTGGTGACCGACCGCCACACCGACGCCTCCCGCGAGATAGCCCAGGCCTTTGCCGTCAACAGCTATTTCACTTTCACCGGGCTCGCCTCCGAAGAGGATATCACGCCTCTACTGAAGCAGGGGAAAATAGACGCGGCGCTGGTGCTTCGCCACGACGGAATCCGCACTCCGTATCAGATAGTGGTGGATGCCTCCAATCCCACCGTAGCCCAAGCGGCTGTGGCCTATATTTCCGGCGTGATCAAGAAGAACAGCTCGGATATTATCATCACACGCACGCTCTACAACCCGCAGATGAAGAGTTCCTACAATTTTGTGCCCGGCACTTTAGGAATGATATTCATCCTCATCTGCGCCATCATGACCTCCGTCTCAATCGTGCGCGAGAAAGAGACGGGCACCATGGATCTGCTGCTCGTATCGCCCGTGAAGCCAATCAGCATTATAATCGGCAAACTCATACCCTACTTCATTCTCTCCTGCGTCATTCTGGCTATAATGCTCACTATGGCTTATACTGTGCTCGGCCTCCCCGTCTCCGATACTATCATAAGTGTAATCGGAGTATCACTTCTGTATATAGTGCTCTCGCTCAGTATCGGTCTGCTCGTATCTTCCATAGTAAGTAATCAAGTGTCGGCACTCATTGTGTCGGCCATGCTCTTCATGGTGCCCGTGATTATGCTGTCAGGAATGATATTCCCGGTGGACAATATGCCGGTGGTGCTTCAAGGCATATCCTGTATTATCCCGGCACGTTGGTATATAGCCGCGATGCGTAAACTCATGATACAGCAGATAGAATTCAGCGGAGTGCTCAAGGAGGTGATAATCATGGCAGGAATGACAGTGCTGCTACTTGCAGTGCAACTCGGTAAGTTCAATGCAAAGAAATGAATCCTGTATGAAACTCAGAATACTCGGAGCCCTGCTCCGCAAAGAGATAGTGATGATGCGCCATAATCCGATTATCCCGAAGATGATTATCGGATTGCCTATCATGGCGTTGCTCATCATTCCGCTTGTAGCCTCCTTCGATGTGAAGGATGTGCAGGTAGTAGCCGTAGACAACGATCATAGCCAACTCTCGCGCCGCATCATATCCGATATGGATGCCTCGCACGAACTCAACGTAATGGATGTAGTCGGCACCTACGATGAAGCGATGGATATGATTGAGAAAGGAGATGCCGACGTGATTCTCTCCATCCCTCCGCATTTCTCCCGAGATATATCCGAACTGGACGTGGAGGCCAACGGCGTGAACGCCACCAAAGGAATGTTGGGTATGCAGTATGTGGTGAGTTCGGCTGCCGAAACGCTCAGGCAGACGGCCGTTGAAGAGGGGCGCCCCGTGGACGAACAGGATTCAAGTGTGATATATCGCTTCAACCCTACCCTCAACTTCCGCCATTACATGATTCCGGCCTTGATGGTATTCCTCATAATCATGATATGCGGATTCCTTCCGGCACTCAATCTGGTGAGCGAGAAGGAGACAGGCACTATCGAAGCGATGAACGTGACTCCCGTGAGCCGCACGATCTTCGTGCTTTCCAAGCTCATCCCGTTCTGGCTTACAGGTATGTTGGTAGTCACAGTGGGTATGATTATCGGCCGTGTAGTATATGGAGTGGTGCCGATGGGTAATATAGGGAGTATCTATTTGGCCACAATTCTTCTGAGCCTTGTGATGTCGGGGTTGGGAGTGACGATAGCCAACAAATCGGCGACGATGCTTCAGACCATCTTCGTGATGTTCGCCTTCATCATTATCTTCCAGCTTATGGGAGGATTGTTTACCCCTATCGGTTCGATGCCTGACTGGGCGCAGTATATCACATACGCCGTTCCTCCACGCTTTTTCAACGAAATAATGCGCAGCATCTATCTCAAAGGGACCTCCCTTGCGGAGCTCCGGGGCCAATTCCTCTGGCTTACGGGATATGCGGTATTAGCCCTCGGCACGGCGGCTCTCACCTATCGGAAGCGTTCCTGATTCCTGATACATTGTCTCACCACACCCTTGTAATCCATATAATTATATGGATTACAAGGGTGTGGTGAGATTTTTTTGTTAGTTGGTCAGTTAATTTCTATTGCGTTATCGGGAATTATAGTAATTTTGGGGACTAAGTTTTTAGAACAACCGTAAACATTTTTTTACAGCAATATCATGAAAGAGAAACTTCTCAAGGAGTTTGAGAGCCGCTTCGGCACCACTCCCGCTTTCTATGCTTCCGCAGGACGTATCAACCTCATCGGCGAGCACACCGACTATAACGGTGGCTTCGTATTCCCCGGCGCCATCGACAAGGTGATCATGGCCGCCATCGCTGCCAACGATACCGACAAGGTACGTGTCTTCTCCGTAGACATCAACGAATATGTAGAGTTCGGCCTCAATGAAGAGGACGCTCCCGAGCAGTCGTGGGCCCGCTATATCTTCGGTGTATGCCGTGAGATTCTGAAGCGCGGCGGCACAGTGAAAGGATTCGATGCCGTCTTCGCCGGCAATGTGCCCTTAGGCGCAGGTCTCTCCTCCTCCGCAGCACTCGAGAGCTGCTTTGCCTTCGCTCTGAACGACATGTTCAACAATAATTCGATCGATAAATTCGAACTCGCCCGCATCGGCCAGAGCACAGAGCACAACTATTGCGGCGTGAACTGCGGCATCATGGACCAGTTCGCTTCCGTAATGGGCCAGAAGGGTAAGCTCATGCGCCTCGACTGCCGCTCTATGGAGTTCGAATATTTCCCCTTCAACCCTGAGGATTATGAGCTCGTACTTCTCGACTCCGTAGTGAAACACGAACTCAAGGATTCCCCCTACAACAAGCGCCGTCAGAGCTGCGAGCGTGTAGCCAAGCGTCTGGGCATGGAGACTCTCCGCGATGCCGATATGGATATGCTCAATGCTATCAAGACCGACATCACAGCCGAAGATTATTTCCGTGCTAAATTCGTAATCGAGGAAAAAGATCGCGTGCTTGCAGTGTGCGACGCTCTCAACCGCGGCGACTACGAGACTGTAGGTGAGAAAATGTATGAGACTCACGCCGGCCTCTCCAAGGATTATGAGGTAAGCTGCGAGGAGCTCGACTATCTCAACGACATCGCCAAAGAGTGCGGAGTGACAGGTTCGCGCATCATGGGCGGAGGTTTCGGCGGCTGCACCATCAATCTCGTGAAGAAGGATCAGCGCGATGCCTTCGTGAAGACCGCATGCGAGAAATTCGAGGCTAAATACGGCCATGCTCCCAAGGTATATCCCGTAGTGATCAGCGACGGTGCCCACAAGGAGGCTTGAAAAATTATGTAATACCCGGCGGCCGATCCGGAAAGCGGAATCAGCCGCCGGACACCTAAAATCATTACCACTTAAATGAATATCAGAACTATTGCTTACGCCTCGGCTTGTCTGCTTCTCGCATCCTGCACCGGCTCCAAGCAAGGAGGCGAAGAATCCGGACTCACCAAATCCGGACTGGACCCAAAGAATTTCGTCACTGAGGTGAACGGCAAGAAGACGGCCCTCTATACTCTCACCAACTCCGAGGGTCTGGAGGCTTGCGTCACCAACTATGGCGGCCGCATCGTCTCACTGATGGTGCCCGACAAGGAGGGCAACTTCCGCGATATCGTGCTCGGCCATGACTCTATCGCCGATTATGTGAATATTGACGGCAACTTCGGAGCCCTTATCGGTCGCTACGGCAACCGTATCAATCAGGGTAAATTCACACTCGACGGTAAGGAGTATCAGCTTCCGCAGAACAACTACGGCCACTGCCTCCACGGCGGCGATAAAGGTTTCCACCACTCCGTATGGGATGCCAAGCAGCTCAACGATTCCACCCTCGTGCTGACTCTCACCTCTCCCGACGGCGAGGCCGGATTCCCTGGTAAGGTGGATGTGAAAGTGACTTACACTCTTGCCGGCAACGACCTCGACATCGCTTACGAGGCCACTACCGACAAGCCCACCATCCTCAACCTCACCAATCACTCCTACTTCAACCTCAGCGGCGATCCCTCCAAGACTGTACTTGAAGACACTGTTTGGTTTGCCGCCGACAACTACACTCCTATCGACTCTACCTTCATGACATCCGGCGAGATTGTGTCAGTAGAGGGCACTCCCTTCGACTTCCGCACTCCCAAGACATTGGGCAGAGATATCGAGGCTGACGACGCTCAGCTTAAGAACGGCCACGGATATGACCATAATATGGTGCTCAGCACAGGCGGAGATCTGAAGCGTCCCGCAGCCAAGATTGTAAATCCCGAGTCGGGCATCGTGATGACGGTATTCACCACCGAACCCGGTATCCAGTTCTATGTAGGCAACTTCCTCGACGGCACCGTAAAGGGAAAGAAGGGTATCGCCTATCCTTTCCGCGGCGCCATGTGTCTTGAGAGCCAGCATTATCCCGACTCCCCCAATAAAGAGGGTCAGGCCGGTTGGCCTTCAGTCGTGGTTCGTCCCGGCGACACTTACACCAGCCATTGCATCTACAGCTTCAGCACCGAGAAATAAGGAATTCATCCTTTGATTTTCTATGTAAATAAGAGTTCATCCTTCTATAAGGTATAACTTCAATGATAAAGGCCCGAGAGTCGATCGACTCTCGGGCCTTTATCATTCATTAGGGTTATTTAGCTCCGGGATTACTTCTTGGAGGCTTTGAGCTCGTTGCTGAAGGAGTAAGGGAGAGCGGGAGCGTCTGTGCCGCGAGTGGTGTTGGCTTCCGACTGCATCTTATAGTCGAGATTGGCACCCTTCTTGAGGTCGGCGATGTTGAGATAGTTCTTATCATAGTTCACGCCGTTGAGATTGAGAGAGCCTACATAGTAGTTGTCGCGGCTGTTCTCGGGAGCGTTGATCACTACCTTGTTGCCATTCTCAAGGTTTACGGTAGCCTTCTTGAAGAGAGGCGCGCCGAGAGCATACTGGCCGCTGCCGGGGCAAACGGGGTAGAAACCAAGAGCGGAGAATACGTACCATGCAGAAGTCTGACCGTTGTCCTCATCGCCGCAATATCCGTCGGGAGCGGGAGTGTACATGCGGTCCATAGTCTGACGCACCCAGTGCTGAGTCTTCCACGGCTCGCCCGCATAGTCATACATATAGATCATGTGCTGGATGGGCTGATTGCCATGAGCATAGTTGCCCATGTTCATGATCTGCATCTCACGAATCTCGTGGATAACGCTGCCGTAGTAGCTGTCGTCGAATACGGGGGGAACGGTGAATACGCTGTCAAGCATATTCACGAAAGTGCCCTTACCGCCCATGAGGTCGATGAGGCCCTGAGGATCATGGAATACCGACCAACTGTAGTGCCAGGAGTTGCCCTCTGTGAAGGCGTCGCCCCATTTAAGAGGATTGAAGGGTTCCTGGAATTTGCCATCCTCATTTTTGCCGCGCATGAGTTTAGTCTCGGGATCGAAGAGGTTGCGATAGTTCATGGCGCGCTCCTTGAAGGGTTTGAGTTCCTTATCCTTCTTTCCGAGTTTCTTGCCAAGCTGATAGATACACCAGTCGTCGTAAGCATATTCGAGAGTACGGGCGGCATTCTCGTTGATACCTACATTATAAGGTACGTAGCCGAGTTTATTGTAGTACTCATGGCCGAGACGTCCGGTGGAGCTTACCTGAGGATGAACATTGTTAGCACCGTGGACTACAGCCTCCCAAAGTTTCTCGGCGTCATATCCGGCGAGATCCTGAAGGTAAGCATCGGCCACGATAGAGGCTGAATTGTTGCCCACCATACAGCCGCGATGACCGGGAGAAGCCCATTCGGGAAGGAAGCCACTCTCCTCGTAAGCATTCACGAGGCCGGCCTGCATCTTCTCGTTCATGGAAGGATAAGCGAGATTGAGGAGGGGGAAAAGAGCGCGGAATGTATCCCAAAAACCGGTATCGGTGAACATATATCCGGGACGCACCTCACCGTTGTAGGGAGAATAGTGCACCACGTCACCCTTACCATCGATTTCGTAGAAGCTGCGGGGAAAGAGCACCGAGCGGTAGAGACAGCTATAGAATGTGCGGAGGCGATCGATATCCTCATCTTCGATTTCGATAGCTCCGAGCACATCGTTCCAACGGTCGCGACCTGCGGCCTTCACGGCCTCGAAGTCTTTGCCGTCAAGTTCCTTGAGGTTGAGTTCGGCTTGCTCGGGGGATATAAAAGAGGAAGCGATACGGGCGTTGACCTTCTCACCCTTCTTGGTCTGAAAACCGATGATACCGCCGGCATGATTGGCAGTGGAAGAGAGTGAATTGGTGTCGATATTGCCATCGGTCACAGCTGCGGTGTAGGTGAAAGGCTTATCGAACTCGATGACGAAATAGTTCTTGAAATTCTCGGGCACACCGCCGGAGTTCTTGGTGGTGTAGCCTACGATCTTGTTCTCCGCAGGGATGATAGTGACGGATGAACCGGCATCGAAGGGATCTACCACAACAGTGGAGAGTTCATTCTCCGGGAAAGTGAAGCGCATGATGGCGGCACGCTCTGTGGGAGCCACCTCAGCCACGACATCCCAATCAGCGAGATATGTGCGGTAATAGTAAGGAGTGGCCACCTCCGCTTTATGAGAGAACCAGCTTGCACGCTCGTCTTCATTGAAGACAGCTTTACCGGTGACAGGCATTATAGCAAACTGAGCGTAGTCGTTGATCCAGGGGGAAGGCTGGTGGGTCTGTTTGATGCCGCGTATTTTGTCGGCATCGTAGGTGTAGGCCCAGCCGTCGCCCATCTTTCCGGTCTGCGGAGTCCAGAAGTTCATACCCCAGGGCATTGCCACTGCGGGATATGTATTGCCCGTAGAGAGGGAATGCTTTGACTGCGTGCCGACGAGTGTGCTGACATAGTCGACGGGGGCGGTCTTCGCACCGGCGCCGGCAATCGAGAGCACGGCCAAGCCGGAGGCCAATAGTCTTGAAGTAATTTTCATGATGAAATTATATTATAGTTCTTTTGAGAATCGATTTTAAGGGAGGGAAGGGAGATTGGGTTTCCGTAGGAAAACGATTCAAAATTAGTGAATTTTTCTTTAATGGGATTCAGGGGATTTCCATGTTGAATGATATTTGGTATTGTTTGAATAGATTTTTACTTTGCGGATGAGGTTTTATCGCTTATTTTGCAGTCGTAACCAACAACCATATCATGAACAGTAGATACCTTGCTCTCCTTCTGCTCGCAGCGCCTCTTTATCCGATGCAGGCCAATGCAAAGAGCAAACCGGCGGTAGTGGCTGTTGCCGATCAGACCGCATACAAGTGTCAGCGTCCCGAGAAGGGGGAACGCCTTTTCCATTCGAACGCTGTGGAGAATGAGATAGTACGTGTGAAAAAACTCCTCAAGAATCCGAAACTCGCCTGGATGTTCGAGAATTGTTTTCCCAACACTATCGATACTACGGTACATTTCCGTCTTGACGAAAACGGTAAACCGGAGACTTTCGTCTATACCGGTGATATCCATGCCATGTGGCTCCGCGATTCCGGTGCTCAGGTGTGGCCCTATGTTCAGCTCGCCAATAATGACAAGGAGCTGAAGGCGATGGTGGAGGGTGTGATCCGTGAACAGTTCAAGCTCATCAACATCGATCCGTATGCCAATGCTTTCAATGACGGCCCTACCGGCGGCGAATGGATGACCGACCTCACCGATATGAACCCCAATGTGCATGAGCGTAAGTGGGAGATCGATTCTCTCTGCTACCCTATCCGCCTGGCATACGAGTATTGGAAGGTGACCGGTGATGATTCCATCTTCGATAATGAGTGGCTTCTTGCCATCAATAATATTCTCAATACTTTCCGTACTCAGCAGCGTAAGGATGGCGTAGGCCCCTACAAGTTCCAGCGCAAGACAGAGCGTGCGCTCGATACTCTCAACAATGACGGTCTCGGCGCTCCCGTGAATCCCTGCGGACTTATCGTATCCTGCTTCCGTCCTTCCGACGATGCCACTACATTCCAGTATCTCGTGCCCTCGAATTTCTTCGCGGTGTCAGTGCTTGGAAAAGCAGCAGAGATTCTTGATAAGGTCAATAATAAGCCCGAGATGGCCAAAGAGTGTCGCGATTTGGCTAAGGAGGTAGACGAGGCTCTTCAGAAATATGCCGTGTATGATCATCCTCAGTATGGCAAGATCTATTCCTTCGAGTGTGACGGCTTCGGCAATCACATGCTTATGGACGATTCCAATGCTCCTTCCCTCCTCTCACTCCCCTATCTCTCGGATGTGGACGTGAATGATCCTATATATCAGAATACACGTCGCTTCGTATGGAGCAAGTCCAATCCCTATTTCTTCAAGGGTAAGGCAGGAGAAGGTATCGGCGGTCCTCACGTGGGCTACGATATGGTGTGGCCGATGTCGATCATGATGAAGGCTTTCACTTCGCAGGATGATGCCGAAATCGCCGAGTGCGTGAAGATGGTGATGGACACCGACAACGGCATGGGCTTCATTCATGAGAGCTTCCATAAGGATGACCCCGCTAATTTCACACGTCCCTGGTTTGCTTGGCAGAACACTCTCTTCGGAGAGCTTGTCCTCAAGCTCGTAAACGAAGGTAAGGTTGACCTGCTCAATTCCATCTAAGCCGGGAAAACTACTAAAAATGATTCCAACGTTATCGTAAGGTTAGAATAAGTTAGAATAGGTTGGTTCGAGGCCGAGGGCATTGCCCCCGGCCTCGTTCTTTTATATGGAAAAAAGGGTCCGCGCTCACGCGCGGACCCTTAATACTGGTGTTATTTGGAGTGATCTGACGGAGAGGGGTCAGCGAACGTAAATCTTTCGGGTTTCAGTACCCTGCTTTACGATATTGATGCCGGGCACCGGCGAAGAATGGCGGAGTCCCATCATGTCATAGAAGTAGACAGGTTCACCGGTGCCCTCTACGAAAGGGACATCAGCACCGGAGAGCTCGAGATATTCACGATCTTTGGGATCATTGCCATAGAGCTTACGGAGCTTCATGGCAGCATCGCGAATCTTCTTCTCATCGAATTTGATTACCTCTCGGTCATAGGTCATGATACCGTTAACCTCTGTTTCTACGTCGGTGGTCTGAGTATATACAGCCGCTGTCCAGCAGAAGGGAAGGCTCTTGCCATCGTTGTCGATACCATTACCCATCTTCTCGATCTGATTTACGAGCTTTTCGTAATCGGCAGTGATAGCGCTCTTGGAATTGTAGGTATTATAAGTCTGCGCATCGCGCTCATACCAGCGATGACCGGAGATATTCTGGCCGAGACCACCATACTCACCAAGTACGAAGGGGCGGCCGGCATCAGCCACATTGGAGAATACCTCAAGAGGCTGATTGTATGTATGCTCGTCAACAAATGTATTGGAGCCCTCCTCGAAGCGGTAATGGTTACCACCGGATGCGGGGTTCACAAGGCGTGTGTTGTCGATATCCTGAGTGTATTTCACAATCTCTTTGGTCTTGAACTGTCCCCAACGCTCGTTGAAGGGAGTCCATACTACGATACAGGGATATGAATAGTGCTGTTCTATGATTTCTTTCCACTCGTTCTTGAAGTTCTTTTCTACGGTGGGATCCATGGAGCAGACATGATCTCGATACCAATCATTCACCGTCCAGTCACCTTCGTCTGTGCGGAACTGAGAAGGCATATCCTGCCATACGAGCAAACCGAGACGGTCGCAATGCCAGTACCAACGCGCGGGCTCTACTTTCATGTGCTTGCGCACCATGTTGAAGCCCCATTCCTTAGTTTTCTCAAGGTCGTAAGCGAGAGCCTCATCGGTAGGAGCGGTGAGGATACCGTCGGGCCAGTATCCCTGGTCAAGAGGACCGAACTGGAAGTAATCCTTATTATTGAGAGTGAAATGCCAATGGCCGTTGTTATCCTTGCGATAACCGATCTTACGCATAGCGGCGTAGCTGTCTACAACATCGGTTGTGGAGCCGTTGTTGTAGATCACCTGTACGCCATAGAGACTGGGAGACTCGGGGCTCCAGAGGTGAGCGTTCTTAACGGGGATAACCACATTAGTCGTCGCCTCGGCGGGAACAGTGGAAGAGGCGATTTCTTTGTCACCCTCGAATACCTTTACAGTCACGTCGCCGGAAACTGTGCCGGAGAGAATCACATCGAAGTTGAAATTCTCCTCGTCGAGATTGGGAGTAGTGCGGAGATCGGCAATGTAAGACTTCTCGGTGGGTTCCATCCATACAGTCTGCCAGATACCGGAAGTGGAAGTATAGTTGATATCACCACCGCCGGCGGGATAGCGACGCTGTTTGCCTACAGGCTGGCTGCCCTCGTCAGTCTCATCGATTACTTTCACATAAACTGTAACCTTGCCGTTCTGAACTTTGGAAGTGAGGTCGGCATCGAAAGAGGAGTGACCGCCAACGTGGCGAGCGACCTGCGAACGGCTGTTAGTGCCGTTGGCATACACTGTAGCCTCATAATCCACTGCGCCGAAATGAAGAGTGATATTCTTGCCAGTCCATTCTACGGGCACCTCGATCTCCTTCTTATACCAGAGAGCCTTGCCGGGCTCGAGAGGCTGACATACTCCGGAGAGAGAGGACTCGATGGGGAAAGGAACAAGAATCTGAGAATTGAAATCTTCATTGGAGGGAACAGCCTTGGCGTCAACGATAGCATAGTCCCAGAGACCGTTAAGGTTCTGCCAATCATTTCTTACCATGATGGGACGGGGATACTCGGGGAGAACATTATCAGGGTCGACATCAGCAGCCCAACGGGTCTTGATATGATTCCCTTTGGGTTCCCATGCCGTGGAAGGCTCGGGAATTTTGGCGAGTTCCTGATCCATAAGCACCTTTGCCCAGAGGCCGGCGATTACGGAACGTGCGGAGAAGTTCTTGGAAAGACCGTTGTCGCAGGAGTACCAGTCGGAGAGCGGAATGCGGCTACCTGTTTCGTTGATATAATCCCAATGCTGATCGGAGTATTTGTTGAATGTGGCATCATCATCGACGAGGGCTGCCATCCACATGAACCAGTCGGACTTGGTGGAGTCATCGCGGTTGTCAAGGGGTACACCGTATTTACCATTGTGATTGGCATACCATTCCATCTCGCGATTGTAGACACAGTCGGGGAAATTGTTGTATCCCCACATCTTGTCCCAGAGGAGGTTGTACTTCTGGCTCCATGTGCCGGGCATGTTGAAGCCCATCTTGTAGTGGTTGCCGTCGCGTGCCTCAGCCTCCCAAAGGAGAGCCATTTCCTGACCCCACTGACGGTATTTCTCGATATCACGGGTATTACCGCCCACGAGAGGGATGAGATCGGCCCAAGCTGCCACAGCAGTGATAGCCTTAACAGCGAGATTTGTGTTCTGCTCGGAAGGACCTTTGAAGTCATCGGTGCAGAGCTGGTTGCCGGGGTTCTGACCCTCGTTGCGGCAGTACTGAGCCCAGGAAGCGAGGATGCTGCGGTAGGGCTTGAGCCATTCGCCGTCACCTGTAGCCTTGCATATAGCGTTGCAGAGGATAAGGATATTTGCGGTCTCCTCAAGGGGCATACTGTCACCATACACCTGACCGTTGGCAAGAGGATACTGGCCAAGGTCGTGAGCCGCACAGTTCTTACCCTTGCGGGCATCGCTCATAGCATAATCGAGGATGGAGAGCACCATACCCTTCATCAACTCGGGGTTGTAAAGGAGATAGAGAGGAGAAGAGGGATAGGTAAGGTCGACAGTGTTGACACATCCGTTCGACTTATTCTCCTTGGAGAAGTATAGAAGTTTACCGGTGTTATCCTGGAAGCACTTGTGAGCTGCCATAGCATGGCGGTAAACACCGGAGAGCTGCTCTGCATACTTAACGTTGCCGGCCTTCTCGCCGTCATCGTAGATTCTCTTGTCGAGATCGCGGCAACGCTGCATGAGCACGTGATAGTCTTTGCCGAATTCATCGAAAGCCTCGAAGATAGTCTTCCCGTCGCGTGCGTAATATGCTTTATAATTGTTGCCCATGTACTGCATATCGTACACTTCGTCGTAACCTACCATCATAAAGTCGCGACCCTCTTTGATCTTGCCCATATCGTTGACAAAGATCATGAGAGGCATCTCGGAGAGGTTGGAGCTTTCAGTGTTGCCGGAAAGAGTGTTGGTCACTTTACCATTGTTCACAAAGTCAGCCTCACCTGTCTTCTGGCCGGCCACAGCGATCTGTCCGTTGATCTCGGGAATATAGAGATAACCCCAGTCGATAGAGATAAGGTCGCCGGAGCGTCCGAGTACATTCTGATCCTTGGCACCTGCCTTGAGGTAGCGCACACCGTTCTGAGTGTCGATACCGGTCACAGTGCGCTGGTCCATCTCGTTTACGGTAAGCTGAGCGGTAGTGGCGAGATAGAACTGCACATCATGCTCCTTGCCGTCGGTGGAAGTCACCTGATAAGAGATGTAGTTGATAGGAGTGGAAAGGATATCGGGATCGTCGATAAGGAGAGGAGCTGTGAATACGAGGTCGAGATTCACGGGGCCGCAAGTGAAGTTGTAGTAGCTTCCTGTAGCCATAACGTCCACAGAGTTCTGGCGAGCCAACTGAACGGGAGCGTTATCCTTTTCATTAGTATAGATACCGAAGTCGAGATACGCACCGCCGGTAGTATTATGGCAGTGGGCGGCAAGCACGTGCTTGCCGGGAGTCAAACTCTTCACCACATCGGCGGGAATCTGCTTCTTCTCGTCCATAATCCAGGTCTCGCCTGTGGAAGCTACCTGCTTGCCGTCGAGATAAAGCTCGAAAACATCGTCATGAGAGAAGGCCACCCAAAGCTCCTTTGCAAGATCATCGGCAGTGAGCTCGATTTCACGACGTACATATATATCGGTGTTCTCACCGCTCCACTCGGTAGTGCGGTTGCCATAACCCTCTTTGGAGCCCCAGGATGCATTCTCGGTTGCCCAGTTGCCATCGTTGAAATTAACAGCTGTCCAGCCTGTGCCGTTCTGTTTGGCACGGCTTACCTTACCTTGCCATTTGTAGCCGTCGGAAACCTGGCCGGCGATAGGATACAGAAGCACGTCGCGACCTGTGCCCATAAAGCGGTAGGCAGTGCCATCTACTCGGAGGATACCGTCGATAGCCTTTTCATGCTCACACCAGAGACGTGTGGGGCCACCATTCAGCGCGTCGTAATTCGACCAGATCGAGAAGAAGGGGTCGTTGACAAGCAGGGGCACTGAGGGGAGCCTCAGGTCTGTCTGCTTGTAAGGCACGAAGTCAGCCGGAGTCTGAGCCACCGAAGGAGCGGCAACACCGGCGACGAGTGCCATCGCAGCGATTAGATTTTTTGTTAAACTCATAGATATTTTGGTTAATTCAAAAATGATTTCAGGGTCAAATCAAGAGAGAATAGCGGGATTGCTCCCTGAAGATTCATGGCTTGCCTGCGAATCCGGTTGTAAAATTACTTTCTTATTATTAAGGAGGGCTGAAAAAAATATTCAAAGATAGAGAAAATATGGTCAAAGAGTGAAAAAAGGGAGTGAAAGAATAGGAAAAATAAGGGAATCTGTATGAAAGAAAAGGTAGTAAGAAGAGGAAATATTAGTATTTGAACAGATATTCTCCACAGAAGAGAATGAGAGTATGTACTTTTGCCCTCGAAAGAAATTTCAGAGTCAGTTCGGTTCCACTTGACATCGAAAGAAGTTTCGGTTAAAATCGGTTCCACACACCCGCATCCACACATTGGAAATATTTTTATTACCTTAAAATAACAATAGCAACATGAAACAAAGACCTTTACTTTTCGGTCTGGTGCTTCTTGCCGGAGGATATGCCTTCGCAGCGGAGTCTCCTTTCACAGGCTCCACTCCCGAGGAGGCACTCGGAAAAGAGTACTATCTCTATCAGGTTGAGACCGGCACATGGCTTCAGGCAAACATGTCAAAGCTCGACCAGTGGACAACTCACGCCGAACTTGGTGATGTGGGATTTGATGTAGAACTCAGAAAGCTCGATGGCTTCAACGAGGGATACCAGATATTCTGCAATTTCACCAATAATGGCGAGCTCAACGGCTCCGATCAGGACCGTTTCTTCCTTGACCAAGGCGACCGTCAGCTCACAGAGTGGATCTTCGAGCCGGTAGCCGGTGCTGAAAATCAGTACAAGATCATGGTAAAAGCCCGTCAGGTTGCCGAGGATCGCAGAGATAGAGACGGAGTAGCCGAAGATAGATATATCGGAGCCCGTCCCGGAGAAGAACTTGGAGGTCTTTCCGACAATCCCACTGAGACCACCTGGCAGCTCGTAAGCCGCGAGGAGCGTCTTGAGAAAGCAATGGCTCAGGCTAAAGCCACCGGTGAACCTGCCGACATATCCTTCCTTATTCCTTGGAACGACCGCGGTCGTAACGACCAGCGTGACCGTCAATGGGAACAGATCGTAATCAATGATTTTGGTGGAGGCGACGGATTCGGCGGCAAGGCCGGTTACCCCGTACGCGAGGCTTGGCATCGTATGAACCATACAGCATCCATTACTCTTGAGAATCTTCCCAAAGGCACATACAGCTTCTCAGTGCAGGCATATTATCGTGACACTGAAATGGAAAGCGATGAATTGCTCCAACGCCATGTGGATGGCACAGAACGTCTTCGCGCAAAATATTCAGCCGGAGTTGCTACAGGCACTGTCATGTCGATCATGGATGATACCAAGACTTCACAAGGAGGAGGCTTCGAGCGTGAAGTAGAACTCCCCGACGGCCGTAAAATCTTCGTCCCCGACAATATGGATCAAGCCGGCGAAGCTATGATCGCGGGTAATTATATTAATGAGTTTATCGAGACTCCCGTGACCGACGGCAAACTTCGTATCTCCATCTCCAAGACAGAGAATGATGATGACTGCCATCGCGATTGGCTTATTTACAAGCGCTTCTTCCTCCGCTATGACTCGGAAGATGTCAAGGAAGACATTGACGGCATCCGCGGAGAACTCCGTCAGCTGATCGATCAGGCTTACGAACTTCCTTCTCATCCTCTCTTTGCCGAAGTCATCGCTTCCGCTGAGGAGACTCATGCCAATGCCACTTCATCAAGTGCATTCGTAGATGCAAAGGCTAATCTCCAGAATTGGATTAACATTATCAATACAAGCAGGGATGTAATCGACAACTTCCGCGCCACCACTGCTCTCCACTCTGACGATGAGGCTGAAGCAAAATATAATGCCGCTGCCTCTCGCGCTGAATTCGAGAACGCTCTCAAGACTCTCCGCTTCGCTTACTTCCGCGCCAATGCCGATACTCACGAGAATGTATTCGAAGGCAGCGAACCCAAAGAGGGTAAATTCTACCTCTATAATGTAGGTCAGAAGCAGTTCCTTGCCGGCGGTTCCGACTGGGGCGCACACGCAGCCCTCGCCCTCCCCGGCGTAGAACTTACTCTCGAAGAGGGAGAGAACGGCACAGATTTCCATATCGAGACCGGACTCTTCAACGGCGACAACCACTATCTCAACTATCGTGGCTATATGGATGCCGGCAAGGGAGGTAAATGGCGTTTCTCCAAGGTGCCGGGCAAGAGCAACGTTTATCATATCCTTCAGGCCGATTATCCTGATGTCTACGTGGCATGGAATCCCTGGGGATCAGTAGACGCAGGCCAGAATGACGACACAAATGTCTGCACGGAGATGCGCGACCTTAAAGAGGATGATCTCAACGCCCAATGGATTCTCGTAAGCCGCGAAGAGCGCGACGAGATGCTGGCCAACGCTACTGTAGAGAATCCCGTAGATGCCACTTATCTTCTCAAGAGTCCCAACTTCAGCCAGCGCGAGAATGCCCGTGACGTATGGGGAGGAGCGGAAGTGCCCGGATATGGAGATAACCGCTATGACTTCGTAGCCGAAATATTTAATTCGGCGGATGGCAAGATTCAACAGGAGGTAACACTTCCCAAGGGCGTCTACGAGATGACTGCACAGGGATTCTTCCGCAATGGCAATGAGAACGCAATGTGGAATGAAGACCAGGATATCAAGAATGCAGAATTCTTTGCCGGAGAGGATGAAACCAGAAACGTAGCCGTACCCGGTATCCTTACAGGAGCCAACACCGTTCCGGGTGAGGGTCGCAAGGGTGAGTACAACGACTGGGGTACGCTCGTGACTTACGAGGTGCCTGATATGCCTCACAATGCCACTTCCTATTTCAAGGCCGGCCAATACAAGGCAACCATGAAATTCGTAAGCGACGGCGAGACTGCCACTCTCCTTGGCGTCAAGAAAGTCGGCAAGGATGTAGACGGCGACTGGGTAGTGGTAGACAATTTCCGTCTCACCTACTACGGAGTCAAGTCGGAACTCAACGGCGACAGTATCAGCACAGGTGTGGAAGGCGTAGAGGCTGAAGCCGTAAACGACGGCAAGATCTACAATATCCAGGGTCTTGAAGTGAAGGACGCCTCCGAGCCCGGCTTTTACATCAAGAATGGCAAGAAGTTTGTAGTAGTAAAATAATAGTATTCGAAGTATTTGGATTAAAGATTGTTTAAAACAGTAAGGTATTAGCTCCGGGGAATTTTCGGGCATCAGGGAAGCATCAAGCTTTCGGAAAGCTTTCGGCCCCCGGTGACAGAAAAATCTTAAGGGATATCCTCACACGTTAATTATTGCTTAGAGGACTATTAGGTTCATTGGTAGGGACGGCTGCTGCGTGCGTAGCGGCCGTCCTTCTTTTTTGTCAAGCTGAAGCTTGACCACAGAACCAAGACGGCTATTTCTCACCGGCTGCCTTACTGAGGAGAGAAAACGGGGTTAGCCTGCTTAATCATTCCCTAATATCTCGTATTTACTTTATTTTCAACACCTTACGACAAACCTATTTTGAGCAAAAATGAATAGAAAAATGGAGATTGACAAGTATTTGGCAGTATTTGATTAGAATTTACGATGAGATTGTGAGGGGAGTATCTATCTTTGCAATTGAAAAACTCAGCGATTCACCCGAACGAAATTCTATGGATTCAAGAGGGATTCATCAAATGGTAATTTCAGCATTCTAACAACTGAAAAAAAACTAACAACAAAAATAAATCACCTTAAAACAACAGCAACAACATGAAGAAAAGAGATTTACTCTTTGGATTCGCCCTGCTGGCAGGTGGCTATGCATTCGCAGCTACCTCTCCTTATACAGGTGCGGAAGCAGCTGAAGGCTCCTACTATCTCTATCAGGTAGAGACCGGTACATGGCTTCAGGCAAACATGTCAAAGCTCGACCAGTGGACAACTCACGCAGAGCTTGGCGAAGTAGGATTTGACGTAGAACTTAGAAAACTCGAAGGCTTCGAGGAGGGTTTCCAGATCTATTGCAATTTCACCAACAACGGTGAGCTCAACGGTTCCGATGAAGACCGCTTCTTCCTCGATCAGGGCGACCGTCAGCTCACAGAGTGGATTTTCGAGCCCGTAGCCGGCGCTACAAATCAGTACAAGATCAAGGTAAAAGCCCGTGAGGTTGCCGAGGATCGTGTAGGTAGAGACGGCGTAGCCGAGGACCGCTATATCGGATATAACTCCGAGGAGGATTTCGGAGGTCTTTCCGATAATCCCACAGAAGGGACATGGCAGCTCGTGACTCGCGCAGAGCGTATCGAGAAGATGGTAGCCGACGCAAAGGCCGGCAAACCTGCCGACGCCACCTTCCTTATTCCCTGGAACGACCGCGGTCGTAACGACCAGCGTGACCGTCAGTGGCACACAAGCATCGTCAACAACTATGGAGGCGGCGACGGACATGACGGTTCGCAAGGCTACCCCGTACGTGAGGCTTGGCATCGTATGTCACACACCTCCTCCATCACTCTTGAAGGACTTCCCACCGGAACATACAGTTTCGCAGTACAGGCATTCTATAGAGACACTGAGATCGAGAGCGTAGACCTCCGCACCCGCTACAATGAGGGTACAGAGAATCTTGAGGCCACTTATAGCGCCGGCGCTACCTCAGCCAAGGTAATGTCTATCTTCAAAGAAGCCAAAGATGTTCAGACTGACGGCTACTCTTACAAATTCTTCACTGATCCCGAATTCCAGATTCCTACAGAGGAAGAGGATCCCGATAAGAACTATATCGAGCAGAACAAGGGTGTCTGGGTGCCCAACAGCATGAGCGACGCTTCAATCGCGATGTTGAACGGTGCTTATATCAATGATTGGATTCAGGCTCCTGTCACCGACGGTAACCTCACACTCAGCATCTCCAAGACTGCCACAGGCGATGAGCACCACCGCGATTGGCTTATCTACAAGCGCTTCTTCCTCCGCTATGATTCCGAGACTCCTATTGCAGAGGATCTGACTCCGCTCAAGACTACTCTCAGCGAGCTCATCGACCAGGCCAAGAATCTTCCCGCCGCTCCCAAATTCACTGAAGCTATTGATGAAGCTGAGAACGCTCTTTCTACAGCAACCGGATCGAACGCCCTCCTCTCCGCCACTCAGACTCTTCAGGATTGGGTGAATATCATCTCATCTTCCGCAGATTTCATCAAAGCATTCAATGCTACCCTTCCCCTCGTTAAGGATACTGCCGAGTCTGTTGAGAAATTCAACGAAGCTACCGATCGCGGAGGTTTTGAGAATGCTATCAAGACTCTCCGTTTCCAGCGTCGTCTTGAAGTGGCCGGCACAACCGCTGAAGATGTATTCGCAGGTCAGGCTCCCAAGGCAGGAGAGTTCTATATCTACAACCTTGGTCAGAAGAAGTTCCTCGCCGGCGGTTCCGACTGGGGTGCACACGCTGCCCTCGCACTTCCCGGCGTAGAGATTACTCTCGAGACAGAGGAAGGTCTTCCCGAGACTGACTTCCACATCGAGACCGGTCTCTATAATGGTGAGAACAACCACTACCTTAACTATCGCGGCTACATGGATGCTCCCATTGCCGGAGCATGGCGTTTCCTCCCTGTAGAGGGTAAAGAGAATGTCTACAATATCGTTCAGGCCGACTATCCCGATGTCCACGTAGCTTGGAATCCCTGGGGCAGTGTTGACGCCGGCAACAATGACGAGACTAACGTCTGCACAGAGATGCGCGATCTTCAGGCCGACGATCTCAACGCTCAGTGGAAGCTTGTGACTCGTGAAGAGCGTGAGGCTCTCCTTGACAAGGCTTCTCTCGAAAATCCCGCTGATGCCACATTCTTCATCCAGAGCCCGAACTTCAGCCAGCGTGAGAACGCTACCGATATCTGGGTAGGTGTAGGTATCCCCAATTATGGAGGCGGCAACTTCTATGACTTCATCGGAGAATTGTGGAACGCATCTGAAGGCGAGGGTGTCAACCAGATGGTTGAGAATCTTCCCGCCGGTACATATATCCTCTCCGCTCAGGGCTTCTACCGTAACGGCACTGAGAGCAACATGGGCGAATTCGACCAGACTGTAAGCAACGCCGTGCTTTATGCCGGATCTGAAGAGGTTGAGTTCCCCAACATCATCTCCGAGACAGGCAAGGCTCCCTACGAGGGTCGCACAGTGGTATCCGAGTTCGAAGGCACCGAGGGCGAAGTATATGAGGTGCCCGACGGTCAGCGTCAGGCCACCGACTACTTCAAGGCCGGTCTCTACAAGATGTATCTCGCTTTCGAGCACGACGGCTCTGATCTCGCCATCGGATTTGAGAAGACCGCTGCCGGTGAAGAGGGCGATTGGATTGTAGCTGACAACTTCCGTCTTACTTACTATGGCGACGCCTCTCTCGCTGACGTTCAGAAACTTGCTGACGAGATGACAGGCGTAGAGACTATCGAGACTGAGGCTCCTGCGGCTGTAAACAACGACAAGATCTACAACCTCCAGGGTATCGAGGTGAAGAACGCTACCGTTCCCGGTATCTACATCCAAAATGGCAAGAAGTTCGTCGTGACTAAATAATCCCTTAGGATTCTACAGATTATTCTGATATAAAATCCCCGCTCCCGCACCACGGGGCGGGGATTTTTTCAACTATTTCCAATTATTTCCTATAATTGCAACTGTTGACTAATTTTATTATCTTTGCAAATTGTAAAGACTTAATATCTAATTGAATAACGGATGATTCGTAAAACCGCGATTCTCATATACATTATATTCTCGATACTGTTGTCGGCAGCTTCCGTGTCGGCATCTTCTTCCGTACGTCTACATTCCACGGGAGCAGGCATCGGAACTGTGAATCTATGTTCTCTGCGAGATAAATACGGATTTCTTTGGATCGGCACCACCTCGGGCCTGGCTTGTTTCGACGGTAATGGTTATCCTGTCAACGGGAATCCGTCCGGCATAATCCGCAGCACTTCCAATATCAAGGTGAACTCGCTTTTCGAGCATGGCGACGATATATGGTTTACCACTCCTACGGCTCTTATGGTGTTCGATCGCAAACAGAACCGGATTTCTCGATTCCCCTACAAGACAAAATATAATGTCGAGATCGCATCGCATGTAGACCGTATCGCTACTGCGGATTATGACCATATCTGGATTGTGACTCAAGGCCAGGGTCTTTTCATCTTCGATACAAAATCAAATACTCTCACTCAAGATTCACGCCACGGCTCATTCTTCTCCGACGTGACCCTCGGCAATGACGGCTATGTGTATGCGGCCGCCCTCAATGGAGAAATAAAGAAATTCAATCCCAAGGGGGAATTGGCGGCTTCTTACTCCATTCCGGGATATACCTCTCACAAAAGCCGCGTTTCTCTCGAAACCCAGGGGCCCTCGATATGGATTACTTCCGGCTCCGACCTTTATCATCTTGACACCAAGACCGGCGCAATCTCCCATAAAATGCGTACGGACGGCATAGGAGGCACCATCAATGCCATTCTCAACAACGCCCCCGATAACCTATTGCTCGGCACACCTGCCGGAATATGGAACTATAATACGGCCAACGGCAATTTCGAGCGCCTCTCCTTTACCGACACCCGATTGAATCCGATACCGTTCGATTCCAGAATCAATCAGCTTACGATGGATTCGGATGGAAATGTCATTGTAGTATCTCCTGGAGGGGGTATCAATGTGCTTTGTACTTCTGAATCCCCTTTCCGCTTTATCCCGGTAGAGTCAACCTACAATCCTCATAATTTCGTATATTCGCTTTGTGCCGACACAAAGGCCCGCGGCCTCTGGGTCGGCTCGGATATGGGACTGAGTTTCTATAACTCTTTGTCGGGAGATGTGACTTTCGGAGTTGTCCCGGCAATAAAAGGAGAACCTGTATCGGCAATTTCCACTGACGGGGATATGCTTTGGGTAGGCACAGCCCGCAACGGTCTGTTCCTTCATAATACCGCCACCGGGGAGACCGAACATTTCAACTATAATGAGGATACCCCCTACTCTCTCATGAGTGACGAAATATCGGATATCTTCATTACTTCCACCGGCGAGACTTATGTGCTCACACAGTGGGGAATATGCAGGTATGAGCCTACGCGAAAGGAATTCTATACTCTCGCGGAGATGGGACAACAGAACCAGGTGGTCACGATGGCTGAAGATCGTCGGGGCAACCTCTGGGCATCCACCGTGAACGAGGGTCTCTTCATTCTCAAACCGGGAGAAAAACGCTTTACACCCTACCCAACCAAGACTTTGGATAAATCCATAGTCAATATTATGATTTTGGGTCGTGACGGCACTTTATGGGCCGCAACCCAACAAGACGGTATTTTCCGTTTTGACAATAAGACCAAGGATTTCGTCAAGATGGAGATTCCTCTTCTTGCCAATCGTCCAATTATGGCTATGGAGGAGGATGCCGCCGGCACATTATGGATAGTATCGGGGCAAGCCTTGGTGCAGATTACAAAAGAAGGGAAAGTTGACTTCAATTTTTCTCGTCTTGTTTTCCAATCTCCCGTACTTCGTTCCTCTGCTCTTCTCCCTAACGGAGATTTTGCTTTCGGATGCAGCAACGGATTCCAAATATTTAATCCGGCTAACATTAATCTTTACAGTGGAAGTGTCAGCACTTTCCCCACGTCTATATCTTTCCCGCTGATGAAGAGCGATGAGGAGGCGTTGGAATCGTTAGGTGTGAATGTACTGCTCTATACTACGCAGAAGATAACCCTTCCTTACGATCATAATACTTTCACTATCCATCTCTCCGCCAATCATCCGGCTGAAGTGCCCGCCGTGAATTATGATTATATGCTTGAGGGTGTCGACAAGAATTGGAATGTAGGCAATGCGCAGTCGGAGGTGACTTATAACAATCTTGCCCCGGGCACATATCGTTTCCTCGTGCGCCCCTCGGGAATACCGAATGCGGATTCCAGAGTATTGATAATCAAGATATTGCCCCCGTGGTATCGTTCTATATGGGCATATATTGTATATGGTCTGATAGTCATCGGGGCCGTAGTAATCGCTGTGATTATAAGCCGCCGGGCGATTCGCAAACACTATGCACGCTCTCTGGAGAATATGCGTGTGAAAAAGGAGAGGGAAGCCTGGGAATCGAAGATGCGTTTCTTCGTCGACCTTGTGCATGAGATTCGCACTCCCCTTATGCTTATTTCATTGCCACTGGAACATCTTTCGAAGCAATTCAAGGATGTGACGGCTCATACGGATATGTTGACCAACCGGAGTTATATGGAACGTCACATCAAAGCCGGAAGAAGATATCTCGGATCCATGCAGAATAATCTCAACTATCTACTTGGTATCACCAATCAACTTCTTGATTTCCGTAAGATTGCCAATGACAATGAATTGAATATGAACTTCAAGCGTTGCAATCTGAATACGCTTCTATCCGAAGTGCTTGTAAGATTCAAGGACCCGATGGAGACTGAGCATAAGGATATGCAGCTTCTTCTTCCCGCTAAGCCGTTGTATGCCGTCATCGATGAGGAGAAAACCGACCGCGTGCTTATGAATCTTCTCGGGAATGCTCTGAAATATTGCAAAACGAAGGTAATGGTCACTCTTACTGAGGAGAACGGGAAAGCCCGCATCTCGATTGCCGATGACGGCAATGGAATACCTCAGGCGGAACGTGAGAATATCTTCGAGCGCTATTATCAGATAAAGAATGACAAAATCGGTTCGTCGCTCGGCACCGGCCTTGGATTGGCTTATGCCAAAATGATTGTCAAGAATCATGAGGGCGATATCGAAGTGACGGAAAGCACGCTCGGGGGCGCGGATTTTATTCTTACTCTTCCGCTTGAGAGCGAGACTGCTAAGGGACTTGATTTGAAAGATTCTGACGAGAAAATAGCAGATCCCGCCTCGGGCCCCGCCGACGCGGCTAACGGAAATCTCTCAAAAGATACAGACAATTCAGAGTCTTCTACCGCAGAGAGCGCCGATGCTGAAAAATCCGAAGAGGAATCGTCGGGCGAGGAGATATGGAAAGAGAACACCGTTCTTGTGGTGGACGATAATAAGGAGCTTCGCGATATGATATGCGAAGGTCTGGAGAATAATTACAATGTGGTCTCCGCCTGCGACGGTGTGGATGCGCTTGAGATTCTCAAGGATATTGATGTAGATTTCATCGTGAGCGACGTGATGATGCCCCGCATGGACGGTATCGAACTTCTACGCAAGGTGAAAGAGGATATCAATACCTGCCATATCCCCTTTATCATCCTTACGGCCAAGACAAGTCAGGAGGCTCGCGAAGAGGGTATGACTAACGGAGCGGATGTCTATCTCGACAAGCCCTTCTCTATCCAGAGTCTGATACTTCAGATTGAGAATATAAGACGCACCCGCCAATTCTTCTATCAGCGTCTGCGAGGCACAGAACCCATGCCGGTAGTGGAAGAGGCTCAGAAGCAGGCTGTGGAGGAAGAGAAACTGCCTGCCGTCAATAAGTATGACCGGGAATTCATGGATAAACTCAATGCCAAGATGGAAGAGAATTTCTCGAATGAGGATTTCACTATCGACGACCTCGCAGAGCATCTGAATATGAGCCGCTCCAGCTTCTATCGCAAGCTTAAGGCGTTGATGGGCATGACCCCGGTGGACTATATGAAGAATTACCGACTTGATGCGGCCGCACGGATGCTGCGCGAAGGCACGAGAGTGACGGAGGTGGTCTATAATGTAGGCTTCTCCTCATCCTCCTATTTCGCAAAATGCTTCAAGGAGAAATATGGTGTGCTCCCGCGCGACTATGTCGCTTCATTGCAGTGAAAATAATCTTTCAGAATAAGTAAAAATAATCTTTCAGAAGAATGGGTAAAAGAATTGTATTCCTGGATTATATCCGGGTAATTGCGTGCTTTCTGGTGATGCTGGTACACGCCAGCGAGAATTTCTATCCTGCACCGGGAGCTACGGATATGGCGGGTCCGATGTCGTTTTTAGCCAATGAGACCGACCGCCTCTGGGTATCGATATATGACGGATGCTCCCGAATAGCTGTGCCGCTCTTCATGATTGTTTCCGCCTTTCTCCTTGTGCCGATGAAGGAGGGGCAAAGCTCTATGGAATTCTATCGCCGCAGAGCTGTGAGAATCCTTCCACCCTTCTTGATTTTCATTGTGCTTTACAGCACAGTGCCTATACTCTGGCATCAGATAGATATCGAGACCTCCATGACTGACCTCTCCCGCACATTCCTCAATTTCCCCACTCTTGCGGGTCATCTATGGTTTATGTATCCCCTTATCGGCCTTTATCTCTTCATTCCCATGATTTCCCCGTGGCTTGCCAAGGTATCGGCAAAAGAGGAACGATTCTTTATTGGGCTTTTCGCCTTATCTACCTGTATGCCCTATCTCAACCATTGGCTTGGAGAACTCTGGGGACAGTGCTTCTGGAATGAATTCCATACGCTCTGGTATTTCTCGGGGTATCTGGGATATCTGGTACTCGCTCATTATATCCGCGCACATCTCGACTGGAGCCGATCCAAACGACTGACAATCGGCACTATAATGACCCTTGTCGGAACCGTATGGACCGTACTTTCCTTCTATATCCAGGCCGTACCCGGAGTGCTCCACGAGACACCCGTCATCGAGATCGGTTGGAGCTTCTGCACTATCAACTGCCTTATCTGTACTACGGGCGTATTCCTCCTCTTCACCTGCATCAAGAAGGAGAAAGCACCTGCAATAGTGGCTGAGCTCTCCAATTTAAGCTACGGAATGTATCTCATCCATATCTTCTGGCTGGGAATGTGGGTTTCCGTTATAAAAGGGGAATTCGGCACAGTAATCGAAATTCCCTTGATTGCCATCGCCACTTATCTGAGCTGTTGGGTGAGCTGCAAAGTCATCTCGATGCTTCCATACGGAAATTGGGTGGTGGGCACTGCCGGAAAACCTCGTAAACCGATACAGACTGTGACACACTGATTCATTCTCCGAACAAACAAACGACTTATTTTACCCCCTGCGGACTCCCCTAACAGGATGCCGCAGGGGGTATTGTCATTTTTTCGCAGAATAATTACGATGATTGGAAAAATTTTACTATTTTTGCAACCATAAGGGTTACACGCGAAAGCCTGAAGCCGCAATAAAGCGACTTCGTGAACCTGAAGTCTTCCCTTTTTATGACCGTTGAACCGTCAATTAATTCGGTGTCACCATGAAACAACTTGCGATAACAATAATCTCGATCCTAACATTCATCTGCCTGATTTTATGCGGATGCAAGCGCTCGGATATCACTCCCGACTATGGAAGGGAAGTGATAGAATCCGGCAGTTATCCTCAAGCTATAAAAGTGGGAGAGTTCTATTATTTCATAATGCCCGACTCACGTCCCGGGCATATTTCCCTTCGAAAAACCGATAAGATAGAGAATCTTGGAGCCGGCGAACCTATCACAGTCTATAAGACTACTGACAGCAATATGCAACATATATGGTCGCCAGAAATTCATCATATCAAAAATAAATGGTATATCTACTTCGAGGCTGACGACGGCAATACCGACAATCACCATCTTTACGTACTGGAGAATATCTCCCCCGATCCAACTACCGGAGTATGGAACCTTCACGGACCTATCCTTACCAACGAGGATTGGAACTATGGTATCCACCCCTCCACCTTCGCCATTGGTGACAGAAGATATCTTATATGGTCGGGGTGGGAAAAAAGGCGTACGGAGACGGAGACTCAGTGTATATTCATAGCCGAAATGGAGAATCCCTGGACTCTGAAATCGGAGCGCGTACTAATCTCGCGTCCCGAGTATGAATGGGAAAGGCAATGGATAAATCCGGATGGCACACGTTCGGCTTATCCTATCTTCGTAAACGAGAATCCGGAGGCTTACATTTCTCCCGACAAAAAGACCGTCATCATTACCTATTCTGCCAGCGGAATTTGGACCAGATATTCTACTTTAGGACTTCTCCGAGCATCTACAGATTCGGATATACTCAATCCGAAGTCTTGGAAAAAAAGCGCCGAACCGGTGTTCGTTCCGCGTGAAGAAAGCCCGTATTCCGGGAGTTCGAATGTATGCCTGCTCCCCTCTCCCGACGGGAAGGAGACTCTCATGCTTTTCCAAGTAAAACCGAACGACCGGACAATCCACAGCGATCATGACCGCGTGCTTATAAAAGCTATAACATGGGATGGTGACACTATGCCTGAATTCGGCTCATATTGATATCATCTGTCAGCCTGTCAGCCTTGAAAAATTGACCTTATATACTTGTGCAAGTGGAATCGCAGCTGTTCAAACTCGTTTTTAACATTTCATAATTACCTTATTTTTCAAATAAATAAGTCAAGTGAATAGATTTTGGCATTATTTGAACAAGGTTTACCGCAATAAAAGGAGTAATTAAACTTATTTTGCAGTGTGAAAACTCAGAGGTGTTAGCCAGCTAATCCTCAGAAACGACTTAACAGACGCATGAATAAAGCTATTTACTGTGCCCTTTTGATGGGGACTGCGATTACCGTGAATGCTCAGACTGCTGACGTATTCAAGCCCTACAAGGAGACCGAACTGCGATTGCCTTCGGTGCCCCTTTTAGTATCCGATCCCTACTTCTCCATCTGGTCGCCCTACAACACTCTCAACGAGGGTGCCACCCGCCATTGGACCGATGATGAGAAACCTCTGGAGGGAATCCTCCGTGTCGATGGAACCAACTATCGTTTCATGGGTGTGAAGAACACCGTGATGCAAACCGTAGTCCCTATGGCCGACGAGTTGGCCTGGAAGGGAGCGATCACCCGTGAGAACCCCGGCAACGGCTGGCAGAATCCCGGTTATGACGATTCCTCCTGGACTATTGCCGAGGCGGCTTTTGGTTCGCCCGACCTCTCGAATGTACGCACAAGATGGAGCGATCAAAATTCCGACCTGTATGTACGTCGCACCGTTGACCTCACTCCCGAGGATCTGGAGGGAAATCTTTTTCTCATATATTCTCACGATGATGTGTTCAATCTCTACATCAACGGCACCGAGGTGGCCAATACCGGCGAGACCTGGCGCGAGGGTGTGAAGCTTGAGCTCACTCCCGAGATGAAGAAGCTCCTCAAGCCCGGCAAGAATGTGATAGCAAGCCACTGCCATAACACCACAGGGGGAGCCTATACCGATTTCGGTCTTTATCGTAATCTGAGTGTGGACGATGGTTCTACTCTCAATGCACGTCAGAAAGATGTGGATGTCACCGCCACTTCCACTTATTATACTTTCGATTGCGGATCGGTGGAACTTAATCTCGTATTCACTGCTCCGATGCTCATCGATGATTATGATCTTCTTTCTTCTCCGATCAATTATATTTCCTATCAGGTGACTTCCACCGACGGAAAGGCTCACGATGTACAGCTTCTTCTCACCGCTTCTCCTCTTATTGCCCAGAACAAGGCTTTCCAGCCCACTGTCTCTACTTTCGAGCAGAAGGATGGTGTGACTTACGTGAAGACCGGCACTATCGAGCAGCCTATCCTTGCCAAGACCGGCGACCATATCTGCATCGACTGGGGCTACCTCTATATGCCCGCTATCAACGGTCAGGTGTCGCTCAATACGGATGAGGCTATCAAGACTTCCTTCCTACGCTCGGGCAAACTCCCGCAGACTCAGACCGAGATGGTGGCTTACAATGCCGGACAGGCTCCCCTGCTCGCTTATATGCACGATTTCGGCACTGTGAAAGAGGGCGCAAGCTATGCAATGGTAGGATATGACGAGGTGTACGACATCGAATACTTCTTCAAGCGCTACAAAGGGTATTGGGCACATGACGGCCAGGTGAGCATCCTTGATATGTTCAAACGTCTTTCCAATTCCTACAGCTCCATCATGAAGCGCTGCCGCGAGTTTGACAAGACCATCTATGAGGATGCTTACGCAGTAGGCGGCAAGGAGTATGCCGAGCTTCTCTCCGGCAACTATCGCCACGTGATTGCCGCTCACAAGCTCTTTGAGGATGAGAACGGCAATCTCCTCTTCTTCTCCAAGGAGAATGACTCCAACGGCTGTGTGAACACTGTTGACCTCACTTATCCCGAAGCTCCTCTCTTCCTTTGCTATAATCCCGAGCTTCAGAAGGCTATGATGACTTCTATTCTCGATTACAGCAAATCCGGAAGATGGACTAAGCCTTTCGCTGCTCATGACCTCGGTCAGTATCCCCGTGCAAACGGTCAGGTGTATGGAGGCGATATGCCTCTCGAAGAGGCCGGCAACCTTCTGACTCTCATCGCTCAGGTATGTATGCTCGATGGCAACGCCAATTATGCCAAGCCTTATTGGGATATCCTCAAGACTTGGACCGACTATCTCGTGGAGAACGGTCAGGACCCCTCCAATCAGCTCTGTACCGACGACTTCGCCGGACATTGGGCTCTCAATGCCAACCTCTCCATCAAGGCTATCATGGGTGTAGCCGGCTTTGCCGAGCTTGCCGCTCTCAAGGGTGACACCGCCGAGGCGGAGAAATATATGAATATCGCAGCCGAGATGGCCAAGAAGTGGGAGGCCACCGCTAAGGAGGGCGACAAGAAGAATGCTCACTATCGCCTTGCATTCGATCGTCCCGACACTTGGAGCCAGAAATACAACATGGTTTGGGATAAGCTCTGGCAGACCAATCTCTTCCCCAATAACGCAATGCAGACCGAGATCGACTACTATCTCACAAAGCAGAACCGTTACGGTCTGCCTCTCGACTGTCGTAAGGATTACACAAAGAGCGACTGGATCATGTGGACCGCAGCCATGGCTCCCAATCAGAAGACTTTCGTAAAATTCCTCACACCCCTCTACAACTACGCTAACGAGACAGCGACCCGCGTACCTCTCAGCGACTGGTATGACACAAAGACCGGTTTCAAGACCGGCTTCATGGCCCGCTCCGTAATCGGCGGCCATTGGATGCCCCTCTTCGCTTATAAGCTCGGCTTGATGCCCGCTAAATAAGGTATAAAAAAGGTTGTCTGAAGATGTTTTAATTTCGAAATATCTTCAGACAACTACCCAATCCGATTTTTCATTTATCAGACAACAACAATAATAACTTAATATCATGATCTTAAAATCCTTCAAAAAGGCCCTTAACCGGTGCTTCGGGATTCTCTGCATCGCAGGTCTCGCTTATGGCATGACCTCCTGTAAGAGTGATGATGAGACAGCCAACTACTCCCCCTTTGATCCGAAGCAGGAGGTGGTAGTGACCAGTTTCACTCCCGAAGAAGGTGGTTATCAGGACCAGATCGTAATCTACGGTCGTAACTTCGGCAACAAGAAAGAGAATGTAACTCTTAAGATCGGCGGCAAAGAAGCCGTTGTGGTAAACGTACAGTGGGACAAGCTTTATGCTTTCGTTCCCTCTCAGGCTTTCTCCGGTGAGGTGGAAGTGACTGTCACCGACGGAGAGGGGAATGTAAAGACTGCCACAGCTTCCAAAAACTTTACATACGAGGCTAAGGTAGTGGTAGGCACTCTTTGCGGTTACCAGAATGAGCATGACTCTCAGGGTGAGCTCTTCGGCTCCTTTGATGTCTGCACCGGCTTTCTCTATGAAGGATGTCTCGCTTTTGACCCCCTATATCCCGACAAGCTTTACATCGCTTACGATACAGGCAGCGGTTATCTCGCCGAGCTCAATCTCGAGACCCGCACTTACAGCCGTCTGATGTCGGCCAACAAGTTCCAGAACCAGCGTCTGCGTAACATCGCGTTCTCTCAGGATGGCAAATATATGCTCGTATCCACCGACCGCGCTGACAATGACCTCCACTCCACAAGTGTATGGATCGTGACCCGCAATGCCAACGGCACTTTCTCCGACTCCAGCTCTTGCCAGCCTCTCGTGGCTTACAAGCAGTGTAACTCCGTAGCGGTTCACCCCGTGAATGGTGAAGTTTACTTCAACTCCTTCTCCAATGGTGAGCTCTTCACAATGAATCTTGACGACTATCTGAACTTCGAGCCTACAGTAAGCAATCCTCTTACAGGCGAGATGACAAGCTGGACCGGCTACCGCGAGGACAACTGCTTCCGCGAACTCTTCAAGATTCAGGACCCCTCTTACGAGTTCATGGTGACTATCCACCCCTCCGGCAACTATGCTTACCTTACTGTCGTAAACCGCAGTTACATCCTTCGTTCCGACTATGACTGGAACAAGAAACAGTTCACTACTCCCTACGTAATCGCAGGTGAGAACGGTATCGAAGATTATACCGACGCAGTAGGAACAAGCGCGCGTCTCCATCGTCCGTACCAGGGTGTATTCGTGAAGAACGAGAAATATGTGGAAGAGGGTCGCGATGATGTCTACGACTTCTATATCGCCGACTGTCTCAACTTCTGTATCCGTTCGCTCACTCCCGACGGCATCATGCGTACTTATGCGGGCCACTCCCCCTCCACCAACGGTAACATCTGGGGTACGGAGGATGGCGATCCCCGTCAGGCTGCACGTTTCCGCGACGTGACCGGTATCGCTTACAGCGAGGCAAGAAAGTGCTTCTACGTTCTTGACCACAACAACCGCCGTATCCGTTCTATCGGTAAAGAGAGCGAGGAGACAATCATCGTTCCTCCCGTTGTTGACGAGGAGACTGAGGAGACTGAAACTCCTTCCGAGAACTAATCCCCACCACTGATAAACTCAACCTACATCACTAATGAACAAGAGAATACTCTCGCTACTCGTGGCCGGCGCGCTCACAACCGCTGCTGCGATGGCAAAAGAATATAGCGGCACAGTGCTCAGCACTTCCGACGGCGAGCCCCTTATCGGCGCCACTGTCATGGTGAAGGGTACAAATGTCGGCGTAACTACCGACCTCGACGGTAACTTTACCATCGATATCCCGCAGAATGGAAAAACTCTCGTAGTATCCTACGTTGGTATGGAGAGCATGGAGATACCTGTGAAAGAACTTCAGGACTCCGGTAATGAAATCAAACTTAACGAACTCAAGACAGAACTTGACGAGGTAGTCGTCACCGGTATGGGTCAGCGTAAGAAAATTACAGTGACCGGCGCCGTGACAAATGTGGATGTCGACGACATGAAGCATTTCTCCTCCTCAAGCCTTACAAATGCTCTGGCAGGTAATGTGCCGGGTATCATCGCGATGCAGACTTCCGGGCAGCCCGGTAAGAAGACTTCCGAATTCTGGGTGCGCGGTATGTCAACCTTCGGCGCAAGCTCCAAGGCTTACATCCTCGTGGACGGTTTCGAGCGCGACAACATCGACGACCTCAACATCGAGGATATCGAGACTTTCACAGTGCTTAAGGATGCCTCCGCAACAGCTATCTACGGTTCGAAAGGTGCGAACGGCGTTGTGCTCATCACTACCAAGCATGGTAAGGACAGCAAGATCAACGTGAATGTGAAACTTGAGGCTTCTTACAACACTCGTACAAAGACTCCCGAGTTTGCCGACGGTCTGACTTACGCTTCTCTTCTCAACGAGGCCAGCATCACTCGCAACAAGGGTGTCTACTTCACTCCCACCGAGCTTCAGCTCTTCCAGAACGGACTTGACCCCGATCTCTATCCTAACGTAGACTGGAAGGACCTCCTTCTCAAGGACGGCGCAATGAGCTATCGTGCCAACGCCAACATCAGCGGTGGCGGCGAGCGTGCCCGCTACTATGCTTCGTTCTCATTCGTGAGCGACGAGGGTATGTATAAGACCGATTCCTCTCTGAAGGATAAATACAATACCAACGCCAACTACAACCGTTACAACTATCGTGTGAATCTGGATATCACCGCCACTCCCACCACCATCATCAAGATCGGTACTGCCGGCGACCTCTCCACACGTAACGCTCCGGGGCAGGGTGACGACTGGGTATGGGACTCCCTCTTCGGCTACAATGCTATCCTTACTCCGGTAATGTACAGCAACGGCTATGTGCCGATGATCAACATCCTCCGCGATGACAACCGTACCAACCCCTGGGTGATGACTACTCAGACCGGTTACCGCACGGAATGGAACAACAATCTGCAGAACAATATCTCTCTCGAACAGGATCTCCGCTTCGTGACTCCCGGTCTTCGTTTCACAGGACGTATCGGTTATGACACTTACAACCTCAGTGTGATCGAGCATCTCCAGCGCCCCGACTGCTACTATGCCAACGGACGTGACAAAGAGACAGGCGAGGTGATCTACGACCGTATTAAGGACAAAATCGATATGTATCAGACTTCCCGTGGTGACGGTTCCCGCCGTTTCTTCGTGGATCTGCTCCTCAACTATGGTCGTGAGTTCGGCGCCAACAACGTAGGTGCCAACCTTAAATACACTTACGATACTTTCACCACTACTCAGAATATCGGTGACGATATCAAGAACTCCGTATCGAGAAAGAACCTCTCCTTCGCAGGTCAGCTTCTCTATAACTACGATTACCGTTACTTCGCCGATGTCAACTTCGGTTACAACGGTTCGGAGAACTTCGCCGATCACCACCGCTTCGGCTTCTTCCCCGCATTCTCACTGGGTTGGGCTCTCAACCGTGAGAAATTCATGGAGCGCGCTTCAGATTGGTTGAATGTATTCAAGATTCGCTACTCTTGGGGTAAGGTAGGTAATGATAATATCGGTGACGGCATTCGCTTCCCCTATCTCTACCTTCTCGCTCCCACCGGTGACAATGTCTATAACTTCGGTACACTCACCGAGATGACTCCCGCCGCTTATATGAACGGCTACCACTTCGCAAGCCTTGCGGCCAACAATGTGACTTGGGAGAAATCTACAAAGCAGGACGTAGGTCTTGACCTCGCTCTCTTCAACAACAGCTTCACGCTGACTGTGGACTATTTCCATGAGAAACGTACCGGTATCTATATGCTGCGTAACTTCCTCCCCGGATCGCTCGGTCTGGAGTCCAGCCCCTGGGCTAACGTGGGTGCCGTGAAGTCGGAAGGTTTCGACGGCAACTTCAAGTATGAGAACCGTTTCGGCGAGGTAGGTGTGACCATCCGTGGTAACTTCACTTACTCCAAGAACAAGATTCTCGACTATGACGTGGAGAACAACGTATATCCTTATCAGTACAACACAGGCTACCGTATCGGCCAAATCCGCGGCCTCGTGGCTGAGGGCCTCTTCACAAGTTATGAGGAGATTCGCAACCATCCGAAGCAGACGTTCGGCGATGTGATGCCCGGTGATATCAAGTATAAGGACGTCAACGGCGACGGTGTGATCAACGATGATGATATCGTGGCTATCGGCTCTACCAACGTTCCGAGCCTCATCTATGGTGTGGGAGCTTCTCTTACATGGCGTGGCTTCGACTTTAACTTCCTCTTCCAGGGAGCAGGCAAATCCACTGTGATGCTCGACGGCAAGACTGTATATGCATTCTCCGGCGAACGTTACGGCCAGATTCTCGATGACCTTGTAGCCGATCGTTATATCGACGGTGAGACCGCTGCCTATCTCGGCATCCAGGCTAATGAAAGCGCTTACGCCACTTTCCCCCGTCTCTACTTCGGTAACAACGCCAACAACTACCGCGCTTCTTCCTACTGGGCCCGCACTACTTCTTACCTGCGTCTGAAGAACCTCGAGCTCGGCTACTCACTCCCTGCAAGTGTGACCAAGGCTCTCCGTATGGCGAGCGCCCGTTTCTACTTCCAGGCTACCAACCTCGTGACATTCTCCAGCTTCAAGCTTTGGGATCCCGAGATGGGCAGCAGCAACGGTGAGCAGTATCCTATCACTAAGGCCTTCACTTTAGGTCTGACCGTTTCCTTCTAATCTGACATCATTACAATGAAAAAGAATATTATAGCTCCGGCATTGAGCCTCATCGCATGCGCAGCTCTCATGAGCTCCTGCGCCAAGGAACTTGATTCCGACAAATATTTCGACGATCGTGTCACTCTGGAATCTGTGTTCACGAATGTCAACCAGGCCAACGGCTGGCTTTCTCAGGCATTCTCTTTCCTGAAGAATGACCTCGCCGACTGCCACACCAAGGGTGGCGCATTCAACCATTGTTTCGCCGATGACATGTACTACGGCGACCGCGACCCGAACAAGGGTGCCGCTTTTCCATATATGGAGTCGTACAACGCTTTCAAGAAGGGCGATTATGACGAGAACTTCGGCGCCGGCTTCTGGGATCAGGCTTACAAGGGTATCTTCCAGGCTTCTATCTTCATCCATAATATCGACAAGCTCAAAGGCACAATCGGCGTGACTGAGGAGGAAGTGGAGGATATGAAGGGTCAGGCCCGCTTCGTTCGCGCTTACTTCTACTGGATGCTTCTCCGCAAGTATGGTCCGGTGCCCATCATGCCTGATGAGACTGCCGACTATACTCTCTCTTACGATGAACTCTCCTACCCCCGTAACTCTTACGAGGAGGTGGCCGACTTTATCGGAGAAGAGATGGTGCAGGCCTGCAAGGAGCTGAAGAACTGGAACCGTTTCCAGGGTCAGACCGATGCCCGCTCTATCATCCGTCCTACCCGCGGCGCCGCTCTCGCTACCCGTGCTCTCGCATATGTGTATGCCGCTTCTCCTCTCGCCAACGGCCAGCTTGCCAACGGCGAGCATGATCCGAGCGTGACAGCAGGATTCGTATCTCAGCTTGTCAACAAAGATGGCAAGGAGTTGCTCAGCACTACTTATGACGAGTCTAAATGGGCAAAAGCTGCCGCAGCCTGCCGCGACGTCATCGAATGTCCGGCCAACTATGAGCTCTATCATGTAGGCATCCAGACTGTAGACAACAAGACTACCGGTTATCCCAAGACTATCACTCCTCCCGATGACGGCGACTTCTCCAACAAGCCCTGGCCGGAAGGATGGGCCGATATCGACCCCTATCTCTCTTACCGTGACTTCTTCAACGGCGGTGCCGGTCTTGACAACACAGAGATTATCTTCTCTCGCGGCTACAATGCTGCCGACGGATGGCATAACAATGTGGATGGCTTCGTATCTCATGCCCTCCCCAACAACCTCTTCGGCTTCAACTGCCATGGTCTGACTCAGAAGATGGTGGATGCATACTACATGAATGACGGTACAGACTGTCCCGGTAAGGATAGCGAGTACGGCGGTCCGGATGCCGATCCCCGTCCGCGTCGTGAGGGCTGGACCACAACACGTGGTGAGAACGCCTATACCAACTTCCCCCCTCTCGGTCAGAACGTCTCTTTGCAGTATGCAGAGCGTGAACCCCGATTCTATGCTTCCGTTGCCTTTAACGGCAGCTACTGGTGGAATGCCAATCCTGATGTGAACAGCCACTACATGCAGGTATTCTACTATCGCGGCACTATCACCGACAATACTACCAAGGAGACTTTCAACAACGGTTACCAGAACTCCCCCTACTATCTGCGTACAGGTATCGGCGTGAAGAAGTTCGTTCACCCCAACGACTGGCGCAGTGTGCGCGACGGTGAGGATTATGAGCACTTCGTACACAAATGGGAGCCCGCTATCCGCTATGCCGACATTCTTCTGATGTATGCCGAGTGTCTCAACGAGCTCAACGGTTCTTACTCCATCCCATCTTGGGACGGCGCCACTACCTACAACGTATCTCGCAATGTAGCCGAGATGAAGCGCGGTATCCGCCCCGTACGCTGTCGTGCCGGTGTGCCTGACTATGACGGTGGTGTCTACGGCAGCCAGTCGCAGCTCCGCAAGCGCATCAAACGCGAGCGTATGATCGAGTTCATGGGCGAGGGCAAGCGTTATTATGACCTCCGTCGCTGGATGGATGCTCCTGTAGAAGAAACCAAGACTATCTATGGTTGTAACGTTCTGATGACGCAGGCTCAGAAAGATGAGTTCCAGCAGATTGTACCTATCTACGATCTTCCCACCGTATTCTCCGAAAAGATGTACTTCTGGCCTATCTCCACTGATGAGCTCAAGAAGAACAAGAATCTTGTACAGAACCCCGGATGGAAGACATTTCTCTAATCAATTAACCTACACACAGAAATGAAAATCGCAAAAATATTCGGACTCTGCTGCCTCGCCGCTGTAGGTTGCACAGGATTCACTTCCTGCAACGAAGACATCGTGGAGGAACAGTACCAGCACTACGTCGGCTTCAAGGCTCCCCTCGATACGGAGGGCAACAGTGTCGGCGTGACTACAATCTATGTACCTTACACTCGTCATGACGAGAACGATAAGCCTCTCTACGAGGCTGAGGGTATCTCCCACTATGATCTTCCAGTGATCGTAGCCGGATCTACCAACATTGAGAATGCTCTCACCGTTCATATCGCACCTTCGGATACACTTCCTATCCTCAATATGGAGCGTTTCAGCGCTTCAAGAAAGGATATCTGGTACAACGATATGTCGCAGTTCGCTTCTTATGATCCCACTGTGACAGTGGCCGGAGGAACAAGCAAGGCTCTGCTCCGCATCAAGTTTGATTTCCGCAATATCGATCTTGCCGACAAGTATGTGCTCCCTCTTACTATCGCCGAGACTCCCGATTGCGGATATCAGCGCAATCCGCTCAAGAACTTCGCAACAGCCATGCTCCGTGTGCTTCCCTACACTATGTTCTCCGGAACATACAATACTCAGATGAAGAGTCACATCATCAATACCAGCGTAGCCGATGAGGAGGGTGCAGCCCTCAACTCCATCATGACTTACTGCGTAGGTGATGACAAGGTGTTCTTCTATGCAGGATCCTTTAACGAGGATTCTCAGGACCGCAAGAAATTCAAGGTATTCGCACAGTTTATCCCCTATGAGCAGGGCGGTAACCGTGGTACGGTGGTTCTCTCAAGCGAAAATCCGGACATGCATCTCCAGCAGGTGGGCACTGCCACTTATACAATTCTTGAAGTGGACGATGAAGTTGAGACCTACGTAATGCGTCGCACTGTGATCATCAATGATCTCAACTATACATTTACCGATTATGTGACAGCTCCGGGCTCTTCAATCGACTATCAGGTGTCGGGCACAATGACCCTCGAACGCAAGTTCAACACCCAGATGCCGGAGGAGGATCAGATCAACTGATTCTGAGATTCGCAATCAGGCTCCTTGCCTGAATAATATCAGCGGTGGGTGTCGGAAAGATGAAAACATTTTTTCTATACTCACCGCTTTTCCTTTCAAATAAAGCATCATGAAAAAATCTTCACTTTTATTGACTCTCGGCACCATGGTTCTCTCCGGCGCTTACGCGAGTGCAGCTCCTGCTTCTTCCGAAGATATGGAACTGGCAGCGGAGAATATCAAGCGTGCATCCAAAATAATGGATATCACATGGAGTAGGGCTTCCATAGGCAAAGACGGTGATTTCGGACTGAAAGACCAGATTCATTTCAAGACTTCGATCGATTTCGGACCGTCCGATGTCTGGCCTTATACGGCAGCGATTGAAGCCCATAACTCCATGCTTGAAGCCCTGGAGGCTATCAAGAAATGGAATCCGACAGTATATGACATCTATTACTCCAAATACCGCAGCCGTCTTGATCAGCTTATTGACAACCTTGAATGGTATCGCGGCACATATAGCCTCGCTTCTTACGCAACTGAGGCTAAGGATGTAAGCCCCTATGCAGTGCCTCGGGCAGGACAACGCGGGGGAGCCAATGTGACCGGAATACTCAACGTATATGACGATCAGGAATGGCTTGCCCGCGAGCTTATACGTGCATATAGAGTGACCGACAATGAGGATTATCTTGACCTTGCCACTTACCTTGTGGACTATGTGCTCGAAGGTTGGGACTGCTGGCGTGATAACGAAGGGAACGAATATGGCGGAATCACCTGGGGACCGGGTTACAACTCCAAGCACGCTTGCTCGAACGCTCCGATGGTGCAACCCCTCGTTTGGCTCCATGATATCTATAAGGGTACGGAAGAGATTATGGAGTATGCTTATCGCAATGAGAACAACGAAGTAGTGACTGAAATCGTAGAACGCGAGGATCATTATCTAATGTTCGCCAAGAAGATTTATGATTGGCAGAAGGATCATCTCTATGATAAGGGAAAGAAGGTGTTCTATGATATGCTGGGTGCCGACAACACTATCATAGTGGAGGGTGGCTATCGTCAGCATATGGATACCGGCAACGCCACAGGCGCTTTCATCAGCTACAATACAGGCACCATGATTTCAGGAGCTGCCGAACTTTGCCGTGTCACCGGGGAACATAGCTATGCCGATGATATCAATGATTTCATTGACGGCTCATGGAGAGAATTTGCAACTTACGTACGCCGTCCGGTCGCCACTTATGTGCTTAAGACAGATGCGAGCTATGAGAATGGATTCAACACATGGTTCAATGATGTGCTGCTGCGTTCATACGTAGACGCGATTCCTTACGCAGACACCGATGGAAAAAAACCTTTGCAGTATATCGGATATCATCAGACCAATCTCGATTATGCTTTTGAGAACAATAATGTGAATAATCTTCTTCCAATCAATCTTCTCGACGGTTGGGGGGATGAGGTTCGCACAAAGCCTTTCCATCAGTTCTCTTTTGCTGCGGAATACGCCCTTTTTGCAAAACAACTTATTGGCGACGGTCTTACCGGTATTGAGGAAGTAGCAGCAGCTCCCGCCGTCGCGGATAATCTCGTATATAACCTTCACGGCGTATGTCTTGGAGAGTATAACGAGGTGAAAGAGACTCTTCCGGCCGGAATCTATGTCGTAAATTCCGCCAAAGTGGTCATCAAATAATATAGCTAACAGTTTCACCGATTATATAAAAGGGACTCACGTTCCGCGCGTGAGTCTCTTTTTTTTAACAATATCTCAATAAAGTATATGAACCTGAGAAATTCATTGCTCTCTCTCGGCGCCGCCGCACTTATCGGCCTTGGAATGTCTTCTTGCTCCGCAAGCCGAAAGACGATAGTATTCAATCCTGCTACTTTCAGTACTTTCCAAGTGTACGATGATTTCAATCGTGTCTTCTTGGATTCGGCAAAATATATTTACCGCAATACATCCAAGGATCCTCATGCCACCGACCGTTTCCATGGAGCGGCTGCAATCTGGTGTCAGCCCATGTATGTGGATATGGCTCTCAATGCCATGCTACTCGCTCAGCGTGAAGGGAATGTCGTGAAGGAGGCACAGTATCGTGACTTGGCAAATCGTCTGGTAGACGGAAATGTAAAGCAGTATCTCAATTTCGACTTCGACAATGCCGACGAGACCTATGGATGGTTCATATATGATGATATACAGTGGTGGACCATCACAATGGCTCGCGCCGCCAAATTGCTCGGACGCGATGACTGCCGTGAGTTGGCCGAAAAGAGTTTTGCACGAGTGTGGTACGGTTCTCCTCGTGTGGGCGACACCGGCTCATATGCCGATCCTGAAAAAGGACTCGACGGCGGTATGTTCTGGCAGTGGCAACCACTGAGAAATCCGAAGAAGAATGTGGCTACGGACGCCAAGATGTCGTGTATCAACTTCCCGACTGTCATTGCAGCCATGTATCTCCACGATATCGTCCCTGCCGGAAGAAAGGCTGATTCCAATCCCGAGACTTGGAGCAATCAGTATGGCGACTTCACACGTCCGCATTATGAGACTAAGGAGCGCTATCTGGAAATGGCCAAGGAGATATATGATTGGGCCGAGAAGCATCTCGATGCTGAGCCGAAGGGACGAATTGTAGACCATAGTGTGAACAATGAGCATCGTGGAGGCTCGCTAATTTACAATCAGGGCACCTTCATCGGGGCTGCCGCTCTTCTCTATCTTGAGACCGGCGATCCCCGCTATCTGGAGGATGCCAAGGCGGGAGCAGAGTATTCGATAAATGAGATGTCGGTGGATGGTGTGCTTCCTTGGGCTCACAACCGTCGCAATCCTTATGATCAGGGGTCGCTTGAGCAAGGTATCTATCCTGCTATTTGGGCGCAGTATATGGATCTTCTCATTAATAATTGCGGCCAGGAGCAATATCGCGACTATATCCGCCATAATATCTCCGAGGGCCTCAAAAATCGCAATATCTTCGGAGTCTGCGACGGCGAGATGCAGAAATCCACTCCCGATGATGTGCTTATCGGAAGCTATGCGGCCTCTTCCCTCCCCTCGCTTATGCTTCTTTTCAACGAATAATTCGAGTAATCCGAGTAATTGAAGATCACAATAAGAAATCCGCTTTATGCCGAGGAGCATAAAGCGGATTTCATATTTATAATAATAAGGGATTATTCGCCTCGGTTCTCCTTGTTGAAGATGTGGCGTAGGCGAGAGAAGATGCGCTTGGCTGTTGACTCGGTCGGAACTACGTTGGAAGAGTCTTTGAGCGATTCAACGGCGGCCTTCTCAGTGTCGCTGAGCTGTTCGGGAACATAAACCATCACATTGACAAGCAAATCACCCTTGACATTGGAATTGTATTGGGGAAGACCTTTACCACGCAGACGGAGCACTTTGCCGGGCTGAGTACCCGGGGCTATCTTCAATCGGGCACGACCCTCGATAGTCGGCACTTCGGCTGTGCCGCCGAGAGCGGCTGTCGGGAAGTCAAGCATAAGATTGTAGATAACATCGTCTCCATCGCGGATAAGTTCAGGATCTTTCTCTTCCTTTATAACTACAAGGAGATCGCCTGTCACACCTCCGTTGGGAGCGGCATTACCTCTGCCGGGCAGAGTGAGCACCATGCCATCTTCCACACCGGCAGGGATAAAGAAGTTGACGATATCATCTTTCTTCACTACGCCTGTTCCGCCGCAGACATCACATTTCTCCGTAATCTGCTGTCCTGTACCGTTACAATCGGGACATACAACGGTGCTCATCTGCGGACCGAAAATCGTATTCTGCTGCACCTGGATATGACCGGTGCCATGGCAACGCTGACAAGTATGGAAAGCTGTGCCATTTTTAGCGCCGGTGCCCTTACAAGCCTCGCAGGCTACCATACGGGGGATCTTGAGCTTCTTCTCAACGCCGTTGAGGATATCTTTGAGAGTGACTTTAACAGTGACTCTAAGGTCGGAACCCTTGTTGACACGGCGACGCGGCTCTGCGCTACGACCGCCTGTAGAGTAACGGCCGCCGAAGATATCGCCGAAATTGCTGAAGATATCCTCCATCGTGAAGCCTCCGCCGCCAAAACCTCCGAAGCCCTCGAAGCCGTGGGCACCGCCTCCGAAGCCCCCTTGTTCACCTGCAAAGCCGAACTGATCGTAGCGCTGGCGCTTCTTCTCATCGCTGAGAACATCGTAGGCCTCGGCTGCCTCCTTGAATTTCTCCTCGGCTTCCTTGTCGCCGGGGTTCTTGTCGGGGTGGTATTTGATGGCCATCTTTCGATAGGCCTTCTTTATTTCGTCAGGTGATGCTGTCTTAGAGACACCCAGCACCTCATAGTAATCTCTTTTCTGTGCCATTTCAGTGGAATTTTATAAGTAATATTATCACTGGGCCACAACCACTTTGGCGTGGCGAAGCACCTTGTCATTTAGCATGTAACCCTTCTCTACAGTATCCAGAATCTTTCCTTTAAGAGAGGGATCGGGAGCCGGGATTGCGGAGATAGCCTCATGCTTCTCGGTGCTGAAGTCGCGATCCTCGGGATCGATTTCCTTCACACCATTAAGCTCGAGATATTTACGCAGTTTGTTATAGATAAGTTTCATACCCTCTTTGAGAGCAGCTACATCATCACTATTCTCACTTGCCTTGATGGCACGCTCAAAGTCATCTACAATAGGAAGGATACCCTTAAGCACACCCTCGGCACCATTACGTATAATCTCGCTCTTCTCGCGAAGAGTACGTTTACGGAAATTGTCAAACTCCGCCATAAGGAAAAGATATTCTTTCTTCTCCTTCTGAAGTTCTTCCTCAAGGCGGCCGATTTTGGCTTCGGAACTTTCTTCCTCTACCATGGGCTCATCATTCACTTCTACATCCTCGGGGACGACATCTTCCAACTCGGGAGTCTCGGCCTCTACTGATGCGTTTTCCTTATTTAATTTTTCCTCGGCAGGATCGCCGTTATAACGGTTTTGATTGTTCTCGTGGTTCTTATTCTTATTTCCCATGACGGTAATATATTTTATGTGTTTTTCTATCAAATTTTACGCCAAAATATGTTAAAACGCATTAAGACTCTCATTATTCATAAAAATCTCTTATGTTTCAACCTATTCTTACTTCAATTCTAACAACCAAACACCCTCAAGGGTTGACCCCAATGCGTCTATTCCATTTTCAGCCTTTTCCCGGGAAGGATAAAGGCCGTATAAAGCAGCTCCGGAACCGGACATCGATGCATAGACCGCTCCGGAGGCGTAGAGCTTCTCCTTCACTTCGCTCAATTCAGGATATAGAGGGAAAAGAGTAGTCTCAAACTGATTGAACACACCTGCCTCTTTCCACTGATATGGAGAAAGCGATGCGAGTGTGCGCAAGTCCATAGGAGCGGGAGCAGGCACCATTCCGGCAAAAGCCTCTCGTGTGGATATATGAATGCGCGGCTTCGCTATGACAATCCACCAACCGTCAAGCGAAAGGGAAATATCTTCCAGACGCTCCCCCACTCCGGCTGCGTAAGCGGCGTGATTGCGCACAAAAAACGGGCAATCGGCTCCGAGGCGCAAGGCCATATCCTCCAACTCCGTATCAGAGAAAGAGGAGTCGCAGAGAGTATTGAGAGTGCGCAGCGTGAACGTGGCATCGGCACTCCCCCCCCCAAGTCCTGCTCCGTCCGGCAGGTTCTTAAGAAGTGTTATATGATATGGAGGCAGCGACATCCCTTTCTTCTCATGGAAAGCGTCGCGAAAAAGAGATATTGCACGCCACACGAGGTTTTTATCAAGCGGACAGTCGACATGCCTCCCTTTTATTACAAGATTATCCTCCTCAGACGCCACATATTCTATAATATCGCAGAAAGGATGTGGGGATGCGGAAGTTCCGGCAAGCCCTTCGGCAACGCCTACAGGATAGAAGACAGTCTCGAGGTCATGGTAGCCGTCAGGACGTTTACTCGTGACGTACAGACCGATATTTATCTTAGCGTTTACAAATGCAAGCATAGTCTATTTTTCTATTGGCTTGACAAAAGTACAAAAAATAACGATAGAAAAACAATTCAAACCGAGCGGCAACATAGATTGTTATATCAAAGGAAGCTGAAAGGCTACCTCAATATGAAAACACACTGAGAATTAATAAAAGAATAAATGCTATGAAAACATTTGAAGAAGTTATATCCGGAAATGTGCCCTCTTTGGCCGTGTTTATCAATTCCGGAGAAACAGGCGATAATGAAGTGAATGATGTGATCGAAGAGATTCGCTCCAAGTTTGGAGAGAGAGTCAATGTGCTTCGTGTGAACGGTTCGTATGACCATCGTCTGGCACATCAGTACGATATCCATACCTACCCCACTTATATTCTCCTCAAAGAGGGGGAGGAACTGATGCGTGAAAGCGGAAAGAAGAGTGTGGCTGAGCTTTCCGCGCTCATAGAGCGTGCGTTCTGATTTCTTATATCGTCCGCATTCCAAGCGAACGATGCCATATCACTGCCAATATCATCCCTCTTGCCAATAGATAAATCAGGAAAGAGGCCCAGATGATATCCATTGCCGAAATACTGCCGATCAGCAACGTGTCACCACCATGATGATAACCCCGGAAGACCGGAAGTGTGGCGGCAAAGAACAATAGTGAAGCAATGAGAGTGGCAACGAGCATGGAACGTGTGCGTGTCACTCCTATAAAGAAACCATCGTAGATAAAGGCGGCAACCGTGACAGGAGGGATGAGTATGATCCATAGATGATACTGTGCCACAAATTCACGCACGGGAATATCATCTGTGAGCATATCCACCACTCCCTGCCATCCAATCAGGTAAAGCCCTAAGAACACAACAGCTATTCCCGCCGACCACCGGAGGAGGTATCTGACCGATTTGCGGAGCATCGCCATATTGTGCGCTCCGGCAAAGCGTCCGCAGAGAGCTTCTCCGGTGAACGCATATCCGTCCATAAAGAAGGAGAAAAATGTGAAGAATTGCTGCATTACGGCATTAGAGGCCAATGCCACGGCACCTAAACGGGCACTGTAGGCCGTAACGGCCATCGTCACAGCCATTACACAGGCCGAGCGGATGAAAAGGTCGGAATTGACGGAGAAGAATTTTTTCATCCCGCCTCCTTTGAAAAGGGCTCTCCATCCACACCATAATCCTCCCTCGGGAGCCAATCCCATCGCAAGAATCATGGCAAGCGCGAATCCGAACCAATTGGAAAGAAGTGTACCGTAGGCCACACCCGTGAATCCCATCCCCAGCGGGAATACAAAAAGGTAGCTGGCTATGATATTGACTACATTTACCGATATGGCTACAATCATTGCGCGCACAGTGGATTGCATTCCCACAAGCCATCCCGATATAGCCATTATAGCCATCTGGGCGGGAGCTTCATATATGCAGATATTGAAATAGGAAGTGGCGTAACGGGCCGTATCCGGATCAGCACCTACAAGCCAAAGCATACTTTGCAGAAGGGGGTATTGACATATCACCATCGAAAAGCCAAGGATAAAGCCAAGAAACAGAGAACGAGAGAAGGCTTCACGGATAGCACACGCATCCTTGCGTCCGAATGCATTGGCGGTAAGGCCGGTGGTGCCCATCCGCAAGAATCCGAAGAGGCGGAAGAGCACGCTTATCATGAGCGACCCAACGGCTATGGCAGCGAGAAAAACGGCTGAACCGAGATGTCCGGAGATAGCAGTGTCGCACAGGCCGAGAAGTGGCACCGTGACATTGCTTACTATGGCAGGGATCGACAGACGGAGTATTTCGCGATTGAGATTCATGGAGCAAAATTACAAAAAAAGCACCACGGCAAGGGTATGCAAGGGCCGCGATTGAAAAATAATTACTAATTTTGCCCTGAATGAATATGGATATAGAGCAGGACAATCGTCGCCAGAGAGGATTCGACCTCTCTGACACCGGACAATGGCGACTCATAATCTATCTCGGCAAGACGGGTATATCAGCCTGGCTCAAAAGCACCGAGGACCCCACTATTCCCGTGGGGCGACTCTTTGCATCACGTTGGGAACGACAGCCGGAAGGTCTTCTTTCCCGTATCGAGAATGCAGTATATGACCATCCAAGAGTGCTCGATGATTTCTCGGCCGATATAATTGTGGAGACGGAGAAATGTCTTTGGGTGCCAAAGGCTCTGACCGAAGATAATCCTGAAGAGAAATGCGAAGAATGGTTCGGACAGGTGTGGCCGGGAATGGAGACAGAATTCATCACCGATGATTGTGATGAAAAACTGTGTCTGTATGCACTTGTGCCCGGTCTGCGCGATTTTCTGGGACGTACGTTCCCCGGCACACGTATTTCCTCTCATCAGAGTGTGCTGGTAAGGAATCTTGCCGGACGCGCCGCCGACGATGTGAGGCTTTATATCGATATCCGCGAGGGAGAGGCCGATCTGATAGCTTTCTCCGGAAAGAATCTCCTGCATTGTTCCACTCACAGATGGGAAGCGGAGACAGATATCATCTGGCATGCTTTCAATCTGCTTGAGGTGTACGGGGTTGACCCGGCCAAGGCACAAGTGTGCCTCTCCGGCGACCGCACATTACGCGAGAACATAGCACGCGATATGCGGGAATACCTCTCTTTCGTGATGCTCACGATGGTGCCGAGAGTGGAGTCGGACACTCCGTTGCCTTTGGCAGCCACTTTCTGCGCCGCCCGTAATAACTTCATAGACCATACTGAAAAATGAGAATAATCAGAGGTAAATATGGTCGTCGCCGGTTTGATGTGCCGCGCAATATCACAGCGCGTCCCACTACCGACTTCGCCCGTGAGAATATATTCAATGTGCTGGAAAACAGCTACGACCTCGAGGGGAAGACCGCCCTCGATCTTTTTGCCGGCACCGGAGCCATATCGCTTGAATTTCTTTCAAGAGGATGCCGCAGCGTGACATGTGTGGAGATGGCCGCGAATCAGGCGAATTTCATTCGCAGTGTTGTAGCCCGGCTCAACGATGAGAATCTGAAAGTGATACGGGGCGATGTGTTTCGCTTCGTGGCCTCGTGCAAGGAGAAGTTTGATTTTATCTTCGCCGATCCGCCTTATAATCATCCCGACTTCGGGAAGGTGCCCGGGCTGATACTCGGCTCGGATATGCTGAAAGAGGGCACAGTGGTGATAATCGAACATTCCAAGGCTTATGACTTTTCGGATCTCCCCTATTTCCGTGAACACCGAAGCTACGGCAGTGTGAATTTCTCTATCTTCGTAGTAGAGAAAAAGGCGGAAGCCGAGGCCGAAGAAAATTAAGCATAACGACCTGACATATTTATAAAAACTGAAAAAATTCTTACCTATTCCATGGATACAAAAATAAAGTTAGACACTATCGAAGAGGCTATCGCCGACTTCCGTGAGGGAAAATTCATCATCGTGGTTGACGACGAAGACCGCGAGAACGAGGGCGATCTCATCATCGCCGCTGAGAAAATCACACCCGAGCAAGTGAACTTCATGCTCAAGAATGCGCGTGGTGTGCTTTGTGTGCCTATCACCAACAAGCGTTGCGAGGAGCTTCAACTTGAGCGCCAGGTCAGCGACAACACCAGTGTGCTCGGCACTCCTTTCACTGTGACGGTGGATAAACTCGAAGGATGCTCTACCGGCGTGAGCATTAATGACCGTGCCGCTACTATCCGTGCTCTCGCCGACCCGAATTCAGAGCCTTCCACTTTCGGACGTCCCGGCCATATAAATCCTCTTTATGCTCAGGATCGCGGAGTGCTCCAGCGTGCGGGCCATACGGAGGCAGCTGTGGATTTCGCACGCCTCGCAGGGTTGCACCCTTGCGCAGCTCTTATGGAAATCATGAGCGATGACGGCACAATGGCACGTCTCCCCGAACTTCGAAAGCGTGCCGATGAGTGGGGTATGAAACTCGTCAGTATACGCGATCTTATCGCCTATCGCCTGAAGCATGACGCTGTAGTCGAGATGGGCGAAGAAGTGGATATGCCTACAGCTTACGGTCATTTCCGCCTTATCCCTTTCCGTCAGAATGACAACGGACTGGAACATATCGCGCTCATCAAGGGTGACGTTTCCGATGGAGAACCGGTGCTGGTACGTGTACATTCCTCTTGCGCTACTGGAGACATATTCGGTTCGCAGCGTTGTGAATGTGGTGAGCAGCTTCACCTCGCTATGGAGATGATTGAGAAAGAGGGGCGCGGAGCCGTGGTATACCTCAATCAGGAGGGTCGTGGCATAGGCTTGATGGATAAAATCAAGGCTTACAAGCTTCAAGAGAATGGTCTGGACACAGTGGATGCCAATCTGCATCTCGGCCATAAGGCTGACGAACGTGACTACGGCGTGGGTGCCAACATTCTCAATATGTTAGGTATCAAGAAGATGCGTCTTATGACCAATAATCCCGTGAAGCGTATCGGATTGGAGGGTTACGGCCTGGAGATTACGGAGAATGTACCCTTGGAAGTGACTCCCAATGATTACAACCGATTCTATATGCACACCAAAAAGGAGCGTATGGGTCATGACCTCCATAAGGTGGACTGATAAAGGGATTATTGCATCAGCAACATATTTCCGTAATACCGAATTAACCTCATAATGAACAAAAATATAATTCTGGGAGCTGCAGTTATTATGGCGGCTTCCGGAGCTTTTGCCAAGCGACCACTCGACCATGACGCTTTCGATTCATGGCAGTCGGTGAAGAATAATACTATCTCGCGCAATGGAGAGTGGACTGCATTCTCCACTGTGCCGCAGGAGGGAGATGCCGTACTTACACTTTACAATACAAAGACAGGTAAACGTATCGACATTCCACGCGGTTATACTCCGGCCTTCACAGCCTCCGGGGATTGGGCTCTCGCTCTCGTGAAACCCTTCTACCAAGCTACACGCAAGGCAAAAATCGACAAGAAAAAAGATCATGAGATGCCGCAGGATTCACTCGTGATGGTGAATCTTCGCGATGGCTCCATAACTCGTGTACCGGATGTACTTTCTTACCGTATCGGCAAGGATGGTGGAGAATGGGTGGCGTGGCTTTCGGCCGACACCACTCTAATCTCTCCCAAGGCTTTGGCAGATAAGGAGGCCGGACGCCCGATGACAGTGCGCAATCTTCGCGCAGGGACCAACAAAGTAGTGAAATGGGTAAAAGATTATGCTTTTTCCAAGGATGGAAAGAGATTGGCCTTCAGCACCTTTGACAACGGCCTCGACACTCTCGCCACTGACGGGATGAGCGTCTTCTCGTTCCCCGACACTACTTTTGTGACTGTGGATACCGGGAAGGTGGCCTACGGCCGCCCCGTATTCAATGAGGAGGGCTCTATGCTCGCCTTTACCGCTACGACTGATTCGGCCAAGACAGGAACTCCGCGTTATGATCTCTTCCTCTCCGATTTGTCGAAAGCATCGGCACCTACCGAGAGACTGACAGTAGCCACTTGGCAGCGACCGGCACAGAATCTCCAGATGCCTCATGTGTCAGACCCTGAGGAACAAGCTCGTCTGGCAAAAAAACGTGAGGAGATGATCCGCGCGCAGCATGGGGATGAGTTGGTAGCGAATCAGTATTCGGTGCCTGTGTTCTCTCATGACGGACGTCGTGTGGTAGTGGATGTGGCCCCTTATATCGCTCCCGATGATACCACTATCGTGGATTTCGAACGTGCGAAACTTGATATATGGGTATGGGATGCGCCATATACTCCCCCGCAGGAGAATATAAATCTCGATAAATGGAAGAAGAAGGGGTGTCCCCTCGTGGTAGATATAGCTTCTGGGCGTACCACTCTAATTTCCAATGATAAGAAAGCAGATGTGAAAGTGCCCGACCGTTGGGACGGTGATTGGGCTCTTCTTCTTGACCCGGAGGATAATATTATACAGCGTCAGTGGGATTATCTTGCTCCTACCGCCGCTTACGCAGTGAACGTCGCTGACGGAAAACGTGAGAAAATCGGAGAGCTTCCTGCCGGAGAGGGTGAAGTATCCCCTGCGGGAAGATATATGGTATGGTATGCCGACAAGACTTGGTATGCTTATGACACTACCGACGGAACTACGGCCGATATCTCTTCCGCAATCCCCTTCCCCGTATGGATGGAGGATGACGATCATCCTATGAATCCGGAGCAGTATGGCGCCGCGGGATGGGCCGACAATGACGAGGCGTTCCTTATTTATGACCGCCATGATATCTGGAGCGTTGACCCGAAAGGTAAGCGTCAGCCGGTATGCCTGACAGCCGGAAAGGGGCGGAAGGATAATCTTCGTTACCGCTATCTTAACACTGATCCGGAGAAGAGAAGTCTCGCACAGGGCGACCGGATGCTTCTCGAGCTTTTCAGCTATGACACCAAGAAGAACGGTTTCGCAACTTCGAAATATTCATCGCGAGCTGCCGAGCCCAAGACTTTAGTGCTTGACGAGTATGCTTTCACACAGGTACGCGAAGCCAAGGATGCGCCGGTGTATACCTTCGCAAAGGGTAATTTCAGCGAGTGTCCGCAGGTATATGTGGCCAAAGGTGATGATTTCAAGGGTATGAAACGTCTTTCGGACGCAAATCCTCAGATGGCCGAATATAGCTGGGGAGACGCTCAACTCGTGAAATGGCATGCCTACAACGGCGACTTGACGGAAGGTGTGCTCTATACTCCCGAGAATCTTGATCCGGATAAGAAGTATCCGATGCTGGTAGTGTTCTATGAGACCAATTCTGAAGAACTCTATCGCCATTACACAATGGAACCTTCTTGGAGCTGGGTGAACTATCCCTTCTATGTGAGCCGCGGATATGTGGTATTTGTGCCTGATGTGCACTACACTCCCGGTGTGCCCGGCGAGAGTGCTTACAATTATATCTGTTCCGGTGTGGAAGACCTTTGTAAGAAGTATCCCTGGATCGACAAGGAGCGTATCGGCATAGACGGGCAGAGCTGGGGCGGATATCAGACAGCTTTCCTTGTGACCCGCACCAATATGTTTGCTTGTGCCGGCAGTGGAGCTCCCGTCTCCAACATGACGAGCGCCTACGGTGGTATCCGCTGGGAGAGCGGTTCGTCGCGCCAGTCGCAGTATGAGCAGGGACAGAGCCGCATCGGCAAGACTCTTTGGGAAGCTCCGGAGCTTTATATCGCCAATTCTCCCGTGTTCCATGCCGATAGAGTGGAGACTCCGCTGCTTATCATGCACAATGATGCCGATGGTGCTGTGCCCTGGTATCAAGGTATAGAGCTCTTCATGTGTCTGCGTCGTCTGCAGAAACCGGTGTGGATGCTTCAATACAATGGAGAGGCCCATAATATACGCGCGAGAAAGAACCGTAAGGATATCACGATTCGTCTGCAGCAATTCTTCGACCATTATCTGAAAGACGCCCCGATGCCTGTATGGATGAAGCAAGGCATACGTGCCGAACGAAAAGGTCAGGAGATGGGCACCGAGCTACTTGAAGATATTCAATAAGTAAATATTCCGGCTCACGCATTGACTGCGTGTTAAATAATACGAAACGGCTGGCAAAATTAAACATTTTATGATTAATTTTGTCAGCTGTTTTAGTATATCATGCTATCCGGATTGAATTTCATGACGGCATACGAATAATATTTCAGATGAGATTTTTTAAGATATTTATTAAGATGACTATGGCTGCGCTCGCTTTGATCTGCGGAGCAAGCGGGGGTGTCGCTATGGCTCAGGAGAATCCGAAGAGGGAGTTTCGCGGAGCGTGGCTCCATATTATCGGGCAGTCGCAATGGCAGAACAAGAGTACGGAACAGGCCAAGGCTTATATCCATGATCAGCTTGACAAACTTCAGGCCGCGGGGTGCAATGCCGTGATTTTCCAGGTGCGCCCTACTGCCGACGCTATGTATAAGAGTGAGTTGGAACCGTGGACCACTTGGCTCACCGGTAAACGCGGGAAGGCACCCTCCCCTATGTGGGATCCTATGGAGTATGCTCTTGAGGAGGCTCACAAGAGAGGAATGGAATTTCATGCGTGGCTTAATCCTTATCGTGTCACATCGGATGCGAAGGAGGTACTTCCGACCGACCATGCTTCGAAGAAGGAGCCTCACCGATTTGTAAAATATAACGGTCAGGTATATTTTGATCCTGCCTATCAGGAGAACCGCGACTTCATTTGTGAAGTGGTGGAAGATATCGTGAAGCGTTATGATGTGGATGGTATCCATATCGATGATTATTTCTATCCTTATCCGGTGAAGGGTGTGAAATTCAATGATGATGCTTCGTATGCGAAGTTTGGCAACGGACAGAACCGGAATGACTGGCGACGTCATAATGTTGACCTTCTTATAGAGCAGCTTCACGGCACTATCAAGGGAATCAAGCCATGGGTGAGATTCGGAGTCTCTCCATTCGGTATCTGGCGTAATAAGAAGAGCGATCCTCGCGGAAGCGACAGCAACGGATTGCAGAATTATGACGACCTCTATGCCGATGTGCTCCTTTGGGCCAAGAAGGGCTGGATAGATTATCTCGCCCCTCAGCTTTACTGGACTCTCGACAGGGATGTAGCTCCGAGCAGAGGATTGGCAAAATGGTGGAACGACAATTCTAATGGTGTGGATATCTATATCGGGCAGGATGTACGTTGCACTATGAATAATGCCGATCCGAAGGCGAAGCGTGCCGATGAGCTTGACACAAAGGTGGAGCTATCGCGTCAACTGCCCAATGTGAAAGGAAATATCTGGTGGCACGGGTATTGGGTAACTGAGAATCTCAAGGGTGTGGCAGATCGGCTGGCCTCCACTCATCAGAGTACTATCGCACTTCCTCCGGCCTACGGTGATGACAACCGTCGTGCGGCTCCCGTCACCAAACTGCGACTGGAGCATCATGACGGCAAGACATTCCTATGCTGGGATAATCCTGCACATGGCAGAGATCAGAAAGCTACGGATGCAGTGCGATATGTGGTGTATGAGTTCTTCCCCGGCGAGGCTGCCGATAACCTTGACGATCCTCAGACCATAATCGCTCTTACTCCGATGAACCGTGTGCTTGTGGCCGATGAAGATTCCAAGGAGGCTACTAAGGGATTGACTTTCGTAGTGACCGCACTTGACAGAATGAATAGAGAATCACAACCTACAGTATTGAAACTATGAGAGATTTCAGCGATAAGGATTTGAAGGATTTTCTTGACCGCGAGGCTGCCAGAATCAATACTCCCGAGTTTATCGGAGAGGATCCGGTGCAGTTTCCGCGCAGGTTTGAGAAGTTGCAGGATATAGAGATTGTGGCTTTCCTTTCGGCTATCATTGCCTGGGGACGCCGGAACATGATATGCCGTGATGCGGAGCGTATGCTTTCGCTTATGGAGCAACGCCCTTTTGACTACGTAATGGACGAAGGGTATGAGGAGCTTGATCCGCGTATGAATATTCATCGCACTATGTTTGCTTCGGATTTGCAGTATTTTCTGCGGGGATTGCGCAAAGTCTTCTCCGATTACGGCAGTCTGGATGCATTTTGTGCGGCTGTGAAGGCGGGCGATGATGCGGCTCCTTCTTGGAAATTCGTGGAAGAGTTGCAGAAAGTGATGTGCGCTGAAAATGATGGCAAGACTTGTTCGCAATGTCTCCCTGTAAATCTGAAGACTACGGCTCTTAAGCGTATCAATATGGCGTTGCGCTGGCTTGTGAGAGACGATGGGATTGTAGACATGGGTGTATGGAAGAGTATACCGAAGAGTAAACTTTTCATTCCTCTGGATGTACATGTAGGGAATACGGCCCGCGATCTTGGATTGCTCACCCGTAAGGCCAACGACCGCAAAAGTGTGGAGGAGGTGATGGAGACTCTCCGGAGGTACCGTCCGGATGATCCCGCTATCTATGACTATGCCCTGTTCGGTATCGGAATTGAAAACTCCAAGGCCCGGGCTGAATAATTCTCCAGGCTATTTCTTGAGGGATCGGATCTAAATATTATAATCATATTGAAATCATGAAACTGCGCTCTATTTTCCTTTCGCTATCAATGATTATGGCAATCGGCGTAATGGCCATGACGCCGTTTCGCACTCATCGGTTTGAACAGTTCAGGGTATTGCCCGGCCGGGAGAATGCCATTGTATTCTTCGGGAATTCAATCACCAATATGTTTGAATGGAGCGAGGCCTTGGGGAATGATCCGAGAGTTCTGAATCGCGGAGTATCCGGAGCCATGACGGTGGAATTACTTGAGAATACGGATATCGTCACTTCACTTCATCCGGCAAAAGTATTTATAGGAATCGGAACTAATGATCTCGGCAATCCGGAGCTTTGCAGCCCTGACAGTGTGGCGGCCAGGATTACGGCTATCGTGAAGCGGATAAGACGGGAGTCGCCTCAGACTGAGGTGTATGTTCAGTCGATTCTTCCGAGTGATAACGGTATCCGCACCCTTGACGCTATTCGGGATACTAACGCTAAGGTGAAACCGCAAGTGGAGGAGTCAGGCGCGGTATATATAGATCTTTATGATCTGTTGAGCGGTATCGTAAGTAAGGATATTTCTTATGACGGTCTGCATCTTTCGGCGCGAGGATATGCTTTATGGTTGGATGCAATTTCGGAATATACCGGTCTGAAACCCGTTTTCGGAACTGATATCACTGAGGATAATGGCGGCATCGATTGGAATTCATTCGGTATGCGTAACACTTATTTCAGTGCCTATCCTGTGGCATCGAATGATATTCTTATATTGGGAGATGAGATGATTCATGGCGGCGAATGGCGGGAACTGTTGGACCGACCGAATGTAAAAAACCGTGGCACGGGTTGGGGATATGGTGGTCTCTCAATGGATAAATGGATTGAGAATACGGATGCTATCTTCGGAGCTAATGGTAATAAAGCGGCTCCGGCCAAGATAGTGCTATATGCCGGAACGGAAGAACTCTATGCTCCGGAGTCAGACACTGGAAAGATTCTTGATGGTTATCGCAAATGGATTGAATGCATCAGGGAATATGCTCCTGCGTCCACTACCGGAATCGAGATTCTCTCGCTGATACCACGCAATGAACCCGAACTTGACAGCACTCTCACAATACCTTTCAACTCTGCCTTGGCAAAGATGGCTGCAGCCGGGGATAATATCGGATACATTGACATATATACCCCTCTCTCCGTTATGGAGGAAGGGAAATCTTGCGCTAATCCCCTGTACGTTTCCGATAATTTCCTTACGGGCGCCGGATATACTCTCGTAGCTGATATCCTCTCCGGGATTTAACTGCTTTTAAGAATGAAGATTGTTAAATGCCGATGGATGCCGAAGAGGTATGCTATGAATATGTTCGGGATGATATGGGTAAAGGATCCGAGTTGGATTGACGCGGATGTTATCAATCATGAACGTATACATTCTGTTCAGCAACGCGAACTTCTCTACCTCCCCTTTTACTTATTCTACTTAATTGAATGGCTTATAAGACTCTTATGCTATCTCAATTGGGAGAAGGCTTACCGCAACATCTCCTTCGAACGCGAAGCTTATAGATATGGCCATGACCACACTTATCTCTCCAGCCGACGCCGCTATGCGTGGCTCCGATTTCTCCTACCTTTCTAAATAACTATTTCTATCATAAGAACATGACACGCGATTCAAGACCGTACAAGAGCGGATTGTACGAGGATTTTTTTGACGCGGCTTCTACCGACCATCTCACAGTGGAGAAGGCCGTGAAGAAGAACGAATTAAGAATATTGAGGCTGCGAGAAAAGCCGGTCTCTCTGACGAGATGATTGCTCGGATTTTCGGCTAACCAATCTCGCTTGTGATATGACTACAGTGGATACGAAAGTAATCCAAGGATTGACTAATAAATTAGTCCGAAAAATTGTAGAATCGAAAAAAATACTTACCTTTGTATTATCGAAGGGCACTAAACTTAGTGAATACGCACATTCATAAACGGGTTTAGGCCAACTTCTCATATTCCACGCTGTGGGTATGTCTAAGAGTAGACACATATCGGTCAGCGGGAGAAATAATAGTAAAAAGCGTGTATTGACGCTTGTTCCAAACTGTTCAGAACTTAGGACACTCTGACTACTCACTTCGGGACACGGCAGCAATAGACGCCACGGGGTATGTAATATACCGACTCGGGCTCATTTCAAGCATTCCCGCTTGGAATGGGTTTGGGGTATATACATATACAGCGTGGAGTCCGTTGCTCAATCCGGTGAGTTGGGCACGTCCTAAGGCCTTGAACAGCGGAGTGAGCAACAATGAGACTCCCCGCTTTTTTTGTATATGAATTCTTCTTTCCTCCCGGGGTCTAAGGGCATCACGGTCAGCACGAAACATGACACACTTGAAAGCATCGGAAACCACCCTATTCTTCAATACGAGGGATGAGATGATAAAGGTAAAATTGGAAAAAGTGGCTTATTTCGAATCGGATTCCAATTACTGCCATGCCGTATTCATCAACGGCGCGAAGGCCACACTCCTCACAAGCCTGGTAAATATCGAGCAACTGATTTCCGAACGATTCCGAGGTGAGGACCCTTTGTTTATCCGCATCGGGAAACGCTTCATTGTTAATCGCCGTTTCATTTTTCAGATCAATATTCCAAAACAGAAACTCATGCTGTCCGATTTTGTATCTCCACTGATTTTGGAATTATCAATCTCAAAAGAGGCTTTGAAAAACCTCAAACATCTTTACACATCCAACTGAAATTTACCGACCAAGCAGCAAAGAATAACGCTACTTAATCATTAGTATTGCAAATGGAAATTATAATTGGCCGACAAGGCACTCAGAAAACAAAAATTACAGATCCTACCGTCAGCCGGCAACATTGTAAAGTAACGGTAAATCCCGACGGAACCTATACCGTAGAAAACCTTAGCCAACACGGCACTAAAATTGACGGACGCGATATCTTGAAAGCTACGGCTCAATCCGGCAGCCGTATCCAATTGGGAAGCTCATATTCCGCCGTACTTGCCGACCTTATCGGGGCGACACCTCAGCAGAGATGCACAGCTTCCGACCGACGAATCTCAACATCGGAAACCTCCACTCCATCATCTCAATCTTCCCAAAAGGAAATTAAGACTTTCAATATAGCTCATCTCAAACGAGTATGGGAGGATTTCAATCAGACCAATATTGAGAAATCGAATGAGCAGCGAAAAATCAATCTTATCCGTACCGGAATGGGTATCTTCACAATGTGTGCCATGCCGTTGATATATTTCTGCGGACCCGTAGGATACGCAATGACAGCAATAGGTATTTTAGGTAATATCTACAGCTTCACGGGTATGAAGAATGCAGAGACGGCGGAAGACAGACAGCGACGTCAGGATGAGTTTGACGATGCATGGGTATGTCCGAATCCGGCTTGCGGACGATCGTTACTCGCAAAAAACTATAAGATGCTTCTGCGCAATCATAAGTCATGTCCCTATTGCAAATGCAAGTATGTGGAAAAGTAAACTCTTTTTAGCCATTCTGGTGGGTATTCTCCCTCTGCTTGCCCGAGGAGAGACGTATGTGGTATGTGTAGGGATCGGGAAGTATGCAAATCCTAAGGTGAAGACTCTTATCAAGACGGAGAAAGATGCTAAAGCCGTGGCTGATTTCTATAAGAACGGTACTCCTAATGTAATAACCGTCACAGGAAGATATGCCACCAAAACAAGAATTCTCCAATCACTCGCCGACCAATTCGGCAGGGCCAAAGCCGGAGATAAGATTATATTTTATTTCAGCGGGCATGGCTATCCGGGTGGGTTCTGTCCGTATGAAATGCAAAAGATAGAGGACGGTCTCACTTATGCGGATGTGATAAAGGTAATGAGTCGGTCGAAAGCCAAAGATAAATTCATTTTTGCAGATGCCTGCAACAGCGGCGCAATCCGACAGAGCAAGACAACCCCAAATCCCCAGCCGGGCAATATTCTGCTTTTCCTATCATCACGTGGTAATGAATACTCTATAGAATCTCCTCTCCTTTCCAATGGATATTTCACCAACTTCCTTCTTCATGGTCTCCGGGGGAAGGCGGATACCAACGGAGATAAGGCAATCACAGCTAAGGAACTTTATAATTATGTTTCTTCGGGAGTAACGGAATTATCGAAGGGTAAGCAACATCCTGTAATGTGGGGTAATTTTCCCGACAATCTCGTCATCGTGAAATATAACAAGAAATAGGTTTGGTCAATTAAAACCGCCATTTCATCCATCATCAGCCGACAGCCAATGATTAAACTTTGCTCTTGGATTAACTTTGTATAAAATAACACTAACAACACATCTACCATGTTTCCAATATTTTGGATTGCAGTATGGGCTCTTATATTCAGTATTTTTGACGAGCCCTCCACAGCCCAAATCTGGGGTTTCATAATAATAGGACTCGGAGGACCTATTGGTAATTGGTTAATTCATGCTCTAAGAGACTAATATTATGCAGCTTAAGGAAGGATCAGAGCTTCAGAACGGAAAATACAGGATAATCCGTGTCCTCGGGCAGGGAGGATTCGGAATAACCTATCTTGCGGAAAATATTTATTTCGAAAAGATGGTCGCTATTAAGGAATTCTTCCCAAAGGATTTCTGCGGACGCGACAATACGAGCCATCTCACTCTCGGCACGCAGAATAATGCCGAGACTGTAGAGAAACTTAAGGCCCGCTTTTTGAAAGAAGCCAGAAATATCGCCAAACTTGATCATCCCGGTATCATTAAGATTCACGATATTTTCGAGGAGAACAATACGGCCTACTATGTGATGGATTATATCGAAGGGGAGAACCTCAACGTGATGATGAAGTATGACGGACCTATGTCGGAAAAGAAGGCTGTTGGCTATATCACCAAGGTGGGTGAGGCGCTGGAGTATATCCATTCGCGTCAGATGACTCATTTCGATGTCAAACCTGCGAACATCATGGTGAGGAGGGCCGATAACATGCCAATCCTCATTGACTTCGGACTCTCCAAGCAATATGACGCTCAAGGGGATGCCACCTCCACACTTATGCAGGGAGTAAGCCATGGATATTCTCCCATTGAGCTTTACAATGCCGAAGCCATCACCAGTTTCTCTCCACAAACCGATGTCTACTCCCTGGCAGCGACTCTTCTCTATCTCCTTACCGGCTCCACACCTCATACCGCTTCCCAATTAATCGAGGAAGGTCTTAATCTCCCTGCCGGAATAAGCCCTTCAATTGCAAAAGCCATTGAAGAAGGTATGGCTTTCTCCCGTACGAAACGCCTCCCCTCCGTCTCAGCCTTTCTTAGCCTACTAAAGGGCATTCCAAATCCAAGTGTTTCGACATATCAAGAAACTAAATCTCCCGCACCTCCCTACAGTGAGGAGACTCGTATTATAACCGATAACACCCGAACTTCTACAGAGAATTATTCCTCCGATTATAATTACTCAAATAGTAAGCCTACCAAAAATAAAGAAGATAATAGTTTTCTTTATGCGATAATAGGTGGACTCATTGCAATCATAGTTATATTCATAATAATTCAATCTACGGGACACTCAAATTCCGAAGATTCACCTTATGCAGTAGATAGTGATACTGTCGTTGCTTATGAAGTTGTTGACGATACTGTGTGGGTTTTGCCAACCTCTGATTCTACTGCGGATGTTGAATATACTCCATATGATTAGTAATAAACATACAGAAAACGTCAACGATTATTAACACCTTTCCACCAAATTATTATGCAGCTTAAAGAAGGTTCAGAGCTTCAGAACGGTAAATATCGGATTCTCCGTATCCTCGGGCAGGGAGGATTCGGAATAACCTATCTTGCGGAGAATATTTATTTCGAAAAGATGGTCGCTATTAAGGAATTCTTTCCAAAGGATTTCTGCGGACGCGACAATACGAGCCATCTCACTCTCGGCACGCAGAATAATGCCGAGACTATCGGAAAACTTAAGGCCCGCTTTTTGAAAGAGGCCAGAAATATCGCCAAACTTGATCATCCCGGTATCATTAAGATTCACGATATTTTCGAGCAGAATAATACGGCCTACTATGTGATGGACTATATCGAGGGGGAGAACCTTAACCAGATGGTGAAGCGTGACGGTCCTATGTCGGAAGAGAAGGCTGTTGGCTATATCACCAAGGTTGGAGAGGCGCTGGAGTACATCCATTCGCGTCAGATGACTCATTTCGATGTAAAACCTGCCAATATTATGGTGAGGAGTGCCGATAACATGCCAATCCTCATCGATTTCGGCCTCTCCAAGCAATATGATGCCCAGGGGGATGCCACCTCCACACTTATGCAGGGCGTAAGCCACGGCTATTCACCTATTGAGCTTTACAATGCCGGAGCCATCACCAGTTTCTCTCCACAAACCGATGTCTACTCCCTGGCAGCCACTCTATACTACTTAATCTCAAATACAATTCCTCCTCATGCAACAGTTTTAATAGAAGAAAACATTACTTTTCCTATTGGTTTTCCAATGAATCTACAGAAAGCTCTATCTAAAGCTATGTCTTCTGCGAGAAAGAATCGCTATGAGAGCGTCTCTATATTTGTTAGCGAAATAAAGACTATGGAGAAGTCCGAAGATACTCAAATCATTCAGCCTACCCCAACACACGGTAATAATACTCCAAAGATAGAAGCTAAGGCTAATATTAGACTAAATCAAAAAATAGAGACGCTTAATCTCCATAATGATGGTTATGAAACGAAAGTTTCAAAAGACACAAATATAAAAAAAACTAAATCGTATTCTATAATATTGGGGATAACCATTATTGTTGTACTACTTTTCATATCTTTTTTCAACATAGAATCCACTCAGGACACAGAGATATCTACAAACTTAGTGCCAACTAAGGAAAATATTATTTCATTAGAGGAACAAATGAATATGAGTAGTCCTGTCATTGTGGAGGCACCAAATTATAATACCTCCAATTATTATTCATCTATTCCAATACCACAGATAAAGAAAGTAAATCAAAAAAAACTTATCGAATCAGAGTTAATATATTCAGATGAATATATTAAAGAATGGATTTCAAGAAACGCAATAGAAACTTATTTACCATTATTCAACGCCTCACCATGTCGCGATGATTATAGTGACATATTAGAATCTCTATGTGATCTACCAGTTCCTTTAGTAATTAATGGTCAAAAACTCAGATTTTGGAAACAAGATGACCAATACAACTATTTTGCTTACGAAACAGAATCTTACTCTGAACCGAAACCTATTCGACTATTTATTACCAATAAAGAAAATAATAAAGTTCTATTTGATTATAAATTTGATAATTATATTTATCCTCCCCAATTCATAGAATCAAATAAAAATTTAATTAATTTTGAAATTAGCAATTTTACTCTTCAAAATAAAATATTGTATTTTTCATTTTATCATCGAACATATGCCGTTTGTTCACACGGAATGAATGGCTATATTTCGGCATTGGAGACGGAATCTAATAAAATAAAATGGCTGAGCAAATCTTTAGTCTGCAATGCTAATTTTATAATTGATGGGGACTATATCATCACAGGATATGGTTTCACCGACGAACCTGACTTTCTTTATATTCTTGATAAATATAATGGTAGTATTATATCCCAAACTCCTCTTGCTAATGGTCCCGAAATCATTGGAATAAATAAGAATCACATATTTGTGCGAACATATTCTTATGAATATGATTTCATCATTAAAAAATAGATATAATATATTACCTTATACCTACAGAACCTCCAGTAATCTTCTTATCAGCCTATTTATACTTATTGTGTTCATCATACCTATTAGCAATCATTGAATTAAACATCCTGTTCAATGATGCATCGAGATGAGGATGACATTTTAAATTATTGAATATGTGCCACGGTAAACATATTCAATATAATTTCGCGAAAACAATGGTGATAATAAGTTTTATTATCTTTTCCATTGCCCTTCTATAGTGGGCCAAAGCATTAGTATATGCAACTATACAGTTAGAGGAGTAGTGGTACAAATTCCAAATGGACAATTCGATACACAACTTAAAAGCACTTGTCGTTGCTTTAACAAAATGGTTGTTTTCAATTTTCTTTGACTTGAACGTATTTATTTTCTACAAATAATACAATAAAATTAAGTTTAGTATTAATAGTAACAACACATCCGTGGATGTGTTGTTACTATTTTAAATTAGCAATCCCCTAATTCTCAAAATTTTTCTAAGAAGTGTAGTCCGATCCAAAACAAAAATAAAATAACAGATAACTGAATAATTAAAAATAACGTTATATAGACTTCACAGTTAAGAGCCAAACTTAAGAGCTTTCATCTTCCACTCAAACAAACAAACCATCCAAAATTAGAACAATTTCAAGGCTCTGTATGGAGAATTGTTATGCTATATAAGGCAAAGGTTCGATAAACTTAACTATATCCAACTTAAGTACATTACTAAAATTTACTTATAATTACAAATCTATAAATATAATATCAATAACTTTTATACACTAAGTATGTTTTATTAAAAAAATAATACAATGGAATTCATTTTCAAACGTTATTGTCTTACACATACTTATCTCTCCATATATTCAGGACAAGCAACGAAAATAAATATCACAAAGGCGCAAAGAGCAGCCTTGAAAAATGGATACTGGAATGGCTCCACCCATTCATTCCGGATGCGATGCTTCATGGTATTGGGCAAAGCAAATGGTCTGAGCAACGCCGTCGCCGGAGAACGGGCCGTACAAACGTACCAGCGGGTAATGCATTGGGTAAAAAGGTTCCAGACCGATGGAATAGCCGGCCTGAGGAACAAGTCCGGGAATAGCCGCAAGCGCATCATCAGTACCAAGGAAGACACGGAGGCTGTAAGGGAAGCAATCCGACAGCATCGCCAGAGTGTATCCAAAGCCAGAGCCGCCTGGGAGGAAGCCACCGGGAAATAAATCAAGGACGGAGCCTTCAGGAATTTTTTATCAGCGATGGCGCAAGATTTGGACGTATAAGGAAACGTCCGAAGGAAATCCCCTCACCGCAGGAGTACGCTTATAAGAAGGAACTCTTGCAAGAGCTTGAACATCAATGGGAGTCGGGTCTCATTAACTTGTATTACGGTGATGAAAGCCATGTATGCACCGAAGGGTATGTGTCTTATGCATGGAAATTTAAAGATGAGGATTTCTGTGTGCCCGTATATAAATGCGGAAGACTCAATATCTTCGGAATGATTGACCGCAATTGTGTCTATCATGGTTTCACCACCGAGCAGAACATAAACTCCGACAGGTTCATCGAATTTATGGAGCACTTCTCTCTTGGCATCCGCAAGGAGACTGTGGTCGTTCTGGATAACTCCACAGGCCACAGGAGCCGCACAAGGTAAAGAACTGTCTTCAAAAATGGAAGGAAAGAGGCATAATTGAGCATCGTTTGCCCACAACAAAGCAATTTGAGGAACTGATTGAACATTGCAGCTGGTCAACTTTTGAGGAGGATGGTATGCACGGCTATAAGATAATCGGTCCGAATGGTAATATCTTGATGATGCCATTAGGTGCGCTCAACCGTTATCTTTCGGCTGAATGCCTTAAGCCCGATTCCCTCTATTATTACTTCCTTTATCTCGGAGAATATACTCACACACTCGCCAAAGGGGTACCCACCGAGGCTAATATTTGGACAGTAAAAGAGTAAAAATATAGCAACAATAGCACTGAAAAAAAACTGCAACAAATCTTTATATAATGATTCCGTAAGTTTTTACCGAACTATTGGATAATAAGAAATGGCAATTATTCGTTTCAATAATAATCGGTTTAATTACGTATAATTTATTAAAATTATGAACGCAACCATATCTATGGATGGACTTTGGATAATTATTGATTCTTTGTCCACAAAAAATAAGAAATGGCTCATTGATAAGTTACAGCTCTCTTTGTCATCGTCAAAAGAAGCTAAAGAGATACTGTCAGGAATAGCTCAATCAGCAAAGGAGGCTAAAGAGGGAAAAACTTTTCCCTTAGATACATTATGGGATCAGCTATAATTTTCGACTATACTCCCGAATTTCTGAAATCAGCTAAAGTCCTTTCCAAGCGATACAAATCATTTGCTGATGATTTAAAGTCATTATGTGAAGAGATTGTTAGGAATCCGAACCTTGGAGATGATTTGGGAAGTAATATCCGAAAAATAAGGATGCCAATTAAGTCTAAGGGGAAAGGTAAAAGAGGTGGAGCTCGAGTAATTTCACTTTCTATGGTAATAGATGAAGAAAAGTCAAAGGTGACGTTTCTGTATGTCTATGACAAAAGTGATATCGCTAACGTTTCGGACAAAAAGATAAAACAAATTATCTTGAACAATGAATTACCTATAGAATAATCTATATTTTAATTTTAGTTCCGCAGACTCACTTAAGGGGCAGATTTCAGTTATATTGGTCCTTTTGGATCGGTCGTATCTTGCTATGTGACCGAACTAAAAGGACATTACTTTATGTTAGATCTGTTGTCATCAAGTAATTCTTTCCGTAGGTAAATCTATTTCATCATCCAATCCAATAGTTTAATCATTCAGGAGTGAAAACTTTTGGCTTTCAGAGAAACCTATTTTATCTTTGCCGCAAAATCAATACTCTCTGAAATTATGGATAACGAAACTACTCGCCTCATCAATGATGGAGGCAATTGCAATACTGAAGGTGCTTCTACCGGTAAGGATTCTCAGGCTACGAACAATTGCAGTACAACTCAGGATTCCTTTGCGTCTACCCAGCAGGAAAATACGGATGCAAAGAGCGAAAAGAAAGGGAGAACCGTGGCGGCAGGTGTCGGAGGATTTGTAGCCGGAGCTGCTGTCGGTGTAGGCGCTACAGCCTATGCCACTTCCAAGACGGAAGAAATACCTGTGGATGAAGAAGTTAAAGAGGATGCTTCCCAAGATACGGATATCCCTTCTCCGGAACAAGCTATCCTCGCTAATGATGAGGGTATACGCTACGCTCACGTGGATGCCGACAACTTCAACGACGCTTTCTCTCAAGCTCGCGAACAGGTAGGACCCGGAGGACTCTTCGAATATAACGGCAAACTCTATGGCACATACACTGCCAATGAATGGAATGAAATGTCAATGGAGGAGAGAGCCGATTATCAAAACCGTGTGAATGAAGTGGCTCCGGCTCATCATTCCGATTCCGCACATGTTGCAACCAATGTGGATGAGGTATCCTTACACGATCATTCTCATGCCGTCGCAGCTCCGGAAGTTATCCCCGCTAACGCTGAGATGATCTCCCCCGAACCTGCGGACAATGAGATTCGAGTGCTCGGAGTTGAAGCTGTAGAAAATCCCAACGGGGATGTGATGAATGTAGCACTCATAAAATGCGAGGGAGATCATGTGCTGCTCGTAGATGTAGACAATAGCGGCACAATTGACGTTGCCATCCATGATGACAACTATGACGGCCAGATTCAGCCGTCGGAAGTATACGATATTTCGGAAGCCGGTATGCAGGTGTCCGATCTTCTGCAAGCCCAGGCCGCACAGGAGGGTCAGACTTTCACTGCATCGGCCGATGATATGCCGGATTATATCAACGACTCCGACTCCATAATGTCGGTATGATTCTATGGGAAAGATATTTATAGTATGTCCCGCATGCCGGCAGCAGTTATCGTTCAATGAAGTGCCGGGGTATCAGAACATGGTGATCGAGTGTCCTAAATGTCACTTCAAAGCCAATGCCAGCGTATATCAGAGTGGCTCCCAGGCCCGAGGTGTCCAAGGCTTCGACGATATGCCTACGCAATTGGTGATGCCACCCGCTACCGGGAAGGATATCGGGCAAATTCGTGTAAAATCCACCAACGAGATACAATTTCTCAAACCGGGACGCAACATCATCGGGAGGCGCGCCCAAACGGGCACGGCCGACATCAAGATAAGCACGGATATGTACATGAGCCGTCAGCACGTACTTATTGACGTTGTGAAAAAAGGGACCGGTTATGAACATCATCTTGTGGAAATAAATTCAAAAAATATCGTTAAATTAAACGGTAGCCCTATCCACCGAGGGGATATTCTTATTCTTAATTTCGGCGATACGATGACACTCGGCACTACCGACATCATTTTGGAATCGTGTGATGACGAGGCCACCCGGATAGTATAACAATCTTACCATGATCACAATCAGACAACCCCTTTGCTTCTCGGAAATAGGACGCAAAGATAATCAAGAGGATTTCCTTTATCCGCAACATGCCGATACTGCCACACGTGTATTTATCATGTGTGACGGCATGGGGGGCCACGACAACGGAGAAGTGGCAAGTCGCACGGCAGCCACAGCTCTTGGAGAATACCTCTCATCCTGTCGTAAGGTTGACCTTGATGTATTCGATACGGGACTCTCTTTGGCTTACGATGCTTTGGACGGTATAGACACCAATTCCGCAAAGAAACCGGGCACAACCATGACCTGTCTATGCCTTAACGATGACTCATATCTTGTGGCCCATATAGGCGACAGCCGAATTTATCATATTCGTCCGAGTCTTTTCAATAAGTCTACAAAACGAGGGGGAATACTGTATCAATCATCCGACCATTCTCTTGTGAACGATCTTCTGAAAGCCGGAGAACTGACGGAGGAGGAAGCTCATCTGTTTCCTCATAAGAATGTGATCACCCGTGCCATGCAGCCGCATCTTGACAAACGCTATTCTGCTGATGAATATGTGTTTGACGATATAGAGGCGGGAGATTATTTCTTCCTGTGTTGTGACGGAGTGCTGGAACAACTCTCCAATGAAGACTTATGTGAGATCCTCGCAAATGATAGTCTCAATGACAAGCAGAAACTCACTGCAATAAAGAGTATATGCGATGGCAAAACACGTGACAACTATACGTGTTGGCTCATTCCGATTGATGAAGTGGAGATAGCGCGCAAATCGGAGAATTCCATGATTATTCAGGCATCCTCAGAAGAGAATGAAGATACCGAGGCTGATTTGGAAGATACTGCGGGGAATATTCTGCCAAAGGATTCAAGTAACGCCTCATCCTCTTCTCATCCAAAAACAGTTAAGGATAATCTCAAAGGGTTGCTGAAGCAGATGGCCGGGATTTCCACCGGATCAGCCAAGAAAAAATGGCTGACTTGGATATTTATCGTCGTTGCTCTCGGCATCGTGGTTTGGGGTGGCATATTTGCTTTCAATACCTTCTTTGCTTCCAATAAAGAGACACCGATACAAAAACACACCCGAAAACAGTAGGGAAGAAAGACGTAAAGAAGGAAAATATACCGGCAGACAGGCATGGCAAGAATACGATAAAACCTTTGAAAGTCATAAAAACAGCCTCTCAATCAAAAGGAGCGAGTGATAGCCTTGCAACATCTTTACAGTCTAAAGTCAAAAGCGATACGCCGAAAAAGTAGATTATAAAAGAGATAGCCGGTTGCTCACGGGATGAGAACCGGCTATTTTTGTTTTAGCGGATAAATTATTTCGGGGGGGGGAGAATATGAGGGGATGGGGTGCTATGGCTTGGGCATTAGGCGGAGCCATTTGCGGTAGCCGAGGAGGGCTATCAGGGTGTAGAGGGCGTAGAGGATGGCGTAGAAAGGGATGCCTTTGTAGAGGTAGAGTACGGCGCTTACTATGTCGACGATGAACCATATAAGCCATTGCTCTACGTATTTGCGGGCTAACATCCAGAGACCTATGATGGAGAGAGATGTGGTGAAGGAGTCGGCTATGGGCACTGTGGAGTCGGTGAAGTGGAAGAGTAGCCACCATATCCCGGCCCACAGTAATCCGGTAGCCATTACTATTCCTCCCCATACGGGAAAGGGCGTCCGCGTGATTTTCAGCTCATCTTTATCCTCAGCCGGTTTATCTGTTGGGGATTGAGATGCGGACTTCGCCTCGGTCACTACGGATTTCTCCGTGGGCCGCCCGGAGGAGCTTTTGCGACTCCAGGCTATGAAGCCGTAGACGGCTATCAAGAGATAGTAGATGTTGATGGCGAAGTCGGCATATAGCCCTTTGGAAAAGTAGATCCACATGGATATGGCCGGCATCACTACGGAGGCCAACCATACTTTGCGGTCGGCATGGTATTCCCACCAGAGATACAGTAAGCCTACGCAGAATCCGAGTATCTGAAGAATGAGTGAGAATGTCATCAGCTTTAGAATTTGAATGAGAGGGTAGCCATAACGTTTACGGGAGCCTGCGCGGCATATCCGGCATAGCGGTAGATTACGGGAGTGTCGCCATCCATATAGTAGCCCGCCCCGGCATAACCGTTGCTGAAGTATTTATTATTGAAGATGTTGTAAACACCAACGCCCACTTTCAACTCTTTGATTCCGCCGATCTTATGGAACAGATAAGCCAGATGAAGATCGGTGACGAAGTATGCTTTGAGCATAGCTTCGGAATTACCGGCATTTGTAAGATACTGTTTTCCTACATATCGGCTCTGTAGCGAAGCCTCAAAATCTTTCACATAGAAATTGAAACTGTTGCTGAAAGTAAGATCCGCAGAGAAGGCTATAGGAGTATCACCAAGATTGAATGTGATGGGATTGGTCCATTCATCTTCGTAGATATATTCCGTGAAGTCTTTGATCCGGTTGCGAGAGAGAGTAAGAGTGAAATTCCAGTCAAACCATCGGCAGGGACGTGCACCAAGTTCGAACTCCACACCCATACGGTAGGAATCAGGCACATTGACACTCACGGGATTGCCTGTATCCGAGAGCTCGCCGGTAGCTACAAGCTGGTCCTTATAGAGCATATAGTAGAGATTGGCGCCTGCGGAGAAGATAGAGTTGGCAAACTTATACCCGGCCTCGAAATCGTTGAGGCGTTCCGCTTCCGGGCGTCGTCCGGGATCTCCGTCGGTAAAATTATCACGGGTCGGTTCTTTACGGGCTATAGCCCAAGAGATATATGCGCGATGAGGGCCCGATGTGAAGTTTACTCCAAGTTTGGGGTTGAAGAAATTCCAACGGCGATTGACGTGGAGAGCATAAGGCGCACCCGTACTCCAATCGAAATTGTCGCTCGCTCCGCTGATAGTGTAGCGTATATGGCGGTATTGGAGATCGGCAAAAGCCGAGAATCGAGAGTCAATATCATAGTTGGCACGCAGGAAGAGATTGGCATCTGCCTTATGGCCGTTGTTGTCATAATAAGGCTGGAGAGGATTCAACGGCCCCTCATAATTACGCACCCATTTCACCTGACCGAAATGATGACCGTAGAATACAGTGGAAGCTACTCCGAGAGTAAGGTCGATACGTTCCCCTGCATAATTGACATTGACATACCCTCCCCCGAAATGATTGCGATTATTCTTCAGGCGGATAAGATCGGATTTCTTCACAGTCTCTCCGGCGGCATTGACAAAGGGAGAGAGGCCATACTCCTGCAGAGTACGTCCTGTCTTGTACTGGTCATAATAGCCGTCGTCGTATGTATAATGCGCGGCTGCATTGAGATGCAGCCCATCGGCGAGACGCTGAGATAGAAGAAGCTGGAAATGATATTGTGCGTAATTGTCGTACTGGTCGGGATAATAGGCTGTCTTACCATCGGAGTCGATATACTCTCCGCAAGGATTGTAACGACGCCCGTATTTCTCCATATCGGCAAGTGAGGCGTAATCCCACGCCATGTAAGTGCGTTCCTTTCCACCGAAAGAGAGTAAACGTAAGAGAGTACCGCCCGTACGGAGAGCGGCCTGCCCGAAATAGCTCCAGAGCTTGGAGGATGCCCTGTCGATATAGCCATCCGAACCAAGATGAGAGAGACGCATATCAAAACTCCATTTGCCACCAAGCAAACCGGTGCCGACACGGATTGCCTCGCGATTTGTATTGTAGGAACCGTAAGCGCCATCCACTTCAGCGTAAGCCTCACGCGAAGGAGTATCCGTAATCATATTCACGCTCGCACCGAAGGCACCGGCACCGTTGGAAGACGTTCCGGCACCACGCTGCACCTGCACATCTCTCAGCGAAGAGGCAAGGTCGGGCATATTTACCCAGTATACATTATGACTCTCGGGATTATTGATCGGGATACCGTTGGCGGTGACATTAATACGCGAACCATCCGTACCTCTCACACGCATGGAAGTATATCCTATACCGGCTCCCGCATCGGAAGTGACCGTAATTGAGGGAGTCATCTGAAGAAGATAGGTCATATCGCGACCGTCATTGTCGCGATTAAGCTCGGATTTACTCAGATTGGAGAAAGCCACGGGAGTCTTGGCCGTGGCACGGTTGCCCAACACTTCCAGTTGGGCCAAAGTAACGGAAGGGATAGTGTCTACAAACGTTGTATCGACGGAAGAGAGATTGGAGTCCGCAAATACGGGGAAAGCGCCCCCTGCGATGAGCAGAAGCGACGCAAGGCAATATTTTTCCATATTAAAATCTTCACTACGCCGGTATTACCCGGATCAGGTTCAAAGGGTATGATCTCAGAGCGGCCGGCGCATTGACTCTTCAAGCGCCTTCGGGCCGAACACCCCCGGAGGGAAGCATAATAATCTTCCTCTATATTTTTTTTGCAAAATTATAAAAAATTTTTTATTCAGCAATCAGGATACTTTGCAGTCGTCATCAAGCGGCGATACAGAATTGTTCTATTTTTCGGATTAATTTGCAGATATGGGGCATATAGTAAAAAAAATGGGTAAGTTATTCGTTTTTTTGAGTAATTTTGCACACATTTTCAGTCCATAAGGAGTGAAAAAAGCCCCGCCCGGTAGGGTTCGGCAAATATTATTTCGAATTAACAAACAATATCTCATAGTTACGATTTAAATGAATTTACTTACGAGAATTATCACAGCCGGTCTGGTTCTTCCATTGCTGGCAGCGTGTGGACATTCCGATTCCAAAGGATCCGAAGCCACATTCCATAATGTTTTCGTGATCTCTCCGGAGGTAGCCTCGGGAGGCAACGTGCGTTCCTACCCCGCAAAAGTGGAAGAGGCCCGCAGTATTTCCGTAGGCTTCAAGACTCCCGGTCAGATAAAGCGTATCCTCGTGAAGGAGGGCGATCATGTACGTGCAGGCCAGCTCCTGGCAGTGCTCGACACTGTGGATTATGCCCTCGGCGTACGTACGCTCCGCGTGCAGTTGGCTCAGATGCGCAGCGAGCACGAACGCCTCAAGCAACTGTTCGCCACCGGAAATATCACCGCCAATGATTATGAAAAAGCATCGGCAGGACTTCGCCAGCTGGAGCTTCAACTCAAAATGAACCAGAACAAGCTCGATTACTGCCGCCTCTACGCTCCCGCTTCCGGAGTGATTACCGCCAAGAATTTTGAAAATTCCGAAATGGTGGATGCCGGCACACCCGTATTCGAACTGATGGACAACAATCATCTCGAAGTAGTGGTGGATCTTCCGGTGAGCGCCTATATGCAGAGAGCCAACTTCAGAGGGTTCACAGCCACTTCCCCCCATCTCCCGGGAAAGAGCTATCAACTCTCCATGCTCAGTCTTACGCCGAAGGCCGACAACAATCAGCTCTATCAACTCAAGCTCACTCTTCCCTCCACCGATGTGCAGCTCACTCCGGGACAGAACCTGAATGTGGAGATTCTCACGGAAGACGGCGCACTCCTTGCCGGAGCCGGCGAACAGGCCACTGACATCCCTCTCAGCGCAATCGTGGAGCAGAAGGGGCGCCCGGGAGTATGGGCACTCAATCCTAAAGACTCCACTATCAACTTCACCCCCGTGGAGATTTCCGGCACAGGGGAAGAAGGTAAAGTGCGTGTGGTGTCAGGCCTTGCTCCCGGCATCACAATCGTGAGAGCCGGCGTGCATCATCTCAAAGAGGGAGAGAAAGTAAAAGTGATAAAGGAAAATTCCGCTACAAACCCCGGCAACCTGCTCTGATAGATAATGGACAGACTTACGAAATTCTTCATGAGCCGCCAGACTCTGTTCTGGTCGCTCATCGCCGGCATCATATTGCTCGGAATCCTGAGCTATATGAATATGCCGAAGCTGGAAGACCCGGCGGTGCCCGTGAAGCAGGTGAGCGTGATCGCCATCTATCCGGGAGCCGACGCCCACACTGTGGAGCTTGATGTGGCCCAGCCATTGGAGGATGCTTTGCGTACCCTCCCCGATGTAAATAAGATCAAGACGGAATGTAAGGCCGGGCAGGCCATGATCAATGTTGAGTTCAAAAAAGAGACTCCTCTTTCGGAGATTGAGCAACATTTCGATATCGTACGCCGCAAGACAGCCGATGTATCGCGTACCCTACCGCAGGGATGTATGGAGCCGATTGTGGTAGACGATATGATGGACGTATATGGCCTTTTCTACGCATTCAAGGCCGACGGTTATACTCTTCCGGAGGCTGAGAAATATGCGAAGTTACTTCGCAGGGAACTTGTGACGGTGCCTGGCGTGAAACGCGTAAATATCGGCGGCACACGCTCGGAGGTGATAAATGTGGAGTTTACCCCCGACCAGCTCAAGCGTAACGGCTTGATGCCCATACAGCTGATGATGGCCCTCCAGAGCGCCACTTCATCCATTGATGCCGGAAAGGTGCCCACCGGTGACACCCGCATGAATATACAGGTGACTGAGGGGGTGAAATCCGTAGAAGATGTGAGAGAGCTTCTTCTTGACACTCCGGATGGCAAGAAGGTACGTTTGGGCGATGTGGCCAAAGTGACACGGACATTCACCACCCCTACCCGTAATGCCTTCTTTGTAGACGGCAAAGAGGCACTTACCATCTCCATTACTCTCGATAATTCCGCAATCGTGCCCGATGTGGGTAAAGCCGTAGATGCCAAGATAGCCGAAGTGATGAAGCGAATGCCGGCCGGCATGGAGACAGAGAAAATCTTCTTCCAGCCGGACAAAGTGGATGAAGCCATGAACGGCTTTATGCTCAACCTTCTCGAATCGGTGGTCATCGTGGTAGTGGTGCTGATGCTCTTCATGGGTTGGAAATCGGGTCTTATCATCGGCTTCGGTCTGGCTCTGACCGTAGCGCTCTCCTTCCCGATACTCTCATCGTTAGGCACTACACTGCAGCGTATCTCTCTCGGGGCATTCATCGTGGCGATGGGTATGCTGGTCGACAACTCTGTGGTGATTATGGACGGTATCCTCGTAGACCGACAGAAAGGCTTGCCTCGTAATGTCTATCTCCACCGCATCGGACGCAATACGGCTCTTCCTCTGCTCGGAGCCACAATCATAGCGGCGTGTACCTTCCTCCCCATCTATATGACTCCCGGATCGGTAGGAGAGTTTGCCGGCGATCTCTTCCTTGTGATATGCGTCAGCCTCCTCGTAAGTTGGGTATTGGCCCTTATACAGGTGCCCGTATGTGCCGACCGTTGGATCAAGCATCTTCCGGAGAGCGCAGTGAAGCAAGTGGAAGCAGCCAATCCCCCGGGAAAGTTCTACGTGTGGATGCGCAATCTTATCGAATGGCTTATCCGCCACCGCTGGGTAGCTATTACATGTGCGATTGTGCTTTTCGCTGCAAGTGTCGTAGGGATGGGCTGCCTCAAGCAAGTGTTCTTCCCCGACTTCAACTATAAGCAATTCGTAGTGGAATGTTATTTCCCCGGAGAGGATGACCCGGACGTAGTGACACAGCGTATCCTGGCTATGGCCGACTCCGTAGGGCAAATGGAGGATGTAGACCGTGTGGCAGTAAGCACCGGCGGCGCACCGGCCCGTTATTGTTTCGTTCGACCGATGCCCTCCGGCGGCGACCACTACGCAGAGCTTATCATAGACTGCAAGGACTTCGAGACGATGAACAGGATGACGGATCAAGTGAGAGCACATCTTCGTGCCATCGCTCCCGATGCGTATGTGCGCACACGCCATTACAACTTCTCGATCGTATCCACCCATACAGTCGAAGCCGAGTTCACAGGCCCCGATCCCTCCGTACTCCGCTCCCTCTCGGCTCAGGCAGAGGAGATAATGAGAAAAAGCAAATGGGTTGACCCCTATAGCGTGCAGAACAACTGGTACCCTCGCGGTAAGGAATTGGCGTTCAACTTCTCTCAGAGCGAAGCCACACGGGCCGGAGTAAGCCGCACGGATGTGGGCAACGCCCTCAAAGCCGCAGGCGACGGTTATGCAGTAGGCGTATTCAACGATGGCGACAAAATGATACCCATCCAGATTACGATGCGTAACCCCGATGGCAGCCGCCTCTCCCCTCTCGGCGATATTCCCGTATGGAGTTCCGCCAATCTCTCCGTAGATCCGGCGGCCGTACAGGGTCTGCTGACCGGTGCCACCTCTCCCGGACAGCTGCGTGAGAATATGTTCCGTACGAGCATCCTCTCCAACGTAGTGGATTCCACCACTCTCGTATGGTCGGAAGATTTCGTAAGCCGCTACAATTCTCAGCGTGCCATTCAGGCGGAGTGTGATCCCGATCCTACAAATCCTGAGGCTACTCCCGCCAAAGTTCTTTCCGACATTCAAGCGCAAATAGAAACCATACCGCTCCCGGAAGGATACTCACTCCGCTGGGCCGGAGAGGGAGAGGCATCCAACGAATCCAACGAGCTTCTCATGGGTAATATGCCGATGGTGCTTCTCATTATCTTCGTGGTGCTCCTGCTTCTCTTCAACAATTGGCGCAAGATTTTCCTCGTGCTTATCTGCTTCCCCTTTGTGCTTTGCGGTATCGTACCGCTCCTATACTTCACCGATACCCCCTTCACATTCCTCGCCATCCTCGGATTCATGGGCTTGATCGGTATGATGGTGAAGAATGCGATTGTGCTTCTCGATGAGATCACACGTCTCACCACTGAGGAGGCAGTGGAGGAATATGAGGCTATAGTGAGAGCTACGCTCAGCCGTGTGCGTCCAGTGATGCTCGCCTCGTTCACCACAATTCTCGGTATGATACCGCTAATCTCCGACGCTATGTACGGGTCATTGGCTGTCACCGTAATCGGCGGTCTGTTTGTTGGCACACTCGTAACGTTGCTGCTGCTACCGATTCTCTATTCGTTAGTATTCAAAGTAAAGAAACCAAAGAAGACTTCAGAAAATGCTTAAGAATATCTTGGCGGCGGCTCTCATGCTCCTCAGCGGAGCGGGAGGAGTCAAAGCCGTCACTCTCACCGCAGACAGCTGCGTGAAGATGGCTCTCGCCTCCGACGAGAAGATGCGTGAGGCGGCCAACAATATCGAGAAGGCACGTCTGCAGAAGCAGATAGCTTATACGGCTTATCTCCCCAATTTCAGCGGGATGGCCTCCGGCTTGTATTATCCGGATTCCAAGGTGGAGGAGATGGCGATGACCATTCAAATGCGAGGCGTGTATTTGGCCGGAATAAATCTTACCCAACCTATTTATGCCGGTGGGAAGATTGTAGCGGCCAATAAGATGGCCTCAATCGGACGCGAGGCTGCCGACCTCCAGATGGAATTGACCTCCGACCAACTCAAGGCACAGGCCGAGACCTCTTACTGGACTTATGTGGCTGTGCTTTCGAAAATCCGTATGATGGAGAGCTACAAGGCTTTGGTGGATACCGCCTATGCCCGCACGCTCTCGGCTGTGAATGCAGGAATGGCCGTAAAGAATGACCTTCTCCGTGTGGAGGCCCGTCGTTCGCAATTGGAGTATCAGTTGGGACAGGTGATGAATGGTGCCGACCTGTGCCGTATGGCTCTTTGCCGTACTGTGGGGCTTGATGATTCCACCCCTATTTCGCCGGCTGATACAGAAGTGCCGACTGCAATCCCTGCCGATTTGGGAGAGTATGATCTCACTGCGCGTCCGGAAGTGAAATTGCTTGGTGCCGACATCCGTGTGAAGGAGGAGCAAGTGAAGATGACTCGTGCGGATTTCCTCCCTACCGTCGGTCTTACTGCCGGATGGTCGGCATACGGCAATATCCGCATATCCTCTATGGCTCAGGCTCCCGACGGAAGCTACGTACCGGTAAAGCAGACGATAAACAATAATGGATTCAATGTGATGCTTTCGGCTTCTATACCATTGTTCCATTGGGGTGAAGGTATCAAGAAAGTGAAAGCTGCGAAGATAGATGTGACTAATGCGCGTCTTGCATTGGAGGAGAATACACGTCTGATGAATCTGGAGGTACGTCAGGCTATCGCCAATGTCCGCACCGGAGAATCACAGCTTGTATCGGCCGAGAAAGCGATGGAAGTGGCTCAGGCATCGCTTGAATCCGTAGAGCAGACTTATAATGTAGGAATGTCGACTCTCACGGATCTTCTCGATGCCCAGAGTCAATGGCAGACATCCTACGCCAACCTTATCGAAGCTCGCACCCAGCTGCGCATCAATGTAATCGAATACTTACGCGTCACAGCCCGGATCTGAACAGCTACGCAATTAACCAAGAGCCGACAGAGAATTTATTTCAATCTGTCGGCTCTTTTCTTTGGAATATTGGAAATTTAACTTTAACTTTGGGCAGTTTTTAATCCTCTTTAACGAACGACACACTCTTGAATTGATTAAAGACTTATAATCCACCATAACCTCTAAACACATTCCTATCTATGAAGCATAATGGATTAATGACTTTGGTATGGGTAATACTCGCTACCATTTTTTGCGGCACTTTCTATGGCATTGCTCAGAACGATGACTCCGTAAAAAGTTATTGGGAAAAAATTTACCATCCGGATCCTCCCTATTATCCGCAGGGTATGGAGCCGGAGATATATCCCGCAGACTTTCCCTCCACTGACTCTCTTATACGATCAATGGAAATGGAAGATCTCGATTCAATAATCCTTTATCCCGACAGGTTTAAAATATGGACAAATGATACTTCGGCTATATTTAATTTGTTGGGGAATAGAGATTTTGTAACGGAGGCTTATCCCGTCACTCACGGAGAATTCGTAATTGAATGTTCCGTAAGAGATGCCATGCTCGGTAGAAAACTGCGTGACAGTCTCAAAAACACACCTTATGTAAATTATATTGAAAACTTTGGCTATTCCACTAAAGACAGAAGTTTACGAATTCCCTATTGTACCATCATGGTGGAACTCTATAATGAACATGACTCCATCCGTCTAAAAGAAATAGCTGATTCCCTTGGTCTCAGTGTGGATCACGGAAGTAATTTCGACCAAATACTATATTGGAATTTTAGCTTGAATAATACTAAAGAGAATTCTATTCAAATTGCAAAGAGAATCTACGATACAGGGTTCTTTAAATATGTAGACAATGGATTCGATGGTACGGATATCCTTGAATTTACTTACGACTCATTGATAAACGAACAATGGGGGCTCTATAATCTCGCTAATATTTCCGATCCAGCTTCAAATAAATTCACAGATCTTGGGGTTAGCAAAGCTTGGAACTATTCAACGGGTAATGGAATAAATATTTGTATTGTAGATAGGGGATTTGATACTTTAAATATAGATTTATCTAAAAACATTAAAAAGTGTTATAACTCCGGTACCGAGGAGAACAAAATAAACATAATAGCCACGCATGGCACAGCATGTGCCGGTATTGCATCGGCAATACGCAATAACTATTATGGCATTTCAGGAATTGCACCTGATGCTAAACTAATGCTGGTTTCCTATTATAATAGTAATAATAATAATAATAGTAATAAAATCACAAAAAGAATGGCAGATGCCATAGATTGGGCTTGGAAAAATGGAGCAGATATTATTTCATGCTCCTGGAATGTCTCTGCCCCAGCACAAGAATTAAAATTAATTACGGATGCTATTTCAAGAGCTCAGACTAACGGAAGAAATGGGAAAGGGTGCATCGTTGTAAAATCTTCCGGCAATACCGGTGACAGCATTACTTTTCCCGGAAATTATCCGGGAGTTATAACAGTCGGTGCTGTTGATAAAAATATCAGGGTTTCTTCTTTTAGCAGCTTTGGATCAAATCTATGGGTTGTGGCACCAGGAGAGAAAATCATAGCACCCGACTCTATAGGTGGATTTCAAATAATGAAAGGCACTTCTTTTGCAGCCCCTGCTATAGCCGGTCTTGCAGCTCTGATACTTGAAGCATATCCTGACGCTACCGCGGAAGAGGTGCGAAATATCATCGCTCTTTCATCAACCTTGCCGAAAGGTGTCACTGCAACCTCATCCAAAAAGATTGGTAATACTAAATGCCCTTGGAACGAAAAGTACGGATTCGGACTACCGAACGCTTATAAGGCTGTTGACACTGCTATATACATTGCAAGACAGAGAAAATTAATTTATCCGAAACCGGAAATTCAATAATCGGCATCATAATTTATTTGTCTTCTATTAACAATGATTCGGTAAAAATCTAGTAAAAATTACCGAATCATTGTATTATTTTTTGAAAATATTTGGAACATTGAAAATTTTCTATTAATCTTGAGCCGGTTTTTGATCCTCTTTTACGAACGACACACGCTTGAACAGGATAAAGACTATAATCCACTATAACCTCTAAACACATTCCTATCTATGAAGCATAATGGACTAATGACATTGGTATGGGTCATACTCGCCTCCATATTTTGCGGCACTTTCTATGGAATTG
>JAAVEO010000040.1 GCA_014801225.1 Bacteroides sp.
ATCTCTGCATTACTACCTGAAATGTATATGTTTCTGCAATACGATTTGTAAAGTCGGAGTACGAACAACTCCCATCGTTTGATTGTCTGTATTTCATCGAAGAAAATGTATGTTTCCGATATCGGAATATCAGGATATATTTCCCGATATGCTTGGATCACTTCGTCAAGTTCCTCTGCCGGCATACCGTCAAGGCGCTCATCGTCAAAGTTGATCCATAGGATCTTTTCTCTTCCGACACCTGACGCCATCAGATGATTTGCCACTATCTTCATCATGGATGATTTGCCGCATCGTCTGACCCCGGATACTGTCACTATCTGTTCTGTGTCGATTGGCAACTGAAGATCACGCTCTATTACAGGGAAAGGCATCTCCCTCTGCATCGTCGTTATTATTCCTTGAAATACTTCTTTCCGTTTCATACGGACAAAGTTACAAATCATTTCCGAAAATTCCGGAAATAAATCGAAATTATTTCCGAAAATTCCGGAAATAATAAAGGCTGGAAGATGGAATCTTGACTATCCCTGAAAAGTGTGTTGACAGATTTGAGGGCGATATGATTTCTCATTCCGATGATAGCATGCCATGGAATATCCGGAAAAGTGGTAGAGATATTCCAGAAGAATGAAACCTTAAAGAAAAGATTTTGCATAAAAAACAGCGAAAAATTTGGACGGAAAGAAAATCCTTATTAACTTTGCACCCGCAAAAGCATCCCGAGCGATGCTTTCAATACACATCAAGGAGAGATGGCAGAGTGGTCGATTGCGGCGGTCTTGAAAACCGTTGAGGGTCACACCTCCGGGGGTTCGAATCCCTCTCTCTCCGCCAAAATTCGCGTAATATCTTGATTGTCAAGATGTTGCGCGAATTTGCTATAATGGGTATAGACACCAATTTTTAACGAGTAATATGAAGGAATCTGAAAGCAAACATAAAGTGGTGAATGTGCGGCGACCACAGTGAGATGCCAAAACTTCATACTTCTTCATTGATTTTCTTGTCCGGGTTCTGTCTTTTTTGTTATTGATCTCTACTTCGGAGACGGGAGCTTCACTTGTACCGATGGATATGTGCCGTACATTTCTATGGCTCTTCTTAATTAAGTCCAAATAGTCTGGAATGGGAGTTTCTAAAGATGAAGTCGTCTAAACTTTATTCAATTAATACGATTTCCTGACGAAATTCGTCCAATTCCTCTCTCGTGCGGATTATTCGAGTAATCCTTGATCCCCTATATTTCATCTAATATACGGAATAGATGATCCATGCCAGCACCTGAACAGCGATGTCCAAAGTTATCTGCTATGTTAAAATGCTTCGCATTTAAATATGGAAGTGAAGTCAAAAGAAGTTGAAGCAAATTTATGTGCGAGTTGCTGAGCGAAGATTCAATAACTAAGTGCAAAAATAGTCTAAGCTGCTCTTCCTTAATCCTTAGGGGGAAGGTCCCACGGCCTGGGGGCAGAGCCCCCGATGAGTGATCTTTGAATCTTTGTTATTTCTTAATTGGCAATGCAAAAAAAATAAAAAGAGGTTGCGTCTATTTTGACACAGCATCCTCTTAATTAATTTTTATCTTAGGATTCATTGATTTTAAAGTTGATACAAAATCCTCTTGATTCTTTGGTGATATATATACCCAATTCTTCTTTCCATATTTTAATCCGATTCGCTTTGCGGATAATGCTGGAGAAGAAAGAATTGTTGATTTATGTGTTATCTCGGTAATTTTGGAAATTGGCAAATCCATTCGAAATAGAATGCCACATCTTATATGAAGTTTGTCATCAGTTATAGTATAATCCGTATGCAATAGCATATCATAAATCATTATTAGACAAACCCCCACAAAGAATATGTCAATCAAGAGTACCCATGTAGATTTATAACACAAATATATTGAACATATGAATACTATGGTCATGATAATGCAAAACCATATATACCACTTAGCAACTTTTGATTTATAAATCCTATTCATTTTGTAGGTTATATTTTAGACTTCAATATTCTACAGAGATTATTGGTTGCCCGAAGAAAGATGAAAGCATAGCAAGGGTGAAGATTGTGAAGTTATGCTCTCCACTGAGCTAACGGGTACCCCGGATGCAAGGAAAGCGAACGCTATTGTAAGAGCAAGATACGATAGAATAAATTGTTCTCATTCACCAATTGTTTTGATTCGATGTTTAATTTCGGTTACTGCGGGTATTTCCGGAAGAAGCGTCTCCGGTAAGATGAACTCCAGAGGAGTCTTATCCTTCCGCATTTCCTTGTATTCTTCCAATGAATGGGATGTTATCTCAATAGGATAAAGCTCGATGTATGTATTCATTGTCATGGGTTCTTTGCTTCTGAAAAGCCATTTGAATATCTTTCCGTATGCAAGAACATTAAGATTTACCGATGAATACAATAGGTCGTAGGTGTCATACACACCATGCTCGTTCTGCTGAAAGCAGAACGTTGAGTTATAATTCTCTATGTCGATGGTCATGCCGAACAGTTTGAAAAGTGACGGTGACCAGCTGTGATTCTTATGGTTGCTAAGTATATCAGTAATCACGGTGTATCTGGAGCTTCCCTTTTGGAATACCTTCTCTGTGGCATACTTGCCGACAATACTGTCTGTTAATGCACCTTTGCGAATTGCAGTTGTCTCTTCAACTTTTTCCTCAGGGAGTTCACAGAATGTTCCGCCCCATGCGAGAATGGTTATATCATCGCTTTCTCTCGGCATGAATATTGAGTCCGTACGATTTGCTCCGGAAATTCGCGCATAACGTTTTACCGCTTTTGTAGTGAGGTCTCTATCAGATGAATGATAACCTTTGACTTTTCGGTCGACAAAGAAAGATTCAAGCATATACTCGCTATAGAGTTGCATGGTATCCTTCCCCGTAGTCCCTGTAGAGTACTCCCGTGCGTACCATACTACACGTCTGAAAGGGCGCTCTGTTGCGGTCACTGACACTTCCGGCAATGCGTACTCAACGGTGTTGAGCATAACAGTGTCTCTTGGTTCCGTTATGGTTGTCACCTCGTATCCCATTGAGCGGATAGTAATCGGATACATTATGCTATCAGGCTGTGCCATGACACCGTTCTTGTCAGCCACGCCCGCTATGTGGCCGGAAGCCGACAGCATAGTTGCTCCCGCAACAGGAAGTCTATCATCGCTGCCTATAACAATCATTGTTTTGCCATAGGAGATCGCTGTTGCCAACGCTATTGTCAAAACTGTTATTATTGATCTCATCATATACATAAGTAGCTAAGAAAAATAAAACGATATATGACTAAGTAGCTTTGAAACAATCTTGATATGCTATATGCGGCTAATTTTGGTCATCTTGACCTTGTCGTTCAGTCGCTTAGCTCGCTAAGCTCCTTTTCTCCGCGGCCAACCTGCCTCAAAATTATCTCGCATCTATCATATCATTTATTTTTCTTAGCTACTTACTTGCAAAATTAATAAATAATTCTCACGGTTTAGTACTAATACTCAGAAAGTTGATTGAGATGAATAATAGTTGTCACTTTGCCGTAAGCCATAATGTCAAAATAAAACAAGGGGATCAGGAGCGGATACGCAGGCGTTGCCGCATCTCTTTCAGGCGGCGAAGTCCGGTGGTGCCGAGGATTGTCAACCCGGAGTATTGGGCAGTCTTGGCCATGCCGAAGAAGATTACCCATAGCGTGCCCTTGAGGGAGGTGGAGATCGGGAGCGCCATCTGCGCGAAGGAAATGATATAGAAGGGGATGCACATAAGCAAAACGATAACTCCCGTCCTGAATGAAAGGCGACTCAGCCAATTCTTCAGCCGCTTCCCTGAGACTCGTAATAATTCATTCAATTTCATTTCAGTCACTCACATTTCATAAGTCGGTTGCCGCAGTTCCCACACCAATGGGCGGGAGCTAAGTATGCCGCTAAATCAATCACAAAATTAAGAAAATATTTTGGGATTCCATTGAATTGCTTTTACAGATTAAGGTAAGATCCCAATTTAAGGCAAGATCCCAATCCAAGAAAAATGTTAACTCCGCTTACATCTCCTACACTCCCCCAAAAAAGCGTCCTCTACTTGCGAGAATAAATCATCTTTCCTTACAACCTTATTGTCAATGTCGTTTTATTGTATTACCTTTGCATAATGGATTCACGCAATAAAAATCAAAAGAAACTGATGCTACTCGGTGGCCTGAGATATCTTCTTCCGGTCATTGAGGTTGCCCATAAGTTGGGAATATACGTCATCACTGTGGATTACCTGCCGGATAATATAGCTCATAAATATTCTGACGAATACCATAATGTAAGCATTCTCGATAAAGAGGCCATACTCAATCTGGCGAAAGAATTGGATATCGATGGTATAATGTCGTTTGCGGTAGATCCCGGTGTGGTCACGGCAGCCTATGTGGCTGAGCAAATGAGGTTGCCGTTCCAAGGATCTTATAAGGCGGTAAGTATCCTTCAGGATAAAGCCGCCTTCCGTGCCTTCCTTACAACCCACGGATTCAATGTCCCTAAGGCAAGAGGGTATTCAGAAGGAGACGATGCTTTGGCAGATGCGGATTATTTCAGCTGGCCGGTGATTGTAAAACCGGTGGATTCCGCCGGTAGTAAAGGTGTATTGAGAGTTGACTCAAGGGAAAATCTTCCTTCCGCTATTGATTATGCCTTGAGCGAATCCCACAGCGGCCACTTCATCATAGAAGAATTCTTGGAAAAAGAGGGTGAATCTTCTGATACCGATAGCTTCTCGATTGACGGGGAGCTCGTATTTTGTTCTTTTTCCGACCAGAGGTTTGATACCTCTGCACAAAATCCCTATACACCGGCGGCCTATAGCTGGCCATCCACTATGCCGGAAGACACACAGTCTGAGCTTGCTTCAGAATTACAGCGGCTCATGTCGCTTTTAGAGCTGAAAACGGGTATCTACAATATCGAGACACGACTTTGCAAGGATGGAAAGCCATATATTATGGAAGTCTCACCAAGAGGAGGGGGTAATCGTCTCGCGGAAATGCTTGATATAGCCGCCAATGCCGGCATCGTGGAGAATGCAGTGCGCGCTGCTGTCGGTATGCCTTTGAATCCTATGGAGATGCCATGCTATTCGGGACATCTTGCAGAAGTGATTCTCCATGCAGACAATGATGGAGAATTCGATAGTCTTGAGATCGCGGATGATGTGAAACCCTATGTGGTGCAGACAGATCTTTGGGTGAAACCGGGTGATAACGTCAATGGATTTACGGGTGCTAATCATGCCATAGGCACCTTGGTTGTCAGATTTCCTTCTCAGGATATGTTGGAACAATCCCTTTCAAATATCAAGAGATGGTGTAAGGTAAACGTAAAACAGTCCTGAGACAGTGAAGAAGAAAATTGCCATAATCGGAGCCTCCACAGGTCAATATCCCCTCGTCAGGAAAGCTAAGGAAAAAGGGTTGCATACCATTTGTTTTGCATGGCCGAAGGGTGCGGTCTGCAAGGATGTATGTGATGAGTTCTATCCAATTTCCATTTTTGAAATTGATGAGATAGTTGCAAAGTGTAAAGAATTGGGAATAGCCGGAGTCGCTACAACCGCTTCGGAAGAAACATCCTACGTGGCAGCTCAAATCGCTTCTCTTTGCCGACTTAACGGCACCCCTCCGGAAGTGATAAAAAAGATACAGAACAAGGAAGAAGTGAGATGTCTCACCGAGAACGTTGAAGGCTTATCCGTACCTAAAGTATGGAGTAGAGCTGACAAAGACAGTATCTCTTTTCCTTGTGTGGTAAAACCTGTAAAGGGGTCAGCCAAAAAGGGTGTGTCATTCTGTAAGGATGTTTCCGACCTTCAAGACGCATTTGAATATGCTTCCGCTTCCGGGAGCGACATAATCGCTGAGGAATTTATCGCCGGAAAGGAGTATTCTGTGGAATCCCTCTCCTGGCATGGCAGACACAAGGTGGTACAAATCACCCGTAAAGTCTCTACCGGCGAACCACACTTCGTAGAGCTGGAGCATCATCAGCCGGCGGAATTGGATGAGGAAATGCGCAAGAAAGTAGAAGAGGTCGTGGCGAGAATTCTCACTGCCGTAGGATATACCGATGGCGCCTCTCATACTGAAATCAAGATTCAAAATGATCATATATATCTGATAGAGATAAATCCGAGAGGAGGAGGCGACCGTATATCCGATACTCTCATCGGCCTTTCTACCGATTGCGATTATCTTTCCGACATTCTGGATATAGCTTTGGATTCCTATACTCCCAAAGAGATTCATAATACGGGGTATTCCGGGATAATGTACCTCACATCTCAGAATCCACGCATACTCAAGTATCTTGGGGATGAGATCTACGATTGGGAAGTGGAAAAGCAACTCTATCACACAGAATTGAGCGAATCTAAATCAAACTACGACAGAGATGGTTATATAATTTATAAATCAGACAATCCCATACAATTATGAAAACAATATTGGTATTGGGTGCAACAGGCACTCTTGGTGCCTATATCGCCCTTCATTTCAAAGATAAAGGATACAAGGTAATAGCCGTCGGACATAGAAAAAGCGACAATGGCTTTTTTGCAGAGCATGGCATTGACTATTATTCGTTCGATATAGCCAATGCCGAGGATTTCAAACGTCTTCCTCAAGAGGGAATAGATGTCGTTGCTGATTTTGCAGGCGCTCTTCCGGCTTCCATGAAGGGATATGATGCCACTCTCTATATTGAATCCATTTTCAAAGGCACATATAATGTGCTGGAATATATGCGTAAGGCAGGAATTCCAAAGATTATCTTCCCGGAATCTCTTTTCGATATCAGCTATCTATTTGGGTCCAAAACTCCGATCCCGGCTGATGCCGAACGTAAGGCACCCCTTACGGGGGACCACGCCATGTATGTGATTGCCAAGATGGCAGCGGTGGAGACCATTCTTCATTATCAGGCCACATACGGGCTGAAGACTTTCATCCTGCGTCTGTCACGTGTATATGCCTATCATCCCAATCCTTATACTTTCACCGATGGTGAAAAAGTGATGGTATCCGACCGTCTCCTTATCAAACGTGCTGAAAAAGGTGAACCCTTGGAAATCTGGGGCGATCCCAATCGCCTGTTGGAGACATGTGCTATGCCCGACTTCCTGCAGATTGTAGAGAAATGTGTGGAATCGGATAAAGAAGGAGGAGTGTATAATATCGGTAGCGGAGGGTCCACTCTTGACGAGAGAATCAAAGGTATTGTGGAGGTTTTCTCTCCTTCCGATAAAAAATCTTCAATCTCCTATGCACCCGAGAAACGAGACGCCATGCAATTCGTATTGGATATTTCCAAGACTAAAGCCGAACTCGGCTACGAGCCCCATTATTCGTGGCTGGATTATTGCCGATGGTTCAAGGAGGAGCAGGCGAAGCAACGTTTTGCCAAATTATGGGGTAAGGAAGAGGATTATCTTTGAGAATGAGTATGCCGAACGATGCAGATCGACCGTTAGCAGTAATCAGATGTCTGGCTTATAATCATGCTGCATACATACGTCAGACACTGGAGGGATTCATATCGCAAGAGACCACATTCCCTTTCGTAGTGATAGTGCATGACGATGCTTCTACCGATAGCACTGCAGAAATTATCAGAGAGTATGCTGAAAAATATCCTCATATCATAAAGCCAATACTCCAGACAGAGAATCAATATTCAAAACATGACGGATCATTGGCCCGGGCTGTTAATGGAGCGACGTTTGCTACCGGGGCAAAATATCTGGCTTTATGTGAAGGAGATGATTATTGGACTGATCCTCTGAAATTACAGATGCAGGTGGATTTCCTTGAAGCACATACCGACTACGGCATGTGCTATACAAAGGTGACGGATTATAACCAGAGTCTGCGGAAAGTAACTCGGGAATGGGGAGGCCCGGCTGAGACATTCTATGAATTGTTGAAAAAGAATACCGTGCCAACCCTGAGTTCAATCTTTCTTGTCTCTCTTTACAAGGAATATCTCGATACCGTCTGTCCGTCAGAGAAATCATGGCAAATGGGCGACTATCCCATGTGGCTCTATTTTGCGTTAAAAAGTAAGATAAAGTTTATGGATAAGGTGACGGGATGTTACCGGGTACTTACAGAGTCGGCATGCCATACACGCTCTTTACAAAGGCAATATTCCTTTAAAAAAAGTTACTTTGCCATAAAGGATTACTTTGTGAATACGTTCGACATAAGACCGGATGACAATCAATATGAAGAACTTCAGAGAATTAAGTATTTTGATCTTCTTCCTTCAGCAGTAATATTGAATGACCGTACACTTATTGAGGAAGCCGGAGATTTCTTTAAGACGCATAGCAAAAGAAAACGTGATTACATGCTTCTCGACTTCACGCCGATTACACGTCTGCTGCTAAAAATAAAATATCGCAAAAAGGGATTTGAATTCTAAAACGTCATACTTTAGGAATAATAAGAGAGCGAAGCCGTCACAACGCTTCGCTCTCTTATTATTCCTTATCTAAATCGGAGTATGATGTAATTGCCGGGGGAGAGGGTATAGGATAGGTCGGCAGCACGTCTTTCTTCTCCGGTAGGCATAAGTTGATATATAGGTCTCGTGTTGTCTGAACGCGTCAACCGTATACGCTGACTTTTCTCTACATCATGATTAAGAATTACCAGATACTCTTTATCCTTGTTGGAGATATGGGATACGAGGACACCCGCATCTCCGGAATCAAGCCGTCGGAATGGAGCCGGAAGAGAAGAGAGTCTCTTTGTTCCTAATGGTAATTTCGCACCGGTATGGGCTACATCTACCACACTACATCCTAAGAACACGTCTTTAAGGGCTTTGACTTCCATATTGACATTGCGCATCGCATACCAGATCGGAGTACGTTTCCCGCCCGGCATTACGGGAGCCTCCTTCCAGTCTTCCTTGTTTGATTCAGGCAATGTATAAGTCCACCATTCTATTCCCTGACATCCATAAGCTAATGCGGCAAAGACAGCGAACCTCATATTTGTCTCATCCGGCCATTGCATGGGAGCGAGCGCAGTGCAGTCCATAAAAGCCCAAAAGGGAATGCCGTGATCCTTGTATACCTGTGCCAATACTTCGTAAGTATTATAGAAGCGGGAAGATATGTGCACTCCGTCTGTGGTAATTACGGGATAATGGTCAACGCTTAATACTGAGGGTTGAAATACCTTTATAAAATCCTCCACGTAGGTGGCGAAATCGTCCGATCCCCATGCTTTCCCCGCATTATCCCAACATGCAAGAAGATTCACGTATGGCCATGCCTTGGGATCATTATGCTCAATGATATCCTTATATTGCCTGCAAAGCGGAAACTGATCCATCTTCGGCTCATCCATCACGAAATAACCGAGTAATGCCGGATAGTCTTTGAGCATCCTCACAGTACCCGGTAGGCGGGTCATATTTCCCACCATTCCGCTTTGGATTATCATCTTGAAATCATACTTCTTTGCCTTACGGAGCACCTCTTTCATGAGAGTGGTGTCGGTATGGATAGTCTGCATTCCCATATTGAATCCTGCATCCTTCAGCTGTTGGAAACTGCTGTCGGCAGGAAGCACATCGCTGAAGAAGCAATACCATCCCCATATTGGAAAATCCTCTCCGGCGGGGTTGACATAACGGGTACGTACCTGTTGTGCCTGCACCCGAATTGAGGTTGTCATGGAAAGGAAATATCCACATATAATAGCCAGTATACATCCTATGAAGGCAGGCATGGAAATTTTTTTCATAGAGAATCTCATCTCTTACTCTCTTTTATCTTAGTTATAAGATTCCTATTGCGTTCACTACGAGTCTTGTCAAACAGCCAGCCCCATTTATTGAAATATTTTATAACAGAGGCGATATGAAGCTTAAGAAGCTTTTTATTCTTATATGACCCTTTCTCATACTCATGGACGGCCGTAACTTTAGGGAAGAACATTGTTTTGGAAATGTCTCCTATACGTCGGCATAAATCCATATCCTCGCAGTACATGAAATATCTTTCATCGAATCCTCCGATACGTCTGATGACATCCATCCTTAAAAACATAAAGCATCCCGAGAGAGAAGGCACTTCCATCTCCATATCATAACCGCTCCAACGCAATTCATATTCCATATCGCTACGTTCGCGATATTTATTATTGGGCAGGAATCTACGTCCGAAAAGATCCATCGGAGTAGGTAGTTTTTTACAGAGATACTGTAAGCTCCCATCCGGATAAATGATCTTGGGCATTGACATACCACACTCCGGATTTCTATCCATGAAATCACGTAGCGTCATGATTATATCTCCATCCCAATATACATCGGGATTAAGAATCACATGATATTGGGATTTCAATTCTCTCGCACGCTTTAAAGCTACATTATGTCCGCTGCCGTATCCCTTATTCTCATGAGGAAAATACTCAGTGCGTGGAAAGGATGCTACAAGAGTTTCTATATCGTTATTGCCGGAATGGTCGACTATAATGATTTTATCGATGGAGGAGTTGACAGCACAATCCAGCAACCGTCGAAGCTCCGACGGAGGTGTATGGAATGTTACGATAGATGCGGTCACCATTTCAAATTGTCTGTGTTGAGTTAACAGTTCTAAGTAAACGGAGAGTTTTGCCGATACTTTGTCAGGCATCCGTCAGTGATGAAATTATTTCAATCACTTTATCTCTTGCTTTGCCGGTTTCATAAGATCCAAGCAAAGAAAGATGCCGGGAGATTCGATTCGCATTAGCCTCCTCATTATAATCTGTAATCAGTCTGCAGAAATCATCTATATTTACGGCATGAGGATAAGGCCAGTCGGAAAGAGGAGTATAGAATCCGTAGTTCTTCATATAAAATTCCAAATCCGGCATAAACAGGAAGGCCGGTTTGCCGGAAAGAGAGAAATCCCATATTGATGAGGAGTAGTCAGTGATAAGAACATCGGCGATAGCAAGGAGATCCTGCATATCAGGATATGAAGTGAAATCTGATATTCCGACATTCATATTCTTGAAATCGATAGCATGCATATCCTTTCCTACATGACTACGGAAAAGGAAATGCACATCTCGGGAAAACTTTTCGCGGAATACATCCGCCACCTGCGGACAACATATCTGTAAATCAAGTTTGGTCTGCTCTCGGTAAGTGCCTCTGAAAGTTGGGGCGTATAGCACTAACAGACTATCCGGATTTATATCATATTTAGCACAGATTGTCTTCCGCAATTCAGCTACCGATATCGTATTACGGCAAACAAGCCTATCATTACGCGGCATTCCCGAAGGGATGAATTTCTTTCTCTCTACTCCGAAATCGGTTGAAGATACTTCGGCAAATCGCTGGCAGCTCGCTAAGAAAATATCAGTTGATGCAGCTCGCAAATCACGCATTGCGGCCATATATTTTTTCTGATCATCCGGAAAGATATCCATATCCCAGCTTACGCGCTTGTAGGCGCCTCCACCGTGCCATGTGTTTATGAATGTCTGTCCTTTACGTTTGGGAAGAAACGGCTCTATACCTAAATTGCTTACAATTATTCGGGAGGTGAGCAGTTCTCTGATGTGGGATGGAGAAAGGAATTTAACGGTACGCACCTTTCCCCTATACTTTTTCGGAAGCATCTCCGGATTATTCATCACCCAGACTATATCCAGATCCGGTCTTTTCTCGTATAAGGCCTCAAAGATATATCTCGGATTGCATCCATACTGCCGACCTTCGTAGGCACTGAACAGCACCTTTTTCCGATTCACGGGTAGGAGATACCCTGCTTTCAGAAGAGAGCGGGCTGACTTGATTACTGCGGTCTTGAGAAAAAACTTCATTGTCGGTGATGAAAAAAACTTTGGGCGAGTTATTTGACGTTTTTATACTGCTTCCTGTATCTTCAATCAGGCTCAGAGCCTGCCAAGGTACGTTCAAGTCCGTCCCGGAGTTTCACTTCAGGACGCCATCCGAGTGCAAACAGCTTACCACAGTCGAGAGCCTTTCGTTTATAAGAACAATAGAGCGCTTTCGCTTCAGGACTTTGAGGCCTCATTGTCACCTCGATTCCTCCGGCGATATTGCCTATCGTACGGGCCAGCTCTCCAACACTGATCTCTTCTGTCTCATTCGAGAGATTGAATACTCCGGTATCTTCCGGAGTCATGGCGATTAGAAGAAGAGCTCTAATGCAATCGGAAATGTAGCAGAATGCACGAAGAGCGGTGCCATCAGAGTTGAGTCGGATAGGCTCCTTGTGCATTGCGTTATTAATGAAATCGGACATTACACGTCCATCACCCGCAAGTTTCATGCCGGGTCCATAGACATGGGCTATCCTTACTATATCATAACGTAGTCCAAACTGATTATGGTATGCGGCAATGACACTCTCTGCCGCTCGTTTGCTTTCGGGATAACAACTTCTTGAATCAAGAGGGTCAAGCGAACCGAAAGCTGACTCATTAAGAGAGTCGGCTGTAACGTTGCTGCCATACACCTCGCGTGTAGACGCGAAAATAAGCTTTGAACCCTCTTTTCTTCTACATACCTCCGCCATATTGAATGTGCCTTCAATATTGGATTTAAGAATTCCTACGGGGTCGGTAGATATAAAATGAGGGGAGGCATTACCGGCAAAATGGAAAACATAATCGAAATCCATTTGATCAGGCAGAGAGGTCGACACGTCCTGACAAAGTATCTTGATATCTCCCCGGACGATGTATTCACCGAATATGGCCAACATGTTTTCTCGGTTTCGAGATAGCACAGTGACTTCCACATTCTCTATTCCACGTCTTCGCACTTCCGCTAATGTAAGCGCGAGATATGAAGCAATATGCCCATTTGCCCCTGTGACAAGCACTTTACATCCCGCCAAAGGGGAAAAATCACATTGGGATATTATTGAAGAGATATCTTCTTTAACTATTGTATTGAGTTGAACACTCATATCGGTCAATTTATTAAAAACATGTGACTTTATCTCCTTCGGTTAAAAACCGAACACCTCCCGGGTTTCCTTCACTTCCATCATTGTGCGGAACACGAAGTAATCCATCGGTGTTGTGATCTTGATATTTTCTACAGGGCCAATCACTGTGGCGAGGTGATAGCCGTAATGATTCATCATTGAGCATGAGTCGATAAAATCATGACGTCCTTCTGCAAGGGCTTTCTCATGTGCCGTCAGGATATCCTCCAACCGGAAGCTTTGCGGAGCACGTGCGATAAGGGAATCTTTCCGTTCGGGAATATCCAGTAATCCGTCGGGACGTGACACCACAAAAGTTTCTGTAGTGGGAACACACGTTATACATGACCCTTCAGCTGCCACTGTGGCTATATTATCAGAGATTGTCTGGTCATTAATAAGAGGACGCACTCCATCGTGGATGAGTACTGACGCTTCTCTACCGAATTGTTTTTCCGTGGCTTTGAGCCCGTTGTAAATAGAATCCTGACCTGTCTCACCCCCAGGCACTACGGCACACACCTTGGTGATTCCGAAACGTTCGAGCTGTCGTCTCAGTTCCGGAATCCACGACTCAAGACATACCACCACAATACCATCGATATCCTTATGGTTCTCAAAAAGTTCAAGTGTATATATAATGATAGGCTTACCCTGCAATTCCAGAAATTGCTTGGGCTTGCCATCCCGATTCATACGGCGTCCGGAGCCTCCGGCGAAAATTACAGCCACATTAGGTTGTCCGGTATGTTTCATCTCCGTTTGGGAATGAGTCGGTTCAACGTTTCTTTCTGCCATAGATCTGATTGTAGTGTTTGAGCTCGAAATACAGATTGGAAAGACGAGCAGGGAGGTCACGATGTGTATAATACCTTAAAGCGTCGTTAACCAAATTGCCGGCTTCTTCTTTTTGAGTTTCAGGGAAATACTCTTTTCTTCTTAAAAGCTCGGAAGCGATTTCGGATCGATTCGTATCAAGTGTTTTGCGAATAAAATGTCCTGCCAAGGTCCGTAGTCTGGAAGTCTGCTTATGTTGGCCGCTCGTATTATTTCCATGCAAGCGATATAGCGTCACCGGATGCTCCACATATTTGAATTTCCCAAGCAACAGCGCCACATGTACAAACCATACATCATGATATTTCACTGCATCGGGAATAGGCAAAACCGCTTTTCCGAAAAATTCCTTTCGCATCATCATCGAGGCTCCCTGAAAGGGATTCTGATAATACATAAGGAAATAGAATATATCCTCCTGAACAGGATTTACCATTTTGAAATTCTTAACGTCGGTAAGGCGGATATTTAGAGATTTTCCCGCAGCATTTGTAAGGATAGAGCCTCCGGCTATCAGCCACGCATCCCCGATATTATTTGACAGAATTTCAAGATGGTCGGGCAGCCAGATATCATCCTGGTCACACAAGGCTATCAAGTCGCCTTCGCATTGGGCAATCGCATTCTCGAAATTCAATCGGAATCCTCTGTTTTTTTTATTGATCTCGATCTTAATGCGTGGATCATTTTTCGCATAAGTCTGAAGAATCTCCACAGTGGAATCAGTGCTGGCATCGTCAAACACCACCAACTCATCGAAAGGGAGAGTCTGAGCCAATAGCGAATCCATCTGCTGACGCAGATATCGCTCGCCATTATAAGTGGTCATGGCTATCGAGATTTTCTCATTCGCAGTCGTCGGCATGATATAGAGTTTTGCCGTACATATCTTCGTAATATTTCTGATAATCTCCGGTGGTGATATTATCCATCCATTCCTGATTGTCAAGATACCATCTTACGGTCTTTTCGATACCCTCCTCAAACTGGAGGCTGGGCTCCCAACCGAGTTCTTTCTGAAGCTTGCGGGAGTCGATGGCATAACGCATATCGTGTCCCTTGCGGTCGGTGACGTATGTGATAAGGCCGAGGCTATGACCTTCGGGATTTCCGAGAAGACGGTCAACTGTGGCTATAACCACCTTTATAAGATCAATATTTTTCCATTCGTTGAAGCCGCCGATATTATACGTCTCGGCTACCTTGCCTTTATGGAAAATAAGGTCGATAGCACGCGCATGGTCTTCTACAAATAGCCAATCGCGCACGTTCTCTCCCTTTCCATATACGGGCAGGGGCTTCCCTTTACGGATATTGTTGATGAAGAGAGGTATCAGTTTTTCGGGAAACTGATACGGTCCGTAGTTGTTGGAGCAATTGGTCACGAGCGTAGGCATACCGTATGTGTCATGATAGGCACGTACAAAATGATCGCTCGAAGCTTTGGCAGCAGAGTAGGGGGAGTGAGGATTATATTTCGTAGTCTCCAGAAAGAATTCAGTGCCGTAAGCATGATGATGCTCAGAGGAGGCTTTAGTGGTGAAAGGAGATTCAAGCCCCTCGGGATTGGTAAGCTCAAGCGCACCGTACACCTCATCGGTAGAGATATGATAGAAGAGTTTACCTTCGTATCCCTCGGGAGCTTCTTCCCAAGTGCGGCGGGCTACCTCAAGCAGAGAGAGTGTGCCCATCACATTGGTACGGGCGAAGAGGAAGGGGTCAAGAATCGAACGGTCAACATGGCTTTCGGCTGCCAGATGTATCACGCCATCCACTTCATACTCCTTCATCAACACTTCCATCTTCTCGAAATCGCAGATATCCCCTTTCACGAAAAGGTAGTTGGGGGCATTCTCCACGTCCGCGAGGTTGGCGAGATTCCCGGCATACGTAAGTTTATCAAGGCAGATAATTCGATAGTCGGGATATTTATTCACGAAGAGTCTCACCACATGGTTGCCGATAAATCCGGCACCGCCGGTGATGAGTATATTGCGCTTGAATTTTGTCATCGCTACAGATAATAAGAGGCACCCCTGAGGATACCTCTGAGTGTCACTTATATAATTTATCTTCGATAGAGAATAGTTCGGGTGCTTCAGAAAGCTTCGGATGCTTGCTATCTTTTTCTGACAGCACTACATCTCCGGTAGGAATTTTCCAATCGATTCCGAGGTCCGGATCATCCCAGGCCACGGCTCCCTCCGATTCGGGACAATAATAATTGTCACACTTATATTGGAACACGGCAATATCAGAAAGCACAGAGAAGCCATGTGCGAATCCTCTGGGAACAAAGAGCATGAGGCCGTTATCTTCACTGAGTTCCACAGCTACGTGCTTGCCGAAGGTGGGAGATCCTTTACGGATATCCACTGCCACGTCAAGCACCTTCCCCTTCACAACTCTTACGAGTTTGCTCTGGCTATGGTCTCCTTTCTGAAAATGAAGACCACGCACAACGCCGTATGTGGAGCAGCTCTGATTATCCTGCACAAAATCCACCGGGCGAACCTGCGCGTCAAACTCTCTTTTAGAGTAAGATTCAAAGAAATATCCGCGTGCATCGCCGAATACTCGGGGCTTCAACACTACGGGACCGTCAATCTCAGTCTTGATTACTTCCATTGTAAGTCGAAACTATTTTTCTCTATTGGTTAAGATTCCAGTTTTTCTTAATCCTCCCTTTTTGCTATTCTATTGGTGCGGGCCACTTCATCAATTACTTTCAGAAGATATTGTCCGTATTGATTTTTTATCATCGGAGAGGCCACCTCTCGCATTTTCTCTTCGGATATCCATCCTTTACGATAAGCGATACCTTCAAGACACGCGATCTTGAGACCCTGGCGCTTCTCAAGCACTTCCACATATATGGAAGCTTCCGCAAGAGAATCATGTGTGCCGGTATCAAGCCAAGCGAATCCTCTTGGGAAAGTCTTGACGCTGAGCGAACCGTCGGCGAGATATTTCTGATTGACTGTTGTGATTTCCAATTCTCCGCGAGCGGAAGGCTTTATATTGGCCGCCACATCCACTACGCTGTTAGGATAGAAATACAGTCCTACTACCGCATAGTTGGATTTCGGATGTTCCGGCTTCTCTTCGATAGAGAGGCAATTGCCATCTTTATCAAATTCCGCAACGCCATATCGTTCGGGATCATCTACCCAATAGCCGAAGACAGTGGCTTTACCATCTTTCTCTACATTGCAGACAGCCTCGTGAAGCAGAGAGGAGAGTCCGGCGCCATGAAAGATATTGTCACCAAGCACAAGACATACGGAGTCGTCGCCGATAAAGTCCTTGCCTATGATAAAAGCCTGGGCAAGTCCATCGGGAGAAGGCTGTTCGGCATATTGCATACGCACACCAAAATCCGAACCGTCTCCGAGCAGACGCTTGAACCCCGGGAGATCCTGCGGCGTGGATATGAGAAGAATGTCACGTATGCCGGCGAGCATCAGTGTGGAGATGGGATAATACACCATCGGCTTGTCATATATGGGCAGGAGCTGCTTGCTCACTCCCTTTGTAATCGGATACAGACGGGTGCCGGATCCGCCGGCAAGTACTATTCCTTTCATATCTTGGGTATTTTAGATCTAAGATCTTCCAATGGACATTAACTCCAAAGGAGGAAGGGTATAAGATTTCACAAAAGTAATGAAAATATTCAACTCTCACAACAATTGGGTGCTAAAAGTTGAATTCATCTTTTTTTACCATGATTTGTGATAACGGAACACAGCTTCTCTATTACGATCTTCCTGTGGGTCCAGACGGCTGGCATAGGGATAATAACTCATATACTCCTTAAGGCGGTTGCTAAATCCGACATCTTTGAATTCAGCTCTTATAAGGAATGCGAGCATTGGCATAAAGATAATGCACCAATAGACAAAACCGAGTCTATATCTCTTTTTCTTCACTTTAAGAAGAGTAAATGTCCATTGGCTCACTATCAGAATGGCAAACAGGATAAAGTAACTGTTGAATCTGTGAAAAAGGTTGATAACAATTGTCAGACAAGCAATGTATACACTCATTATAGCCATCGCTTGAGCATATCGTTCCTCCTTATTTTCTTCTGTCGTAAGATATCTTTTCGAATCCTTATTCAAGAAATACATCGCTACCATAGGATAGACAGCCCATTTCATAAGACTTCCCAGCACTCCCATCATGTTATAGGTGGATGTGCCGAGTTCATCTTTCGCATAAGCTGTGGCACGGTCTACCATAGTTGCTGAAAAAGAAAGCAACTTTACATAGTTGAAGAACATTTTGTTGACAGCGAATCCTATGACTATCAATGCGAGGCAAATGAATATAGTTCGCTTCCCGTATGTGAAGAAATATCTGACCCCCGGCATAACGAACAGAGGACATAGAAGACATACGCTGGAGCCGATATGGAAGAACATTCCTATTACGATGAAGAGATAATATACTATAAAGTTGCTCTTCTTGAAGAATGGCCATGCGAACAGGAACATAGCTACGGCAATTGACTCCCGAAGAACTTCGGTATTTAGAGCTATGTAACTGAAAAAACAATACAAAAATATCGCAAAGAATGGATGCCTTGTATTTTTCCAGAAAAAGAGGAATACGGCAGAATTTATGATCAGGGCATGTACTATCTGGAATAGTGTGAAGTCATCCGATATGGAACGACAGATAGATGTGAAAATCACAAAGCCGGGTTCCCACCTTACTTTTTGGAAATAATTATACTTTAACTCCCACGGCATCGGCACATTCTGATAGTAACTCTCATATCGTATGGAATCTGTACCGATTCTGTATCGCAGACCGGCTAAAAGTACCAATGCCACAAAGATCACGATATACCAGAGGGTACGCCCGGTAGTTTTCTCCCTATAATCGTATATATAGGTCAGTAGAAGTATCGCTATCAGTATAATGAAATAAATCATAGCATTATCTTCCTTTCACGATTTCAATGGTGCGGGCTACATCCGAGTCGCTGAGATCGTGATGCAGCGGGAGACATATCACTTCGTTAGCCATACGTGTTGCTACGGGGAGATTGGCGGGATTTGCAGAGGGAAGTCCGCGGTAGGTGGAGAATTCGCTGATGAGGGGATAGAAATAGCGTCGGCCGAGCACATCCCGGCTTTTCATTTTCTCGTAGAGAGCGTCGCGGGAGATACCATATTCCTTCTCATTGATGAATATGGGAAAATAGCTGTAGTTGGATTTTACTCCGGGCATCTCCTCGAACATTCTCACACCTTCCACATCGCGCAAAGCCTCGCGGTATGTGTCGGCGACACTTTTTCGGGCAGCGATGGCATCGTCCACATGCTTAAGATTTATAAGACCGTAGGCACAACGTATCTCATCTATCTTGCCGTTGATTCCGGGAGCCACTACTGTAGTTTCGCCTGCAAATCCGAAGTTCTTGAGATAATCTATTCTCTTTTTAGTCTCCGCATCATGGCAGATAAGCGCGCCCCCTTCTACCGTATTGTAGGTTTTGGTGGCATGAAAACTGAGAGTGGAAATATCCCCCGCCTTGAGAATGGATTCTCCATCCCGTTTCACTCCGAAGGCGTGCGCTGCATCATATATGACTTTCAAGCCGTATTTATCGGCAATTTCTTTAAGAGCTTTAGTATTGCAAGGATTACCGTATACGTGTACCGGCATGATTGCCGTAGTACGCGGTGTTATGGCAGCCTCCACTTTCTCAGGGTCAAGGTTGCCTGTGGCCGGGTCTATATCCACGAATACAGGTCGGATACCGTTCCACCAAAGAGAATGGGTGGTAGCCACGAAGCTATAGGGGGTAGTGATCACCTCACCTCCGATTCTCAGGGCCTGCAAAGCTGTGATAAGCGGAAGCGTTCCATTGGTGAAAAGGCTTATGTATTCCACACCGAGATAGTCGCAAAGAGCCTTCTCGAGTTCCTGATGATAATGTCCGTTGTTGGTAATCCATTTACGGCTCCAAATATCTTCGAGATAGGGAATGAACTCCTCCAACGGAGGGAGGAGTGGCGAAGTGACGGTGATCGGTTTCTCTTCTTTCATATTCAGTAGCGTTACTTAGCTATCTAATAGACGTTAAAGCATTCTATATTATTATAATTTGAAAAGGGGAGAGTGTAATGTAAGGCGCAGAGCATCTTGTCCGCTATTTTTTTCTTATGAATGATATGAGCTCCCGAAGATCGGATGAACGGGTTAGATACGCCGCTGTAAAATAGTAGGCCACTCCCATAGGGAATCCTATAAGCAAGCGGAGCCAGTCGGCCGACAATAGTGATGTCACACCCCAGACAATCAGCCCCATGGAGAAGCTGTAGAAAAGGGTTGGTAGCAGATCACGCAATTGCTTTAATAGTCCCACTCCGATGAGTTTACCCGTATAGTGCGTATTTATAGCCAATGCGAGTAAGGAGTTGAATACCTGTCCCCAACAAATCGCCATAAGCCCCATAGGGATAGTGATAAACATCACTGTTATACCTATGACTTTTTTAGCTACCTCAAGCCCTAAGAACAGGTCGCTACGTCCTTTTACCATCAATAGATTAAGATTGATGGCATGTACCGGATACCACATCATGGCAAGACATAACACTTGAAGAAGCCCTGCCGTGAATATCCACTTCTCTTTCAGCAGTACGAGTATCAACGGATGAGCGAGTGCTGCAAGGCCGATCATAAGAGGGAATATTACGAAAGCCGATAGACGCAGAAAACGCCGATATATGTCTGCAAGCCGGGTGTCGTCATCCTGTAATGAGCAAAGCACGGGGAAAGTGACTCGCTGAAGCACTCCGGTGACATTGGAGGAAAGAAAGTTGCCGAACTGTTGCGCACGGGTATAGTAACCGAGTTGATCGGTAAGAAATTTTTTGCCGATTGCTATATTATATATATTACGATATATTGTCTCCAGCACTCCGGCGGCAGCAAGTTTGCTGCCGAAGCCGAAAAGATAGCGAAAGGACTTCCATGAATACATGGCTTTCGGCCGCCAACCGCTTAGAATCCATAATATCCCCACGTTTACAATGAGATTTGTGAGCTGCTGCCCGGCAATCGACCATACGCCGCATCCTCCCAAAGCCATTCCTATACCTACAAATCCGGAGCTTAAAGCCGCTCCTAAAGAAGCCTTGGCCTGCGACTTGAAGTCGAGTTTTATCGTAAACAAAGCACGTTGCACTACAACAAAGCTGTTTATGACAATAGAGAGACCCAAAAGCCTGATCATAGGAATAAGCACCGGAGTAACTTCGGGCTTATCATAGAATCTTGCTATCAGTGGAGCTGTGAAGAATAAGATTGCATATAAAGCGAGACCTACCACGATATTGAAATAGAATACCGTAGAGTTATCCACCTCCGTACGATCTGTTTTCCGGATGAGAGCTTGTGAAAAACCACTGTCTACCAATGATTGGGCCACTTCGATAAATATGGCTATCATTCCGACAATGCCATAATCATCGGGCGTAAGTAGACGGGCCATCACCAAAAGGACAATGAAGGTGACGCCTTGTACGGAAAATCTTTCTATTGCGCTCCAGAGTGTGCCGGCACGTGTCTTCCCTTTAAGGGAAGCTCCTTCGGTGGCATCATCAGCAACAGGAGCTGACGGAATCTCTCCGCTGACATCCTGACTTTGGCCCGATAAGGTCTCATCCTCTCCTCCAAGCTCAGGCTCAAGTACATGTTCTATGTCTTCCTCGTCCTTTTTATCCATTATTTTTCCGAAAGAGGGTAAAACAGATATAATCCTTCAGACTAATAAAAGAGAATGGGGTCTTAGTCTATACTTTTGCCGGCCACCTCTAAGAGAGCATCCAGATATTTACGCTTAGAGGGAGACTTGGCAATCATTGCGTCTATAAGAGGCAACCGATGTACATCGCTGCCTGCGAGATCCACCATGCCATTGTCAAGAAGCCATTCAAGTTTTTTACGTGCGGAATCACCGTATGCACCGACAATCGACATGAAATTTGATTGGAAAAGCACTCCCATTTCCTTCAAGTGCTTATAATCTTTCTCTGCCATGTACTGGTAGCGCTCAGGATGTGCGAGCAACGGAAAAAATCCTTTGCTCATGACATTTTCAAGTTGCTCCTCGAAATCCATCGGGGGAGTGAAATAAGATGTCTCTACAAGGAGATGTTGGCCATGGTCTCCAATCGGCAGTACCTGCCCCGAAGAAAGACGCTCATCGAAAAGATTGTCGATCATATTCTCGGCAGCGAGCGAAAGCTCCACATTCCCTTTCCATGCATCCTTAAGGGTAGCAAACACCTCTTTTAGTTTTTCCGGTTCGTTGGGATAATCCTCCATGACATGAGGTGTAAGCCATACCTTGCGGAATCCTAATTCCTCATAACGGGTGAGTACGGCAAGAGAGTCATCGAGGGTCTTGATACCATCGTCAACTCCGGGCAAAATATGAGAATGCCAGTCGGTGAATCCCTTAAACATTCCGGATTCCTGAAGGCTTGATACTGATTTCTTAAATGGCCACATAATAGTAAAGAGATTAAATTGTCAAACCGGCCGATATCTCAACAGAACTTTCAGTCTGTAGAGACATCGTCCGGTATTAGGTAGATTATAATTATTTATCAGTCATTGTACGACTGATAGTTGCCATAGGTATGGTAACGGCTGTGAGCTTGGTCGGTTCCGTTAAGGATAAGACTCATGTGCTTAAACTTATACGATTCGTAGAGTTCCACTATTTCAGGGAGAGCTGCCTTCTCAAGCAGACCGGCTCTCACTACAAAAATGGTACGGTCTACAAATTTCTCAACAATCTGAGTATCCACCACAATATCCACAGGAGGACAGTCGATGATGATATAGTCGTAGTCCTGACGTGCCTCCTTTAGGAGAGTCTCCAAACGTCCATTGTCAAGCAGCTCAGCGGGATTCGGAGGGGTCTTGCCGATAGGAAGCACCTGCATAGACGGATGATCGGGTACAGTCACGAGGAGTGAACGCCAATCCTCTATCTTTCCAGCAAGGATATTGGTGAGACCCTTGGTGCGGGCAGCCACATAAGTAGATGCCGAACCATGTCGCAAGTCGCCGTCGATAAGCAGTACCCGCTTCCCTTTGAGTGCCATAGCTACACTGAGGTTAAAGGCGATAAAGGATTTTCCACTTCCGGGATTGAACGATGTAAGCATTATCACCTCGCAACCGCTCGTGCGCCCTACCATGAATTCCACATTACTACGGATTACGCGGAATGCCTCGTTGACGATGTCGCGGTTACCCTCTTTCACTACTGCAAGAGGTCGCTCGGAAAGCTCTTTCTTCTTTCGTTTTCCCGCGATAAGTTTGCGTAATTTCGCCTTACCACCTACCTGAGGTACCTCACCGGTGAATGGAATTGGCACATTATCCAGATCTTTTCTACTGCGAATTGTAGTAATGTTGGATTCTACTATGTAGACCCACAAAGCGGGCAACGCAAGACCAAGTACTATACAAGTGATGATAATCAGTTTCTTCTTGGGCGATACGGGGTCAAGCGGACCGGTGGGAGGAGTGATGATACGGGTATTGTATGCGGTGAATGTCTGAGTGAGCTCATTCTCCTCGCGCTTCTGAAGAAGGAAGAGATAAAGCTCCTGCTTCACCATCTGCTGACGCTCCGATGAGAGAAGACGCTGGGCCTGCACAGGATTATCTGAAAGAGACCCCATTGTGGCCTGATAAGACTTCTCCATATTTGCAAGAGTTGTCTTAAGCTGAGAAATATTGGTATTCACAGCCCTGACAATCGCATCATGCTGACCTGCAAGTCGTGTGTCGTAGTCGATCACGAGAGGATTGTTGGGAGAAGAGTTGTCTACAAGATTGTTACGCTGAAGCAGAAGAGTGTTATAATCTACTATCTGATGAGCCAATACATCATTGCCAACACCGGTATTTGTGGGAATAACACTGAATCTGTTAGCGGGATTATTGACATACTCCTTCAAGAATCCTGCCATGGCGAGTTCGTTGCGGCGGTCAAGAATTTCCTTTTCCTGACGCAATTTCTCCTGCATCTCAAAGTTGCCGGAGGTGTAGACATCCGGAATCTTTGTATCATGCTTGATGCTCGCGATATCGCTATCCACTTCGCCAAGCTCCGACTGAATCACCTTGAGACGCTCATCGATGAATGTGCTTGTGGCGACGGCCATGCGGTTCTTATCCTCAACCCAATTCTCATTATAGATGTCGATTACGGCATTAAGAATATCTGTGGCACGCTGTATGGATACATCCTTTATAGAAAGATTAATTACCTCCGCATCCTGATCCACAAGGTCGCCTTTCAGTTTACCGCTGTATCTTTCCACAGTAGACTGACGTCCACTTTTACTTACCACTACACGTATGGGTTCGGTAATGGGATTGGAAGTATTGGCATTCCGGATTATGGATACCATGCCTAAAGGGGTCTTGATACGTGTGGAGCCGGAGGAAAGTTTCACTTTGCCGTCAAGTTTTACCTTGTCGCCTTCTTCGTATGTATAGAACTTTTCAAGTTCACCGCTGAAATCCGGATTGATATCGAGTGTGAAGCCTCCGGCCTGGTCAGGGTCCAGATCCTCAAACTTTACTGTGAAAGGAAGTGAGTGGCCATATAGAGTCTTACTGCGCGGGAACTTCTTCTGGAGATAGTTCATTTCAAGGTCAAGACGTGTCACTACCTCATACATGATGGCAGGGGACGTAAGTGTAATCAACTCATTATTGACACTTGTATTGCTGGCTATAAGACCCATGGATGCGAATGCCGAGGAGATGCCGGCAGCCCCTCCGCCCCCCATATCCTGATCCTTGATAAGGACATCCTCATATCGCTCGTATACGGGCTGTGCCTTGACGAGATAGATCACGCCAAGCCCCACGAATACGACAAGTGATATCAGAAACCATACCCACTTGTCGAGACAAAGTTTGAGAAAGCCTTTAATGGAGAAATTCTCCACTGCATCATCCTGTTCCTTCTGTTTTTTCTTAGAGGAGTAGCCGGATAATGAAGATTTTGTTGTCACTGTTTCTTCCATTTTTATTAAGTAAATCTTACAATAAGATTACTTGAATATGAGTACTGCAACAGTTGTTGCGAATGAAGCCACCGACATCCAGAAGGATGCGTTGAGCACATTGTTACCATTGACGGTAGTGGAACGTTTTTTCATTCCGTCAGGCTCCACATAAATCACATCGTCCTGCTGGAGATAGAAAGCGGGGCTGTTGGTCATCTGATTCAGATCGGTGAGATTAAGGCGATAGCTTTGTATCTTACCGTTCTCTTCACGAAGTAGAAGCACATTTTCGCGCATACCGTTTATGGTAAGGTCGCCTGCAAGAGAGATAGCCTGAAGTACATTGATTTCATCGCGGTTCATATCGAAACGTCCCGGATGAGCCACCTCGCCCAACACTGAGAAGCCGGTGCTGAGAAATTCCACTGTCACGATTGGATCCTTCACGAGATCACGCCCCATGAGCTCTCCCTTGATGAAGCCGGCGAGTTCACTTCTTGTCATGCCGGCTACATGCAATTTGCCAAGCACCGGAAAGTCGATATCTCCGGAAGGGCTTACGGTATATGAGGCGAGGTTATCGGTAGTGCTATAGCTACGTGTATTGGTGCCGGTGCCATTAATGGATCCGCTATTACTTGAGGAGCGGGTCACACCATAAGTAAGGTTAAAAAGATCTGACAGCGCAGCATCCTTGGATGAAACGGTGATTGTAAGTTTGTCGTCAGGCTGTAGCTTGATGGCCTTACGGTTGGCCAATTCCACTACGGTGTCTTCCTTGAGGTCCTGAAAATAAGTGATATCCTTAGGGGTGGTACATGAGACCGCCATTATTCCGGCTAATAAGACACCGGTAAATCTCGTGATGAGTCTGAGCGTTTTTTTCATTATGTCAGAAGCTGTTTTTTGTCGTATCTGTCGGGTTGTTTTAATTGATGTAGTCTTGTGAAGACTTCTTTTCTTTAACGTCAGTATATATTGGATATTATTCAGGCGTCAGTCATAAAGTCTTCTACCGAGCATTTTTTCTCTTTTGTGAATGCGGTGTGTGATCCACATATTCAGAAGAGTCCATACCAGAATATCAATCACCAATATTAGTGTCGGGGAGAATGTTGAGGATAGAAGAAGGTTGCCTACCATGAAGACAACGCTAAGGAGAAGAATCGCTGCCAATGCCACTTTTGATTGCAGCCCCATTGAGAGTAATTTATGATGGATATGACTCCTGTCAGGGAGGAATGGATTGCGATGACGCTTAAGGCGATGAAGTGTGACGCGTACAGAATCAAAACATGGCACCACAAGAGGAGAAAGAGCCAGAATGCAAGGGTTAGCGCCGGTGATATACTTACCCTCCGGAACATTGCGAAGCACTATGAGGCATAGGAATACGAGAATCATTCCCGTAGTAAGTGACCCTGTGTCGCCCATGAATATTTTCTTCTGTTTCTGTACATTGCCGAATACATTATAGTATATGAATGGTACGAGTGTGCCGATGGCGGCACAGGAAATCATGCAGTAGATGAAATCCTTTTCGAGTGCGAGCACCACTGCGTAGAACATCAACGCCATTACGCTCAGGCCGGCGGCCAGACCATCAATTCCGTCAATGAGATTTATGGAATTCACTACATATATCACAAGCAATGCTGTTATTATCCATCCTATCCAAGCCGGTAATTCATGAATCCATACCAATCCATAGAGATCGGATATATATACTCCGGCAAGAAGCAAGAATATGGCACTGACAATCTGGACAAGAAACTTCGCGAGGTAACGCACTCCGACAAGGTCATCGGCGATGCCGACGAGATACAGCATCAGAACAGCACACACCTCGAATAGCAGAGGCACTATACAAGGAAGGAGCGCATCATACATGGCATCTCCGCTGCCGAATTGTAGATTGATGCCTGCTACCAATGCCAATGACAACAAAATTGAAGGTAGGAAGGCTATCCCTCCCAGACGTGGCACTATCCCTTGGTGCACCTTGCGGGAATCCTGCTTGTCAAAAAGTTTTTTACGAAAGGCTATAAGGATGATTTGCGGAATAATTATACCCGCAATGAGTACCGCCACCCCGAACGAGGCAAGCGAACTCTCCACCCAATATGTAGCCATATCGCAAAGTGTCATTACTTCTTAGTTCTGTACTTTTTGGTTTTCAAATCGCAAAATTACTAATTTTTAGAGTATTTGCAATATTTCTACGGTATTAATCACTATACAAACGGAAGAATATATTAACTTTGCGTCATAATCCGTGGATGGAAGGACATTTTTACCTCTGTCTACCCTTTATCTATAAGAGTCATGCATCCTTTTACCCGATTCTCCCTAAAGGCGATTCTGTCAGTTCTCCTTTTTGTGGGCGTTTCTTCTCCTGCCCTGCATGCGGCTTGGAATGATTCCATACGATGGAATGCCGAACTCAATGCCACTTTCTCAGCCGGGGAAAACACTCCTTTTTGGCTTGTAAGCAATCTTCAGGGCCTCTCTTCCGTAGAGCGGAATAGCGGATATGTCCGCTTGTCCGCTTTTCATGATATGGACACAACGCGCCGTTTCACATGGGGTGCCGGTGTGGATCTCGCGGTGCCTTGGCGCTATTCTTCCCCTTTTGTGGTCCAACAGCTGTACGGAGAAGTGAAATATCGCTGCCTGCAAGCCATGCTTGGAAGTAAAGAGATGTGGGGTTGCTACAATGATCCTCGCCTTTCATCCGGAAATCTTCTGTATTCAGGCAATTCACGTCCTATTCCGCAGCTTCGTCTCGGCATCTTTGACTATGCTGATATATGGGGTACACGCGGATGGTTGGGCATCAAGGGTTATATAGCCTTTGGAATGTTTACTGATGATCGCTGGCAACGTTCATGGGTGGCGGAGAATACAAAACACGTGGATGATGTTCTTTATCATTCGAAGGGGCTATGGTTGCGTAATGGTAATCCCGATAAGTTCCCTCTTGTATTTGAGGCGGGTATCGAGATGGCAACCCAGTTCGGAGGAGTATCCTACGAAAATGGTAAAGCGATACACATGCCTCATGGACTCAAGGATTGGTTCAAGGCCGTAGTTCCTTTGAAAGGAGGGGAGGATACTCCTGATGGAGAGCAAGTAAATGTACAAGGTAATATGGTAGGCAACTGGAATTTCTGTCTATCATGGCTCCCGAAGGAGGATTGGTCGGTGAAAGCATATTTCGAGCATTTCTTTGAAGATCATTCCATGCTCTATATAGATTATCGTTGGCGCGACGGTCTCTGGGGTGTGGAGGCTACTTTTCCAAAAAATCCCGTAATATCGGCCTTTGTATATGAATTCCTGCATCTTAAAGATCAGTCGGGACCTTTGCTCAACGACACTAATGACGGTGTGCCGGAGCAGGTGAGCGGAAATGATAATTACTATAATCATTATATATATCCCGGTTGGCAACATTGGGGTATGGGTATCGGCAACCCGATGGTTCTCTCTCCAATCTTCAATCGCAACAATCTCCTTTATTTCCGTTCCAATAGAGTTGTGGGACATCATTTCGGATTTTCCGGCAACCCTACGTCGCAGTTAAGCTACAGGGTGCTTATATCATATTCCCGTAATTGGGGTACATATAATTATCCTCTTGAGCAGGAACAGGACAATTTCAATGCTCTGGCTGAAGTGACATGGACTCCCAAGAAGCTGAAAGGGTGGCAAGGGACTCTCTCGCTTGCCGGAGACTCCGGACCCTTGATGGGAAAAAGTTTCGGAGTGGGCATCTGCATCTCCAAGACGGGCTGGCTAAAATTCTGATTTTTCATTTTATTACAATTTTACTTAATCACGTCAAGCAATGACCGGATATAAATTACCTGCACTCCATACAGCTATTCTTTCTTCTCTTCTTTTTTTTCTGCTGGCGGCCTCCTCATGTAAAAAAGAATATATCAACGGCGATCTCGACGGGCAATGGCGAGTGGAGGAAATTCTTGTTGACGGAGAGTCGCACAATCCTACGGAGGCTCTTTATTGGAATTTCTCGTTTCATGTTGTGCAATTGTCTCGATATGGAGGGCCCGTTGCCAATGGAAACCTCTCTTTCGATGGCTCTGTCATAGAGATGGATTTTCCTACAATGCTCTCTGACGATGGTAGGGATATCATTCGGAAATGGGGAGTCTATTCAAATCCGGCAAAATATACCGTAGAGAGTATTTCCTCTTCCAGACTCACCATAAGAGAGGGCAATGTCATAGTGAAGATGCATAAATACTGAATCTCCGTATTTTTTATCTCATCCCGACGGCTCTGATAATACTTCTTCTCTCCACTTTATTTACTGATACGATCTAACCGACCTAAGATAAGCGAAATGAAAACCAAGAACCTGACCTACACCCCTAAGCAGATTGAGGCCGACCGAAGAGTACTCGAACTGCTGTCGCAATCATTCGGCGACATATCGGCTGCTGCCACTGAGATTATCAACTTGGAAGCCATACTGAATCTTCCAAAAGGTACTGAGCATTTTGTGGCTGATATCCACGGCGAATACGAGGCTTTCCAGCACATCCTAAAGAACGCCTCTGGAAATATCAAACGCATGGTGACAGAGATTTTCTCAGCTACCATGCGGGAAGAGGAGATACGTCAGCTTTGCTCCCTGATTTATTATCCCGGGCGTAAGCTTGAATATATCAAGAGCAGTGATGACAATCTCGAGAATTTCTATCAGGTGAGCCTGCATAATCTTATAAAAGTGTTGCAAAGTGTGTCATCCAAATACACACGCTCGAAAGTGCGTAAGGCTCTACCAAAAGAATTCGCCTATATCATTGAGGAACTTCTTCACGAAGCACCCTCCATTTCCAATAAACAAGCCTATTACAACCGAATTATTGAGACCATCATCTCTACCGGTCAGGCTGACAGCTTCATTAAAGCTATATGCCGTGTGATCCAGCGTCTGAGTATCGACCAGCTTCATATTCTCGGAGATATCTACGACCGTGGCCCCGGCGCACATATCATCATGGATACTCTTTCCACTTATCGAAACTTTGACATTCAATGGGGTAATCATGATGCCTTGTGGATGGGGGCGGCCGCCGGTAATGATTGCTGTATCGCCAATGTGCTCCGTATATCGTTGCGCTATGACAATATGACCACCCTCGAAGATGGGTATGGTATCAATCTTGTGCCGCTCGCCACTTTTGCCATAGAGACCTATGGCGATGACCCTTGTCATATCTTCGAGCCGAAAGTACCCGCCGATGAGTCAAATCTTTCTCTGAAGAACCGTCGTATAATTGCAAAGATGCATAAGGCAATCACTGTGATACAGTTCAAGCTCGAAGCCGCACTCATTGACAAGCATCCCGAGTGGAAAATGGAGGATAGAAAACTCCTTCATTGTATTGATCGCGAAAAGGGCACTGTCACCATCGATGGAAAGGAATATGTGATGAACGATACCAACTTCCCTACAATCGATCCGGAGGATCCGTATCGTCTCACAGATGAAGAGGCTGAGCTCATTGAGAAGCTCTCCCATTCATTCCGTGTCAGCGAGAAATTGAAATCACACACCGAACTCTTCTTTTCTCACGGATGTATCTATAATATCTGCAATTCCAATCTCCTTTTCCATGCCTCGGTGCCTCTCAATGCTGATGGCACTCTCAAAGAGGTGGAAGTGATGGGTAAGAAATTCAAGGGACCCGATCTTCTTCATGAAGTAGGGATGATAATGCGTTCCGCTTTCAATTCCGACACTCCGGCCGACAAGCGTGAATACGCCATAGATTATTATTTCTATATATGGTGCGGCCCTGATTCCCCTCTTTTCGATAAGAAGAAGATGGCCACTTTCGAACGCTACTTCCTTACTGACAAAGAGCCTCGTCACGAAGAGAAGGGACATTACTATCATCGTAGAGATGATGAGCAGACTGTCAATATGATTCTTGACGCATTCGGAGTGAAAGGTAATCATCGCCACATCATCAACGGCCATGTGCCCGTAAAGGCCGGAGCCGGTGAGAATCCGGTGAAAGCGGGAGGTTCCCTTATGGTGATCGATGGAGGCTTCTCAAAGGCATATCATAACACTACAGGTATAGCCGGCTATACATTGGTATATCATAGCCGCGGTATAGAACTTGTGCAACATGAGCCTTTCACCTCTGCCGAAGAGGCTGTAAAGACAGGTGCGGATATCATGAGCACTATCCGCATTGTAGAGCCTATGCAGCGCACTTGTGTAAGGGAGACAGATAAAGGAGCCGAGCTGCAATCGCAGATCGACGAACTTCTCGAGCTTCTCTACGCCTACCGCCACGGTTTCATCAAGGAACGCAAATAACCCGGCCTCCACTCCATAGTAAATGCAAAAGCTGAAGTGAGAGAAACTTCGGCTTTTGCATTTACTATGGAGTGGAAATTACATTGCAATACAACTACATATTCAAATTCTCAAAGAAAATTGACTTATGGTTGACCCCCATCTTTATGTACGCTCAATTTCATTGGTATAAGGTTTCAAAGAATAAGAGCCAAAGCATTTGTTCATTCTCAGTAACATAAGTGGGATAATGTAATCCTTGTTGAATACTCTCTACCATTGAACTATTCCTGAAGCTCTGTTTGCATTGAGAGTGTTTGATGTAGAAAACGGCACTATGCCCACACTATTATCATTATCCATATCCTTATTGAAGTCTAAGCATTTGAACAATTATCAATCTTTCCTTTGACATGTTATCTAATAGAAGTTTCATCCCCTCCTTTAATTCCACTTTTCCTTCTAACGGTACATTTATTTTGTCGTCACCATCATAAACCAAAAGATCCTTTAGCCTTTTGTTGAGAAGAAACCATATACCATTTTCATTACTAAATAGACAATATGGCTTTTCATCTAGATCTTGTTGAATTATTGAACTTAAACAATGATTGTAGATATGCCTAAAATTAAGCTGTTTTTCTTCAGTGACAACCATCCTAAGATTATCTGAGATGAAGTTTCCAAAATTGTGACGAGTATAAAAATTTAGAATTGGATATGAGCCCTTCACTTTTGTTCCACAAAATGGACATTTAGGACTTGATTCATTATTATAAATAAACCATCGTTCTTCACATTTCGGATTACTACATGGCATCAGAAGTCCTATGGAATTTTCAGCCGCAATAAACCATTCAAAGGGAGTAGGTCGTTTAATGGGATTATGTAATCCATCAATAAAAGACCTATCAAATAATTCCTTAAGGAACTTTCCGGATAAAGTATATGGTCTTAATTCCGGATTTCCGTAAGGTTTTTGACTATCCTCCAAGCTAAATCTATCAACGCTATTTGAACTGTCAAATGGATTTTCGATAAAGAGAGCATTATCTCCAATTGTTAATTCCTCATCACGAACAGGATCATTATCGTTTATCCGCTTCCCTCTTAAGGGATGGCGATGAAAAAGGAACATATAATTTAATACTGCAAGTGCATGACGATTAGAATAGATAGTTTGTTTATTTGGCCAGTATCCTTGTTTAATTATAACTTCAGGTGCAGCAAAATCGGGTGAAGGGAGAATTTCTACGTCATCAATTCCGTTTCTACCGATGGAATCCCAAGTAATTAAAAAAATATGGCCATTCACAGGATTGAATAATATAGACCTATATGACAAATCATATAAAATCAAATCCTTATTATCAAGTATGGTTAAGACTGCAGCTATCTGTTTAATAGCCTTCAAGAAGGAATACCAATTTCCTCGATTAGCAATATCCAGAAATTTATTTCTCAGTTTTTCAGAGCAGAACCATTTACCTTCTTGTATTTTATCTTTCAAAATCCCTTCTTTGAAATAGAATTCCTTTGGATATGAAGATAATATGATTCCCTGATGACCATCGTGAATAATACTACTTAATGGAAGGTTACACCTACCATATAGATATTCATAGGATTTCTCTTCCTTAAATACTTTGCTCAAATCATCGGCTAAGAACCGCATTCGTGCCTTAAACGCAGCAGATATATTTGATGAGAATAACGCTACTATTCCCTTTCCATCAGGTAGCATGAAATAATCTGCCACATTATCGCTAGCGAATGAACGACTCATGAACTCCATACAGTTCTTAGAAAGTTTAATCATGTCGGTGGCTTAAAAGTTATACAATTGTTGATTAGACCCCACTTACTATTATGAAAATCTACGTATATATTGGAGGTTTAATTGTTTTAATATACGGTAATACCGGTTGGACAATTATATCCATTGGACCATCTAGATCAGCTGAAAAATCACGAATAATTGAATTCAAAAACCATTTAAAAGTATCAATAACCTCAATATCTTCCCTGAGATTCCCCCTTGTGATAAATTCCTTGTCTTGATATACTCCGTCACAGATATGACAAAGGGACGAAACGTCTGCGATCGGACCGATACCAAGTCCAATAGAACGTTTAAAATTCTGCTGTATATTTTCTATCTGTAATTCCATCTCTAAAGAATCTTCTATCTGTCCATCTACACATATGAGTAAATAATTACAGTTATATGGATTTAATTCAGACAAGATTTCTTTAATGACCGGGACTAATTTAAGCTTCGAATTCTTAGAATACTGAATACCTGATTCAAACTTAAAATTACATAAATCTGAACTATCATTTACTTTAGTAAAATCATTGTTTACTAAATACAATGACAGACACATACCCTCTAAAGCGAATGGCTCTCGGCGCTTAGCTGCAATAAATTCCTTTAAAGCTGTTTCAAAATAATGGATAAACTGTTTAGTTGAAACTGTATTATCGATGACTATATAGTAATTATAGGTTTTCATTATGATAGCCGAATTTATATTTATATGACTTCATTAGGTTCTTTTAACTCCTGGGAGAAAACAGTCTTACCAAGGATGTTTATCTACACTCATAGTTTATCTCGTTCCTCTTCAATTCGGTTTACTTTCCAATAACCGGATTTATTACTGCCAATACGTTCAATCAAACCAAGGTTACGCAGTGTAGCTATATGATGTCGCACCATTCGACCACTTATTCCAATAGCCTTACCAATTTGCTCAGCACTTGCTCCGGGAGTATTATTAAGCAGAGATGCAACATGCCATACAACTTCTGCGACCTGAGGATATTTAGAACGTACGTTATTAGGAAATATATTAGGAATATTATTGGGAAATATACCCTGAACTTTAATAGGAACATACTCAAGAGTTCCACCTAAAGATTCAGTTTCCCCTCTTGTAAGAGCATCAAGAATCTCACCAAGCATAAACTCAATGAACTTAGTTGACTCTCCGGCTACTGTAGAATTGGTGATAGCATCGTAATAGGCTTCTTGATTGGAGAATACCATATTCTCAACAGGTAGATGAGCAAACAGTGGATGAAGCTTAGATAAAATGAGAGATTGCCATAAACGTCCTATACGACCATTGCCGTCTACAAAGGGATGGATAAACTCAAATTCATAATGAAACACACATGAACGAATAAGAAGATGGTCATCTGCGCCCTTAAGCCATTCAAAAAGTTCTGACATTAATACCGAAACTCGATCAGCAGGCGGAGCCATATGAACACACCCGGTATTACCAAAAACTCCTACGCCTTTACTCCGCCAATGTCCCGGATTGTCAACCAACGATTGCATCATTGTTTTATGGGCTAAAAGCAAATCTTTTTCATCAAATGGGTTGAGCGTAGAAAAAAGGTCGTAAGTGGCTATAGCATTCTTTACCTCCTGAACCTCACGCAAGGGCGCAACAACGTTTCTTCCATTGATGATGTCGCGCACCTGTCCTTCAGTAAGTTCATTGCCTTCAATTGCAAGTGAACTATGTATCGTCTTGATTCGGTTTGCCTTACGCAAGCGAAGTTGAGTATCTCGCTCCAAAAAAATAGCGTAACGCTCAATCTTAGCTGAAATCTCAGCTACCAGATTGAGTATCTGAGATGTTATTTTAAAGGGTGGTGTGTACATCCTCTTCAGGAATTTAAGAGTTTCTTTACCTCGAGGCTTAACAGTTTGTCAGACTAATTCTCCTCAATGTATTTACCAACTTCCATAATGATATATTTCTTCCACCTCCTCTCCAAATCCGGAAGGAGGTAGAAGAAAATTTTATTTTGAAAAGAGCTTCAATACCGGCGAGCAAAGGCTTGGTTTGAGCCTTTATCTGAAATCATGTTCTATAGGATTAAGCGTCCTGCTCGGAGCCAGCAAATTCCATAAGGTAGGCCTTGATAAAGTCGTCGATTTCCCCATCCATCACGCGGTTTACGTCGGAAGTCTGATAGTTGGTGCGATGATCTTTTACGCGACGGTCATCGAATACGTAACTTCTGATCTGGCTGCCCCATTCAATTTTCTTCTTTCCGGCCTCTACTTTCGCCTGTTCCTCAAGACGATGATTCATCTCTTTCTCATAGAGTATGGAGCGAAGGTGGCGGAGAGCGTTCTCCTTATTCTTGGGCTGGTCACGGGTTTCGGTGTTCTCGATAAGAATCTCTTCCTCCTCACCGGTGTAAGGGTCTTTGTACTGATAGCGCAGACGCACACCGGATTCCACCTTGTTCACATTCTGACCGCCGGCACCACCGGAACGGAATGTATCCCAAGATATACGGGCTTGCTCTACATTAATCTCGATAGTATCGTCAACGAGGGGAGTCACGAATACCGAGGCAAACGAAGTCATGCGCTTCCCTTGGGCATTGTAAGGGCTAACGCGCACGAGACGATGCACACCGTTCTCACTCTTGAGGAAGCCGTAGGCGTAATCTCCTTCAATATTGATAGTGACTGACTTTATACCGGCATCATCTCCTTCGAGAAGTTGAGCGATAGAAGTCTTGTAGCCATGACGCTCGGCATAGCGAAGATATAGACGCATAAGCATCTGAGCCCAGTCCTGACTTTCAGTACCGCCTGCTCCGGAATTTATTTTAAGTACCACTCCGAGCTTATCCTCTTCACGGCGTAGCATATTGCGAAGTTCAAGTTTCTCGAGATTCTCTATTACAGAGGCATACTGAGCGTCTACTTCCTCTTCGGATACGAGACCCTCCTTCACAAAATCGAAGGCGAGCTCCAATTCCTCAGTCTGCTTTTCAAGCGCTTCGTAAGAATCGATCCAGAAATGCAATTCCTTGATCTTACGCATCTGGGCCTCGGCTTTAGTGCGATCTTCCCAAAAATCGGTCACATGGGTGCGGAGTTCCTCCTCCTCCACCTCTATTTTCTTGCTGTCGATATCAAGATAGCGTCTGAGAGCGTTCCTGCGCTCCAACGCATCTTTCAGCTGGTCTTGTGTCGTCATTATTTATCGTTGGTCTTATTTTATTATTCTTCTGGATACATTGCCTCGATTTCCTTTTCGTAGCGTTTGGCTACAATAGAGCGGCGTACCTTCATAGTGTTGGTCACTTCGCCATTCATGATAGAGAAATGATGAGGAAGCAATGTTATTTTCTTTATCTTCTCATAGCCCGCCACATCTTTCTGCACCTCGTCAATCTGCTTCATTACAAATTCATTGGTACGGGGATCAGATACGAATTTTTCAGTGTCCGAAATATCCATGCCTTGTTTCTCTCCCCAAGCGCGAAGCTGACCGAAATCGGGCACCACCAAAGCCGTAACATACTTGCGACGGTCGCCGATGATAGCCACGCAGTCAATATATTTATTTTCAGCCAGACGGCTTTCGAGCATTTGCGGAGCAATATATTTGCCATTTGAAGTCTTGAAAAGATCCTTCACTCTCTCTGTGAGAACCAGGGCTCCTCCGCGTGTGAAGTAGCCGGCATCTCCCGTGCGGAAAAAACCATCCTCCGTGAAGGCCTCTGCATTGGCCTTGGGATTATTGTAATAGCCGGGAGTTACCGTGGGGCCTTTCACGAGTATTTCCCCATTCTTGTCGATCCTCACTTCAACGCCGGGGAGAAGAACGCCTACTGTGCCTATCTCATAATCCACATCTGGGAAGCAACTCACGGTAGCTGTCGTCTCGCTCAAGCCATATCCTACCACGATATCGATACCTACCGATCGCATGAATTCTACAATACGATCGCTGAGTGGCGCCCCTGCGGTGGGGAACATATTCGGATCGGGTATGCCGATAGCATGTTTCAGACGGCTGAATATCTTACGATCCCAAAAATTGTATTCTTTCTCTATCAGCCAAGGCACCTTTTTCCCAAGACGGCAATAGTCAAGATTGCGTTTGCGTCCTACAGCGAGAGCCCGCTTCACCATCATTCGTGCCATTGGCGACATTTCAGCGATCTTCTCCTTGACTCCGGCATATACTTTCTCCCAGAATCGGGGCACACAACACATGATATTGGGATGTACGCTATGTATAGTCTCCTGTATATTACGCGGATCATAGTTTACAGCTATCGCCAATCCTTTTGACAGGCAATAAAAGCACCATGCCTTCTCCAGAATATGACTCATGGGGAGGAACGCCATGGAGAGATCCGTATCATGTACGCGGCGGAGAAGCTTTAGATGGGCTCCGATTGCTGCGTCATAGTTGGCATGAGTGATGCAGACTCCTTTAGGTTCGCCCGTTGTGCCGGAAGTATAGATAAGTGTGGCCATATCTTCGGGCAGACCCCGGGAGGAACGGGCATCGACTTCTTTCCGGATATCATCTCCGGCCTCCATGCCGAGATGAATGAAATCATCCCAGAAGATAGAGATATCATCGTCCGAACGAAGTTCGAGGCCGTCATTCTTGAAAATTACTATTCGCGAGATGCCGCCATATTTCTTCCAGTAGTTGTAGGCCAGAGGGTATTGATGACTGTCACCGACGAAGAGCACTTTCGCTCCTCCATCTTTGACAATGAAGTCAAACTGCTCCTGGCTGCTACTCGCATAAAGAGGAATGGAAGCCAACCGGTTGCGGAAAGCTCCGAGTTCCGTAATTAGAATCTGAGGCGTGTTGGGAGAGCAGATTGCTATAGTATCCTTTTCCAACAGACCGAGATTTGCGAGCGCTCGCGCGGCCACATCTACCTGAGTGGCGAATTCCTCCCAGGATGTGGAAAGCCATTCGCCATCCTTGCGCCAGCAGAAGCGATAAGCTTCGCGGTCGCGATAGCGGGCGGCCTGACGCGGAATGAGTTCTACTAATTTATTAGGCATATTATTGGTGTTCGCACGTTTGAATGCGGACTCTGTTCAAACTGCAAAGTTAGCAAAAAATCCCGACATCTGCTATTTTCAGTTTTTTTAGTGTGGAAGCATAGACATATTACCGATTATTTTGTTTATTTTTGCAGAAGGTTTTGCAAAATCAAATTTACAATAATGAAGAAAAAAAGTAAAAGATTCATAGGAGCCGCTTTCCCGGCCATTATGGCGGCTGTATTTGCCGCAGTGATTTTATTAGCCCTGCCTGCCGATGCCAAGAAGAAAAAATCGGGAGGCAATGCCATAGCGAGCTTTACGGAGACTGTCTTTGACTTTGGCAATATCAAAGAAGATGGCGGCCCCGTAAGTCATGATTTCGAGTTCGTGAATACTGGCAACGGAAATCTCGTGATCCTTGACGCTACGGCAGAATGTGGCTGTACACGTCCGGAATATCCGAAGAATCCGGTGGCACCGGGTAAAAAGAATAAAATCAGGGTGACTTATAATCCTATAGCCCGCCCGGGAGCTTTCACGAAGCAGGTGACAGTACGCACTAACGGCGATCAGCGCAAGATTCGCCTTAAAATTCGTGGAAACGTAATTCCTAAGAAGTAATATCTCCACGAGTTGCATCTACACATAATCTGATTCTCAGAGATATGATTTTAAGAACATCGTGCTTTTCCATGCGCTCCATCCTTTCGGGAGCCATGATGCTTTTAGCCACACTCCCTTCATTCGCGCAGATAGAATGGCTCTCCACTGAGTATGATTTCGGCACTTTTCCGGAGGCCGGAGGCCCGCGCTCCGGAGAAGTGCGCTTCATCAATCGTGGTAAGCAGCCGACGATGATAAATAATGTCCGTCTCACATGTGGCTGTACCTCTGAAGCTCACACCGAAGGGGAGATAGCCCCGGGCGACACAGCCCGGGTAAGATTCACCTACAATCCGATAGGACGCCCCGGACGTTTCGAAAAGTCGATAAAGGTATATACGGGTGTTGACAACGACCTTACTACCGTAAAGATGAAGGGCACTGTCATCGGTACTCCTCAGACTCTCTCCACGGAATATCCATTCGAGGTCGGGCCATTGCGTCTCAGTGGCAAGTCAGTGGATTTCGGTAAAGTGCGCTACGGCTCTTCCCGACATCAATTCATAGTAGTCTATAATCAGAGTTCTTCTCCCATCCATCCGGTATGGAAAGCGGATGAGGGTCTTGATGTGAATATCTCCACACCGGATATTCCGCCCGGCGAATTGGCTACTATCAGCATCTATTTCAACAGTCGTGAGCAGTCGGAGATGGGACCTGTGGCCTATACGGTCGCAATTTCTCCCGATGTATCTATGCCGGATCAAGTATTCGCAATTCCCATACGTGGTGAGATTCAACCGGATACTGAACATCTTACCGATGAACAGATAGCCAATGGCCCTCGTGCGGAGGTACAGCCACGTAAGGTGGATTTAGGCATTGTCAATCTTTCCCGTACCAAGCATTCGGAGACTTTCCCGATTGATTTCGTGATAGCCAACGAAGGAAAGTCCACTCTCAATATCATGCGCATATTCGGCAAGGATGTACCGGTGCGTGTGCGTCGCTTTCCTTCATCCATAAGGCCGGGAAAGACCGGAAAGGCCGAGACTACCATAAATCTACGTAAGATTCCTGCCGGACCGTTCAATTTCAAGATCGAGGTGATGACCGATGATCCCATCCATCCCGTGACAGTGCTCTCCGTATGCGGAGAGATTGAATGAATATCTTTAAATTAAATAATACAACCTTTAGAATTCTGCAATACCATATCATGGAACATCCCGAAAATAATGAAGAATACAAGGGCCTTACCGTAAACCACGGTGTCAGCTCCCAACCAATAGTAAATCCTTACCGTAGGACACGTGCCCGCAAGCGTTCGCTTACGGCAGCCGAATATGTGGAAGGTATCCGCAAGGGTGATGTCAGTGTGCTCGGTCAAGCTGTCACTCTCGTGGAAAGTACAGCCGATGCTCATCAGGCGATTGCTCAGGAAGTGATTGAGAAATGTCTTCCTTATAGCGGTAATTCCAAGAGAATCGGTATCACCGGAGTGCCGGGTGCCGGCAAATCTACATCTATCGATGTGTTTGGTCTTCACGTAATCGGCAAGGGAGGGAAACTGGCTGTTCTGGCTATCGACCCTTCGAGCGAGCGTACACGTGGTAGTATCCTCGGCGACAAGACCCGCATGGAGAAGCTCTCACAGCAAAAGGAAGCCTTCATTCGCCCTTCCCCCTCGGCAGGAAGTCTGGGTGGTGTGGCTCGAAAGACTCGCGAGACTATTGTGCTCTGCGAGGCTGCCGGTTATGACAACATCTTCGTTGAGACGGTAGGTGTAGGTCAGAGTGAGACTGCTGTCCATTCCATGGTAGATTTCTTCCTGCTTATCCAGCTTGCAGGCACAGGGGATGAGTTGCAGGGTATTAAACGCGGCATCATGGAGATGGCTGATGGTATAGTTATCAATAAATGTGACGGTGATAATATCGAACGTGCCAAACTGGCTGCCGCGCAGTTCAGTAACGCACTTCATCTATTTCCGCCCACACCTTCGAAATGGCGTCCGGAAGTGCTTACCTATAGCGGATACTTCGATCTTGGAATCGACAAGGTATGGGATATGATCGACCGCTACTTTGAGTATGTGAAACGTACAGGCTATTTCGAGCGTAAGCGCAACGAACAGGAGAAATACTGGATGATCGAGACTATCAATGAGCAGCTCTTGGGGCAATTCTATCACAATCCTGAAATTAAATCGCTTCTCGAGCAGAAGGAGCTCCGTGTGCTCAACAACGAGCAATCGAGTTTCACTGCGGCACGCGATGTGCTCGACCATTATTACGGCACCCTCCGCAAGTGATACATTTGACGGCTCGGATATTTTTGAGTAATTTTGCGACATGAATTCCAGCGCATTTCGTGACAAAGAGAATGTTGAAAGACTTCGTGGTAATGGCGACTACACTCGGATGAAGAGCCAATGGTGGCTCTACACAGCAGTACTCGTCGCGTTGCTTCCTTTGGTATTTCTGCGCGATTTCACACCCTCCAATGAACTCAGATATCTCAGCATAGCCGATGAATCGCTCCATATTGGGCGATGGTGGGCCTTCACCAATCATGGCTTGGCCTATGCCGACAAGCCCCCTCTCTATCTCTGGATAGTGATGTTAGGGAAATGGCTGTTCGGAAGCCATCAAATGTGGTTCTTGTCTCTCTTTTCCGTTATTCCGGCCTTTGTGGTTACAGAGGTGATGAATAGATGGACATTCCGCCTCATGAAGCCGGAATTTCGAATTGTGGCCGCAATGATGCTCCTTTCTTGCGGATTGTTCCTCGGTATGTGCATCGTGTTGCGCATGGATATGCTTATGACGATGTTTATCGTTCTGGCACTCCGGCGATTTGAAATATTGATGCAGACTGAAGGGCGTGCATCTCTGAAATCCCGACTATTGTTTCCGATTTGGATTTTTCTCGCGGTCTTCTCCAAAGGCCCGATGGGTATTCTGATTCCCCTCGTGGCAACCACTGTGTATCTTTGGCAGCAGCATCGACTTCGCACATGGGGATTCTATTGGGGCTGGCTCACATGGGGCGTACTCTTTATTCTTTGTGCATGCTGGTTTGGGGCGGTCTATGCCGAAGGGGGTACGGAGTATCTTGACAATCTGTTGGTGAAGCAGACTGTGGGACGCGGTGTCAATTCCTTTCATCATAAGGCGCCGGTATGGTATTATCTCACGTCCCTCCCATATACGCTACTTCCCTGGACTTTCCTTATCATCGGAAGTATTGTGGTGAGTATAATGAGGCGAAAGAAAGAGAGTTCGGCCACTGAACGATATTTTGTGACTATCATCTTGAGCACATTGGTGCTATTGTCGTTGATAAGTTCCAAGATTCAGGTGTATATGCTTCCGGCCTATCCCTTTATGGTGTATGTGGCGGCGCTGGTGAGCTCCCGTCATTCACACTCGCGTTATGCCGCACTTGCTGTGATGATTCCGGTGTGTATGCTTGCCATAGCGGGTATTGCCGTAGGTATCTTATGGCTTAATCTTGACGGTGCATCCCGAAGATGGTGGATGCTTGTAGAGGCCGCCATATTGCTCGCAGGCACAACAGCCGCGTATTGGTGGCTTTATTGCTCTCGCAATCTTCGTGCTGCTGCATTCTCCCTTGGAGCCACATTGCTTGCATTGGTATTTGCGGCAGGATTTGCAGTGCAGGAGTTCAATCCTGACCTCGGCTATCGTGCGCTTGCCGGGAAAGGTAGCGAAGTCTCCGCCGCCAACGGAAATGCTCCTATAATCTGCCTGGATATCAATCGTCCGGAAAATATGGATGTATATTTCGGAGAGCGTACTTTCCGAATTGAGGAATCGCAGGATGGAGAGCGCTTCGTGCCGGGAGAGAACTGTGTGCTTCTCATTGATGCGGAGAATGTAGGGAATGTGGATGGCATTAAAGAAGAATGGCCCGTAGGGCGAAAATATAAGGTAGTGCTCGCACTTCCTTTTACTGATGAATGACAAATGAACAAGACTGCTGATTATGAACTGACGGTGATCGTACCCGTCTACAACGAGGAAGACAATATGGAGGCCATCGAGAAGCGTATCGGAGCATGGCTCCCTACTTCGCCGGTGAAAAGTTGTGTGCTTCTCGTTGATGACGGTTCGTCAGATTCCAGCCTCGCGCGAATCAAGGAAATCTGCTCCCGCAATCCGGATTTTTATTATCTCGCTTTTGCCCGTAATTGCGGTCTGAGCGCGGCTATTAAGGCCGGTATAGACGCGGCAGAATCGAGGATGGTGGGATATATAGATGCCGACCTTCAGACAGATCCGGAGGATTTCAACCTCCTTATTCCTTACATTGGAGAATATGAGCTGAGTATGGGAATACGTGCCAACCGAAAGGATACCGGATGGAAGCGAATGCAGTCGAAGATAGCCAATGGGTTCCGTCGGTCCATGACCGGCGACGGTGTGACAGATACGGGTTGTCCCTTGAAAGTGATGCTCACGGCAAATGCGCGCCGTGTACCGTTCGTAAAGGGTATGCACCGTTTTCTTCCCGCTCTTTTCCAACTGCAGGGAGCCAAAGTGAAAGAAGTGCCCGTAAGGCATTATCCGCGTGTGGCCGGAAAATCGAAATTCAGTATGAGTAACCGCCTTATCGGACCTTTGCAGGATTGCTTCGCGTTCCGCTGGATGAAAGCTCGATGGTTCAACTATGAGATAGCCGACACTGACACCCGCAGATGAACTGGATAATTTACGGCATAGGATTTTTGGCGCAGGGCTTCTTCTCGGCCCGTATCCTCGTACAATGGATTATGTCGGAGAGAGCGCGAAAAGTGCTGTCTCCGTCAATTTTCTGGATTCTAAGTATCTGTGGCAGTTATCTTCTCTGTCTCTATGGATGGTTGCGCTCCGACTTTGCTATTGTCCTCGGTCAATTCATCTCATATTACGTATATCTCTGGAATCTCAAGGCTAAAGGGGTATGGAGCGCCACACCTTCATGGTTACGGCTACTGCTCCTGGCTACCCCTATATTCGCCCTTTGCGGAGTAGCATTCGAGGGAGCTGCCGCATTTGAAAAATTCTTCCACAACGAAGATGTGCCGTTATGGCTGTTGATTTTCGGTTCGGCCGGACAAGTTATCTTCACCCTTCGCTTTCTCTACCAGTATTTCTACTCTTACCGACGTGGTGAATCGGAATTGCCCCAAGGTTTCTGGATTCTATCCCTGATAGGGTCGTTAAGCATAGTCAGCTATGGCATCATCCGCCATGACCCGGTGCTTATAGTAGGACAGAGCTTCGGTCTGGTAGCCTATATCCGCAATCTCATGATAGGCTGCCGGGCACATCGTCGAGCTAAATCTGAAACTTTATCTGAATAGTAAAGAATAATTTTTGTAGGATACAAAGCATAGATTTATGGATGCTCTTATTTCGTTGGTGCCGATTGTGGCTCTTTTCGTGCTCATGCTGTGGGTGAGGATGTCCGGATGGGGGAGTGCATTGGTGGCTTTGTGTATCACATGTGTGCTCGGGATATGGTTTTCTCCGCTGGCTTTCAATAATACAGTGGCTGTTTCTTCAGTGGAGACTGTTGGCTGGAGTCTGGCGGAGGGTATAGTGAAGGCGATTTATCCAATCCTTCCGATTATTTTGATGGCTATCTTCAGCTATAATATACTGGTTGCTTCGGGGGCCGTAAATGTTATCAAGAGGCAATTCACAGGTTTTTCCGACGACAAGGGTATCCTTGTGCTGATGGTGGTGTGGGGATTCGGAGGTCTGCTGGAGGGAATGGCCGGATTTGGAACCGCGGTAGCCATTCCGGCCTCAATACTCATAGGATTGGGATATAAACCGATTTTCTCAGCATTGGTATCGCTGCTGGGCAACACTATGTCAACTGCTTTCGGAGCTGTAGGCGTGCCAATCCTCACTCTATGCACCGAGGCTTCTCCCGGAGGAGCCCCGACATCCGAAATCATACGTGAGATATGTACCTTCTCTGTGATTCAACTTTCCCCACTTTATATCATTATCCCTATTCTTATTCTTTTCCTTTCCGATCATAACCGCATCGGAAGGAATTTCATTCTGGGTACATTCGTAGGATTGGTATCACTCGTCACTACCTTTCTTTGCGCTCTCTATTTAGGACCGGAGACACCCGGTATTATCAGCTCTATCGCTTCTATCGGCGCGATAATATTCTATGTGAAAGTCACCGGAGAGAACGGGAGTAACGTTGACACACCATCGTTTGCTGAAAGCCTTAAGGCATGGAGCGCTTATATAATCACATTGCTCCTTATCCTGCTTACAGGCCCTCTGATTCCCTCTGCTGAAGTATGGCTGAAGAATCATGCCGTGACAATAATAACAATCCCCTGTATAGAAAGTACATTCAATCTCCGTTGGCTCGGCAACTCGGCTGTATGGCTTTTCGTAGGAAGCGTGTCGGCAGGTCTGATACAGGGCTTGGGAATGATGTCGATACTACGTCAAGTGTGTATCACGATTTATAATCTCCGTTTTACGGCCTTGACCATCGTGGCGCTTATAGCCATGTCTTCGGTAATGAGCCATACGGGTATGATCAACTCCCTTGCTTCGGGTATGGTAAATATATCCGGCAGGATGTATCCGTTCTTTGCTCCGTTGGTAGGAGCTATCGGTACATTTGTCACCGGCAGCTTCACTTCATCCAATATCCTTTTCGGCCATTTGCAGTATCAGGTAGCTACTATGTCGGGATTAGGTGATCTTGACGGCCATTTTCTCGGTATGCATGGTAATGGAGCGAATTGGCTTGTGGCGGCCAACACGACAGGAGCCACGGGAGGTAAACTCATTTCTCCGCAAAGCATCGCCATAGCCACCGCCGCTTGCGATATGAAAGATGCGGATGATATTATAATGAGAAAAGCCATACCGTTTGCCATAGGCTACATCCTGCTCGGAGGCCTCACCGTCTTTATACCTCTCTGTTTGCATTAAGCTTCTTATAAGGCAGTCCGCCCCAATCCGTAAGAAAACGGAGACCGGGAAGAGGCCGATAAAAGTGCGGCGCCTACGATTTCAAATCGTAGGCGCCGCACTTTTTAATATTTGTATCGGTGTAGTGAGAGGTTAGTGCTTACTCAGCCTTACCCTCGCTGCCAAGAACGTTGAGGATCTTGTGCTTGTAGAGCTTCTCCATCTCGTCGCGAGCGGGACCGAGATATTTGCGGGGGTCGAACTCTTCGGGCTTCTCTGCAAATACCTTACGTACTGCAGCTGTCATAGCGAGACGGCTGTCAGAGTCGATATTGATCTTGCAGACATCCATCTTGGCAGCCTTGCGGAGCTGCTCTTCGGGGATACCGATAGCGTCAGGAAGCTTGCCGCCGTTCTCGTCGATGATTTTCACATACTCCTGAGGTACGGAAGAAGAACCGTGAAGCACGATGGGGAAATCGGGAAGTTTTGCCTCTACAGCCTCAAGCACGTCGAATGCCAGGGGAGGGGGAACGAGAAGTCCTGTCTTGGGATCACGTGTACACTGCTCGGGAGTGAACTTGTAAGCACCGTGGCTTGTACCGATAGAGATAGCGAGAGAGTCGCAACCTGTGCGGGTTACGAAGTCGATTACCTCTTCCGGGTCAGTATAGGTGTGATGGTCGGAGCTAACCTCGTCCTCAACGCCTGCGAGCACACCGAGCTCACCTTCTACAGTGACATCATACTTATGAGCGTAGTCTACTACCTTCTTAGTGAGCTCCACATTCTCCTCGTAGGGGAGGTGGCTGCCGTCGATCATTACGGAAGAGAAACCATTGTCGATGCAATCTTTGCAAAGTTCGAAAGAGTCACCGTGATCGAGGTGAAGCACAATCTGGGGATGTTCCCAACCGAGAGACTTTGCATATTCGACAGCACCCTGCGCCATATAACGGAGCAGGATAGGATTGGCATAATTACGCGCACCCTTGGATACCTGAAGGATAACGGGAGATTTTGTGTCGGCAGCAGCCTTGATGATGGCCTGGAGCTGCTCCATGTTGTTGAAGTTGAACGCGGGGATTGCATATCCGCCGTGTACTGCCTTTGCGAACATTTCTCTTGTGTTCACAAGGCCGAGCTTCTTGTAGTCTACCATTGTTAAATCTAAATATTTGGTCTATAATTCTATTGCGTGTATTTTCCGAAATCATTCAGGATTTCCGCCTGTTAGCGGATGTCTTAACGATTCCTTTACCTGTAGCGATTTGTTCAATCGCAAAATTACTATTTTATTTGCTTATGGCAAAATTTTTCGTGGGCTTTGATGCCTCTTTATATTTTTTAACCGCTGAGAGCACGTTTTGTTTGTCAAAATCACTATAATTTCGCGAAAATTTTCTAAATTTGCATCGCGCACCCTCTTGAGTGTAAGAGGAGAATAGTGCATTAAGCCGACATGCGGCTTCTATCCGTAAGCCGTAAAGGGATTATATCCTGTCATCCGATAGTTATGTTATGAAGATATTTACCTCCAATATAATACGCTCCATCGACACCGCTACATGCGATAAGGAAGGCATCCCCTCTATCGCACTCATGGAGCGGGCCGCCAGTGTGGCTGCCGACGAGATTATCAGCCGTTTCCCCACATCTCAACGTTTTGTGGTCATAGCAGGCCCCGGCGATAATGGCGGAGATGCCCTCGCCATAGCACGTATCCTTCTTGACAATGGGTATAAGAAAGTGGAGGTGTTCCTCTTCAATGTCAATGAGAAGCTCTCGCGAGATTGCGATGAGGAACGAAAGAAACTCATCACCATAGATGGAGTCGACTTCACGGAAGTACGCCGTGAGTTCTCTCCTCCGTATATCGGCCCCAAGGATGTAGTGATCGACGGTCTTTTCGGTTCCGGGCTTTCAAAGTCGTTGAAGGGTGGTTTTGTATCTGTGGCGCGACTTATCAATGAGTCGGGGGCATTCGTAATCTCTATTGATGTTCCCTCCGGTCTTTACGGAGAATTCAATGATAATGTCAATCCCCGTGATATAGTGCATGCCAATCTTACCCTCACATTCGAGATTCCTCGTCTTGCATTCTTCTTTGCTGAAAATGCAGATGTGATAGGGGAGTGGAAGTTGCTGAATATCGATCTTGACAAGAAGACTAAAAAGGATCTTCCATCCGACTATATTTTAGTGGAAGCCCGTACTATTCGTGCGCATCTGCTTCCTCGCCGTCCTTTCACCGGAAAACGCGATTACGGGTCGGCTCTTCTATTCGCCGGATCCACCGGTATGATGGGGGCTGCCGTTATGTGTGCCGGTGCAGTACTGCGTTCTGGAGCAGGACTGGTGACGGTACACAGTGCCAATTCCGGTATCAATATCCTTCAGACAAGTGTCCCTGAGGCTATGTTCGAGCCCGATCGCAACGAACATTTCATTTCCGACATGAAAGTTCATCATCCTCATCAGGTGGTGGCTGTTGGTCCCGGTATCGGTACCAATGATATGACTGTCAACGCGCTTGAATCGCTTCTTAAGACTGCCAAGTGTCCGCTCCTTCTCGATGCTGATGCTCTTAATTGTCTGGCAAAGCGTCCTGCTTTGCTCGACCTTCTTCCTCCCAAGACTGTAATTACACCCCATATCGGAGAATTTGATCGCATGTTCGGCGAACAACGCAACTCTGAGGAACGTCTCAGGAAAGCTATAGAGATGGCGCGTTATTACAATATTATAATTGTTTTGAAAGGACACTATACCGCAACGGTACGTCCTACCGGACGTGTATATTTCAACTCCACCGGTAATCCCGGTATGGCTACAGCCGGTGCCGGAGATGTGCTCACAGGAGTTATAGCATCCTTTATGGCGCAAGGGTATTGTCCGGAGCACGCTGCGACAATAGGAGTCTATGTACATGGTCTTGCCGGTGATCTCGCTTCCGCCCGTCTGGGAGAGTACGGTATGATAGCTTCGGATATCTCAGCCAATGTAGGTAGAGCTATACGAATGGTGATAGATTGTGAATCTATACCATCCAAACTTCAGTTGTAATCCCTTTGGATAGCATCTGATATCAAGATTTTTGTAACCGACAATATTATTTAAGATATGTCCCTCTTCACCCGTCTGCTTCTGGTCCCGGCTTTGGCTCTGGGATGCATGCTGCCGGTTTGCGCGCAGCAGACCCGTATACTCACTGCTGAAAAACATAACGAATACGGCCTTGTTTACTCACTTCCGGTCACGGCGCTCAGTGTGGAAGTGACGGCGCGGCGAACTGTACGTAAGGCCGGGCCGTTCTATCAATATGCCAAGAAATTCGTAGGCACCGATAAAGTGATAAAATCGGATAGTGAGGAATGGGAAATTATCTCAGTTAACGTATCTCCTTACGGTATCCCCGATAGAGATAACCAGTACCTTATGCAATTGAAGCAGGGTGCCACCACTTATATCGGAGTGGATGACGATGGTATGTTGCTTTCGATCAATAAGGAGCCTTCTTCATATTCACGTCCGGAAGGAAGAGATGGAATAGTGGAGGCCTCGGAGAAATTCAATGAAAATGAATTCCTCAAATATGTCAATGAGGATTTCATAGCCTCCCAATCCTCAGCCAAGAAGGCGCAGATGCTTGCCGAGAATCTTATGGAGATAAGAGACTCCAAAATATCTCTTACACGCGGCACTGCCGACACTATGCCTACTGACGGACGTCAGCTCGAGCTTATGCTTCAGAGTCTCGAACATCAGGAGACCGCTATCATGCAGGCTTTTACAGGATATATAGAGACAGAAACGGTATCACGAACATTCACTTATCTTCCCGAAGAGGATGGACGCACTGTGCTTTTCCGAATGAGTGATTTTGCAGGATTTGTGGAATCTGACGATTATTCCGGGGCTCCCGTATATCTCTCCATCGAGATGGTGAGTGAAGGTTCTCTCCCCGTCGATGCCAAGGGAGAAGAGAAGAAATTCCCCAAAGACGGCGTGGCTTATTGTATTCCCGGCACAGCAAATGTAAAACTCTCTCTCTCTGGAAAGACTCTATGGGCTAAGGAGATGGAATTTGCTCAGTTCGGAGTGATATTTGGCTTGAATCCCACCCTTTTCAGCGCGAAGAAAGATCGGAGTTTTGCTGTGTTCAATCCTGTCACAGGTGCTATTCAGTCAATAGGAAATGAGGAATAATCCTGCTCAGAATCCACCTGTGGGAGCGTATGGGAGCCATCCATATCAAGGGTATCCCGGACAGCAACCGGCTCAACCACGTGCATATACACTCCAGCAGTTTGCCAACGCAGTGACAGCTCTTATAAGTACTTCTCCTACAGTACAGAATGTATGGGTGGTAGCCGAGCTGAGCGATCTTCGGATTGTAGGAGGACATTGCTACGTGGAATTGGTGGAGAAGGATGCTACGGGACAGGACGTGGCTAAGATAAAAGCCACCTGTTGGGCCAATACGTTCTATGGAGTAAGAGGGAAATTCATTCAGGCTACCGGGCGCGAGCTCTCCAGCGGACTGAAAGTGATGTTGAGAGGTTCAGCCGTTCATCATGCAAAGTTCGGTCTGTCATTCAACATATTTGATATAGATCCTTCCTATACACTCGGGGATATAGAGCGTGTGCGTCGTGAGATTCTCAATCGTCTGCATAGGGAAGGAGTGCTCGGTCTCAATAGGCAATTGCCTCTCCCTACGGTATGCCAACGCATTGCTGTGATTTCAGCAGAGGGGGCCGCAGGATATGGCGACTTTATCAATCAGCTGGATACCAATCGCTTTGGATTCGTATTCTATCCACGTCTGTTCCCGGCGGCAATGCAGGGTGTCAACACAGCTCCTTCCGTATTGGCTGCACTCTCCAAGGTGGAAATGTCGCTTGATCTTTGGGATTGTGTGGTGATTGTGCGCGGAGGAGGCAGCACTACCGATATGACCGGATTTGATTCATACGACCTTGCCCGCAGAGTGGCCACATTCCCTATTCCTGTGGTGGTTGGTATCGGCCATGAGCGCGACCGCAATGTGCTTGATGAGATTGCGTGTGTACGTTGTAAGACTCCTACTGCAGTGGGTGCGTGGCTTGTAGAGCGACTGGCCGATACCTATGCCCGTACTCAGGGATATGTCAAAGAGATAATGGATTATGCATCCTCAAGAATCAATGGAGAGAATACACGCATAGCACACATAGCGGCTTCTATCCCTGTGACTGCTAACAATATAATCACCATAGCTTCCGAACGTCTTAGACGGGCTGCCGGTGAACTTCCGCTTTTAGCCGGAAGAGCTACGGCCGCTGCTAATGCCGATTTGCTCCGCAAGGGAGATGCCGTGGGGAGCGCAGCTTCTGCGGCTACAGCGGCAGCCAAATCTCGCATTGAGGCGGTGGCTCAGCGTCTTGAAAACAATGTAGCGAAGATTTCTACCGCCGCGTTATCGCGTATCGACTCTATGGCTCAGCAACTTGCGATATATCCCTCGGCTATTATTAAGGCGAAAAACGACCGGCTCACTGCCGCCGCTCAGCTTCTCGAGGCTCTTGATCCGTCCGCTACTCTACGCCGAGGTTACAGTATCACCCGTGTAGACGGTCATGCCGTTACGGATGCTGCTACTCTCTCTGCCGGTACCCGTATCGAGACTCGACTTTTCAACGGCACAGTGACATCAGTAGTGGAAGAGAACAACGATTGATATTCATTCACCCCAAATACGATAAAAAGACATAAATAAGATTATGGAAATCAAAGATATGACTTATGGAGCTGCAATGGCACAGCTTGAGACAATTCTCTCGGAAATGCGTGACGGTAACTGCGACATCGACACGCTTTCCGAGAAAACTGCCACAGCTCTTGAACTGCTCAAACATTGTAAGGCCAAGCTCTTCAAGACGGATGAAGAGGTAAAGAAATGCCTCGCTGAGCTTAACGCAGAGTGATTATTCGCGGTAGTAGATGCGTTTTACGCGTGGAGATACAGAGGTGAGGATCTCATAAGGGATGGTGTCAAGTAGGTCTGCAAGACGTTGCACGGGTGCCTCTTTACCGAATATTTCCACAGCGTCGCCTACTTCGCAGTCTACATCCGTAACATCTATCATGCAGGCATCCATACAGATATTCCCTACTGTGGGACAATCCTTGCCATTGATTTTTACACTTACAGCTCCACGCCCGAAATGACGGTTCATGCCATCGGCATAACCGATCGGTATAGTGGCGATGCGAGATTTGCGATTAAGAATAGTGCGTCGTCCGTAGCCGATGCTTTCTCCGGCTTCCCATTCGCGGATAGCGATTATAACAGTGCGCAGGGTAGATACGACAGCAAGCGGCTCTTCCATCTCCGGAGGAAGAGTATTGGCGCCATATAGACCTATGCCGAGCCGCACCATATCATAATGATGTTCGGGGAAACGGAGGATGCCTGCTGAGTTGAGCACATGGCGCAGTATAGGTCGGGTACTGCGGGAAAGCATATAGTCAGTCACTTCGCGGAAGCGCTTCAACTGCAATTCGGTATAATCATCCATATCAGGACAGTCTGCCGTTGCCAGGTGGCTGAATACAGATTTGGCAGCTACGGCCTCCTGACTTTGGAGGATATCCATGAGTTCCGGAATCTCGGATTCCACAAAGCCCATACGGTGCATGCCCGTATCCAGTTTTATATGAATCGGGTAGTCGTTCACTCCATTTTTGCGAGCTTCTCGTATCACGTCCTTCAGCATCTCCATGCTATAGATTTCAGGTTCGAGACGATAGGCGAACATCGAGCGATAGTTCACCACCTTGGGATTCATTACCATGATAGGCATAGTGATACCGTTACGGCGCAAATCGATACCTTCGTCAAGCACGGCTACCGCCAGATAAGCGGCTCCGCAATCCTGTAGAGTCTTGGCTATCTCCCTGCTTCCGGCTCCATATCCCGAAGCTTTCACCATGGCTACAATGCCTGTCCCCACCGGCACATGACGACGGAAATAATTGTAATTCTTGAGAATAGCATCGAGATTTACTTCCAGCACAGTCTCATGTTTGCGAGCTTCCAGAGTGTCGAGTATTTTCTCGAAATTAAATTCGGGAGCACCTTTAAGAAGGATGATTTCGTTGTCAAAGTCGGATGTTGAAAGGCTCTGAAGAAGTTCTTCGGTAGAATTGAAGAATAATGCATTCTCTCCGAAGAGAGGAGTGGCCTTTACAAAAGCCGGTCCGACTCCGATGAAACGTTTTATGCCGGCAAGACGTATAGCTTCGGCGGTAGCTGCATAGACACCTTCCCCATCGCCGCTCTCGTGAGAGAGGTCGGAGAGGATAAGAGTCTCGGTCTGTCCCGGCATAGCGCGTCGACGCAACATATCGAGCGCGAGACGAAGCGAGGAAAGGTCGGAAGTGAAAGGATCGAATATCACGCTGCAGCCGTTGACACCTTCCGACACCTTGACCCGTATGTCCAGCTTTGGCAAAAGCGCAAAGCGAGAAGCTATTTCCTCGCGAGGCACACCCCACCATAGCATGAAGGCCAAAGCGTTGGCCGCGTTCTCGAGATCCTCCGCAGTCGAGAGGGGAGCGATAAATTCGGAATTGTTTTTCTTGTAGGTATAGCTTACCTTATGATGAGCGGAATCTATTCTTGAAAATTCAATGAAGAGAGGAGCGTTTGGGTCGATTACCGACCATCCTATAATCTCCCGGTTTTCAGCAATAGGCGATATGGCATTTCGGAGAAGAGTATTATCAAGATTGTAAATTATAGCATGCGTCGAACTTCCGGAAGCGAGAATGGCTTTCTCGGCCGCTTTCTCTTCAGGAGATGAGAAGCCGGAAGCATGATCATCTGCTATATTGGTGAAGATCACTACTTCCGGACGGATGCATTGCTCAAGACGGTGCATCTCTCCCGTGTGGCTTATACCGGCTTCGATAATGCCAAGACGAGAATCGGGATTGATATGCCAGAGCGAGAGGGGCACGCCTATATGGGAGTTATAGCTTCTCGGGCTGCGGCCTATATCGGTAAGGTCTCCCATAAGATGGAAAAGCCATTCTTTCAGAGTGGTCTTACCGCGCGAACCGGTGATGGAGAGAAGAGTGCCGTGAAATCTGTCGCGACACATTGCACCTACTTTCATGAGAGCAAGTTCCGTATCAGGCACGATGAGGAAATTTGTATCGGAAATTCCGACCAAATCCTCTGGAATATGATTGACCACGAAATTCCTTACTCCCCTGCGATAGAGGTCGGCTATATAGCGGTGGCCATCGTTGCCGCTTGTAGGGATAGCGAAGAAAAGCGTACCCTCGGGAGCGGATAACGATCGCGAATCAGTGAGAAGAGTATTGATTTCAATATCGTATGCCGGGGTCGGCAACAAGAGGAGATCAGCGATGTCACGAATACCCGTATTCATGTCCTTTCAAATTATCTTTTAAAACCGATTGCAAAATTACACCTAATCCACGTAACACACAAAAATACTTCTCATATTTCCTGTCATATCATATATTATGTTTCCGAATTACAGTTTGTATCCTATTAGTACGATTAGATATGGAGGTGTATTAAAGAAGTCTGTAAATAAAAAAATAGGCACGTATCACTACGCACCTGTTTTTTCCCAATTCCCACGAAATCCTTCGTAGGAGATTAGTGGTCCTAATCCTAATTTTAACTATTAATCCATAACTTTACTAATGCAACAATAAAATTGTGTCAATGAAACGATTAATTGGTCTTATGAGAAGAATTCTATTATTCACCTAATATCTTTTTCATAGTCTACCATTCGATAGATAGCCCATGAATAAAATACCCATCTATGAGAGTGAAATGCAAAAGAATTGCTTTTCTTTTCTCTTTTCGAGTGCAAAATTAATAAAAATATTTCGATTGCACTCAATTTTTTTAGAAAATTATGCCGTAAATCTGTGTAAAAATTTGAAATACTGTTAACGTATATTAAAAAGCCACTCAGGGAGGGTATCTACAGGAGCCGTGCGGTCGAGCATCGAGGGTACTACCGATACGATTCCGTGTGCCAACATCCATTCATCCGTATCTATGGCTTCCGGTTCGTCGTTACGGAATTTACCCGTAAGCCAGTAGAATTTATGTCCGTGCGGGTCGGTATATTCTTTGTATTCGTCACTCCAGTTGCCGCGGCAAGCACGGGCGAGACGCATTTCGGTGGGTGCTTTCTCTGTATTGGGAATATTCACATTGAGGCATACCCCCTCCGGCAGACCGTTGGCAAGTACAAGCTCTGTGAGTCGGCGTACAAACGGCAGGCCAGGGGCGAAGTCCGCTTCGGGATGATGGTCGGTAAGCGAGAAGCCGATCGAGGGGATACCGAAAGCACAGCCCTCGAAAGTAGCACCCATTGTTCCGGAATATACCACATTGATAGAGGCATTGCTACCATGGTTGATTCCGGCCACAACCAAATCCGGTTGGCGTCCGCCCAGAGCTACGTGCATGGCAAGCTTCACACAGTCTACCGGTGTGCCGTTCACTCGGTGCATCTCCATGCCGTCCACATCCTCCACTCTTTCCACACGTAGAGGAGAATTTACTGTAATAGCCATCGACTGGCCCGAACGGGGAGCGTCGGGACATACTCCCACAACCTCACCCATATCCTTGAGACACTTCATCAGTTCGCGTACGCCACGAGCCTGATAGCCATCGTCATTGCTGACAAGAATCAATGGTCTTTTCTTTTCCATATTATAGTTTTCTGTGTGTTATTTCTCTTTGCGAAGTAGGTAGCGGTCCATTACCGCCATACGCGACGCTCCGGGCAAAGATGAGAGAATATCATGCTTGGGAAAGGATGTATATTCCCGGCGTAGCTTTCGGAAATCCCGGTGAGCCTTTATAATTGCTGAGGCGTTCTTGAAATCACCTTTCAGCAGAAACATTCCCCAGGCCAAAGTGTCGGCCAGACGGCGCCAGAGAAGCACTCTGCGACCGCGCTTGCGAGGAAGGTTCTTATGGAGTAACAAAAGATTGTTGCGGAAGTTGAGATAAGTCTTCTTGGGATTCCCTTGTTCCAGTGAGGCTCCCCCTACATGATACACCGTGCTCCGTGTATCGGCTACAACTCGGTAGCCTGCATAATGAAGACGACAACAGAGGTCGATCTCCTCCATGTGGGCGAAGAATCCTGCATCCAATCCTCCAAGCGAGAGATAAGGCTTGGTCCTTACCATTAATGCTGCGCCTGATGCCCAGCAGATATCGGTGATTTGGCCGTCATATTGCCCGTGGTCGGTCTCCACAGAGTCGAAGAGTCTGCCACGGCAGTAAGGATAACCCAATCGGTCGAGGTATCCTCCCGCCGCTCCGGCATATTCAAATTTGTCGCGTTCACGATATGATTTTATCTTGGGTTGGCAGGCTCCTATCTCCGGATTCCTCTCCATTGTCTGCAAAAGCGGTTGCCACCATCCTTCAGTCACCTCCACATCGGAATTCAGAAGAATTGTATAAGGATAATTCGTGGCGGCAATGACTCGGTTGTACCCCTCTGCGAATCCGTAATTACGGTCGAGTCGAAGAAGCTTTACATTCGGAAATTCCCTTTCCACCCAATCGGGTGAACCGTCGGTACTCCCGTTGTCTGCTACAAAGAGATCCACTTCCGGTCCCGAAGTATGCCGCAAGGCAATAGGCAGAAACTCCTCAAGGAGTTTCTGTCCGTTCCAATTCAGGATAATTACGGCTAATTTTTTCATTTTCCTATAGACTCGGATATTATTTCGCAAGTGAGAGTATCGGCCTCTTCCGGATCGAAATCACCGAGGCGAACATTACATACTTTATTGATAAAATCCTCTCTCAGGGGCGCGGCCACACGTATATAATTATCGGTCAGACCATGCATTCTTTCGCCGGGCGAAGGATGCTCCCAAAGCACTGGGCGCACACTTCCTTTCATTGATTCGAGGAAAGCATGTAGCTTGCGGTCGGAAAGGTCGGTGAGGCGCCCTACGCGGCGGTGCTTCTCCTCCTGACTCACGGCATTCCCCAGCTTGAGAGCCGCAGTGCCGGGGCGTTCGGAGTAGGGGAATACATGGTAGCGGGTCACATCCAGACTTTCTGCGAAAGTGAATGATTTTTCCCATTCCTCCTCAGTCTCACCGCGGGCTCCCGCTATGATATCCACACCTATGAAGGCATTCGGGATAAGGGAACGGATGAGGTCGATACGAGAGCGGAAAAGAGCTGTGTCGTAGCGACGGTTCATCAGTCGGAGCACTTTGTCGCTGCCTGATTGGAGAGGGATATGGAAATGAGGCATAAAGGCGCGGGCTTCGGTTGCGGTCCAGCGGATGATCTCTTCCGTGAGTAAATTCGGTTCGATTGAAGATATCCGGAATCGTTCTATCCCCTTTACTTCATCAAGACTTTTAAGCATATCGAAGAAACGTTCACCCGTATTTCGGCCGAAATCACCGATATTCACACCGGTGATCACGATCTCACGAGCACCTTGAGCTGCGGCATCGCGGGCCATCTCTGTGAGCTGCGCAATGGTGCCGCTTCGCGACCGTCCGCGGGCGAAGGGGATAGTGCAATAAGTACAATAGTAGTCGCAGCCATCCTGCACTTTCAGCCACCATCTGGTTCTTTCCCCTTTTTCGCAAGAGGGAGAAAACTCTTTTATGTCGAGTGCTCCGGTCACATTCACCTGCTTCCGGTGTTCCTTTATCCAATTCTGAAGATACTCCGCTATCTTGAGCTTTTCACCCGAACCGAGCACCATGTCCACACCCTCGATGGAGGCTACTTCCTGAGGTTTGAGTTGGGCGTAACATCCCGTCACTACCAAAGTGGCTTTTGGCCAACGATGTGCCAAGCGGCGGATGAGCTGACGTCCTTTCTTGTCGGCTGTCTCCGTGACAGAACAAGTGTTGATTACGCAGATATCGGGAGTCTCTCCCTCGCCCGCGCGTTCTATCCCCAACTCACGCAACTGATGGCCGATGGCGGAAGTCTCGGCGAAATTCAATTTGCAGCCAAGCGTGAAATAGGCTGCTTTCAATATATCGGAATTATCGGTCATAATGCAAAATTACAAAAAAAATCACTCTCCGGCAAAGCGGCTTCCTCTGCTCTTGGGGATAAAAACGAGGTGACGGGGCGCAAAAAAGATGTGTAATACTTGACAAAGGGGTAGCAAAAGTATTAACTTTGCAGGTCGAAAGGCATGAACTTCAAGCGTTGGAGAGATCATGTCCACGGAAAAAATACATGCGCGGGACGCATGAAACCCGGAATAGAATGAAAGAAAACAAAGAGGCTAAAATCTCATACTGGGCGGCACACCTTACGACAATCGTGAGTGTGACGCTCGTGCTGGTTATCATAGGTCTTATATCTATGATATCTGTAGGCGCTGCCAACGAGACTCGACGTCTCAAGGAGCTTCTGGAGGTGAATGTGGTGATGGACGACTCGGTGAGTGATGCTTCGGCCGACTCCCTTGCCAAAGTGATACGTACGTATCCATACGCCAAAGATGTGAAAGTGGTGACAAAATCCCAAGCGCTTGCCAACTGGAAACAGGATACCGGCGAAGACCTTGAAGCACTATTTGGCGTGAATCCACTTTCTCCGGAAGTGAGTTTTACAGTAAAAGCACAATATGCTTCTCCGGCAGAGTTGGGAAAGATCCGCGATGGATTATCCTCCATGGCCGTTGTGGAGTCGGTTGCTCTTCCGGAAGCACGATTTGTTGACTCCATGAATGAGAATATCCGCCGTATGGCCTGGATTCTCGGAGGTATAGCCGCAGTGATGATAGTGATATCATTCGTGCTTATCAATAACACGGTGCATCTTACGGTATATTCCCGCCGATTTACGATACATACTATGCAGCTTGTGGGCGCTACCAACGGTTTCATTCGCCGTCCCTTCATACTCAACAATATGCTTTCCGGCATTATAGCCGCTCTTGTCGCCGATGTAATTTTGGCTTCTATTCTCATAGCCGCCCCTCAAGCCGGATTTACGGATATCACCGGGATAGTATCTTGGTCTGACTATACTATTGTGGCCGTCGGGGTGCTCGCTGTCGGAGCTGTGCTTTGCTCCATGGCCGCTGCTATTGCCACTTCTCGCTATCTGCGTACGGATTACGACAAACTTTTCCGATAAGTTCCTAAGTGTAATTACGCTGACAGCTTTATGCACGGTGGAAAAGAGTCTCTTAAGTATGCCCGGGTAGGCATTAGTCAATACTATTTTAAAATTTCACACATACTCCTCACAAAACATATCGCTCAAGAAAATGAATACTGAAAAACCTACAAACGGCAGTGAGCCCAATCGTACGAAATATTACTCCTCTGTCTCCTCCTCTTCCTCATCACGTCCGGAGTTGGATAAAATGAATGAGAAAGAACGCCCTTTCTCGCGTGCCAATATTCTCCTTATGGCCGGATGTGTGGGTATGATAATACTCGGATTCGCGCTCATGAGCGGAGGAGGAAGCAGTGTGGAGGGCGGCTTCAATCCCGACATATTCTCTACACGCCGTATTGTAGTCGGGCCGGCTATAGCCTTTCTTGGCTTTCTTCTCATGGCTTTCGCTATCATCTATACTCCCGGGAAGTACAAAAAAACGAAGTGAATTCGTTTGGCTCGGAAGAAATAATCAAAAATTTATAAAGAAACATGGAATGGTTAGACGCCCTTATTCTGGGCATTGTGCAAGGATTGTCGGAGTATCTCCCAATCAGCTCGAGCGGTCATCTTGAAATATTTAGAGAGATACTCGGTATAGATCTTCCGTCTGACAACATCCTTCAGTTTGATCTCATAGTCCATGCCGCTACGGTATGTTCTACAATAGTGATACTCTGGCCGATGTTCTCCAAGCTCTGCAAGAGTTTCTTCACCTTCAAGAGAGACGCCGACTTTTATTATGTATGTAAGATCCTCCTGTCGTGTATCCCTATCGGTATAGTAGGTGTATGCTTCAAGGATCAGGTAGAATCCTTCTTCGGTAATGGTCTCACTTTATTAGGTATATGCCTTTGCATCACAGCATGCCTTCTCGCATTCGCTTATTTCACCGATCATAAAGCCGATGGAGCGACAGTCAAGGCAAACAAAGGGCGAGATATTACCTGGCTCGATGCCATAATCATCGGTTGTGCTCAGGCCGTAGCCGTGCTTCCCGGTCTTAGCCGCTCCGGCACTACCATAGCCACCGGTATCCTTATCGGTGACCGACGCGACAAGGTAGCCTCTTTCTCATTCCTTATGGTAATTATCCCGATACTTGGTGAAGCCCTCCTCGATCTTAAGGATATGATAACAGCTCCCGCAGGAGAAGTGGCCGCTATTTCCCCTTGGGTACTTCTCATTGGTTTTGTATCCAGTTTCGTCGTAGGATGCTGCGCATGTCGCTGGATGCTTGATCTTGTGAAGAAAGGCAAACTTATATGGTTTGCTGTATATTGCGTCATAATGGGCGTGATATGTATACTTTGGTAAAAATAAAAGTAGCACTAATAAATAGATGGATTTCATCAGCGGAGAAATCATAGGAATTGATAAACCTCTCGAATGGACATCGTTCGATGCCGTTAAGAGAGTACGCGGAGCTATACAGCGCCGTCTGCACCTGAAGAAATTCAAAGTAGGGCATGCAGGCACTCTCGATCCGTTGGCCACAGGTGTGCTCATCGTCTGCACCGGCCGTGCCACACGTTGCATCGAACAGCTCCAGAATGGTACGAAAGAGTATATCGCTACAGTAAGACTTGGGGCCACCACTCCCAGTTTCGATCTGGAGACGGAAGTTGATGCATTGTATCCTTACGAGCATATTACCCGTGAGCAGGTGGAGAGTGTGTTGCCTACGTTTATGGGTAGAATCATGCAGGTGCCCCCTGTATTCTCAGCCGTGAAAGTAGATGGAAAACGAGCTTACAAGATGGCCCGCTCCGGCAAGGAGGTGGAATTAAAGGCAAAACCTCTTCAGATCGATGCTATCGAGCTTCTTGATTACACTCTCCCGGATATCAAGCTACGTATTGTATGTAGCAAGGGTACATATATACGTGCCTTGGCTCGAGATTTGGGTGAGGCGCTTGGAAGTGGTGCTCATCTCGTAGGATTACGCCGTACGAGGGTGGGGGATATTTCTATAGAGAAATGCCTCACGATAGATGAAGCCATAGAAAAAATTTCAACCGAACCCCTTACTTTCCCTGAGGATTATCGCCTTCCGGGCGATAACTGAGAGGATAGGGAGCCCGCTCCGGCCTGACCTCCGCGACGGCTCCGGGATATTCGGGTATATAATAAGTTAGAAGTCATTACGAACTAATTATGAAACTTTCACAATTCAAGTTCAAACTTCCTGAGGAACTTATCGCACAGTATCCTACGGAAAACCGCGACGAATGTCGTCTGATGGTGGTCAATGTCCGTGACAAGAGCATTGAGCATCATGTATTCAAGGATGTGCTCAATTATTTTGACGAGGGCGATGTCATGATCTTCAATGACACTCGTGTCTTCCCCGCGCGTCTCTATGGAAATAAAGAGAAAACAGGGGCGAAGATTGAAGTATTCCTTTTACGCGAGCTCAATGTGGATAATAAATTTTGGGATGTGCTCGTGGAGCCGGCCAGAAAAATCCGTATAGGCAACAAGCTGTATTTCGGAGAGGATGAATCTATGGTGGCCGAGGTGATTGACAATACCACTTCAAGAGGTCGCACCCTGCGCTTCCTCTATGATGGCCCTCACGATGAATTCAAGGATATTCTCTACTCTATGGGCCTCACCCCCCTTCCCGATTATATCAAACGTCCGGCAGAAAAAGAGGATGCTGAGCGATATCAGTGTATCTATGCTGAGAAAGAGGGTGCTGTGATGGCTCCCGCGGCCGGTCTGCACTTCAGTCGTGAGCTTATGAAGCGTCTCGAGATCAAGGGGGTGGAACAAGGATTTCTTACTCTCCACTGTGGTCGCGGCAACTTTAAGGATATCGATGTGGAAGACCTCACGAAGCATCGTATGGATAGTGAGGAGATGATAGTGGATGAGAAGCTGGTGGAGCTTGTCAATGCTGCCAAGGATCGTAATTCCAAGGTGTGCGCCGTGGGCACATCCGTACTTCGCGCGCTTGCGAGCTCTGTATGTATGAACGGTCATCTGATGACATATTCAGGTTGGACCAACAAATTCATATTCCCTCCCTACGACTTTAGCGTATGCACCTCTCTTATCTCGAATTTCCACATGCCGCTCAGCACCATGCTTATGATGGTGGCCGCTTTCGGAGGCTACGATCTCGTTATGAAGGCTTACGAAGTGGCTGTGAAGGAGAAATACCGTTTCGGTTGCTATGGTGATGCAATGATCGTAATCCGATAAAAATAGTTCGTATTCGGTCACTATTTCAGAGTGATAAATGTGAACGAATGTTAAAAGAATATTAAGAGACCTGGGTGGCAAATTGTTTGCTCCCGGGTCTCTTAATTTGGGTAGAGCGGCTAAAAACATTGCACTATGTTCGTTGAAATGTGCGAAAAGGAGAGGTTGTTAGCCTTAATCACTTGAAATATGAAATATTATCGTGGTGATATGATTAGTTAAACAATGATAACACAAGCGAAATAATACCTTAAAAATTTGGAAAAGGGGTGTGAGATGTAGTAATTTTGCATCGTGTTTTTCATGGTATTAGATTTAAGGTTAAGAGGATTAGTTGTCGCGAGACAATTAATCTTTTTTTTATTTTTCTTAGCTACTTGTAACCGGTAGACAGACCGTAAAGAGAGATTGATCAGGAAAAGACTTCATGTAAGATAGCAAGGCTTTTGAGGTTGTCGGCACCCGGGTAATGTATGGCATAGTAGCGTAGCAGACCGTTGAGTATACTTTGCCGCTCTTCGGCATTCAGTCGGAAACGTCGCATATTATAGTAGTTCATGCGTGCGAGAAACGGTAACTTTTGACTATCTTCCGGCGAAAGGTATTGTCGCTGACCGACAGGTAGCGCAGAGAATTCTCCTGTCTCCAACGAAAAATGATACCCCGGACGCCAACCGGACATATCCGGCTGAATACCTGAGAAGGGAAGAAAACTAATCATGAAGGCGATATGGAAATTGGCCGGACTCCCCTCCAGACGATCGAGGATATAGATACTATGGCGAATGAAATCCCAGATGTTTGGGTCGGGGGTAGTCTCGCGCAACACATGATTGAGAAATTCTGAGAGGAAGAGAGCCATGGAGCTCTTTATCGGATTAAAATACAAGTCATGCCAGGCATAAGGTGTGGACACAGCGCCGAGACGCTGCAGCTCTTTATTGGCCACGAATCTCACATCGCAGTCTACAAGTGCCAAAGGCAACAGCCGTGCCGCGCGCCCCTTCGATTTGCCTCCGCCTCCGGCCGGAGATATAAATGATACACGTCCGCGACTGCGAGTGTAGAGTGTCACGATATTCACCGCATCGTTGTGCTTGCGATTTTCAAGCACTATTCCGTTGATTTTCTCCATATATTGGCCTCTTTGCGTAATAATGAATGAGCGAATCGGCATCGTAGACAATTCCGGGCGTCACAGTACTCCTTACGCAGATGAATCAGCGCCTGACTCCTGAGAGCGGAATCATTCTTTATTCCAATCTCTTTCCATTGCCGCGTTATAGTGTTGTTTTCGGGAGGTAATTCATATAGCAAATTGATACCTCGCTCGGCAAGATCCATATCCCCGCGCAGGCATCCGTATGCATACACCACCGGCGCCACCACATTTCCCATCAGTATATCAATACTTCCTCGTGACAATTCTGCAGGAGCTATAGTCTCGGGTGTTCCGAAACTATAATGTGAGGTCCAGTAATCTTCTACATTTACTTTAAAAAGCTCTCTCAGGCGGTCGCTATCAATAGAAAGAGAAGCTAGCTGCCTGATAGAAAAGAGTCCGCGGAAGAGGATTGCCGCCAGAAAAGCGAGGCGACGATGGGGGAAATTCTGCGGACGTGACCGGGAATACTTCCACATCCCTGCCGGGATAGGTGAAAGTCCATATTTGCGTGAAAGAAAGAGATACTCCCGGCAGAGAGTCTGATAATAATCGTCATAGCCAAAGACGGCTGCATCGAGCATACCCGCTTGCCCGAAGAGAAGCGCCTCTATCTGCATACGGGAATCGGCATGGTGATATATGATACGTAAAGGCAGGGATCGGGCGAGCATCTCGAAGGGTTCGCCATTCAGACCGAACCCGAATGCACGGGCCAGAATTATAAAAAGCGTCTGGTCCCAATCGGAAGCGGTAGCCCGATAAATCTCGGCCACACGCGATGCTTTCACCTGAATCCTCTCCACCGCGAGTGACTCCAGCCAATCCATCATCGTCAGAGACGACAATTGCTGAAGATAATTTTGGCATCTCACGGCCTTCATATCGGCATCAAGAGAGGCGTAGGCAGTATAGAAAGATTGGGGCAAGACAATCTCGAGCTGAGGAATCAATTCGCCGTTCTTACGCGCTATCCTCGTATCGCTTACGGCTACCACATGGAGAAGTACAGAATCATATACGGAATCAGAGTCATGGCCATGTCGTTTCCAATCGGAAGCTTTCACATGTATCTCTACATTCCCGACCCATTCAGTGTCGTCGATACGTACCTTGGAATTGAAAAAGTCGGGTCCTGAATTGGAATTGAGCCGTCCCGGATCGATTACTTCGAGACTGCGGCCGTCGACAAGTCGGAATGACTTTCCGGCGATACCCGTCTGCCAAAGATACTGATAAAGCTTCTCCATACCGCAAAAGTAATCAAAAAATATGAATATCGCTATATAGTATGAAATGCAATTCCTATTTTCTTCCATATGGGTTTGGCAAAATGAAAGCGTAATTGTAGATTAAGAGTTTATATTGCTAATTGAGGAATTGGGGTGATGAAAGGGTGTGGAGTAGAAAAAAAGAATGGATAATAAGGCTGAAAAGGAGGAGTAAGAAAGGATAACGGATAAATATGGAGGTGATACGCATAATAATTGTTAAGAAACGGAAGAAAAGACGCGGCGGATTTGGTGTAGTCGCAAAAAAGTAGTACCTTTGCTGTGTGTTTTTCATAGTATTAAATTAAGATTAAGGTTTCGGTCTATTTCTTTGTGAAAAGGGATAGACTTTTTTTATGTCCTTATGTCAACCAATGTTTTATGTTGGATACGATATAGGTGAACCTTTTTTGAGGCGGTGGCGTTATAGAGGCAAACAAACAATTCTAAACACACAAAACCTTATCAAAAATGGGAACAGAAAAAAGCTTGAAAGGCACCAAGACTGAGATTAATCTTGCCAACGCTTATGTGGCGGAATCTACAGCCGTAACACGATATACCTTCTATGCACAGCAGGCTCAGAAGGAAATGTATTATCAGTATGCCAATATCTTTCAGGAAACAGCTGACAATGAGCTTCACCATGCGAAGATTTTCCTCAAATATCTCACCGAAGGGGCAGTTACAGCAACTCCTACCGGAGTGGATCCCGGTGTAATCGGTCCTACTCAGCACGATCTCCTTATCGCTGCCTCTGAAGAGGAGCAGGAGGGTGTAAAACAATACACAGATGCAGCTGCAGTAGCAGAAGAGGAAGGATTCACTGAAATTGCAGCCAGATTCCGTGCTATCGCAAAGATCGAGGCTCATCACAAAGAGCGTTTCGACAAGATGCGCAAGCGCATCGAGGACGGCACAGTATGGAAACGCGATACTCCTATCAAATGGCAGTGCCTCGTATGTGGTTACATCTTTGAAGGCACAGAGCCCCCTCAGAAGTGTCCTGCATGCTTCCATCCCTATCAGCACTTTATGCCCGCTGAGGATAACATCTAATAATGTAAATCATCTGTCGGAAGACGGGTTTCATAGACCATCAATAGACGCGGAATGCCGTGTCGGCGAAAAGCTGACACGGCATTTTTCTGTGTATAAAAATGACGCTTAGGTCACTGATGATCAAAAACGCTAGGGATGGTTTGGTCGGTCAGCGCGAATGAGCGCAAGGAGCGCGGGAAGAGCCTCCGAGGCAGGAATATTCTTCTGCACCAATTGCTTACCCTTATATAGGCTTACACGCCCGGGACCTGCTCCAACATATCCATAGTCGGCATCGGCCATCTCTCCGGGGCCATTTACAATGCACCCCATCACACCAATCTTAAGACCTACCATCTCCTTAGTAGCTTCCTTTACCTCGCGGAGTGTAGTCTGCAGATCAAACAATGTACGCCCGCATCCGGGGCACGCTATATATTCCGTCTTGGAAATACGCAGACGAGCGGCCTGTAATATTCCAAGAGCAAGCCCCGCCACTTTTTCCCGGGGAAATGCCGGAGCATCCACCCATATTCCCGAGCAATATCCTCTTAGAAGGAGGCTGCCGAATTCGGTAGCCGCCTCTATCTGAAGTTGTTCCCATTCATCAGTGTCATACTTCAATCGGAGTATTATGGGGTTCTTTCCCCCTCTTTCTATAAAGGAATCTATACAGCGCATCACACGTGCGACACGATCGACACCTTCGGCGGAAAGCAACACAGGAAGCTCATCGTCAAAAATCATTATCTCGGAATCCGCATCGCATTGATGCCAGGCATGGGGAATGGAATCCGAGGCAATATCATGTCCTATCACTATTGGCCCGTTAACTGTTGTCCCCGGCACAGGAGTCGCTTTTTCACGCGAGGCTTCCCCGGGGAAAGGGCGGGGGAAAGGAGCATCTTCCAAGGGTGTTTTCCCTATGATTCTCGTAGTGGCGAAATCCCTGAGACGGCATCCTACGGGAATCTCGTTTTCGGGATCTTCGCTGAGTGATACACGTATAGTATCACCGATACCCTCGAGCAGGAGGCTTCCGATACCGACAGCGCTCTTTACACGTCCATCTTCACCGTCTCCGGCCTCTGTTACACCCAAATGAAGCGGGAAATGCATATCTTCCTTATCCATGGCGGCGACAAGCTTATGCACCGTCTCAACCATAACCACCACATTAGAGGCCTTGATAGAGATGACTATATTATTGAAGTCCACCTCACGGGCTATGCGCAGATACTCCATCACGGATTCCACCATACCGTCAGGCGTATCACCATAACGGCTCATGATACGGTCGGAGAGAGAGCCATGATTTACTCCCAGACGCACACACGTGGAATTTTCGCGACAAAGATTGAGAAAGGGGAGAAGGGCCTCGCGGATTCGTCCGATTTCTGCGGCATACTCCTCATCGGTAAACTCAAGTTTCTTGAAAGTGCGGGCCGCATCCACGAAATTTCCGGGGTTGATACGTACCTTGTCGCAGGTGCGGGCTGCGGTATATGCAGCCTGAGGATTGAAATGCACATCGGCTACAAGAGGAACATCGCATCCTGCGCTATGTACACCCTCACGGATACGGGCCATGTTTTCGGCCTCACGTACTCCCTGAGTGGTGAGACGTACAATCTCACCGCCTGCCTTGGCGATGCGCAATATCTGGGCCACACTTCCCTCTGTGTCGAGAGTGGAAGTATTGGTCATAGACTGCACTCTGACGGGATTCTCACCCCCTATGCCGATTCTCCCTACACGGGACTCCGAAGTATGACGACGCCGGAAAAGAGCACGCTCAGTTCCGGCTTCGTTGATATTTTCTGTCATTAGTGGATAATATGATTCAGATGAAGGTTACAAGGAAATATACGCTGCAGAACCCCACGGCTGTGCCGGCAAGCACCTGGGCGAGTGTATGGCGACCGAGCCAAATGCGGGCGCTGCCAAGCAGACCTGCAAGAATTACCCATACCACTAGCCATGCCAGCACACTATTGTCCTGTCTGAAATTCTCATGGCCGAGATGCACGAGCAGTGCTATCACTCCGGCGATACCGGCGGCATGAGCGGAAATCTTCCAACGAAAGTTGACTGTAAGATTGACCAAAGCAGCCACAGCTCCGCCGGCGAAGAACATGCAGGTCCACATCGGAGCTCCTTTGATACCCATATACCATGCCGTGATGCCCATACAAATGAAAGTGATGATATAGGGCACAAGGCGTTCTCGCCTGCCGTTGAGACCATAATCCTGCACCACTCCTAATTTCTTCAGCAATATCACGAGGAGCATAGGGATAGCACAATTGATAATGAATACTACGAGAGTAAACATCCATTTGGAGGTAGTCGGGGCGAAACTGAGCACTGTGAGGTCGAACATCAGCAGCATGCCGTATACCGGCATCAGCAACGGCACCAATCCCCAAGAAAGCAACGTGGAGATGGCATTGAGAAATCCCCCCTCCTGACCATCCTTGGAGTTTTGATTGGAATTAGATTCTTCCGATGTTTCTTCCATCGCCTTATCCTCTGAGGTAAAGGTATCCGGCATATCTGCAGATTCCTCCGTCTCCTCTTTATCTGGATAGGAGGAAGGTGCGTAGGGCGAAGTGTCGGAATCCGCTTTATTGTCATCCTCGGGAGGGAGCAGCGGTTCCGGATAATATGAGGAGGTATCGAGTTTCATAAGAGAAAGTATTTTTCAATCGTTTTCTTTGGAAGCCGTCTGGTCGGCACTCTTTCCTCCTGTCTTCACGAGATTCAGGAAGCGAGAAGGCACCGGAGTCTCGAACCGCATATCCTGTCGGGTTATGGGGTGTGCGAAACGAAGAGTGCGGGCATGGAGTGCGAGACGGTTGATAGGACTATGCTTAGCGCCATATTTGCGGTCGCCTACGATGGGATGACCGAGGTCCTTGCAATGGACACGTATCTGGTTCTTGCGGCCGGTATCGAGAGAGAACTCGGCGAGTGTGAATCCATTGGCGCGTTTCAACACTTTGTAATGAGTGACAGCCAATTTCCCCTCGTTGGGCTCTTCAGTGGAGTAGACCACAAACTGAGAGTTTTCTGCCAGACGGCTTTTCACATAACCGGAATCTTGACGCAACGCACCTTCAAGCAGGGCTACGTAAGTGCGTTCAAGCACCATATTGTTCCAGTTATGTCGAAGAGCCTCCTGAGCCTCTTCAGTCTTGGTGAACATCATAAGGCCGGAAGTGTCACGGTCAAGACGATGTACTACATACAGTTTGTTTTTCGGATGTTGGCGCTTGATATAATCGCGGAGGATGCTGAAGGCCGATTCCTCCTTACGGTGGCTTTCCGTGGAGACGGACAGGAGGCCGTAACCCTTGTTGACTACAATAACGTCGTCATCCTCATATACGAGTTGGAGATGGGGATGCTTGAGCACCACGAAAGGACGTGCCACGTTAAGCTCCACCCATTGCCCGGATTCTACAGGGGCATCGAATGCAGTGGTGACTACACCATTGATCATCAGATGGCCATATTTAAGCCAACGCTTCACATCATTGCGTTTAGTATCGCGACGGCTTGCCATGACAAACTCCATGAGGGGTTCGGATGTCTCGCCCGTATTCTGCCATGCATATACACGGTCTTCCTGGAATCCGCGTCTGCGGTCGTCTCTTCTATGCGCCATTTCGGGTTGTTGGATTTAAGTGAACATTCCAAAAGTATAAATCGGAGAAATACCGGTTTCCTTTCGGTGAAAGCGTGCATATGTCCGCCTTCCGGTGATTATAACAAATCAGATGCAAAATTACTTATAATTTCCCTAATAATCTCTCTCTAATCCTTAAATTCCCACTCCTCCCGGAGAAAAAGAAGAGGATGAATGCGGAAAGCATCCATCCTCTATATGATTATCAGTAAGATCCGGAAATCATTTTACACTCCATTCCACTCCATTCTTCGTATCCTTGACAGAGAAGCCGAGGGCGGCAAGTTTGTCGCGGATAAGATCGGACGTAGACCAATCTTTGTTAGCCTTGGCATTGGCACGTATCTCCATAAGGAGATCTACGGCACCTTCGAAAGCACCCATGGCTTTGCTATCTTCGCCCTCGATACCTACACGGATTCCAAGGAGATCCACGAGGAAGACATCGAAGAGTTGACGCAACGACTCAAGGTCGGCTGTGCTGAGAGTGATCTTGCCATCAGCGGCCTGATTGATATACTTGCAGGCTTCGAAAAGCTGAGCTATCACCATAGGAGTATTCAGATCATCATCCATAGCCTCATAGCATGCTTTACGGAAGTCGGGAAGCTCGACGCTGCTCTTCTCTGCGGGTGAGAGTTTCTGCAGACGATTGTATCCTTCGGTAATCTTCAGCAGAGCCTTCTCGGCAGCCTGAAGAGCCTCGTTGGAGAAATCCACAGTGCTTCTGTATTGAGCCTGCAAGATGAAGAAGCGGATGGTCATAGGGGAATAAGCTTGGACAAGAAGAGGATGCGAACCCTCGTAGAATTGTTCCAAAGTGATGAAATTACCGTATGACTTACCCATCTTCTTTCCGTTGATGGTGATCATATTATTATGAAGCCAATATCTTACGGCCTCATGCCCTTGGGCAGCTACGCTTTGGGCTATCTCACACTCATGATGAGGGAACATCAGGTCAAGACCGCCTCCGTGAATGTCGAAGGTCTCGCCAAGATATTTCGTGCCCATAGTGGAGCATTCGAGATGCCAGCCGGGGAAACCCTCGCTCCAGGGAGAGGGCCAATGCATGATATGCTCAGGCGAAGCCTTTTTCCAAAGAGCGAAGTCAAGCGGATTGCGTTTCTCCTCCTGCCCGTCGAGCTGACGGGTAGTGTTGAGCAGATCCTCGATATTTCTGCCGGAGAGTTTGCCGTAGTTGTTGCTGCGGTTGTACTTCTCAACGTCAAAATATACGGAGCCGTTACTTTCATAAGCGAATCCTGCATCGAGAATCTTCTTGATATACTCTATCTGCTCTATGATATGGCCGGAAGCATGAGGTTCGATACTGGGAGGGAGCACATTGAGAAGCTCCATGTCATGATGGTAGCGGTTGAGATAATACTGCACCACCTCCATCGGCTCCAACTGTTCGAGACGTGCTTTCTTGCATATCTTGTCCTCGCCTTCGTCGGCATCATGCTCGAGATGGCCTACATCTGTGATATTGCGTACATAGCGCACTTTATATCCCAAGTGGCGGAGATAGCGGAAGAGGATATCGAATGTGATTGCCGGACGGGCATGGCCGAGATGTGCGTCGCCATACACCGTAGGTCCGCACACATACATCCCCACATGTCCCTCATGCAGGGGCTTGAAGAGCTCTTTTGTGCGGCTCAGGGAGTTGTATAATGTCAGATTGTTTTCCATGCCCTATGGTCGGAATATCTAATTAGTTGTTGCTTGCGCCGGGATTCTTGGGAGCGCGGGGAGTGATCTCGCCGAACTGAGCCTCATATTTCTTCACATTGTCTGTGAGAGCGAACATGAGCTGCTTAGCGTTCTCGGGGCTCATCACGATGCGGCTTACTACGGGAGCCTGGGGCATACCGGGAGCTGCGAAGATGAAGTCGATGAGGAACTCTGTGGGGCCGTGGCCGATCATTGCGAGGTTGCTGTATTTGCCGTCAGCCACTTCGGGACGGAGCTGAATCTGAATCTGGTTCTGATTCTGGTTCTTGTTTTCTGCCATTTTTGTGTTTGTTATTTTGGTTAATGGTTTTCTTTGGTCAAACGGATGCCGGCGTCAGTAGGCGGGATTGCCGCCACTCTCTGTGCCGGGCATTCGCTTTCGGAATGCGAAGATAAGCATTTTTTTCTTAACAGGAGCAATTGGCGTGCCATGTTTTTGCCTCCGGAGGGCTTAGTTTACATTTTTTAAGGAAATCACCACGTTTATTCCTCTTTACCCTCCTTTTATTACGTTGCCCGGTTATATCTCAGGTCTATCCGCTTCCTGTCCGTTCGTCTGAGGCTCCTCATGCTCCACTCCGGTCATTACGTTGCTTACTGTGTCAATACGGCCATCAGCCATTGTGACAACTCTGTCGGCGATAAGAGCCAGTGAAGGGTCATGTGTCACCATTACGAATGTCTGCCCGAGTTCATCGCGCAGCCTGGTGAATATATCTTGTATCTCCTGACGGTTGCGAGAGTCGAGACTTCCGGTAGGTTCGTCGGCAAATACTACTCTGGGTTTATTTATAAGGGCGCGTGCAATGGCTGTGCGTTGACGTTCTCCTCCGCTCATCTCGCCGGGTTTATGGCGTAGACGTTCGCCGAGTCCGAGCATTTGCAGCAGGCGTTCCGCTTCCGACATTGCATGCCGACGTGACTCTCCCGATATCATAGCCGGAAGAGCCACATTCTCTTGAGCTGAAAATTCGGGCAGCAACTGATGGAACTGGAATACGAATCCGATATTACGGTTGCGGAATTCCGACAGCTTCTTGTCATTGAGCCCGGTGAGCTCCTTTCCCTCGTAGCGTATGCTGCCACGGTCAGGACGGTCGAGAGTGCCTGCTATCTGGAGCAGTGTAGTCTTACCCGCTCCGCTCGGACCGACTACAGCCACCATCTCGCCCTCTCCGATAGAGAGGTTTACACCGGCCAGCACGGTCAGTTTGCCATACGATTTCCAGATATCGTGTATCTCAATCATATAAAAGAGTAATCCTCAACGTCCCTCGGGGCGAATCCATGCACCCTTGAATCCGGTCTCTGCGATGGCAGCCTCCACCTGTGCCGCGTGTTCCGCATCTTCAGGAAGTCCGTGACACTCCAGCACCTTGTCGGCTGAATTCAGATCGAGACTCCACTGCGCATTGGGGAATTTACTGTTCATTCCGGCGAGAATAGTGCTGCTGCATCCCTCGCACTTTGCATTTGTCTTGAATTTCATAATAAGATATGATTTTAGTTTAATGAGTATAAAGGAAGCGCTTGATAGATCGCTTCGGTGTCTTCTCGAATTCGTTGGGCATGAGTATTATCTTGGCGAGACGCTCGTATGGAGCCACAATCTTGTTCAGTTCCTGACGCACATTCTCCATTGAGTCATCCATGTCGGTAGAGGTAAGACCGAGGCGGTCCATGGCATCATAGTCCGGATATACGAGCCCCACGAGCTTACCATCGCGCTCCACTACCAGACTCTCTGCCACAAACGGCATATTATTGAGTTTGGCTTCAATCTCTTCAGGATAAATATTCTGACCCGAGCCGGAGAGTATCATAGTCTTGCTTCGTCCTCGCAAGTATATTACGTTTCCTCGTGAAAGTGTACCCATATCTCCCGTGTGAAGCCAACCCTCGGCATCGAGCACAGCCTCCGTGGCTGCCGGATTCTTATAGTACCCTTTCATAACGTTGGCTCCGCGTACACATACCTCTCCCGGTACATTCTCCGGGTCATCCGATAAGATTTTCGCTTCCATGATGGGAAGCACCTTGCCCGACGATCCGACCTTGAATTTTGCCCAAGGTGAATAGGAGATAAGGGGCCCGCATTCCGTCATTCCGTAACCTACCGTAAACGGGAATTTGATCTTATGCAGGAATTCCTCCACTTCATGATTGAGCGGAGCGCCTCCCACTATCACCTCTTCGAATTCTCCTCCGAAAGCATCAATGAGTTTCTTACGGATTTTTGCATATATCAAGGAATCAAGGAAGGGCACCGCCAAAGTCCATCGCATCGTTCCTTTTGAAATCATTGGGAGAATCTGATTGCGATATATCTTCTCTAAAATGAGAGGCACGCAGATCACGAGATTCGGTTTCACTTCCCCCAGGGCTTTGAGCAGTATTCGCGGCGACGGAGTTTTGCCGAGCAGAGTGATATGCGAACCCACGGCCAACGGCGTGAGCATATCGAAGGCGCATCCATAAGCGTGGGCGAGCGGAAGGAAAGCCAAGGCTCTCGACGAACGGAAATGTAATTCGGAATGCATTCCGAAACTTACATTTCCGGCGAGATTTTCTCCTGTGAGCATCACTCCTTTGGAGAATCCCGTCGTGCCGGAGGTATAATTGATTTCAGCCAGTTCTGAATTATCGCGATCGGCATATTTGACATCATGCGAGGTATATCCATCGGGATAACGGCGATTGAAACGCCGTTTCATCAGCCTCACATCACGCATCATTTCCGATTCTCCATTTTCGTGGAGCAGTTTGAAATTATCAAGCGAGAACACACCCTTCACTTTCAGCAATGTGTCAGGTTCCATATGTTCCCATACATGTTGTGACACAAATAGAAGTTCAGCTTCCGAATGATTCACAATATGCGTCACGTCAATCGGATTAAACTCCGCGAGAATGGGCACAATCACCGCACCATAAGTCACAGTGGCCATATAGATCATCACCCAATTCATGGAATCCTTGCCGCAAAGGGCTATCCTCGCCCCCTGTTTCAGACCGATTGATTCAAAAAATACGTGGGTGCGTGCTATCTCGCAGGCCAATTCGGCATATTTGAGAGTTTTCCCCGTGGGGTAATCGGTTAGTGCCGGGAGGTCCCAGTTCTCGATGAAGCTTTTCTCGTAGATTTTGATGAAATTGTAGATACGCATGTGGATATCGGTTTCGGGTTATATATACATATAACAAATCCGGAGCGTAGATAGCACACTCCGGATCTGAAATTTCTTAGATCCCATCCCCTGACATCCTTGTTGGGATGGCCGGAGGGCAAAGGCGGAAGCCTTTATATTTCATTTGAAATTCTCGCTTATGGCGGCCGCGATCTGCTTCATCTTCTCGGGGTCGGGGTCGGAAATCTTATGAGAGAAATCCATATCCCCCTCGCTCTTCATCGGCACAAGATGGATATGCGCATGAGGCACTTCCAATCCGATGACCGCCATACCGACCTTGCGACATGGCATAGCTTCCTTGATAGCTTTGGCCACACGCTTTGCGAACAGAGTCATAGCGGAGAGGTCTTCGTCAGAGAGATCGAAGATATAGTCGGTCTCTTTCTTAGGCACCACGAGAGTATGCCCCCAGTTTACCGGATTTATATCAAGGAAAGCATAGAAATCCTCATTCTCAGCCACCTTGTAGCTGGGAATTTCTCCTGCGATAATTTTAGAGAAAATAGTCATGGAGTCTGATCAGGATAAAGATTATGGCTGTAAGTATCGATGCTGTGAAAGTTAGATTTCGATATTGAGAATCTCGAAAGTAATCTTTCCGGCGGGCACCATCACATCTACCACATCACCCTTCTTATGGCCCATGAGCCCTTTGGCGATAGGAGTGGAGGAAGCGAGTTTGAACTCACGGAAATTAGCTTCGTCCTCGCTGACTATTGTATAGGTCACAACGGCGCCGGTGGCCACATTCTTGATGGTCACCTTGTTGAGAAGAGCCACAACATCGGTATTGAGATGGCTGTCGTCGATGATACGGGCGGAGGCGATGAGTTCCTTTATCTTTGCTATTTTCATCTCCAACATTCCCTGAGCCTCTTTTGCAGCGTCATACTCGGCATTCTCCGAGAGGTCGCCTTTATCGCGGGCTTCAGCGATAGCGTTCTTTATGGCAGGACGCTGGGCCTCGAGCTCGGCGAGCTCCTTCATCTTCTTGTCGTAACCCTCTTGGGTAAGATAAGTTGCCATATTTTTGGTATTGTATTTTTGTTATTTCAGTAAAAAAAAGAGGAATCCTTTTCTTAACACTCTTCCGGCCACGGATTGGAAAGTAGAGACCATCTGTAGGCTCTATTCTTTCCTACTATAGTGGAAGCCATGTCAAAAAAGAATCCTTGATATTGTATGGTGGATCTATTTTTCGTTGCAAAGTTAGGCATTTTAATCCCACTTCGCAAATTTTCGGCCTTAAAAATGATTAATCATCCTTTTTTTCAAAATGTAATTGAATATTCCATCCTTTTTAGTTACTTTTGCAGTGTGAACTCTTATCCTCCTCTTCTCTCCCCGCTTTCGGCAGCTCCTCTTCTCTCCGGCAGGACTGCTCCCGTTATGATGACGGTATCCTCTCGTCAAGAATTCAATTAGATATCAAACAACAATAAAACTTAATTCAAACCATGTTTAACAATCAACCCAAAGGGCTGATTCCGGCCGCCTTGAGCAACATGGGAGAACGCTTCGGCTATTACATTATGAATGCCGTGCTCGTTCTCTTCCTCTGTTCCAAGTTCGGACTCTCCGAGGAGACATCGGCTCTCATCTATTCATTCTTCTACGCGGGCATCTATGTGCTCAGCCTCGTCGGCGGTCTTATTGCTGACAAGACTCAGAACTACAAATCCACTATTATCTGGGGTCTCTGCGTCATGACTCTCGGATATATCGTGCTCGCTTTCCCAATCTTCGCCACAGCTGAGAATCAGACCTGGCTCCTCACTCTCACTTGTTGTGCTCTTTTCCTTATCGCCTTTGGTAACGGTCTTTTCAAAGGTAACCTTCAGGCTATCGTAGGCCAGCTGTATGATAATCCCCGGTATGCCTCTCAGCGCGACTCCGGTTTCCAGATTTTTTATGTATTTATAAATGTGGGCGGCGTGATCGCTCCTTTCGTGGCTCCTATGCTCCGTAGCTGGTGGCTCGGCGAGAATGGCCTGCTCTACAACGCATCCCTCCCTGCGCTCTGCCATGAGTATCTTTCTGTCACTGACAATATGGATACTCAGAACCTCAACAACCTTTATGCCCTTATCACTCAGGTGGGTGGTAATGCAAAGGATATCTCAGCGTTCTGTACAGAATATCTGAATGTATTCAACACCGGTATCCATTACTCCTTCATCGCCTCTGTGGCAGCTATGCTTATCTCTCTTTGCATCTTTATCTGCACCAAGAAAGGACTTCCCTCTCCGGGAAAGAAGGAGAAAGAGGAGAGCGTTACTTATACTCCCGAGGAGAAAGCAGCTATGGCTTCGGAGATCAAACAGCGTATGTACGCCCTCTTTGCTGTGCTTGGTATCGCTATCTTCTTCTGGTTCTCATTCCATCAGAACGGCACATCTCTCTCTCTCTTTGCCCGCGACTTCGTGAAGACCGACTCCGTGCAGCCTGAGATATGGCAGGCGCTCAATCCCTTCTACGTGATTATCCTTACCCCTGTGGTGATGTGGTTCTTCGGTCGTCTCTCCAAGAGAGGAAAAGAGATTTCCACTCCCCGCAAGATTGCTATCGGTATGGGTCTTGCAGGCCTCGCCTATATCTTCCTTGCCGTATTCTCCGCTATCAAGGGTTATCCCTCTGCCGATACATTCAAGTCCCTTGATCCCGCTGTTGCAGCCGGTCTCAAGACAGGTCCCTGGGTGCTCTTCGTGCTTTATTTCTTCCTCACGGTAGCCGAGCTCTTCATCTCTCCGCTGGGTCTCTCTTTCGTGTCGAAGGTCGCTCCCAAACATCTTCAGGGCCTCTGTCAAGGTCTTTGGCTCGGTGCCACTGCCGTAGGCAACCTTCTTCTTTGGATTGGTCCGCTCATTTACAATGCCTGCCCCATCTGGGTGGCATGGACTGTTTTCCTCTCCGTATGCGTTATATCCATGGGTGTCATGCTCGGTATGGTCAACTGGCTTGAGCGTGTCACAGGAAAATAATTACCGATCCTTTTTTGAGAATATAATCAGAATAAAAAGGGGGAATCACGTCTTACGGATTCCCCTTTTATTACATTGAAATCGTACAACTATACGACTTCATTATATCAACGATTAGTATGTTTGAAAATCAACCCAAAGGACTTTATGTTCTTGCTCTGGCCAACACAGGTGAGCGTTTCGGCTATTACACGATGCTTGCCATCTTCCTGCTTTTCCTGCAGGCAAAGTTCGGTCTTGATTCGGCTGTATCGGGCCAGATATATGCCGGATTTCTTGCACTCGTCTATTTCATGCCTCTCGTAGGAGGTTGGGTAGCCGACAAATGGAGTTTCTCGAAATGCGTGGTGACCGGCCTCTTCATCATGCTTGCGGGGTATGCCGTAATGGCTATCCCTACGGATATAAGGAGCACATCCTCTCTCGTGATTTTATGCGGTGCGCTCTTCCTCATCGCGGCCGGAACAGGTCTCTTCAAGGGAAATCTACAGGTAATGGTGGGCGACCTCTACAATGATCCCCGCTACAGCAATCAGCGTGACGCTGCATTCTCTCTTTTCTATATGGCTATTAACATAGGCTCGATGTTTGCTCCTATGATGGCGACAGCTATGACCAATATAGCGATGAAAGGGCACGGCCTCTCCTATGTGTCCGCACTTCCCTCGCTTTGCAATCAATATCTTGACGGCAATGCGTCAGTGGCTGAAGAGATTCAGAGTCTTGCCGCGGCCAATGGCATGACTGTAGCCGATATAACGTCTTTCTGCAATGATTACATCACAACCCTGACAAGTGGTTATGGACTCGCCTTTGCAGTGGCCTGCGGTTCGCTCGTGCTCAGCTTCCTTATCTACTTTCTCGGAAGAAGCACCTACGCTCACATTCTTACAGACAAGAAGAATTCGGATGCCAAAACCCATGTCACTACAGGGCCGGAGCTTACCCCGGCTCAGACAAAAGCACGAGTGGTGGCATTGCTCCTCGTGTTTGCCGTCGTGATATTCTTCTGGATGGTATTCCATCAGAACGGAGCCACACTTACTGAATTTGCAAAGAGCTGTACCAATCCGGAGGCTGCCGGCTGGACCCGCATCGGTTTCAACGTATGGTCATTGCTCAGTGTGGCTGTCGGTGTGTATTCTATCTTCGGATTCTTCCAGAGCAAAAAGGCTTCCGGCAAGACTTTCTCCGCAATAATCTTCCTTGCGGCAGCCGGTTGCGTATGCTATTTCTACAGTATCACGCCTGACCCGGTCAGCGGTCTGCAGCCCCAGATCTATCAGCAGTTCAATCCCTTCTTCGTTGTGGCTCTCACTCCTGTGTCGCTTGCCATATTCAGCTGGCTCGCCTCCCGTAAGAAAGAACCGAGCGCACCGCGCAAGATTGGCTATGGCATGATAATGGCGGCGATTGCATACGGCGTGTTGATGATAGGCTCTGTCAACGGTGTCACCGGCACTCAGGGTGCCGTCTCGCCCAATTGGCTTATTTCCACTTATCTCCTTCTTACATTTGCCGAACTCCTTCTCTCTCCGATGGGAATTTCGTTCGTAAGCAAGGTTGCGCCTCCGAAACTCAAAGGCTCTATGATGGGAGGCTGGTTTGCCGCCACAGCTGTCGGCAATTATCTTGTATCTATCCCGATGTTGCTCTGGGGAAATATCCCTGTCTGGGTGCTCTGGGTGATTCTGGCATGTATCTGTCTCGTATCGGCTGCCTTCATCTTCTCAGTGATGAAGAAACTCGAATCGGCTACAGCCGATGAGACTCCCGAAGCCACTGTGGCTGAGGGGGAGGCACTTGCGGCCGAAGCGGAAGCCTGATTTCACTTTAAGGTGATTCAAAAGTGACATCCCTAACATTACGAACGCATAAAAATCATAGAAATGACAATCAACGAAATCCAAGATGAGATAATCGATGAGTTCTCCGGTCTTGACGACTGGATGGACCGTTATGCCTATATAATCGACCTTGGCAATACCCTCCCGGAATATCCCGAAGCAGACAAAACACCGGCCAACCTAATCGAAGGATGCCAGAGCCGTGTATGGATTACGGCCAATACCGGGGCGGACGGAAATGTACAGTTTCAGGCCGACTCCGATGCCCTTATCGTAAAGGGTATCGTGGCTTTGCTGCTGCGTGTGGTCAATGATCAGCCGGCCTCCGATATAGTGAACGCCGATTTTTACTTTATCGACAAAATCGGATTGAGCGAGCATCTCTCGCCCACGCGAAGCAACGGCCTAGTGGCGATGGTGAAGCAGATCCGCAACTACGGACGTGCCTTCCAACTCCTTCAGAAATAATCTTCCTCCCCGCGTGGAAATACGCGTGATCCGGACGTAGACAAAAACAGATGGTATCGGAACGCCGATACCATCTGTTTTTTATGTTATACGGCATATTTTCAGGGAATTTATAGCCGTAAATGCAGGATAAATTTCAGTACCGGGACCGAAATTGAGGATAATGGAGAAATATTTCCGATAAGTTTGGGTTATTCCGAGAATATGTTGTAAGTTTGCACCGAATTTCTTAGTATCAACTTATGAAAGTTAATGGTCACAGTCTCTATAAAGGAGTAAGCGGCACCCAGACTTATGCCGTGATACTGATGCTGTTGATGACAATAATTACAGGATGCGACCGCAACAGCTCCGCCGGAAAGAAGTCCGAGCAACCGGAGACAGCGGAAGAATACCATGCCGACAATGATATCGCCATGGTGGTGAGAAGCATAGCCGATGCCATAAGCGTAGGCGAACCTCTTGATTCAATCGACTATGATTACGAAGGAGTCCTGACTGACGGTCAGGGCACACCTCTATATACCGATGTGCAAGGAGCACCCGGGCAATGGGAGGTGAATGTGGTATCGCCCGATAAAGCTGTGATTCGGAATCTATATCTCGGTGATCTTCTGCCGAAAGATCTTGAATCATACGTGATAAACACTCTCGCGCTTTCCCCTCGAGATATGGTGGAAAGCGATGAATTTGATGCCGATGATGAGTCGGAACTCGCTCTCTACGAAATTCCGGGGGGTGAATTGCGTTTCGAGACACGTGCCGGCCTTGCGCCCAACGGCTTGGAAGGTCCGTTGCTCAGCATCGTCATCCTCAAGAAGGCTTCCTGAATACAAACCGTTGCGAAGGTTCGTAGCGGGGGAGAGCCATCAATTGCACATCACAGGCGCGGTCGGCGGGACTTCCCGTGGCAGCGCCTACTTTGTATCCCGCCTCACGCAATGCGCTCCCCACTGTCTCGAGTGCTTTCTCCGGAGTATTGTTGTCGGCGGAAAGATGACAAAGGAATATATATTCCAATTCAGGGTTCATAATCTCCGTTAGGAAAGCGGCTGTATCCGTATTGTCAAGATGCCCGCGGGTAGTCTGTATCCGCGCTTTGAGATATTCCGGGTAGCGGCCGAGACGTAGCATATTCAAATCATAATTTGCCTCTATCACGAGATAGTTTGCCCGGCTCATATAATAATGTGCACGTTCCGTCACGGCGCCCAAGTCGGTGGCTATCACGAATCGTCGGTCTCCATATTCTATGGAGAAGCCCATATTGTCGGTGCCATCGTGAGGCACTTCGAAAGCTGTCACCTCGAAATCAAGCACCTTGAACGGTATCTCCTTGAATATAGGGGTGTGATACTCCTTTATACGCTTTGAAATGGAATGGCGGCGAAGCACACCCATCAGCACGCGATTAGTGCAGAAAAGGCGAATATGCTTGTGGGTACGCAGCAGGGTATAGGCATACTTGATATGGTCGGAATGATCATGGGTGAGAAGGATTCCCCTTACATTGTCGATATTCAGGCCGTTATGGAGCAGGCTATCCTCCACGATATCGGCTCTTACGCCGGCATCGATGAGAATGCCTGATGTATCGGTGCCGAGATAGCAGCAGTTGCCGCTTGATCCCGAACCTAAAGAGATAAAATTCAGTCGTTCGTTCTTGGGTGCCTCTTCCGCATGCCGGTTGCGGGCTGCCGGTGTATGTCTGACGTAGGAGGAGCGTGAGCTTCTTTCGGAACTCTCCTGAGCGTCATCCCATCCGAAGTCAAGTTGCGGATGGTCGTTGAATGTTATTTTGTTTCGATAGGTCATCCTCTGTAGATTAAGAAAATTGCCGGACGTTTGTCATAGTCGGTCTTGCAGTTTTTCCACTTCGCAGCGGGCAGAGTCACTGCCGACTCCCTGTCAGGGTCGGTAAGGTCGCAAGCCACACTTACCATCGTGTCCGGTCTGAGAGTGTCGGCGAGAGCCTTTATCATACGGTTGTTGCGATAAGGGGTCTCGATGAAAATCTGTGTCATGCCCGTACGCCCCGAAATCTGCTCCAGCTCCTTTATTCTTTTGGTGCGGTCGGCATCATCTATGGGGATATATCCGTTGAAAGAGAATCCCTGTCCGTTGAAGCCTGAGGCCATGAGGGCCATGAGGATACTCGAGGGCCCTACAAGAGGCACTACCTTCAACCCCTCTCTCTGGGCTATCTCCACAGGGAGTGCTCCGGGGTCGGCCACGGCCGGACATCCTGCCTCGCTCATCACTCCTACCGGTTCGCCACGACGCAACGGTTCGAGATAAGAGCTGACGGCTGCCGGATCGGTATGGCGGTTGAGCTCATAGAATGTGGTGCCGTCGATATCGAACTCTCTGTCGCATCTCCGCAGGAAGCGGCGTGCGGTGCGTACATTCTCCACTATAAAGTACTTTATCTGACGCGCTATTCCAATGTTGGCGGAGGGGAGTACCGAATCCACGGGAGCATCGCTGATATTGACGGGGATAAGATATAGAGCAGGGGTGATTGACATGATAACTGTGTGATTAAATCGGTGAAGGAGTCAGGGCTCATATTTTCATTCCAATATCAGCATCTGACTACACTTCATTACGCAAAATTAATAAAAAAGTCAAAAAGAATAGCTAAATTTGTGGTTCAAACAGAAAGAAACCGATTCAAATGTTGCCAGAAGGATTCAGAGCAATGGCCGGAACGTTGCCCGGTCTCGATACAGATGCTTTCCTCGCCGCTATGGAGACTGCTCCCTCCGTAGGGATACGTCTCAATCCCCTCAAGCCGGTCGCTTCATTCCCGTGGGCCGGATATTCCGATGTGCAGCCTGTGGAATGGTGTGCCGAAGGTGCCCGTCTTCCGGAGCGCCCTGTGTTCACTCTCAATCCTCTGCTCCATGCCGGGGCGTTTTATGTGCAAGACCCCTCATCGATGATATATGCTCCCCTGACGGAGAAGGCGTTGAGTCTGCTCCCCCCGGAAGTGGGCGCGGCTCCCTATGTGCTCGATATGTGCGCCTCTCCCGGAGGAAAGACATCGGCTATGATGTCGCGTCTCCCTCGGGAGGCTGTCGTGGTCGCCAACGAATATGTGGCGCAGAGGATAGGGGCCTTGCGCGAGAATATGGCCAAATGGGGTTGGAGCCGATTGCTGGTATGCAATTCCGATTCGGCCGACTTCGCAAACGCCGGGGAGCTTTTTGATATCATAGCTGTGGATGCCCCCTGCTCCGGCGAAGGTATGATGCGCAAGGATGAAGATGCTCGCGCTCAGTGGTCTCCGTCACTTGTGGAGCAATGTTCTGCGTTGCAGCGGGAGATTCTTGCCAATGCAGTGAAGGCTTTGCGTCCGGGGGGAGTTCTTATTTACTCCACATGTACTTTCAATCTCGATGAGGATGAGCGTAATGCCGCGTATATCGTCTCCGACCTCGGTCTCGAACCGGTGGATTCCGGTCTGTCCGGGATAGGGGGGATACTGCCTCAATTGGAGGGCGATATCCCGGCTCTTCGCTTTATGCCTCATGCCACGGATGGAGAAGGCCTTTTTGCAGCTATATTCAGAAAACCCGGAGAATCCCCCGCTCATGAAATTCGCCGGGCATCCTCTCTTGACGGTCGTAAAGATAAGAAAGGGAAAAAGGTGGCAAAGGATGATGGCAAGCGTAGTGCAATTCCTCTTCCGGAAGTGGGGAAATGGCTTGAAGATGAATCAGGCTGGAGATTGTTTCCCGACCGGAGCGGAACACTTCTTGAGGCACTCCCGGGAGCCGCATCCCCTCTTAACGATTCCCTTTCTCCGTTTGTCAGGATTGTAGGGCGTGGAATCACAGCGGCAGAACTCAAAGGGAAGGAATGGGCTCCTGCTTCCGAACTTGTGCTTTCCTGCGCTTGGCGTCGCGATGTATTTCCTTATACCGAGCTTTCTGAAGAGGAGGCATTGCGCTATCTGCGTCGTGAGGCATTGGCGCTTGAGGATGTCCCGAAAGGTTATGTGACGGTAGGGTATCGGGGCGTCCCGTTGGGCCTCGTCAAGAACATCGGCAAGCGTGCCAATAATCTCTATCCCTCGCGTTGGAAAATAAAATTTCTCTGATTTTTCGGAAAATATTTTTCTGTTTAAGGAATAATATCTAAATTTGGGCGGAATTAGTCCGCACCCTTGGATTTTTCATGGATGGTGACGGCTTCATTCCCCTTAAACTAATCGGAATATACACTAATACGCTATAGCTTTTTAAGAGAAATGACAAAAAAACTCCAGATTAGAGACCTCACGCTGCGCGATGGCCAGCAATCTCTTTTTGCTACCCGTCTGAAACAGGAGAATGTCGACCGACTTCTTCCTCTCTATCGTGACGCCAAGTTCTATATTATGGAAGTATGGGGCGGTGCCGTTCCTGATTCCGTGATGCGCTATCTTGGTGAAAGCCCTTGGGAGCGTCTGCGTTCCTGCAGCCGCGAGATGAAGGGTATCTCCCTCCTCTCGGCTCTCTCCCGTGGCCGCAACCTCTTCGGTTATGTTCCCTATCCCGACCGTGTGCTCGAGGGTTTCTATCGTGAGGCTGTGAAGAATGGTCTCAACGTGATGCGTATCTTCGATGCCCTCAATGATATCAACAATATCAAGGGTTCTATCAAGATGATCAATGATCTTGACGGCTACAATGGAAATGTGGCTATCGCCGACACTGCCGTATGTTATACCGTCGATCCCAAAGGCACTCCCGAAGAGGAGAAAATCTTCACTGATGAATATTTCGTGGAGAAAGCCAAGGAGATGGAGCGTCTCGGCGCGAAGATGATCACTCTCAAGGATATGGCCGGTCTCGTGAGTCCCTCCCGTATCTATACTCTGATGCCCAAACTCAAGGAGGCTCTTTCTGTCCCTGTAGATTTCCATACTCACTGCACCCCCGGCTACGGTCTTGCCGCCGTTCTTACTGCCATCATCCAGGGTGTTGATATCGTCGATACAAATATCTGGTGGTTTGGCGGTGGTTCAGCAGCACCCTCTATCGAACTCATCGACATCTTCTGCAAGAAGATGGGTGTGGAGGTAGAAGCCGATATGGAAGCTGTTGCTAAGATCCGCAAAGAACTCAAGGAGGCCCGCAAGGCTCTCGCCGAGTTCGACCTCAATAAGGACAACTGGCCCCGCGATTTCGACGAAGCTTTCGCAGAGATGCCCAAGGAGATTGATGCCGAATTCGATCGTGCCATCGAGGCTGCCAAGGCTAATAAAGAGGAGGAGCTTCTTGATGCTTGCCATAAGATCGAGGCTTACTTCGGTCTTCCCAAGCCCAATGAGCTCGTGAAGAATGCCGAGGTTCCCGGCGGTATGTATTCCAATATGGTGGCCAACCTCCGAGCTCTCGGTGCCGAGGATGTGCTTGAGGATGCTATGGCCCTTATCCCGAAAGTACGCCGCGATGCAGGTCTCGTACCTCTCGTGACTCCTACCAGCCAGATCGTAGGTAGCCAGGCTGTGGCTCTCGCAGTAGACCGCCGCAAAGGCAACCCCGATTATACAAATAAGAACAATCAGTTCATCTCCCTCGTAAAAGGTGAGTACGGCCAGACTCCTGTGCCCGTAGATCCCAAATTCCGTGAGCAGATCACAGGAAGTCCCGAGGAGAAACCTTACGATGTAAGTTCCTACAAGACTCCCGCCAATCCCGAACTTGACAAGTTCGGCGGCGTGAAGCTCGCTTCCAACGAGGAGGAATTCCTTCTTCTCGAACTTCTCCCCACTGTAGCCAAGACATTCCTCACCAATCTCCGCAAAGCTGAGTATGAGGCTAATCCCGTAGCGGCTAAGCCTGCCGAGGCTCCCAAGGCTGTGGAGGCTGCCGGCGAGGTGACAGGTGAGGTGTTCTGTGCTCCTATGGGCGGCACAGTGCTCGAGATCAACGTTAAGGCCGGCGATACAGTGACTCCCGGTCAGGTAGTGCTCAAGTATGAGGCCATGAAGATGGAGAATGATCTTGCTTGCGACAAGGGTGGCGTGGTGAAGCGCGTGCTCGTAGGCGAAGGTGAGGTAATGGCCACAGATCAGCCCCTTATCGAATTTGTAGGGGAAGGTGCTCCCGAAGCTCCTGCCGCTGCAGGTGTTGTGGCCGATGGTCCCCAGATGCTCGCTCCTATGGGCGGCACTGTACTTGAGGTGAAAGTAAAAGCCGGCGACAGTGTGAATGTTGGCGACACTATCCTCACTTACGAGGCTATGAAGATGGAGAATAATCTCGTGGCCGACCGTGCCGGTGTCATCGCCAAGGTTCTTGTGGAGGATGGCGACGTGATGGCTACCGACCAGCCTATCGTTCAGTTCGGCACAGCTGCTGCCGGTGCTGCTCCTGCTCCCAAGGCTGCTCCCAAGCCCGTAGCGAAACCCGTCGCAAAGAAGGCTGAGACTCCCAAGGTAGAGGTGCCCCCCGTACATCCTGTGGATATCAACCGCGCAATCGCGAGTGTCGATGGAGGCTCCGCTGCCGTAAATCCCGTGCCCCAGCGTCAGCAGGCCGACGGCGCACCCGCTATCCGTCTCGCTGCAGGCACCACTCTCGAGATCAACGTCAATCCCGACGGAGGCGTATCTATCCGTATCACTACCGGAAAATAATCCTTCCGTATACGGAATAAAATAATTACATCCCGTATGCCGGTCACGGCATACGGGATGTTTCTTCATTATCTGAATTTTTTATAATTTTGTATCCGGAATCCTTGTGTTAGACCTCGGGTCTTAATCATTGGAGTTTCCGATTTCAAAACAATTATAATTATGGCAAAACAGGAATATATAAAGAAGAACATTGAATGGCTGCGTGAGAAATCACAGGAGGAGGGTGTGCTCCCTCTCGATAAAGGCATCTTTTACAAGGTGCTGGCCAAGGGGAATCCCGAAGGGAAGATGCCGGGACGTTCAAGTGTCGTGACAGTGCATTACACCGGTAGCACTATCAACGGCAAGACTTTCGACAGTAGCCGTGGAGGCGTGGCTCCCGCCTTTCGCTTGCGCGATCTTATCTCCGGATGGATTATCGCCCTTCAAGAGATGCGCCCGGGCGATCGTTGGGAGATATACATTCCCGCCGAACAGGGTTACGGCAAATATAATCAGCCCGGTATTCCCGGAGGATCGGTACTGGTATTCGATATCGAATTGATAGCCGTAAATTAAGGAGCCACGGAATGCGGCAATATATAGCGATCGATCTCAAATCTTTTTATGCCTCGGTAGAATGTGTGGAGCGTGGTCTTGATCCGCTTGACGCATGTCTTGTCGTGGCTGATGAGTCGCGTACGCAGAAGACTATCTGTCTTGCCGTGTCGCCTCCCTTGAAAAGTATGGGTGTCAGCGGACGTCCCCGTCTATTCGAGGTTATAGAGAGGGTTCGGCAGATCAATCGTGGGCGAGGTTCTCGCGGACGTTCATATTCGCTCAAGACTCTGCAGGAGGATCCTGCCTTAGCCGTGGATTATATTGTGGCTCCCCCGAGGATGGCCTTGTATATCGACTATAGTGCCCGCATCTATCAGGTATATCTGCGCTACGTGGCTCCCGAGGATATCCATGTTTATTCGATTGATGAGGTATTCATTGATGTGACGTCTTATCTTTCCACATATAAGATGACGGCTCATCAGCTGGCTTTGACCATGATTCGTGATGTGCTGGCACGCACCGGAGTGACGGCTACCGCCGGAATCGGCAGTAATATGTATCTCTGCAAGATAGCCATGGATATCATGGCGAAGAAGATGGCTCCCGATGCCGATGGCGTGCGTATCGCTGAATTGGACGAGATCTCTTATCGTCGGAATCTTTGGACCCACACCCCGATTACGGATTTTTGGCGTGTAGGCCGGGGTGTGGCCACACGATTGGCTCATTACGGCATGCTTACCATGGGGGATGTGGCACGTTGCTCGCTCAATAATGAGCAACTTCTCTATAATCTCCTTGGAGTGAATGCCGAATTGCTTATCGACCATGCCTGGGGTTACGAACCTGTGGAGATGCACCATGTCAAGTCATATCGCCCCGGGACCCGTTCGCTCAGTAGCGGGCAGGTGCTTCATGAGCCTTACACTTTTGAGAAGGCTCTGGTAGTGATGCTTGAGATGGCCGATGCCTTGACTTTGGAAATGGTGGCGAAAGGAGTTGTGACCGATCAGCTTACCCTTACCATTGGTTACGACCGCGAAAGCCTTTCCAATCCCTCCATACGCAATTCATATACCGGTAGGGTAGGAGTGGATTATTACGGAAGGAAGATTCCCGTACATTCCCATGGCACCGCCAACCTTGAGCGTCTCACGTCTTCTTCCCGGATCATCTGTAAAGCTTTGGAGGAATTATACTGTAAAATAGTGAATCCGATTTTGCTCGTACGCCGCCTGTGTGTCTGTGCGTGCCGTCTGCAATCTGAAAAAAGCGTTAAAGCCGCCAAAGCTGTTCAGCTCACTATATTCGATGATCCCGAAGAACTGCGCCAGCGTGAAGCCGACAATGCCCGTCGTCTTGAAAAAGAGCGTCGGAGTCAGGAAGCCGTACTGAAGATAAAGAGCATGTTCGGCAAGAACGCCATTCTCCGCGGCCTCAACTATGCCGAAGGTGCCACTCAGCGTGACCGCAACCGCCAAATCGGTGGCCACCACGAATAATACCCGTTAATTCCAATAATTATGGCCTACTTCCCCTATCAAGATATTCTCAATCTCCCCCGTCCTGTAAGCAAAATCCATCCTCCCATGCCTCTTGAGCAGCGAGCGGCCCAATTTGCTCCCTTCTCGGCTCTTGATGGTCTGGATGATGCCATTGCCGAAACAGCTGCCTCGGTCAATTAAAGCCCGGGCTTCCATACTCACTGCAAGCTTTCAGTATATTCATTGTGGGTGAAGGGCTTAATCCTCACCCTTATTCCTTTTATCCCAATAATTCTTATGTGCCCGATATACCATCACCATGGTCAAAATAATAAAGATACAAGCCAGGACCCCGCAGAATCCCCTCAGCCACAATAACGCCCGTAGCGAAAGCTCATCCATAAAGTAAAGGATCACACCAAGCATGATCATCATTCCGGCGGCGCAACAATAACAGCCATACTTGAGTCTGCGCCCCTCCCGGGTCTGATAATACGCCTCCAGCAAAGCGTTAATCTTATCACGATTCTCAAAAAAATTACCCATATCTTCTCAATTTAATCTTAATTCTACAAATCTTCAGATCACAATTACTATTCTTAGTAACACAGGATTCTAAATTACAGTTCCGAGCCAATTCATAAATCCGGCTTAACCCCAAATAATCTGCGGTTGCAGCAACTGATTACATCCAAGTCAGAAAATGCTTTGGGTAGGAATTGCGATTGATTCGGCTATCGAATTTAGATAGAGGAATGATGCCCGTCCCGGAGCAAGAGGCGCGATTGGCGCGAGAATCAGGAGGCGTCCTTTCGAGCATTGTTCGAAATCATGGGCCGCCGGTTTTTCTTTTTCTTCAAAAGGACGGTTGGATAGTAAGATTATCTTTCCCCCGGCTTCCTCACACAGCCTTCTGACTTCCTTCTCCGCAGGAGAAATAAAAGTGGAGACCAATATACCGCCATTTTCATAGATATGTTTCCATCGGCGATGCTTGGCGAATCTGACTGCATCCGAATCAGCACGATGAATCACCACCGGAGCTTTGAAAGGGTTCTCAAGCAATTGAAGATTACCGAAAGCCTGCCAGTGCGCTCCGTTGATTTCAATATTATTTACACGCTGAAAGAAAAGAGGATTCGCTCTTCGTTCCAATAATCTTCTCGGATTCTCACGGATATAAGAGAAGATTGTGTCAAGCTTGTGGCCGGGCAACAGGTATCGGTCATGGAAATCCGGAGAAAAAACATCACTGATATCGGGGAAAGTCTCCCTGATGATTTGTCCGCACTTCACTTTCATCATTCCGATATATCTTCCGATAGACCGCGGAAGATACTGACGGGCAAATATCGCGAAATGGATATGGTCCGGCATAATGATATATTGGAGTATCTGCAAAGAGGAGCAAAGATTAGGAAGATTGACAATCTGCCGCTCGATAATCTCCCCGACAGGAGATCGAGCCACCACAGGCGCTGCCGGAGATCCCGAAATACGAGAGAACGCCGGACAAGCCGGAGCCTTACCGATAGTAATATGATAAATGCATCTCCCCTTATAATCATGCTTAGGATCTCTTCCCATCGGATAAAGATTTAAAGGTTAATACTACTCTTGCGCCACAACCCGCCCGCTGAGCTACTCACGCTCAAATTGCCGCAAGCGGCTTTTGGCTGACAGATGCCGCCCGAACTGCCGCTGCCCCCTGAGCTGAATCCGCTCAAATCGCCGCAAGCGGCTTTTGCGCTGACAGAAGCCGCCCGAGCTGCCGCCGCCCTCTGAGCTGAATCCGCTCAAATCGCCGCAAGCGGCTTTTGCGCTGACAGAAGCCTCCCGAGCTGCCGCCGCCCTCCCGAGCTGAATCTGTCAGTGCAGAGGCCGCTTGCGGCCTCATTGCGGATGCTTGCCGGCGCGGAGCCGGTGGTTAATTGCTAAAAATCCCGCTGGCAGAATTGTCAGCGGGATTTATTTCAGCGGAGTGAGGGAGATTCGAACTCCCGGTACGCTTTTGGCGCACACACGCTTTCCAGGCGTGCCTCTTCAGCCACTCGAGCACCACTCCAATTTCTATGTCTTGTCTCTCTTCCGGAAAGGCTATCAATAGCTATTATCAGGCTTTCTGATTGTCGTTCCTTTCGTTTGACGATGCAAAGTTAATGCTTTTATTTCATTCCGCAATAGTTTTTAGCTATTTTTTTTGTAATTTTGTGAAAAAATTGGGCCTGACGCCTCGGATTGAATCTGTGTATTCAGCGTAATTCCTTGGCTTAGCCCCTGAAATTATATCTCTATGGCAAAAGCTAATTCTTTGCTGTTCAATGCATTGCTTTCCGCAGGAGCGATCTCTCTCTCTCTGTTGGCTGTGGCTTGCGGGTCCGGAGAAAAAAGCGAAGGAAATTTTCCTTCCGATTTCAATAATCTCACGGATACGCAGAAAGTGGCCTATGTGATGCAGCATGCTACGCCCGATTCCGTGGCCCGCTTCGTATGCAATGTCCCCCTCGGGAAGGTGCCGGGCGTCACTCTCGACTATAACGCCGCCACCATATATGTATATGACACCTACAAGACCGAAGACCAAGCCGCCTATGCAGCCGCATTCGACAGCTATGTAGACTCTCTTCCGCTTCCCGACCGTATGCGCCTCTATTCCATTTCCGGCGCGGAGGATCCTCAGGGACTCGGCTACAAACTCGGCCTCGATTACGTACGCTCGATCCGCGACAACCACATGACCCCTGATCAAGTGGAAAAAGAGCTCAAAGAGTTCAAGAAAGCCTGCGGTGCCGACACAGAGACATATCATCGTTTTATAGTAGGTTTCCATACAGTGCTCAATCTTGACCATGGCAAAGACCTGCCTGAAGAGATCTACACCCGATTTATCAATTACGAATAAATATTATGAAGACAACAGCTGATTACTCCTCCGACGTGGAGAGCGCGCTTCGTGCGCTTCCCCTCCCGGAAGGTAAATTCGACAATCTCTATGCTCCTATCCGTTACGCTCTCTCTGCCGGAGGCAAACGCCTGCGTCCGGTGATGGTGCTCATGGCCGCGGATGCTTTCGGCGAAGCCTCTGCCAAGGCTATGGATGCGGCCCTCGGAGTGGAGCTATTCCATAATTTCACTCTCCTTCATGACGATGTGATGGACAATTCCGAAGTGCGTCGCGGTCGTCAGAGTGTACATGCCAAATACGGCGTCAACTCCGCCATCCTTTCCGGCGACACAATGCTCACACTTGCCAATGCGCAAGTAGGAAAGGTGGATGATACCGTGCTTCGTCCCGTTCTTGATGTATTCAATGCCATGGCTCTCAACGTATACGAAGGTCAGCAGCTCGATATGGATTTTGAGACAGGCAAGGATGTGACTTTGGATGATTATCTTCTTATGACCTCTCTCAAGACCGGAGCTTTGCTTGGAGCCGCCGTGCAGATCGGCGCCCTTATCGGTGGGGCATCCGAGAAGGAGGCCAAAAAGATGTATGAATACGGTATGAATATCGGTCTCGCTTTCCAGATTCAGGACGACTGGCTCGATACCTTCGGCGATTCCATCACCTTCGGCAAACCCATCGGAGGCGATATTGCCAACAATAAGAAGACCTATCTCTATCTCGCTGTAGGCGCGGCAAGCAAAAGCGATGCCGAAGCGCTCGCCATCGCAATGCAGCTCCCCGAGAAGGAGATGAAGATCAAGACAGTGAAGCGTATCTATGAGAAAGCCGGAGCCGGAGAGATGTGTCAGAAAGCTGTAGCCGCCTATATGACCAAGGCCATGGGTGCGCTACGTCATACATCGCTCTCCGATGAATCTAAGGAAGCCTTCCGTAAATTCGCCGAGAAACTTGTGGGGCGCAAGAAATGATAGATACCCACACCCATCTTTACGAATCCACATTCGATGCCGACGGAGGGGGCGTAGCCGCTATCGACCGCGCCTTAGCCGCCGGCGTCGGCTATTTTGTGATGCCCAACGTGGATGCCGACACTGTCGCTCCCCTTATCGCCCTTACCAAAGAGCGTCCGGGTATTATATTCCCTGCCATGGGATTGCATCCCACGAGTGTCGATGCCGGCTGGCGCGATCAACTCGCTCCGATGGAAGCTATGCTGGAAATGGGGGGATATGTAGCCGTAGGAGAAGTAGGCATCGACCTCTACTGGGACAAAACCTACCGCGACGAGCAGATGGAGGCCTTTGCCCGACAGATTGCCATAGCCTCCCGTCTCGGCCTCCCCGTTATCATTCATTGCCGCGAAGCGCTCGACGAGACTCTTGAAGTGATATCCTCATTCAAAGGGGAATTACCCCGACTGATTTTCCACAGTTTTACGCTTGGCCCCGGAGAAGTGGAACGCATACGCAAGGTATGCGACCCATGGTTTGGCATCAACGGTGTAGTCACCTACAAGAATGCCGCCTCTCTGCGCGAGGCTATCCCCGTGATCGGACTTTCGCGCCTTCTGTTAGAAACCGATTCTCCGTATCTTGCCCCTGTGCCGAAAAGAGGACGCCGCAACGAATCCTCTTTGCTTGCATACATTCGTGATGCCGTGGCAGCTGCGCTCGGTGTGACGCCTGAGGAGGTGGAACATGCCACTGATCGTAATGCCGTGGAAGTCTTCTCTCTCCCGGTGCCTGACTCCATCTTCAATAATAATTCCACTACAACCCCCTGACATAACTGATACGATATGACCATCACTGCTTCCATATTCACATTCCCGCTTGCGCAGCCGGTGGCCATCTTTTTGCTCGTTCTGGTAATAATTCTGGCCGGACCTTTATTATTCCGCCCTCTGAAGATACCCTCCCTTGTAGGTTTCATCATAGCCGGTGTTGTGGTAGGTCCGTACGGCTTCAACATTCTTGCCCGCGACTCCAGTTTCGAGATATTTGGCCAGGTAGGCATTCTCTACCTGATGTTTCTTGCGGCCGTAGAGATCGATATGTTTCATCTCAAACAGAACTCCCGGAAAGGGATAATGTTCGGTCTCATTACGTTTGCAATCCCTATGGTGGCCGGTATCTTTGGCTCGCGTCTCGCATTCGCCACATCCTGGACTACGAGCGTACTTATAGCCGCCATGTATGCCGCCCATACATTGGTATCCTATCCCATTGTCAGTCGCTTCGGACTTCAGGATTCTAAAGCCTCTGTCGTAGCTGTATGCGGCACAATCGTAGCAGTATTGCTTGCGCTGGTCACCCTCGCGGAGGTAGTGACTGTAGCCGATTACGGTCGCTTCTCCATTGCCTCCCTCCTGCGCCTCGTGCTCCTTACGGGTGTATATGCCGTGGTGGTAGGCTGGACATTCCCGCGTATGACCACACACTTCTTCCGCCGTATCGACGACACTGTAAGTCAATTCATATTCATTCTTGCCGAAGTGCTCGCCGCTTCCATGCTGGCACAGTTGATAGGTCTTGAATCGATTCTCGGTGCCTTCTATGCAGGTCTGGTGCTGAATCGTTACGTCCCCGGAAGGTCCGCGCTCATGGGACGTATAAAATTTGTGGGCAACGCCATCTTTATCCCTTATTTCCTTATAGGAGTGGGTATGCTCATCAATATCCATGTTGTGGTGAGGGGTTGGAATGTAGCCTGGGTGGCAGCTAATATGACTGTCGTGGCTCTCGGCTCGAAATGGGTATCAGCCTGGATTGCACAGAAAATGCTGGGGATGACCCGTGTGGACCGCAATATCATATTCGGCTTGTCGGCAGGAAAGGCTGCCGCCACTATTGCTGCCGCCATCATCGGATTCCAGCATGGTATGATTTCCGAAAACGTAATGAATGGAGCTGTGGTCATGATTCTCGCATGCTGTGTTGTATCCACGATTGTGACCGAGAGTGCTGCCAAACGTCTCCGCATTCAACTTACCGAGGCCGAATTGAGCCAGGAGAACGCTACAATTCCCGGAGAATTTGCCCGTCAGCTTGTTGCCGTTGCCAACCCTGTGACAGCCGAAGGCCTGATGAAGATGGCGGTATTCATGCGTCATCCTCGCAACAGGCATCCGATTACGGCTCTTTATGTGCGTCGCAACGATGATGCGGCTTCGGTGGCTATGGGGCGCAACGCTCTCCGTGCTGCTGTCACTGCCGCATTGGCAGTGGATATCGAAGTGAAAGATGTGGAGCGTTACGATCTCAATATCGTGGCCGGAGTGAAGAATGTGGTGAAAGAGACGGGGTCTTCAGATATAATCATAGGTCTGCATCGCCGCTCTAACATAGTCGATACATTCCATGGTCAGATGGTGGAACAGCTTCTCCGCGCCACTGACAAGATGATATTCATGAGCCGATGCTTTATACCCGTGGATACAGTCAATCGTATTATGGTCTCTGTGCCCAGGAATGCTGAGTTCGAGACCGGTTTCCAAGCTTGGGTGGAACGTGTGGCCAATCTTACCTCCCAGCTCGGATGCAAGGTGATATTCCTTGCCTATTCCGCCACGGCCGGTTTTATCAGCAATATAATCGAAGAAGAGAAATACGCTATACGTCATGAATATCATATCCTCGAATGTTGGGACGATTTCATAATATATTCGGCTCAAATAGATGAAGACGATCTTCTGATGGTGGTCAGTGCGAGAAAAGGCTCTGTATCTGCTTCCTCTGACTCGTCGGATATGCCTACTTTCCTCGCACGCAACTTCTCACGCCAGAATCTTGTGGTGATCTATCCTCAGCAATTCGGCGGATAAGCCCGCTGCCCGGACTGCCAAGAGATATAAATACTTTACTTTCCGCATATTATCCCCATATATAAGAAAAGGTATGATTAAAAATGTAATGAGACTGAAAAGAGAGGCAACCCTTTTCCCTATACTGCTGTTGATGATATTGGCAGGCGCCTGTGGACGCTCCGCCACATCCTCTGCCGACTCCGATTCCACTGTAGCTCAAACGGTGGGAGAGGAGAATGTAGCCGACTCGCGAATCTTCCTCAACGGCGACAGTATCTGGATAGCCGGGGGTAGGGGAGTGGCCGTGGGCACTCCCATAGCCGATATTCCTGCTGCTATCCCCGCTCTGTATGATAATTTTGAGACCTCCGAGGCCAATAGTGCCACTCAGCTTCATTTCAAGAAGGGCGACGAATATATCTTCACGGTGCTTGATTTCGGAGAGGGACGAGCCGATCTGATCATGGCCAATACAGCCAAGGTGGAAGTGGCGCCTGTGGACGGTTGGCCGCAGCAGCCTGTGAGCCTGAGTTCTCCCTTCCTCAATGTTGTGGCGCTCCCCGGAGCGGCTCCCGAATGGGTGGATTATGACGAAAGCGGAATGTGGTATTGGCGCTGGAATAATCTCTGGTTCGCTCCCGATCAATCGCATCTCACACGCGAACTCTCCATGCATCTCTACAACGAAGATACACCTCCCTCCCCTTCCGATTTTGATGAGAGCATAGCCATAGGTTATCTCGCCACCGGAATTCCCTTCTAAATATACTCATAAATATTCCCCCAATGCAAGACCTCTGGAATATATTGGTCGACGATCTTTGTTCTCTTGAAGTTGACCCGTTCAATTCTCTATTCCGAATGCTTCTGAGCATGGTGCTCGGAGCTGCCGTAGGCACCGAGCGCAAACGCAAAGGGCAGATAGCCGGAGTGCGTACGTTTGCCCTCATATCTATGGGTGCCTGTCTTGCCATGATTCTATCCATATATGTACCGCAGGAATATCTCGGACTGAAAAACGGTGATCCGGGACGAATCGCAGCACAAGTAATCACCGGTATCGGCTTCATAGGCGGTGGCGCCATCATTCAGATGAAAGGCTCTGTGAGAGGTCTCACCACAGCTGCCGGAATATGGAGCACCGCTATCATCGGTATGGCCTGCGGAATAGGTATGTACGGAGTGGCTATCGGTTCCACAATAATGATATTCGTAGTGCTGGTGGTATTCGAAGCATACGAACGCTGGCGCGGAATAGGGCAGGAAGCGAAAGTGATAAATGTGACGGTCAACGGTATAGTGCAGGACCTTGCCCGATATAAAGAGGTATTCAACAGCTTCAACACTCATCTCTCCACCTACTATATTGACTATAATTATGTAGAGAATCGCACCGAGATAAGTTTTCTTATTCTCGTCAATCCCCACGGAGATCTTCTCCCTCTTCTCCGAGGAGTGCGCGAAGCCGGCGATACTCGCAGTATAGTGCTTTCCTCTCAACTCGATATCTAATTCAAAATTTCAAATTCCCCATTTTTTAATTAATGAATTCTCCATCCGCCTCCCACCTTCTCACCCTCCCGGTGGCCTCCGGTCTGGAGTCTCTTGCTCAGGAGACCGTATCGCAGTTAGAGCGACAGACGGCCACAGAAGTTAATCCCGATGCTGCAAATCAGTCGTCGGAAGAAAATCATGTCAACGGTCTCATTGCCGACCTTGCATGGATACTTATCCTCGGTGCGCTTGCCACTTTGATTTTCAAGAAGCTTAAGCAACCTGTAGTGCTCGGATATATCATAGCCGGCTTTATCGCAAGTCCGCGCTTTGAATACCTCCCCTCCATCTCCAATCTTGACAACATTCATTTCTGGGCCGATCTTGGTATTGTGGTCCTGATGTTTACTCTCGGTCTTGAGTTCAGTTTCAAGAAACTGATGAATTCGGGCAGTTCCGCAGTGCTTACGGCATTGGTCATAATTACGGGTATGACTTTTGCCGGATTCGGAGTAGGATGCCTGTTGCATCTTAACACAATCAACTGTATCTTTCTCGGTGGCATGATTTCAATGTCATCCACCACAATTATACTTAAGACCCTTTCTGATCTCGGCCTCCGACAGAAGAAATTCGCCTCGCTCGTGCTTGCCGTGCTGATTATCGAGGATCTTTTCGCAGTCTTGATGCTTGTGCTGCTCTCCTCTCTGGCTATGGGCAATGTGGAAGGTATGGAGCTTCTCTTTTCGGTTGGCAAGCTGCTGTTCTTCCTCATTATATGGTTTGTGGTCGGGGTCTATCTTCTCCCTACATTCCTTGAGAAATTCCGCTCTTTCCTCAATAGCGAGACTCTCCTCGTAGTCGCCATGGCCCTCTGCTTCGGAATGGCTATATTCTCCGTGATATGCGGGTTCTCTCTCGAGTTGGGTGCATTCGTGATGGGTTCGATTCTCGCCGGCACCATGATGGCCGAAAGAATGGAGAAAGTCGTCGCGCCGATCAAGGATCTTTTCGGAGCCGTCTTCTTCATCTCGGTCGGTATGATGGTGGATCCCGGAGTAATAGCCACCTATTGGGGAGAGATTCTTCTCCTTGCGGTAGTGGTGATAGTAGGTATGATTATCTTCGGCACGCTCGGAATGCTCCTCACAGGTCAAAGTGTACGTGTGGCGATAGAGAGTGGCTTCACTCTTACACAGATTGGCGAGTTCTCCTTTATCATCGCCTCTCTCGGTATGGGGCTCGGAGTGCTTCAGGAATCGCTCTATCCCATTATCGTGGCCGTATCCGTTATCACTATCTTCACCACTCCCTACTTCGTCAAACTTTCTCAACCCGCCTCTCGCTGGGTGGAGAATCATCTCCCCCCCTCCTTGCGTTTCCTTATCGACCGCTATTCGAAACAGACATCCGACAGCAACGAGACACGTCGCCTGTGGCGTGATGTGCTCTCCCGCTATATATGGCGCATAGTGCTTTATTCTGTAGTGTTGCTCGCCATCATTCTTGTATCGCGACGTATGCTATTCCCTTTCCTGGAGAATCTGTTGCCTGATTATGGACGTGTCGCAGCTACAGTGGCCACTCTTGCCGCTATGTCTCCCTTCTTGGCAGCCTTGTGCTTCAGCTCCACCAAGCCTGGTGAGCGTATCCGTCTGCATCAGTCGGCTTCATTCTATGATGTGCCGCTTGTGGCAATGCGTGTCATACGTTACCTTGTCGGGTTATTGTTTACTGTATGGTTCCTTGCCCTCGTCTATGGCTCGGCTTTCGGATGGATAGCCGGTGCCGTATTCTTCCTGCTCATGATACTCTTCTGTTCAAGTCGTCTCCTCAATCGTTACGAACATATAGAGAAAAAATTCATGGATAATCTTAATATGCGGGAGAATACACGCCTTGGTCTCAATAATAATCTTGTGAGCGATATGCATCAGGCATATATCACCGTTGGCCCCTACTGCTCTTTTGTCGGCGACCGTATCGAGGACTCCGGCCTGCGTTCGGAATATGGCGTGAGTATATCCAGTATTCAGCGTGGCGAGCGCCTTATGCCTCTTCCTCCTAAGGAAGCCCGCATATTCCCGGGAGATGTGCTTGGTGTGATAGGCACCGACGATCAGATAAAGCGTCTCAACGATGATATAGAGCGCGAACAGCAAGCCTGCAGCTCTCTCAAGACTTATCAACCACAGGTGGAGTTGCGAAGTATCCGGCTCACAGATCGCTCCCCGATTGTCTACAAGCCTCTCGCGGAGACCGATCTTCGCCACGACTACTATAGCATGATAGTGAAAATACAGTCGGCCGACGGTACTTTCGTGCAACCCGAACCCTCCACTATCTTACGTCCCGGGGATGTGATCTGGATTGTAGGTGATGTCGCTGAATTCGACAAAATAAAAGGGTAGTCTCTTTGATCTCTCTATATATAACCACAGCCCCGCAATCACCCACCCGAAGGTGATTGCGGGGCTGTGGTTAGTTTTGTCTCCGGTAAATATAATCCATCCCGACTACCGGAACTTATCTCAATTTCTATTTACTATATACATATCATAATAGCTTAATACCAGCGTAGTCAGCGGCAACGCGATAATCAGTCCCATGAATCCCAATAGACATCCCCATATAGAAAGGGAAAGCAGTATTATCGCCGGATTGAGCCCCATGGCTTTCCCCATGATGCGCGGTGTAAGCACCAGATCCTGGATACACTGTACAATCACATACACTGCCATACACTCCCAGAATATCATCCAGAAATCCACACCTGTGCTCACTGTGCTTACGATACATAGAAGCGCCGTGATCGGCAGAGAAATAAGCTGTAGATAGGGCACCATATTCAGCACACCGATAAACAATCCCAATACTACCCCCATCGGCAAGCCTATTATAAGGAATCCGATAGCGAACATTACTCCTACCAACGACGCTATTAGAAACTGTCCGCGGAAATAACGGTTCATCGCATTCTTGATATCATCGAACACATGAAATACCTTCTCCCTGTGGCGATGAGGCACAAGCTGACGGAAGCTGAGCATCAGGCGCTCGTAATCAAGCATTATGAATATAACGTAGAGTATCACGATACCCCAGCTTACGGCCGCTGCCAACATTGATAATCCGGAATTCAGGAATTTCCATGAGGAGGAGATAGCGCTTTTTGCCAGACTTTCCCATTGATCTTGAGAGAGATAGCGGGAGATTTCATTGAAATCTATGTTCTCTCGGAGAAATTTATGAATATCCGCGCTGATGAACGGGATATCGATTTGAGTCGTGGCATATTCTTTCACCATCTCGGCCATTTCTCCGCATTCATTTACTATGTACGGGATAAATATGGCACATAATCCTCCAAACACCATCAGGCTCTCCAACAAAGTGAGCATCACCGGCAGAAAGCGTTTCCGGGAGTGTGTCCACCTCATATTCCATTGCACTATCGGCTCCAGCATATAGGCTATGAGACAAGCCACAAGAAAGGGGAGAAGCACTCCTTTAAGGAAATTCAACAGCATCAGCACTGCGATTACGGTCACGACCGTGAAGATTATTCTCACGGTGCGGTCAAATGTAAATGGTCTTGGTTCGTATTGCTTATCCATTGTCGATTTTTCAGTTCAGACCCCAAAATTACAAAGCATTTCCCTCCTTGACAAAGATTATGTGACCTTTTTTTGAAAAAACTTTGTTATCTTTGCATCGTCCGAAGTAGTTTCGGGTCCACTCTCCGCCGGGATCCAATAGAATTCTCTTGTATAATGCGTAGATATTTTGCGGCTGTCGCTGCCGTAATCGCGACTTTGATTCTGTCTTTGCCGCTTCATGCCTCCTTTAAGGAGGATGTGAAGCAATTTGTCGTAGCCTCCGGTGTTCCCTCGGAATCGTTGGCTTTACTCGTGATCGATCTCTCTGACGGCAAGACAATCGCATCCCACAATGAATCTAATCCTCTTATTCCGGCATCGGTGACGAAATGCGTCACGATTGCCTCCCTTCTTGAGAAATGCGGTCCGGATTGGCGTTATCACACTGATGTCTGGCTGACAGCGCCGGTGCGTGGAGGTAAAGTAGCCGGAGATATGGTGGTGCAAGGTAGCGGCGATCCTTCGCTCGGAGCTTCATGCGAGCCGCAGAGTCCTGATATTGTAGTTCAAATAGTTGAGGCTCTCAAAGATAAGAAAGTCTCTGAAATTGAAGGACGCATTATTCTCGATTCCTCTATCTTCCCCGGCCCCGCGGTGCCTCCGAGTTGGGCTGCCGGCGATCTCCGTCAATCTTACGGCACCGGCTGTCATGGTATCAATTTCAGAAGTAACGCTTCCGGCAAAGCCTCCGTATCAAATCCGGCAGGAGTGCTTGAGGCAGCCATTCGAAATGCGCTTGCCAACGCCGGTATCTCTCTTGGTGGTAAATCGTTGAAGGAAGGGGAGAGGCATCTTCTCGTTCGTCATGCTTCCGCTCCTATAGATGAAATTATGCGCTCCTGCATGATGCGTAGCGACAATCTCTTCGCGGAGGCTATGCTCCGCACATACGCTAATCACTGCGAACGTCCCGCCACACCCGAGGAGGGTGCCCGTCTCGAAATGGAGTATTGGAAAAAGCATAAGCTTCCCATGAAAGGTGTGGAACTCTTCGACGGCAGCGGCCTATCTCGTTCTGACCGTCTTACTGCTGAATTCCTTGCCGGAGTGCTGAAGAAAATGAGTTCCGACGTAATCTATGCCTCCTTCTTCCCCCTGGCCGGACAAGAGGGCACACTGCGCAAATTCATGGCAGGAACGCCCCTCGATTCTTACCTCGCCATGAAGACGGGAAGCATGACCGGAATACAGTGCTATGCCGGCTATATGCTTGATGACGATTACGCTCCTACGCATGTGGTGGTCGTAATGGCAAATAATATGAAGGACCGAGCTCGGCTTCGCTCCGCCCTTCAGACTCTCCTCCTGAAAATATTCAGCATTTGAAAATATAAAATAACAAGATACAATGACTCCCGAATCCCCTCTGTCAAATTTACTCGACTCCGTTTACGAGCTTGAAGGGCTTATTCATCTGGCCCTTAACCGCGATAATCCCCCGGCCGCTCTCTCCGGTCTGATTCTCCGTAAGGCTCAAGCTATTGCGGAGGCTGCTCCGGATGCTGTCGCAGCTTCCTCATCTGTAGTAACTCCGGATACGATTGTTGTGCCCGAGGTTACGTCAGTTCAGGAAGCACCCGAGGAGAATGTTATGGTTGATGAGCCGATTATCCCTGTCTTGGATGAGGATAACGCGGTGGCTGAAGAAAAAGAGGAATTTATACCTATGGAGACCGTGAGTCCTGATTATAACTTGGGAGAGGAATATTCGGAATCTTCTGATTTTGCCACTCCTGAAGTCGCGCCGAGTATTGAAGGTGCGGATGAGCCGCTCCCCATTGCTTCCTCTGCTGCGGCTTCGGCTCCGCGAAAGAGAGGTAAACTTGTATTCAATCTCAACGATCGCTATCGTTTCCGCCGTTCCCTTTTCCATGGAAATGACACCGATTTTTCAGCGGCTCTATCTACAGCCGCCGATGCCGCGACTTATGCCGATGCCGAGAGTTATTTCTATTCCGTGCTCGGATGGAATCCCGAAGACGAGGAAGTGAGAGCGTTCATGCAGTTGCTCGAAAACTATTATAATTGATCCCTTTCATGGCTGGAAAACTGTATATAGTCCCCACTCCCGTCGGCAATCTGGAAGATATGACCTTCCGGGCCATAAAAGTGCTGAAGGAGGCTGACCTTATCCTCGCTGAAGACACTCGTACCAGCGGAGTATTGATGAAGCATTTCGAGATCTCCACACCCATGGAGAGTCATCATAAATTCAACGAGCACGAGAGAGTACAATCCGTGGCCGATCGCATCGAGGGTGGTCTGAATTTAGCGATTGTCTCCGATGCCGGCACTCCCGGCATATCCGACCCCGGATTTATGTTGAGCCGGGAATGTCGCCGCAGGGGTATTACGGTGGAGACCCTTCCCGGAGCTACCGCTTTCGTCCCTGCCCTCGTGTCTTCCGGTCTGCCATGCGATAGATTCGTATTCGAAGGATTCCTCCCCCCGAAGAAGGGCAGGGCCACACGTCTTGGAATCCTTTCCGAAGATCCGCGTACGGTAGTGATTTACGAATCGCCCAAACGTCTTGCCCGTACTTTGCGCCAACTCGCTGAAACATTCGGAGTTGAGCGTGAGGCCGCGGTCTGTCGTGAGATATCGAAACTTCATGAGACAATCCATCGCGATACACTCGGAGCTCTCGCGGAATATTTTTCCGTGAACCAAGCCAAGGGTGAGATTGTTATAGTAATCGGGGGTAAGGAACGCCTCTGACTTTTGTATATCTTTAATACGTTACGAAAATGAAAAAGACATTTATCTGCCTCGGTCTCGGGGCGCTCCTCCTTGCTTCTTGCTCCGGCAATCAGAAGCAGCTTGATGAAGACAGCCAGCGTATCGCGCAGCTTTCCGCCGAATATCAGGAAGCCAACTCCTTCAATGACTCCCTCATGCTTCTTATGGGAGATATTTACACCGGCCTCGACTCTATCAACCAGCAGGAGGGTCTCCTCTATAATATCGGACAGGGCGATAATGTCGACCGTCGTCAGGAGGTGCGTCAGAATCTTGCCAACATCAAGGCTCGTCTGAATGCCAATCGCGCCCTTCTCGACAAGATGGAGGCTCAGCTCAAGAACTCCAACAATCAGAATTCCGTTCTTACCAAGACTATAGCCCAGCTCAAGGCTCACATCGAGCAGCAGGACCAGAAAATCGCACAGCTCGAGAATGATCTCTCTTCCGCTCGCGGACAGATCGAGCAGCTCAATACTCAGGTGGCCGAGACTCAAGAGCAGGTGAAGGCTGAGACAGCCGCCAAGGAGCAGGCTCAGCAGGAGACTGTGGCTGCCGAGAATGCCGCGAATACGGTGTACTATGCTATCGGCACCAACAAGGAGCTGAAGAAGAACGGTCTCCTCGAGAAGAAATTCCTCGGCGCTACAAAGGTGCTTCAGGGTGACTTCAATTCCTCTTACTTCACCAAGGGTGACCGCCGCAACATCACCAGCATCCCCACTCAGTCAAAGAAGCTCAAAGTATGGAGCAACAATCCCAAGAACTCCTATGAGATCACCGAGAATGCGCAGGGCTATAAGGTGCTCAAGATTACCGACCCCGCCGCTTTCTGGAGTCTTTCTCCCTATCTCATCCTTCAGGTTGACTGATTGCTGACTGTGACTTATTTAGAATCCCTTTATTTATTTTCAATATCCCGACCTTTCGCTCTGCCGCTCCGGCAGGGCGGGAGGTCTTTCTTGGTGATATAACGATTCCTTTAATTCCACTATTTCCACTATACGTTTATGAATATGTCTTTCCAGCATACCCGGCCATTACGCGGTCTCTATCTTCCGGTCATAACGATGTTGCTCATGATAGCATCCGGTTGTAAACCTACGGAGCGTAACTATCAGGCGGCTTACGATGCCGCCCTTGCAAAGAGACAGACAGCTCTGCAAGATATGGATATCCCTTCCGAAGGCCTTATGGAGGACGGCGAACCATTCCTTAAAGATATGGGAGAGGGGAGACGTCTGTATTACCTTGTTGCTCCTATGGCTCCCGTCAGCGAGGGTAGTCTTGCCGGTGATAAGTATAATGTGGTTGTAGGATGCTATAAGATGCCCGTCAATGCTCTTGACCAGGCTCGCAAACTTCGTGAGGACGGACTTGATTCCTTCGCCACACGAGGTGAACAAGACCGCTTCTATGTGGTAGCCGCCACTTTCGAGACTCTCCCCGAGGCGATAGCCTTTTATGATGACTTCCTTGCTTCACGTCCCGGCTATCCCATTGTCGGCTTTCCGGGTCTCACAATAGTGGAAAATACCCGCGTCCGCTGATAGGCCCGTTATTTTTTATGTAATCAAAATGTCATAAAACGCTCGAACTTACCGCGGTTTATCCCCTTTTGGTTCGGCAATATGCTTTTATTTCCCCCCGGGTTACAGACAATTATGCGAAAATTCCAAATGTTTATAAATGTTAAAAAATATATTTTTTTATTGTCTAAAGGAAGAAAATACTAAATTTGCATAATGTTAAGACAAAGACACACTTTTTAATAGGCTGCGGAAGCGGGAGGCCTCCTCTTTCCGAAGTCTATGTGAGCTTTGAAATCTAATACCGTCGAACACCTTACATACACTTTCAGAAGGCTTTTTCCTCTTTGCGACAAAGAGCCTGTGAATTGCGTGGACCATGCTCCGGCTCCGTGAGGGATAAGACAACTTTTCTTGAAAAAACTACAACAAATAATAACTTATGTCTAAATCATTTTAAGTATGAGAAAACTGTTTTTAATCCTGATGACGCTGGTGGCGTGCACCTGGAGCCTTGCGGCACAGAATCGCACCTACCACGGCACCGTGCTTGACGCGGAAAACGGTGAGCCGCTCATCGGAGCCACGATCATGCCTATCGGCGGTGGTCAGGGCGCCGCGGCCGACCTTGACGGTAATTTTACTCTCACCGTCCCCGCTAATGTCAAGAAAGCCACTGTGTCCTACGTCGGTTATCAGTCTCAGACCGTTGACCTTTCCGACGGTATGACAATCAATCTTTCCTCCACTTCAAAGTCTCTTGACGATGTGGTGGTCGTAGCTTACGGTACGGCTAACAAGGAGTCACTCACCGGTTCGGTTGCTGTGGTCGGCGCTCAGGAGATCGAGGACCGTCCTGTAACCTCCGTTACAGCCGCTCTCGAGGGTAACGCACCCGGTGTACAGGTCAACAACTCTGTAGGTCAGCCCGGTGCCGCTCCTTCAATCCGTATCCGCGGTTTTAACTCCGTGAACGGTACAAGCTCACCTCTTTATGTTGTGGACGGCGTTCCCTACACCGGTTCTATCGCCGACCTCAACCCCGCCGATATCGAGTCGATGTCTGTGCTCAAGGACGCCGCTTCTTCCGCTCTCTATGGTAACCGTGGTGCGAATGGTGTCATCCTCATCACTACCAAGAAAGCTAAAAAGCAGGGTAAAGTCGATGTGACTCTTCAGGTACGTCAGGGTATGTACAATCGCGGTCTTCCTTTCTATGACCGTCTCGAGCCCAACGAGTGGATGCAGGCTACTTTCGATGCCCAGGTGAACGGTGGTTTCTCTACCGGTACTTATGCTTCCTATCAGGACGTTATCAATTTCTATCGTCAGAACTTCGTTAACCAGTTCGCCAACGCCAATATCTATGGTGTTCCCAACTCCGAGCTCTTCGACCGTCACGGTAAGTTCGTTCCTACTTCTTACCTCCCCGGATATGCCGACGACCTCGATTGGTGGAAGGCCGTGTCTCAGAACGGTTACCGTCAGGAGTACAATGTCAATGCCGCAGCCGCTACAGAGAAGTTCAATATCTTCGCTTCTGTAGGCTACCTCAAGGAGAACGGCTATATGCTCCAGACTGACTTCGAGCGTTTCAACGCACGTATCAATGCCAACTTCCAGCCCGTTGACTACTTCAAGTTTGGTGTCAACCTCGCTGCTACAGGTCAGGAGTCAATGACAGGTACAGGTACCGAGGGTACTACTCTCGCTTCCAACCCGTTCCTCACTATGTTCAACGCTCCTATCTATCCTTACTATGCTCACAACTCCCGTACAGGCGCTATCATCCGTGACGCTAACGGTCAGCCCGTATGGAACACCGCTACTTATCTCGGCGGTGACAACGTAGCCTGGAATATGCGTGAGGATAAGTCCAACTACTCCGCTACTGTTGTGGACGGTACTATCTACGGTACTGCCATCATCCCCTACGGCTTCGAGCTCACTGTTCGCGGCACAATGCACCGCGACAAGACTCACGGCAACCAGTATATGAACAATGTCGTAGGTTCCGCTAAAGATATCGGTATCCTTACGGAGACTTTCGGCAACTACAAGAGCCATACTTTCATGCAGACTCTTACTTGGGATCGTCAGTATGGCGACCACCATGTCGATGTCCTCCTCGACCATGAGAACTTCAACCAGTATGAGGATGTTTCCACTGTAATGGTTCGTGGTCAGCTCTTCCCGGATATCTTTGCTCTTTCCAACTTCTCTTCTGTTGACCAGCCCAGCGAGGGAATCGGTGAGCTCCGCATGGAGTCTTATCTGGGTCGTGCCCGCTACAACTATGATCAGAAATATTTCGGTGAGTTCTCTATCCGTCGCGACGGTACTTCCCGCTTTGCAAAAGATACCCGTTGGGGTAACTTCTGGTCTGTAGGTGGTAGCTGGGTTATCTCCAAAGAGAAATTCCTCATGGGTGCTCCCTGGATCAACTACCTGAAACTTCGTGCCGCTTATGGTTCTGTAGGTAATGACGCTTCTGCAAGTGCTTATGCTTACTATCCTCTCTACGGCTTCCTTTCCTATGACGGCTATCAGGGTCTCTTCCCCGGCCAGCTCGCTGCTGACAATATCAAATGGGAGGCTACCACAACTTTCGATATCGGTCTTGACGGTTCTCTCTTCAACGACCGCTTCAACTTCAGCGTTGGTTACTTCAACAAGCGTAACACCGACCTCCTCTTCTCCGTTACCAAACCCGCTTCCGCAGGTATCGTAGGTAACTCCGGTTATACTCCTTCTGTGATGGCTAACATCGGTACTATGCTCAACTGGGGTTGGGAGCTTCAGTTTGGTGTCGACATTATCCGTAACCGTGATATCAAGTGGGATTTCAACATCGATGCCACTTTCTACAAGAATAAGATCGTTAAGCTCCCTGACGGAAGAGATATCCCCGGTCAGAGCCTCTTCCAGGGCCACAGCATCTATGAGATGTTCACCTATAAATGGGCGGGTGTTGACCAGCTCACAGGTCGTTCTCTCTATGAGATGAGCCCCGATTCTCCCGATTATCTCGTTTATGATGATAATGGCGTAGGCTATCAGAATATCTCCGAGTTCGAGGCTGCTGTCGCCGGTGCTCGTGCCGCAGGTGCTCTCGTTGAGTACAACGGTAAGTATTACACAACTGAGACTCAGTATGCCGGTCGTCAGATCTGCGGTAGCGCCCTCCCCGTTGTTTACGGTTCTTTCGGCACAAACTTCTCTTGGAAGGGTCTTAACCTCGGTCTTCTCTTCACTTACAGCCTCGGCGGTAAGACTATGGACTCCAACTATGCTTCTCTGATGTCTATCGGCAACAGCGCCGGTGCGGTTCACGTAGATGCTCTCAAGGCATGGACCAAGGCTCCCGAGGGTATGACTGTGGATAGCCCCGATCGTATCGATCCCAACGGTGTGCCTCAGCTCAACTCCGAGCTCAACCGTCATAACAACGCTTCCAGCTCTCGCTTCCTCACTTCGAGCTCTTATCTCGTATTCAAGAACCTCAATGTATCTTACGATCTCCCCTCCAAATGGGTGAATCCTCTCAAGCTTCAGAACATCAATCTCGGTGTCAGCATCGACAACCTCTTCACAGCTGCCAAGCGTAAGGGTATGAACCCCCAGTATGGTTTCGCCGGTGGTCAGGGTGCCAACTTCGTGCCTGCCCGAGTATTCAGCTTCCAGCTTAGCGCTCGTTTCTGATAAGACGGTATGATCTGATATTAGATACAAAGACTCAATTAATTTCGAATTTTCAATTTATGAAAAAGAATATATTTCTTAAAGGTCTCGCGGGGCTCCTCATGGCCGGCTCCCTAGGCTCCTGCTCCAGCGATTATCTTCAGCTCGAGCCTGTGACCTCAATCGACACAAGTACCGTCACAAGTAGTGTCGAGGGTGCGGAGTATGCCCTTATCGGTCTCTGTCGCTCGATGTATATGGCCTATCCGACCTACCAGCTCACCAACTTCTGCGGCGAGCCCTCCATCATGACGTTCTACGGTGATGTCTTCGCTCCCGACTACTGCAATCAGCTTTGGGCTAATTATGGTGCCGACTTCAACAACTGGGGTTATTTCCAGGATGCCACTACTTGGATTCCTGTTGTAGCTTGGTCTTACGCTTACAATCTTATCAATCAGGCCAACGTTATCCTTTCCGGTATCGATACAGCCACCGGTGATGAAAGCACCCGTCAGTTTGTAAAGGCTCAGGCTCTGACACTTCGTGCTCACGCTTATTTCCGCCTTCTGCAGATTTATGCTCCCCGTTGGGTAGATTCCAACAACGGTGCTACGGAGTGTATCGTACTCCGTACCTCTCCCGGTACAGGTAATGCTCCTCTCGTATCGATGAAGACTATTCTCGATCTCGTGTATGACGACCTTGACAATGCTATCTCGCTCTACACTGAGTCCGGACAGAAGCGTACTGTAATGTGGGAGCCTAACATTGACGTTGCTCGCGGTATTTACGCTCGTACAGCTCTCCTTCGTGAGGACTGGGCTACCGCTCAGCGTATGGCTAAGGCAGCTCGTGCCGATTATCCCATCATGAGCTCCGAGGAGTTCCTTGGTGGTTTCGCCGATGCTAACGGTGAATGGATGTGGTGTAATGCCAATATGGAGATGGACCAGTACAGTGGTTATTACAGCTGGGGCGCTCTCAATGCCTGCAACGGTGCCTACGTTTCCTTCTGGGGATGGGGTGCAGGTTGCATCAGCATCGACCTTGCTAATCTCCTTGACGAGAATGACGTTCGTCTGAGCCAGTTCTGGGTGCCCCAGAACCTCAACAAGGTTCCCGCAAGTGTTCGCGGTAGCCTCCGCGCTCAGCACTTCTGGTCAGAGCGTTGCGTGGATCCCTCTTCCATGAATATGAATGCCATGCAGGTGAATATGACCAACTCTATCGCACGTTATGGTCGCGGTCTTATCCCCAACGATGACTACGATAAGTTCGGCAATCCTTATGAGCAGGATGGCAGCGCGGAGATCGACGGTAAGTTCTATATCCCCTTCGGTGCTCAGTATAAGTTCTGGGGTATCGGTACTTACTCCAACTCTTCCGTGCCCTTCATGCGTGGCTCCGAGATGGCTCTCACAGAGGCTGAGGCTGCTTACCATAACAATGATATGGCTGCTGCCAAGGCTGCTCTCGAGGCAGTGAACAGCCAGCGTATCCCCGGATATACTTGCACTGCTACAGGCGACGCTCTCCTTGAGGAGATTCGTGTTGCTCGTCGTATCGAGCTTTGGGGCGAGGGTCATAACTGGCACGATTACAAGCGTTGGAATATCCCTGCCGTACGTCGTGCCTGGGTGGCTGACGATCCCCAGTCCGGTAACTTCCCCGCCACACTCGCTACTCGTCATGAACTCGACGATTGCAAAGGCTGGACAATGTGTATCCCCAACACCGAGACTTACTACAATACTGATATCAAACGTTAAAATCAGTTATACTCATTCTTAGATGTTTCCGGGCTTCGCTTTTTGTGGCGGAGCCCGGATTTTTTATGCGATTATATTTTTTTTAAATTATTTCATGAAAAATTTGTGTATGTCGGAAATTATTCTCACATTTGCGGTTGAATAGAAGCAAGGGCTTGATCCTGCTCTTGTCAATTATTGCAAAAACTGATATAAAACCACAAATTCAAACTAATTTTTTTAAGACCAATGAGAAAAATTACTACTCTTCTGGCTCTTGGATGTGCAGTTTGTTCCACAGCTTTCGCCGCTGTTATCCCCGGAACTACTCTTGACACATCTGATCTGCGCATGACTGAGGAGGGTAAGCAGATTCTGAACACTCTCCGTGCTCAGGGCATTGCTTCCTTCTCCGACATGACTGCTAACTCCAACAAGGTCATCATGAAGACCTATGAGGACGCCAACTACATCTGGACTTTCGCTTTTGCCAAGAACAGTCAGAACTGGTGTGACGTGCTCACGCTCGCGGATGGCAGCAAGCCCTCTTTCGCAGAGGTGCCTTACTATTGGGTTAACTGCAACCTTATGGCACAGAGAAAGAATGCCGAGGGCAGTGGTTCTGTGACTGCTATCTGGCTTCCCCTTATGTGGCCCTCCATGTATGTATGGGAGCAGATGATCAACGACACTGATCAGACTATGCCTAATGATCAGAAGAACTTCGATATCGTAGGTTTCGATCAGATGTTCGAGGCTAATCCCAGACAGCGCGGTAAGGACTTCTACTATACTGACAATACCGCTCTTCCCGTATACTATGGTGATGATGCACAGTCGTTCCTCACCGGTTTCCCCGTTGCCCCCGGTACATGGTATGGTGGCGACGGTTGGCCTCAGAGATACAATAATCAGGATACTTACCTCGTAGGTAACGATGTAAATCAGATGTCTATCCTTTCTCTCGATGCTGTCGACCTTTCCGAGGATGTTTACACTGTCGCTTGCCAGTTCTTCTTCGAGAACGGCTCCAAGCTCAACCTTACTTACGACGGTACTCTCCGTGCCAACGGCTTCGTTGCCCGTAACTATGAGCTCCCCATCGAGACTAAGCCTATCATCGTGAACATGGGCGATGTTGATGCCAAGACTCTTGACCTTGATAACCCCTGGGGCGGTAGCGCCGATTGGGGCCCCTTCTCCCAGTGGTGGATCGGCGTTGGTATCGGTCAGTGTGAGGCTGTGCTCCGTAGCGGCGCCACCTTCATGGATAACAAGTGGGGTTCTGTATTCGGCTTCACTAATCCCGAGGGCACTGATGACTCCTTCAGCTATTTCACAGCAGGTTTCTTCAAAGAGGCCGGCGCTACCAATCCTTACGGATGGTATGATCTCAGAGAGCCCGAGGTTGTATATGACAATCGTGGCAACTATGAGTCCAACGACATGGAGCCCCGTCTCAATCAGCTCGCTCCCTCCGGCTATAACGACGAGTACATGCCCTGGTCTGACGTAGAGATGACAGAGGCTACTACTCTTGTTTACGGTAGCTATTATGCTTATCTCTCACCTTACACTCGTATGGTGATTGGTGACAAGGATAATGGTTTCTGGCTTACCGGTCGTGATGATTACAAGAACACTTACCACTTCTCCTACAAGGGTGATATCACTCTTTACACTGACAAGGACGACCTCTCCAAGACTACTACTATCCCCGCAGTATATGATATCGACGCTGTTGAGGGTGTAGCCGCTGAGGCTCCCGCTCGTGTATACGCTGAGAATGGTGTAATCACTGTTTGCCCCAACGCTGAGGGTGAGGTAGCTGTCTACACTTTTTCCGGTGCTCGCGTGGCTTCCAAGAACGTTAAGGCTGACGCTGTAGTTGCTTTCAACGTTGACAAGGGTATCTACCTTGTTAAGGCCGGCAAGACTGTCAAGAAAGTTGTTCTCTAATGATATCCCGGTGCGTTAGCACCCCATATAATTCCTAAGAAGGGAGAATCGTTCCGGCGATTCTCCCTTCTTCCTTTATCTCCACTTCCCCGGTAATCTCTCATTCTCCATTTCCAATTCCTCCTATAGTTCCTGATTCCGAACCATCTTCCCCGGTAATCTGTTTTATGAAAAAGGAAATATTTGATTCCACTACAAAAAACTATTGAGACTATGAAAAAGACTATGAAGAATACCTTCCGCCTCGGCGCAGCCGCCGCATTGGCCGCTATCTCTATGCTTTCAGCTCAGAAGGCAGATGCTTGTACGCGCGTTATATATCAGGGTGAGGACTCTCTGTTCGTTGTGGGGCGTTCTTTGGATTGGAAGACTCCTATCCCTACGAATCTATATGTTTATCCAGCCGGCATGACCAAGAAGGGAGATGCCAGGGAAGGTTGTGTGGAATGGACCTCCAAATATGGTGCGGTATATGCTGTCGGCTATGATGGTGGCATCACAGAAGGAATGAATGAGAAGGGATTGGTGATTAACGGCCTTTTCTGCAAAGGTACGGTCTATGTATCTCCCGAGACTGAAGGACGTCCTCCCATCTCGCTTGCCATGTTCGTAAGTTGGCTTCTTGATATGAACGCTACCACTGATGAGGTAGTGGCCGTGCTGAAAAAGCATGACTTCACCATCGGAGGCGCTACATTCGACGGAGGCACCGTCTCCACTCTACACTGGGGTATCACAGATGCTTCCGGTAAGACGGCCTATCTTGAGTTTGACAACGGCGAAGTGAAGATATATGATCCGGGAGATATACGCGCCATGACCAACGATCCTCAATGGCCCGCAATGACTGCTATCGTAAACTATTGGGACAAGATTGGAGGTGTACATGCACTCCCCGGCACGGTATCCTCTCCAGACCGCTGTGTGCGTGCCAATTTCTTCGCACATCATGTGAAAAAGACTGCTGATGTAGATATGGCTGTCAGCATTGGCAGAAGTATTCTTGTGAACGCAAGTGTGCCTTATACCTACGAGATCGAGAGCGAACCGAATGTCTCTTCCACTCAATGGCGAAGCTATGCAGTCCCGGCTGCCGGACGCTACTATTTCGATATCGTCACCAACCCCGGCTATTACTATGTAGACCTCAAAGAGTGTGATCTCCGTCCCGGAGCAAAAGTCTTGAAGCTCGACACCTCCCATACCTCCGACCTGGTAGGCAACGTCACTTCCAAATTCAAGAAATCCGCTCCCTTCACCCCCATGTACTAATAAATCCGGTTCCAAAATATAGTTTTGCCTCTTGCTGACTTCAATTTCAGCGAGAGGCTTTTCTAATTTTTGGGGGCTAGCAACTATTTTTCGAGAGGGGAGAGGCAAAAACGAGCAAAAAAACTTGCAAATATAACTCACTGAAAAATCAACGAAAAGAAAAATAATTTCAAAAAAAGTGAAAAATAATTGCCGAAAAATTTGCACAGTATCAAAAAACTGACTAATTTTGCATCGCTTTTCAAGGGAACAGCGGTTCTAAAAACGATGAAAAGTTTAACGCTTCAATAGCTCAGTTGGTTAGAGCACCTGACTGTTAATCAGGGGGTCGTTGGTTCAAGCCCATCTTGAAGCG
>JAAVEO010000041.1 GCA_014801225.1 Bacteroides sp.
ACACCACAACGTTGGTTTCGATCACGTCATCGCCGATTTTGAACACTGCATTGTAGGAGTTGATTGAGAATGTGCCACTGATGCTTACATCATGTGAGGGTATAGTTTCGGGAAGACCCTCCCAGCCCGAGAAAGTATAACCTTCTTTTTCGGGATATGCTTCAGCAGTAATCGCAGTACCGTAATCAACGATGTATTCTTTGTAGGTGGCTCCATCTACCGTGTATGTCAGCTTGTACTGGTTTACGGTGTACGAGCCAAGAATTTCCACATCATGCGCAGGCATTGTTTCGGGAATATTCTGCCAACCGGCAAATGTGTAACCCTCTTTGGCCGGAGCCTCAGGAGCGACAACAGGCTGACCGAACACCACAACTTTGGTATCAATGACATCTTCACCGATTTTGAACACCGCATTGTAGGAATTGATTGAGAAAGTTCCGCTGACGGTCACATCATGAGCCGGCATCGTGGCAGGGACATTATCCCAGCCTGAAAAGGTATGACCCTCCTTTTCGGGAAGTTCCTCAGGATTAATTACAGTCCCATAATTGACATCATACTCTTTGTAAAGGTTGCCATCAACATTATAAACCAGTTTATAAGTATTGATACCAAACTCAGCTGCAAGAGCAATGTCGGCATCTACCTTTATTGTACGCGGATTGTCTGTATTACCGTCAGACCACTGTTCAAAGTGGTATCCTTCAGATGGAGTTGCCGTAATAGTCAACTCTGTTCCTTCAGCCAATCTTCCACCTTGTTGGTTAATAGAACCGCCGTTACCCGCTGATAGATTAACGTCAAAGTGACGGATGATTTTCACAATATAAGGGTCAGATGGATAACCCAACCGGCCATTAGATTCAAATTTGAAAGATTCACCATCTATCGGCAGTATCTCCTCCGTTTCCTTATTGTAATACTTGAACGTCATCGTCTCACCCGACTCATGATTACTACGGGCGCGGAGATATAGACATTCATTGCCATTTCCTAACGGTAGCACTTCGGCGATTCCACGACATTGGTCTCCGCAGAATACCGCTACTTCATATTTCGAATAGTCCATCTTGGCGGCCGCAAAGGTTACGTCAAGATAAAGACTCATATCGTATCGGTAATCGCTCGGATTGACCGTCCACGGGGTCGAGGCTATAGCCCCGACTCCGTTTAGGACAATCATGATGAGAGCAATTATCGAATGTCTGAATTTGATAATTGAATTCTTCATTTACTTGGTTGAGTTTTAATCTTAACGTACTGCGATTTTGTGGTAAGTATATTCACCGTTGCCGTTGACTATAACCACATAAACACCGTTTGTCAAGGTTGAGATTCTAATTCCTGATTCCGAAACATGAGTTTCGTGAATGAGCTTCTGACCATTGATGTCGTAAACTTCAACGAAGTTAATGTTGTCAGCGGGAATACCTTTGATTCGGAGCATATCGCCCTCAACAGTCACCTTGATGTTACCTTCATACTTCACGTCAGCAATGCCACTCTGATTGTTGATAGTGATAGCATACGGATTGAAGATATCGCCAACAACGGTTTCGCTGAATGTCAACGAAGCGTTGTTGTCGAAACTGTTCTCACCGTCCGCATCTGTCACATGGAAGGTTATCGGGTCATTGACGTTGCCATAGACATTCATCATTACAAGTCCTTTGACAATTCGACCGATACCGCGACATTCACTTCCGCAGAACGCTGCGACTTGGTAATCATTGTTGTCAAGCGAAGAACCGTCAGCGTTGTTGATGGTTGCAACTACAGGCATAATCGTTCCGTACTTGTGAATATCAAGTACAAGAGGCGAATTAGCCGAGATTCCGGAGACATACATGGCAGATGCGGTTGACACGATAGATGTGTTATATACCACATTCTTGGCAGACTGGCTCTGATACATATACCCCATACCGGGACACATTGTTTCAAGTGTACCAATCCAATTTTCGCCATCGAATTGAGCGAAGCCGTTTTGACCGACAACTACATCGAGTGTCTCTGCTTTGGTTGTTGCGAACGCTTCATCAACCGACATGGTCTGACTTACGGGATAGCCCAACCAGTTCCATCCTGAATTGAGAGCTATCGGGGTTGCCGGATTCCAAGCAATGTCGCTCAGACGCTGACGGGTGGTAGCAGCTGTAGTCTCTACCTTGTAGCTTTCGGATGCAGAGAGTTCAGTAAGAGTTCCAATCATGCCGAGTTGCGGGTCGCGGATCACTTCCTGAGTCTGGCTCATGATACGGGAGATTCCCTCATCTACGGCGAGTTCAGCAGGGGCAATCGCACTTTCGAAATTGTGCGACATCCACGTCCAGCCTTCTTCCATCTGGAAGTCCATATCGGAGCGTTTTAGAGTATAATTGAACTGAACGGTTTCGGAAACGTCATCATCGCCGTTGCCGACAGAGGTCATCGCAAGAATCTGTGTGTCATCATTGATAACGATAGGCACAGTGTACTTGCGGCGCGTGCCGTTTTCATCACAGGGGCAAGAGCCATCAGTTGTGAAATAGATGGTAGCCTTCTTCGAGTCTGTGGAGAGCTCCACTTTGGTGCCGCGATAAACGGCTGTTCCGCTTGCGCGCGACGACTTCGGAGCCTCGGCGGTGATGATTTCCGTTACCACGTCAACAGCACATTCGCCGGTTGCGGTCACATCATCAATAGTGAAAGTGAGCTGAGCCCGTCCGGGGAGGTCTCCCTTTACTGTTACGACAGCTTTGCCTTCCTCATCGATAATGGCTTCGGTTGTATCAATCGAAGCAATCAGGTCAGAAGAATTGGCGATATGCAGTGTGCGGCCTACAGCAGCCTCATAAGGAAGCGCAAAGACAGTCACTTCTTTTTCGCCGCCATAGAGAACTTTCACGTCATCGGCATATACGACCTGCACCTCTTTCTCCACGTCAAGAACCTGACTGAACGTTTCAGTCATAGGTATTCCGGCGTAGGAAAGAACGTTACGGCTGACTGTCAGGCGAATTTCGCCGGTTGTAGCACTGAGTTTCTCTTCAGGCACGAATCGTACGCGCGAGGCATAGCGGGTAGCATCTGCATCATCTTCACTTGCATATTCATCTGCAAGTTCCGAATCTATAAAGCGGATTTCGCCATTGAGTTTTTCGCCATTGGCAGTTACATAGATATAGTCTGTCGTAAGAGTTGACAAATCCATAAACTTGTCGAACTGCACCTCAACGCCTTCTTCGTAAGCTCGGGCTTCTGTTATCTCAGGCTGTTTGTTCTGAACAATGCCGATGTTCACGTCAAGTTGTGGCGGGGGAACGGGTAGCCATTCGCTATAAGCGGTCACATAACCGTCCTTCTCAAACTTCACCTGCCACAAACCCTGAGGTACATCCCAACGATACATCCCGTTTTCATCGGTAAACAATGGATTTTCTTGAGCATACTCCTCGGCATCCCAAAGCACGATTTCCTCGTATGGATCGCCATACATATCCTCTTTGGTCTCCTTATAATAGATCGAAGCCTGCACACCCTCTACACGATTCTCAGGCACCGCCTCATACACATATCCTGACGGGTCGTGGATAGGATCCACAATTGGATATGGAGGATCATTAGGATCATCGTCGTCATCGTCTTTGTTACAGAACTTTTTCTTTGCGGAGATGATATTTTTTTTCACCATCTCAATATCGCTAGCTACGTATCTGTCGATTTGATCGTCCCGAACTTGAATAGCTGCATCTTCCAAGAGAGTAAGCAGATTAGGTAATAGAGGGATTTTCGCCAATGCTATATCGCCAACTATTGAAACAGCGAACAAGCTGACTCTCCATGTTGTATAACCTTGAAACTCACCCTTAATATCTTTAATCTTATCGTCTAAAAGATTCGCAAAGTCAGGCTTAGCCTTTCTTACACATTCAGGAATTTTAAGAGCATTAATTCTATCATAATAATTAGAAAGTCTTACAAATAGCTTATAAGCATCATTTAAATAGAATATAACTTTATTAATTTGTGCGACACTATTAGGCAATCGCATCATTTTACTCTTTAGCTTCTCGAGCTTATTCATCTTTTTTAGAAGATCTTGTCGCTGTATTTCCAGTTTTGCAGAATTCAGCCCAACAACACCACCTTCAAGACGTTTATTCAGATAATCCAAGGACTTCTGATAGGATTTCTCAAGATTTGTTATTTTATCTAATCGAAGCTTTCTATCCGAATTAAATTTGGAGTATAGATTTGTAAGCTTGTCTTTATCGGTTAAAACGTTACGTATGGCTTCTTCAATTTTTTCTTTAAGCAATGACCATACTGCATCCATAGAAAATACCCTATATACCGAACTATTTTGAATCGTTTCATATTGTATGTAGACATCATTAAAAAAGTCCACTAATTCATACCTATTATTGCTTATACGCTCCAATAGTATTCCTTTAGTAGTTGGAACTTGTTTGAATCCGCCTAAAATCAATTGTTCAGGTAATAGTCCACTGCAATCAGAGACTTTTCTTACAAGGAGTGAATTATCCGGTAAAATCTGATCAGACTGAGAATATCGCTGATGTGTCGAAAGAACGTTAAGCATCTCCTCATAGATATCATCATCAATTGAATCTGCATCCCTAAATATCTCATTAAGAAAAGCCTCAAATTCTTCTTCATTCAATCCCAGAAGGTCATTTTCTTGTGTAAAGTTTAAATCTACTCCATAGCAAGCTTCAAATGAATCTATAACTTTCTCAAGATCGAATTTCTCTTGATTCAATTCTTCTGTGATTTTTTCGTCATATTGATCAAGCATTTCGTTTTCGGCAAGGAAATTTGAAATAAATTCATCTAAAGAATCATAATTGTCCTTAGCTTTCTGTATGTCAGCAAGAGATTCAGTTACTGCATTGATTTCTACTTTAACTCCTGCAGGTGCCTCTTCTTCAGTAAATTGACCAGCGGCAATCCATCTGTTCATAGAAGTATCATATTGGGCTTCGAGATTACGCCAATATCCATTGTTTGTATAAACACTAATGGTTACTCCATTTACAGCCGTAGAGTCATTATTCGATAAATCAACTATGAAAGTAAAGTCTTTTGGTTCAGTACCAGAACCTTGCCAGTCTGGATAACTCTTGTATGGGAAGAAATAATAAGATTTAGGCGAGACAGTTCTGTTAATGAGATCAAACACAATATTATATTGCCCTACATATTCCGGGTTATAATAAAGCATCGTTACCTTTTCTGGTACAATGTTATTAACATCATACGTCACCTGTTTTGTCTCACTAATCAATTCCAATCCTGCTTTCGTTATTACTTTTGCATAAATACTATGCGTTGAAAGATTGTATGGCTCATTCAGTTCACAGGTTGTTTCCCATGTTCCGTTTGCTAATGAAGTGGTTTTGCCAATAAGCGTTCCATCATCATATATTTCTATGGCAGACTGGGCCATAGCATTACCACTGATGGATACATCGGTCTTTGCTACTATCGAAGGTACTGATATAAATAGGTCTTGGATTGTGCAGCTGGTACAACCTATCGGTTGTGTCAATGTCTTGCCATTGTAGTCAAATACGATTGAGGCGGTGGCATTGAATGAGCCGCCGGTGGTCGGGATCACGCAGAAGCGGGTCTGGCTTTGGTAATTGTTGCCAAGCTGCACTGTCAAGCGGTTGTTGTCGAAAGTGTAAGGCAACAAGTTAGGTCCTTGTATTACCGATTGCTCTACAAAGTCACAGGCTTCGGGGAGGTCTACAATGAGAGCGACATTGCTGATATCGTTCTTATACACGCCTTTAAAGTCTATGGCAGAGCGAAGCGTCAAGTAATTGCCGGTGGTGATACTGCTCTTATTTGACGAGAAACTTGTTGTTGAGTTGGTGTAATAGAACAAGCTTTCGTCAAATGCAGGAACCTCCGAGATTTTAACCTCAGCTAGTTTGCCGGTCTCGACCTTTACGGCATTCTTCACATAGTCCTTGCCCTCGGTCAGACCAATTTCAGTGAAGTTTGACAGGCGAAGAATTGAGTTCATTAAGTCGGATTGACCCATCGAAACGAGAGAATAATCGCCATCTTCCAACTCAGTGAAAGTCGCCTTTGCTTCGGAATATGTCATCTTCTTAAGTAATTCTCCATTCGAGCCATACAGCATTGCAATAACAGCCAGGTTGTCAGTCATTTCAAAGGAAGCGGTTACTCCTCCTTTGCCTACGATGTCAAATGTTACTTCAGCGCGTTGATTATCACCAACGGTTACAATCTGTTCAATCGGATTAAACGTACCGGTCTTTGATGTGGCAATCAGTCGAAGTTGATCACCGAAATTGATGTTTTCATCAAGAACGGCAAGAATCGGATATTGAAGAGATACTTCTTTATGAGCGCGATTCTGGGTTATGTTGAAGACGCTGATTGCTACATTCTGATAGTCGGAATAGTAATCCTGCACATTTTCCGAACCGGCAGCATGGTATGTAAAACCATACGATACACGAGCGCCGACAATTGATTTCATCGTTGTCTTGCCCAAGTCAAGCGCATTGATTTCTGATGCAAACGCACCGATTGTATCATTGACGTTGACACATTCGCTTGCGGCGTAGGTAAGGCGTGTCTCGGGGGCATCGAGAACAGACAGGTTCCATTGGCCCTTTCGGTCAGTCTTGGCCGTATAGGTCTTGGAATACTTGCCATTGAGGGTTTGATTCACTGATACCGATGCTCCTGACAAAGCCGTGCCATCTCCGTCAACAACAGAACCTGAAAGTTCTAATGTACGGAAGGGTACTAAATTGACTGTGCAAGTGTTATTGCTTTCGTCAACAGTAAACTCAACATCATCAGGATTTGCATAAACTACACCGAGTTTATTGTCAAGAGCTACACGACATATGAGCCGCTGCCCGTTAGGAATCTCGCCGAGCGAAACGGCTTTACGTAGATAAGTTGTAGTTCCGTCGGCAAGCGGCTTGAACCATTCGACGGAAACCTGTGAAGTTACATCCGAATCATCGGAAGTTAATACCTTTGCAAAAACAGTATGAAGTGCTTTCAGATTATCGAAAGTAACCTCAATGTCCTGATCAGGTATAACGACATTCTCAATGCGTCCAATTTCAAGACCTGCCTGAGAGTACATATAAATGTTGTACTGCTCATCTTTTTGCAAGCCATTGAACGTATAGAGCATACGGTCGGAAATCACATACTTCTGACGCACACCGGAATTGATGTTTACAATCTCTAGCGAATTATGCTTATAGCGACCATCAGAGGAATCAGCAGGCAGATTAACCTGAAGCACATGGGCATCGTTGGTTATCGGCAGGATTGTGAAATCTTTCCAGTAATCTGCATTTGAGTAAAGCTCAATCGCCGATGCCGGAACATACACAGTGCAGTTCGCCTTGTTGGTAAAACCGCTGAAAGTATATGAAGAACACTGGGGCGGCTCTTGAGCATATATAGTCAAGGATATTATATTGGCACAGTAGCGGAAAGCATAATTACCTATTGTTGCAATAGAACTTGGTAAAAGGATGTCAGTCGCACCAACATTTTGGAACGCGTATGCCGGAACTTCGGTATATCCGCCGGTACGAGACAGATCCAGCACTCCTGCATTGGTTAAATTAGTAAGAGCAGAAAAGTCGTTAGATGTCATTCTTCCCTTTACTATAATGCTGCTGACATTGCCGAAGTTGTCATATCCGACTACGTCTCTGATAGCGTTATACAAACTACCGGGAGTGAAATAATCAACAATTGCCTGACCGGTTACTGAGTTGTAATAATTCGCACCGGGGTTTGATGGTGAAGATGGGTCGAATACAAAAAGTCCGACAACCTGCGCACCGGCATCAGTCATAATACCGCGATAGGTGGTTGAGGTTTCTTCTTGAGCAATACCATTTACAATCCACCCCTTGAACCTATAGCCAGTCTGCGGATAGGCATATACATAATATTCTTGTCCATACGTACACTCAGAACCCGAAGTACTGAATGTTCCTGCACCGGCAGGTGACGCAATTACAGTTAGTGGGTGTTTTAGCGTGGGTTGCTGGGGATCAGTGGGATTAGAAGGATTATAAGCAAAGTTGGCAGTAAGTACAACGTCGGATGCGGGCATAGTAAACGACATACTGTTACCGCCACTTATAGCCTCACCATCTTTTGACCAGCCGGTGAATACATATCCGGAATTGTTACTTGCGTAAATATAAACGGATGATCCCTCGGTATAAGTCCCGGCACCGCTTAGAGATGCAGCTCCAATCGGATTGCATACCAATGACAAATTGTATTTCTTAGTCTGCTCTCCCGGTTGAGGGTCAGATGGAGATGAGGGATCAAATTCAGCATCAAGAATTATTTCTACATCGTTTGATGGCATAACGAACTCAAAATAATTGCTTGACACGCTTTGCGGTACATCATTTATTTTGACAGACTTACATTTGTATCCGGAATTAAGGCCAAAGCCAATATAGACGTTTTCTCCATCAGTTATATATGTAGAATTGTCGTCATACCACTCGCCATATTCCGTGTCGGATGAATAATATACGTAGTTAATACCACTCTTATTCGGTATTTTTATGCTCAAAAGGTGCTTGGCAATGAATGTGTATGTGGCCTTAGTTACCGCACTCACCCCATTTTCATTGATACATACAGCTTTTATAGTAACAGAATTACCTTCCGGTATTAAGACAGGAGCAGTATATATCTGTCCATTGTCTACACTTGGCTCTGACCCATCTAAAGTGTATTTTATTATCGTCGGATCATCGTTAACGTCTGTGAATGTCAACTCAAACGATTTGAAAAAATTACAAGAAGTTTGAGATAGCACCGGAGCTTTAGGTCGTTGCGCAACTTCACCGTTTGCTCGAAGCGTCAACGTTATTCCAGTAAATCTCAGTTGAGAATTACTGATATTAAAGGTGACTTTTGAAACTTTTTCTACATTATTCCATGAAAAGTTGAGAGTTTCTGCATTATAGACTATCTCGCCACAATCAGAAGACAACGTAGATTCATCACTTTTATAATCTGAAGTCCAAAACAGAACAGACTCTATTTCATAGGAGGAGGAAGACTCTATGGAGAACGTATTGCCTCTATAAAGTCTTATGTTTGATCCGTTCACATAGTATGACGGCTGGGTTCCTCCGGAGCCAACCGAAAAATTCAGGGATATGCCATATTCTGAAATATCCCAGCTTTCCAGCGGTTGGATTGCTGTTCCTGTGTTTGTGCCAACTAAATTTGTTGAGGGATTCGGTACCACCTCAACGATAGTCTGCGCAAACACCGGACAGACAACCCATCCTGCAATTAGCAGGATGAGCATAACGGCTGACCGTTGAATGTGATTTATATATCTCATATCAGTTATATTCTGATTTTGTCACTTTACTACAATCTTGAAGGTTTTGTCTTCTGCGACAACAATGTAAACACCAGCCGGTGCAGACTTGGTAAAGTTGTCGAGTGTGCCTTCATAAACATTTATTCCGGAAATATTAACTATTCGGACAATCTCATTATTTGCCGAAGCAGAGATTTCATTTACCGATGACTGTCCGGGAGCTTTGAAAGTTATCAGGAATCGACTTGCATCAGTTCCTACCTCTGCCTCAAACTCATATGAAGATTCCATAAGGTCAACATTAGAGCCAGTTTTAGTATCAGTCAATATGACAGACCAACCTTCCATGTTTCGGCCATTAAGTGAAATTGAATAAACGCCATCGGATGCTACACGAGTTCCGAGTGAGGCCACACCGGATTCGAGCGGACGTTCGCAAATGTCATATTTAATATCTCCATCAACATATATTTCGACCCCTTGACATGATTCTGCGAAGAATTTGGACGCGTCTCGGTTAATTTCGTATGCCATCGAAGCTTCTTCATTCATGACGATTCGTGTGCGGTCATTATTGCCACAACCTTCAATATTGAAATTGAAGACACTACGTTGATTGTCGGATGCACTTCTTGCAGGCGCATAATAAATTCCGGGAGTTGAATTATTATACTGTGTAGCATACATTGCTTCGCTATAGTGCATACGCCCCTCTACACCAAACACCATTTGCTCTGCATCAAGCGGACGCTGGACAAAGAATGCTTCGTTAGGACGTAGGATAATGTCATCATCAACCGGTGAATAGGCTTGATAGCTTGTACCACGCCACAATACTATTGGAGTGGTGAAATCATCCATAAGATAGTGCATATCATAGTAGCAAGGATATGGATTACCAACTAAGTTCCAAGAGCGGTTGTGAGCAAACTCAGCAGGATATTCCTCAAGTGGAACAATTACATTGTTGGATGTAAACAGCTTATTCTTTGTTACTGTATTGCGAGAAGGGAACCGCACAACTGCGAGACGTGAATTGCCGTTTTCATTTGTAGTATTGTTGGCGGCTTGAATAATATATCCCTTGCCGGCCTCTAATACGCCGTCAGAGGGAACTGTCTCCCAGTTGCTTGTTGTGCCATCTCCTGTTGCACGATTAATGCTATTATATTGTCGAATAACAAAATCAGTGTTGTTTAAACCATAAACATCTGACATTTGAACATCATATTGGAACGAAATGAAATGCCATCGATTTTTCTCAAAACTGATGGAACATACAACGCTATCAGCACGCATATTTTCAGCATTGTTTACCAATGTAGTTCTGTAATCAGTAGTGCTCGGTGACTGACGACGACCAAAACTATGATAAATTGTGAAAATACCGGCTGACAATGTTCCGTCGCCGCTTGCGGATAATTGACCGACATTGTCGTAGTGGGAACTTGAAGACGAGCCGTAATCAAGCGTCATATTGGGATTCTCTTGCAACACGGCATTATCTTCAGACAAGAGGTCAAACGTCATCGGACGATTGATATATATATTCTTGACCGGCTCGTTAAGCGGCTTCATTATGTAGAAATTGTTCCAATCGGCAGCGGCTCTATATGCGTCAATTGCAAAAGGTGCAATATAAAGCGTACAATGGTTAAGATCAACGCCATATGTAAAGTCTCCATTTGTTGTTGGAGGAACAATAGCTTTGCATTTTACAGATGTGAGTGAAGAGCAGCCATCGAATATATCGTAACCGATAGATTGAAGAGTTGAAGGTAAAGTAATTTCAGGAATACGGGTGCAATTATTAAACGCACCAGAACCGATAGAGGTTATACCTTCCGGAAGATTTATTGTTACGAGTGCAGTACACTGATTAAATGCATTATTACCTATGGAAGTTATTGTATTAGGAAGGGTAACCTTTGACAATCGTGTACAGTTTGAGAACACTGCGGAAGTGATTGTAGAAACGCCGTCCGGAATAACTGCTTCTCTAATGGCTGTGTTGTAGAATGCGCTTGAGCCTATTGAATATACTGATGACAAATCTGTAGGATTAAATTGACTGCAACCATAGAATGCATTCTGATTGATCACCCTAACCTTAGATATGTCAAAATCAAAGAGTTTACTACAATTGTAGAATGCATAACTATCAATAGATGTAACACCGGGTGCTGACACTAACGAAAGAGCAGAACAATATCTAAAGGCATATTGCGGAATGCTCGTCAAGTGGTCCGGGAGATAAACCTCCATTAAGGTCGATTTACTTTCCAAGAAAGAATTGGGCAGACCGGTAAATTCAGCTTCACTTAGATCAAGTTTTTTGAGGCTCGTAAGATTATTAATATTCTGCAAGTCGGTAGTATTCAATGTGCCGGTAATCTTCACATACATTCCTAATGACCAATCAGCATCTGTCATTTCAATATATGTCTGTGCAAATTCGCCCTTACGTCCTACATTGATTGTCATCCACTCAAATTCCCATCCTTCAGGAACTATAGCGGCACGATTCCAACTTGAATTATTTTCGTAATTTGTATAATATGACTGATTGCCAACATATACCGTCATATTCGAGGTTAGATTCCAATTTGTGCTTGGAACATCTCCTTGCATATGCAAATCCACGATTGGATTATACGACCAATTGACTCTAAGATTTGAATATGATTGAGGGATTATAATGGATTTCAATGAAGAGGCGTTCTGACACAAGCCACTGGTGTAACTTCCATCTTTACCAAAGTAACGAATATAATACCTACCGTCATCGGCAGGGGTTGTCACAGGCAGTTCAATAGATTCTTTTTCGGTAAAGATTTCTGTAATGTCATAATATCCGTTATATGTTGATATACCAAAATAGTCACCATCTTCTTCACCAGCGATTACCCAGTCAGAATTGGAAGCAATAGGATAATTCGGTTGTTCGTCTCCTACGAGTACACGTTTAAAACCATAATAAGTGTAGTTGCTACGAGTTGCCCCATATGGAATATGAAGATACATTTCCTCTACTCCGGACGGATTGATGTAGAAATTGCAGTTTGCCCCTATAAACAAATCATTAATTGCGGAACCAGTAAAGGACGCATACAAACGACGTGCGGAAGACATATCAAGAGTCGTAAGATTTATAGCTCCACTCCAGTCCATTTGGCCATTGTACCCAAAATAATCTATTTGCTTAATGGTTTCGCCAAGTGTTATGTTAGCCGGTAGAGCAACTTCAGTGGCGGAAGTATTAATACCGGTTACATATAACGAACCATCATAATATAGACCTAATGTTGTCACTCCGTCAGCACATGTAACCGTATAAGTCCCATAACTAAACCCATTTAGACCTAAACCCGGAAGGTCATTTTCAGACGTCCATTCCTGTGCAATAGTGGTCTCATATGAATAATAGAACTGGTTGTTCGTTGATGTAATCGTAGTTTCAGAAGAGCTATTGTTCACCAAGAAAGCAACCATTATAGCATAACCATCTTGAATTCCTGAAGCACTTACGTTGAAATCAGAAGTATACCCATTAGCTTCGTTAAGGATAACAGTTATGCTGTTAGCGATGTAGAGTCCATTTTCATTGTAATAGACAATACAAGGGTAGACAGTTGCATCGCTATTGCCGGTAAGTGTCCCGGTAAATTGATATGTCTGTCCTCCTACGGCATACCATCCATAATTCCCATTTTCATTGACGTTAGTGAAAATCTGATCCGAACTTCCAGAAAGAGAGAGAGTATTAGTCGAAGCATCGAAAGAGCCTCCATCATTTATCGGATAGATTTGGGTTGCAGTATTCCACAAATCAACGATAACCTCTTCTACATTACTTTGACGGGAGAATGCAGCTTTCCTAGTCATTTTTGCATCTAACGTTGCCACACGAGATGTCGTGCGATGTACCGACTCCTGATTGATTTGCATTCCATTCATAGGAATGCGAACCGAAGTGTTTCTTTCATTCGCTACCGTTGTAGATTTTATCTCAGTAGCCGGCACACTTGATCTATCAAATAGTGCCAATGAGCCTTTGCCTGTGGTGGCATAGGCAAGCGTACAGCAAATGAATGCCAAAAGCACGCTTAACGCTATTAACGTCTTTTTCATTTGATGATTGAATTTAGTTGATTATTGTTGGTTCTCTCTGCTTAATATCTTTTAGTTAGAGATATTGATTTATTATAATCATCTGAATATCAATCATTTAGACAATGCATGAACCAAAATTTGCTAAACAAATTACTCCGAAAACGATATAATATACCCTTCAAAACCGCCCTTTTCAAGAGGTGGAACACTCTGATATATTTGGAGTTACTACTTTTTTATACTAACTTTGCACCAGACTTTAGTATCTCTAACTAAGAGATATTGATATATTTTAAACAATTTTGGTATCTTGGATACGATTTTTGACCATTTGGCGCAAATATTAGGATATTTCATTAGGTTTGAGAAAAATACTTCGGATAGCTAAAGAAATAGAAAAATAGGTATGATTTTGAAATTTTGTGAAGAGATACACGAGAATCAATAGGATTTGGGAGGGGAAATACAATATCGGGGAAGGTGAGGCGTTATGTAGATGTAACCTCTTAAAATCCCCTCAGACGCCTATGACAAAAGACTCTACTTCATTAGAACAATCAAACGACGTGACTATAACTAATATGAAAACTCCTAAGACTTCAACTTTGAGTTATATCCGTCAGTTCGCGAGAGTTTATTATACTCTGAATGGCACGTCTTTCTGTGTCATGATTGCGAATTGAGATGACTATTGTTTCAGATAACATGTGCGAAACAATAACTGAGGCTCGAACTTTCAATGAAGTTCGGGCCTCAATTAATTTCCAGCAACGCTGTCTATCCGAATGAAAGAGAAAGCCGTCAATCGGATTATAGCGAAGAGTGTCTATCGGGTGAAGAGAGGGGAATAGAAAGCGTCGGGAATATGCTCTATGGTGTAGGAGTCGGGAGTGCCCGTAATCGCTATGATGTCATAGCGATGACTGAAGTCATCTTCCAAATCCTGCATATAGGCATCGGCCGTACGCACCATCATACGTATCTTCTTACCATCGACAGCATCTATCGGATCTTCGGCATTTCCCGAACGGGCCTTGACTTCCACAAAGACGATAACTTTTCCATGCTGGGCGATAAGGTCGACTTCCCGCCGGCGACCATTGCCGCTCCGATAGTTATTCTCACGGATGGCATAACCTTGGGCTACAAGATAATCGCAGGCAATCTGCTCCGCCTCATTGCCCCAATCGTTGTTGCGAGCCATCAGAATGCCTTGAAAGACATATCAAGACCTTTCACACTGTGGGTAAGCGCTCCCACAGAGATGAAGTCGACTCCCGTCTCTCCATAGGCACGGAGAGTATCGAAAGTAATACCGCCGGATGATTCTGTCTCCACTTTTCCATCCACAAGTTTCACGGCTTCTTTGGTCAGTTCGGGGGTGAAGTTGTCAAACATGATACGGTCTACCCCTCCCATAGCGAGCACCTTACGTATATCATCGAGGTTTCTTACCTCTACCTCTATCTTCAGATCCTCCTTACCATTGGCCTTGCAGTATTCGCGGGCACGCTCCACCGCTTTCTCAATGCCACCGGCGAAATCGATATGATTATCCTTGATAAGGATCATATCGAAGAGACCGATACGATGATTTACACCTCCGCCAATCTTCACCGCTTCTTTCTCGAGCATACGCATGCCGGGAGTGGTCTTGCGAGTGTCGAGCACACGGGTATGGAGCCCTTTGAGCTCGTCAGCATAACGGCGAGTCATTGTGGCCACACCGCTCATGCGCTGCATAATATTGAGCATGGTACGCTCCGCGATGAGAAGAGAGCGAACGGGTCCCTCGGCTGTGAAAGCCACATCACCGGGATTAACTTCCGCTCCATCCTCAATCATCACCTCCATCTTGATGGAGGGATCAAGATATTCAAACACCTTACGTGCCACTTCCACACCGGCCAGGATACCTTTCTCCTTGATGATAAGGCGAGAACGTCCCATCGCGTCGGCGGGGATTGTAGACATAGTGGTATGGTCACCGTCGCCGAGGTCTTCGGCAAATGCAAGCTCAAGAAGCTCGTCGATCAATTCGTCTCTTGTCTTCATATCTAATATTTTGGGCTTTACAATGGTGACAATAACGTACACCATGAAAGCTGACTTGATTATTTTTTATAATTTTGCAGAGGATAAAGAGATCGAGAGTTTCCCCTTCGATTCTCCCCTACCTCAGGTCAATAACATTTTTATATACTTCACCAATATGGATATAGAACTCCTTACAGTAGGAAAAACCACTATAAAATTCGTGGCTGATGCAATTGCCGAGTATGAGAAGCGTCTCAAACGCTACATACCTTATAAAATCACATCACTACCCGATGTAAAGAACGCCAAAAGCCTCACCGAAGAGAAGCAGAAACAGGCCGAGGGGGAGCTGATTCTTTCGCGCCTGACGCAATCCGATTATGTGGTGCTCCTTGACGAACATGGGAAGGAATTCACTTCTATGGAATTCGCGACTTATCTTCAGAAGCAAATGCTTGCCGGACGAAAGCGTACCGTATTCATAGTGGGCGGTCCTTACGGATTTTCGGAAGAGGTATATGCCCGCGCCGACGGTAAGATCTCACTTTCGCGAATGACCTTCAACCATGAGATGGTAAGAGCTTTCTTTACGGAGCAGGTGTATCGCGCGATGACGATTCTCCGCGGCGAACCTTATCATCATGAATAACATGACAAAAGGAGCTCACAGGCCTTTATATCCTTTGGTGGAGAGCTTCTCAGTCAAGATACCGGCTGAGAATCTTTCCATACTCATCGATGCGACGGTCGCGGAAGAAAGGCCACCATTGGCGCACATTCTCCGTACGTGAGCGGTCGATATCCACGACTGCCTCGCATGCGCTGGCATCGGGAGCCTTGAAGAGGAACTCCCCCTGCGGACCGGCCACGAAGCTTGTGCCCCAGAAATCAATACCGGAAGTGGCACCCGAAGGATCTTCCTCAAACCCGCAACGATTTACACTGATAACGGGGATACCGTTGGCCACGGCATGGCTTCGCTGTATTGTGACCCACGCATCGCGCTGGCGTGCTTTCTCATCGGAAGGATCATCAGGATTCCACCCTATCGCCGTGGGATAGATAAGCATCTCGGCTCCTCGGAGAGCCATGAGACGCGCAGCCTCCGGATACCATTGGTCCCAGCACACGAGCACCCCGAGACGTCCTACAGAGGTATCGATAGGTTCGAAACCTAGATCACCCGGTGTGAAATAGAATTTTTCATAGAAACCGGGATCATCGGGAATATGCATCTTACGGTATTTTCCGGCAATGGAGCCATCGGTATCAAATACTATAGCGGTATTATGATACAGCCCCGGGGCACGGCGCTCGAAAGCACTCGTGACGAGCACTACATTGTTAGCGGCGGCTACCTCCGAGTAGAAATCGGTGAAATCTCCGGGAATGGATGTAGCGTAGCGGAAATTCTCCACATCCTCCGTCTGACAGAAATATGGAGAATCATGCAACTCCGAGAGCACTATCAGGCGTGCTCCCTCAGCGGCCAGATTCTCGATAGAAGAGAGATTCCGACGACGGTTGTACTCAATATCATCGGAGAAAGAGCGCTGCACGATTCCCACTTTCAGAGTATCAGGCCCCACACTTCTCCCCTCTCTCTCCACAGGAGGAGTATCGGAGAGGTCGTATCTATTTTCGTTCATATCCATTTTATTATCAATTATTATCCGGCTACCGTAGAATTAATCTCGCCGGGATGAAGCTGCATTGTGGCACAATGCAGAGAGCCGTGCTGACGCAGAAGAGTGCGGCAGTCGATACCAACCACTTTCTTATCCGGGAAAGCTATTCTTACAGTCTGCATAGCCAGACGGTCATTGTCAGGCTGATTGTAAGTAGGCATGAAAATAACATTATCAGTCACGAGATAGTTGGCGTATGTGGCCGGTATCCTCTCCCCTTCGGGAGAATATACCGGAGACGGAAGAGGAAGCTCCACGAGGTTGTACGGTTCGCCCGCCACGGTACGGAACATTGTAAGCTGAGCCCTCATCTTCAGAAGCTCTTCGAAGTGAGAGTCGTCCATATCGCGACATCCCGTGAAAAGAATAGTATCGTTGGGAGCTATTCTCGCAAGAGTGTCGATATGCGAATCGGTATCATCACCGTAAAGAGCTCCATAGTCGAGCCAAAGCACATGGTCAACCCCCAGACGGTCGTGAAGAATCACATTGAGTTCGCTACGACTCTTACCGCCATTGCGATTGGGGGAACAGAGGCAACGGGACGTTGTGAGCAGAGTACCTTCTCCATCGGTCTCCACCGAACCACCCTCAAGCACGAAATCCCGCTCATTACGATATTGTGCCGGTTCGATAATAAACCGCTCCGACAGACGCAAATTAACAAGATTATCTTTATCGGAGGCGAATTTGAGTCCCCAGCCGTTAAATCCGAAATCAAGAGCGCGGATAGAGTCGCCCTTCTCAATAGCGAGCGGACCATAGTCGCGCGTCCAAGTATCGTTATACTCCATCTCTATCAGAGAAAGGAGATTTTCCGGACATCCTGAAAGGAGGTCACGTGCATCCTCACGGTCGGGGCACAGCAGAATCACGTGGACACCCTCACCCGTTAAAGCCTCGATGATACGGCGGTATTGATCGCGGGCCTCTTCAAGGATATATTCCCAGTCGGTATTCTCATGCGGAAGCGCCATGAGAACAGCGCATTGCGCTTCCCATTCGGCAAGAAATCGCTTGGTCATTTCTTTCTTCTTATTAGTTTCTTGTTGGCCGAGGAGATGACGGGCAAACGTTTCCGACCCCCACAAAAGGGAAGAAACTGACCCGAATCGGAGTATAAAATTAGAAAGAAAAAAGGAAGTATGAAAGTTCTGAGCGTTTTTTTTGCTAATTTCGCACTCAGAATCAGAAAACACCATACAGAAATGACTACAGAAACAAATACCGACACTGAAAAGACTCTCTCCACTCCCCGGCGTGACACAGGCCGAGAATTTGCGGAAGCAATCGGGAGATGCCGTGATATCTATAGCAAGAAACTCAAAGATTACGGTACATCATGGAGAGTGATGCGTCCCACAAGTCTCACCGACCAAATTTTCATAAAAGCCCGACGCATCCGCACTATCGAAGAGACAGGTGACGCTCATGTGGACGAAGGGATCGAACCGGAATTCATCGCAATCGTCAACTATTGCGCCATAGCACTGATACAGCTCTCACTCGGCACCGGCGAACCGATCACTTCCGAGGAGGCTCTTGCCCTTTATGACAGAGAGCTGGAGGAATCGACGGCCTTGATGCGTAATAAAAACCATGACTATGATGAGGCCTGGCGTCAGATGCGGGTGACCAGCTTTACGGATATCATTCTTCAGAAGCTCTACCGCACACGCGAGATCGAGGATAATTGCGGTAAAACACTCATCAGCGAGGGGATAGACGCCAACTACCGCGACATGATAAATTATGCACTTTTCGCCCTTATTCGTCTTAACGAGAAATGAAACCGGAATCACTGAGTCTCCCCACCGGGAGATGGACCGGATGGGTCACCTGGATTATACGCATTCTGACCGGCGCCGTATTTCTCTATTCAGGCTTCGTAAAAGCGGTAGACCCCTGGGGGACACTATATAAATTTGATGATTATCTTGCCGCGATGGGGCTTGAAATATGGCCAAATCTCGTGCTTTGCGGAGTCTTCATGCTCTGCGCTTTGGAATTCTTGCTGGGCGCGTTCCTTGTGCTCGGATGTTTCAGGCGTGCCACACCTATATGCACCCTCGCCTTCATGTGTGTGATGTTGCCGCTGACGCTATGGATCGCCATGAGTGATCCTGTGGCCGACTGCGGATGCTTCGGAGATGCTCTTGTCATTTCTAATTGGGCCACATTCTGGAAGAATGTGGTGTTAGGGGCTTTTACATTGTGGCTCGTGGCTTACAATCGTAAATCCGGCTGGATTGTTACTCCGGCCCTGCAATGGATAGCATTTGTAATCACCGGAATCTTTATCGTCTGTATAGAACTCTTAGGTTATAATTACCAACCACTTATCGATTTCCGACCGTATGCTGACGGCACTACTCTTTTCGAAAGCGAAAGTGATGTTGAGGAGCATAGCGACGGTGCTACATTTGTATTTACCTACGAAAAGAATGGGGTAAAGAGAGATTTTAGCGAAGATGATGAACTGCCCGATGAAGCCGACGGTTGGAACTTTGTCGAAAGGAAAGAGATCTCATCTCCCGAAACATCCAAATCAATAAAGACCGGGAAGGATGATAAAAATTTCCGGATATGGGATGAGCACGGAGATGAGGATATCACATCGGATATCGCCGATGACGGAATGGCTCGCAAACTGTTTATCTTCATGCCCGACCTGACAAAAGTGAGTATCGCTTCATCCTATAAAATCAACTCCCTTAATTCCTGGGCTGAGAAAAACGGAATCGAGATGATGGCGGTGGTAGCCGGCGATGAGGGTGAGATCTCCAGATGGAAAGATCTTTCAATGGCCGAATATCCTCTCTACACAGCTGATGACACGGCAATCAAAGAAGTGGTAAGGGGGAATCCGGCAGTAGTCTATGTGGCTGATGACACCATACGTTGGAAAAGTACGCTCAAAACGATCGAGATCGATGATTTCCTTGCTCCGGGCACTTCGAGCGACCCTATGAGTTTCGGTCGAGACAATCAGATGATACTTCGCAATCTGATTATGATTTTTCTGGCGATGACAACCGTGCTTATCGCCTGCTCATTTCTACCGAAACTCGGAAAGATTTACGGTAATAAAAAGAAGATAAACGTGAAGGATGCGGAGTTGAAATAAGTCACATCTCATATACAATGATGAGTTCCGGTCTTAACGACGTTTGGTGAGAGCGCCAAGCATATTCTCGAGCTCCGATCGCACTTTCTCGAGTTTGGAAATCATATCCACACGTCGTGATACATTGTCTGAGCTAAGACGAAGTCTCTCTCGGGCGGCTTCTATCTTCAACCCTTCATCTTTAAGCAGATAGCGGATGATTTTCAGTTTTTCAATATCTGCGGGTGTATAGTATCTGATATTGGTGGAGCTTCGCCGAGGTGAACATTCGGGAAACTCCTTTTCCCAATAACGTAATGTTGTGGCCGGGATGTCAAGCATCTCGGCCACATCCTTTATCTTATAATAGAGTTTATCGGTATCCATTTTTATTGATCGGGAATCAGTCCATGACATGACCTGCATTTTCCGCGGCCTGAATCATCTCGGCGTATTGGTCGGGGGTAAGGTCCATGAAGTAATAGTTTACGGGATTCTGCGGTTCTTCCTTGAAGCGGACTTCATAATGGAGATGCGGACCGGTGGATTTTCCCGAAGATCCAACTTTACCGACAATCTCTCCACGATGCACCTGCTGACCCTCCTTCACCAGAATTTCGGAAAGATGCGCATATCGGGTAAGATAGTTGTATCCGTGGGCTATATCCACACAATTGCCATAACCGCTCTTACGATCGGCTACTTCCACTTTGCCATCAGCGGTAGCGAAGACAGGAGTACCCGTATCGGCCGCGAAATCGAGACCGGCATGAAACTTTGTGCTTCCGTATACAGGGTCACGGCGATAACCGTAACCGGACGATACTGTATAGTCGGATATATTTATAGGAAGAATCGACGGGATATGTGCCAACTTATCCTTTTCTTTTCCGGCGGAATTACGTAATTCGTCAAAAGAGAGAGATTGGGCATAAAGCTGACGGTCGAGAAGATCCATACGCTGTGTCAGCCGTGTGACAAGGGCGGCATCTGAAAGAGTGGCAAGAGAGCGGTAACGCTTCTCATTGTCAAGTCCGGCAAGACGCTGTCCTTTACCTATGGGATCCATCTGCATCATCACACGATAGAAATTATCATCGCGGTTCTGAATATTTGCCATCACCTTAAGGGCAGATTGCAGACGACGGTCAAGAATATTGTATTGTGTACGTAATTGGGCGTTCTCGCGCCGGAGATTTTCCTCAGTAGGAGAATCAAAGCAATAAAAAACAAGGAGATATACACCCACACCGATGACACACCCCAGAAGCAGAGTGCGGAGCCATGATAGGATCCTCACCTTCGCAGTGGGGAAATACCGTTCGAAATTATCGGTGACTGGATTGTATCTATAAAATATTTTCTTTGCCACGGCACAAAAACATTGATTGAATTCCGTCTGCAAAGTTAATAAATTTTGCTTAAGTAAGGTGCTTAAGCAAAAAATTCGGTTGGCAACGGGGATAAATCGTAGTAAATTATTAATTTTGCAAGTTCAAAAGCTATTGCAAAAGGCCATAGCGCACATAAAGACAGAATAACATCAAATATCGTCAAGATATCAAGATATGATGACATCTAAAGAGATCAGAGAATCATTCAAGGAATTTTTCCGAGAGAAAGGGCATACCATCGTGCCTTCTGCCCCGATGGTGATTAAAGATGACCCTACACTTATGTTCACCAATGCGGGCATGAATCAGTTCAAGGACATTATCCTCGGCAACCGCCCGGCGACAAGCAAGCGTGTGGCTGACAGCCAGAAATGTCTGCGCGTAAGCGGCAAGCATAACGATTTGGAGGAAGTGGGCCATGATACATACCACCACACTATGTTCGAGATGCTCGGCAACTGGTCGTTTGGTGATTATTTCAAAGAGGAAGCCATCAACTGGGCATGGGAATATCTGGTAGATGTGCTCAAACTTGATCCCAACCGCCTTTACGCTACTGTATTCGAGGGATATGCTCCCGAGGGTCTCGAGCGAGACAACGAGGCTGCGGCTATCTGGGAGCGTCATCTTCCCGCAAGCCACATTATCAATGGCAACCGCCATGACAACTTCTGGGAGATGGGTGACACGGGTCCGTGCGGACCCTGCTCCGAAATCCATATCGACCTTAGAAGCGATGAAGAGCGTGCCAAAATCGATGGTGCCGAGCTTGTAAACAAAGATAATCCGCAGGTAATCGAGATTTGGAATCTCGTATTCATGCAGTATAACCGTAAGGCTGACGGTAGCCTCGAACCTCTTCCCGCCCGTGTTATCGACACCGGTATGGGCTTCGAGCGTCTCTGTATGGCTATGCAGGGAAAGAAATCCAACTATGATACAGACGTATTCACTCCTCTTATCGGAGAAATCAGCCGTCTTTCCGGAAAAGAATACGGTAAGGACGAGAAGGTAGATGTAGCTATGCGTGTGGTAGCTGACCATGTGCGAACTATCGCTTTCTCTATTGCAGACTCACAGCTCCCGAGCAATGCCAAGGCAGGATATGTGATTCGCCGTATTCTCCGCCGTGCAGTGCGCTACGCATATACCTTCCTCGATCAGAAAGAAGCGTTCCTTTATAAACTCGTTGACACCCTCGTCAACCAGATGGGAGAGGCTTATCCCGAGTTGCCGGCTCAGAAAGAGCTTATCAAGAAGGTAATTAAAGAGGAGGAGGAGAGCTTCTTGCGAACTCTCGATAACGGTATCAAACTGCTTGACGATCTTATGTCCAAGGCTAAAGCCGAGGGTAAGAAGGAGATCAGCGGTAAGGACGCTTTCACATTGTATGACACATTCGGTTTCCCTCTCGACCTTACAGAGCTTATCCTTCGTGAGAACGGAATGGATCTTGATCATAAAGGATTTGATGCCGAGATGCAGAAGCAGAAAGAGCGTGCGCGCAATGCCGCTGCTGTTGAGACCGGCGATTGGGTAATGGTCAACGAGGGAGATCAGACTTTCGTAGGTTATGATGCTTCCGAGTGTGACACCCGTATCCTTCGTTACCGCAAAGTGAAGCAAAAAGGCAAAGAGTTTTATCAGATTATCCTTGAGGAGACACCGTTCTATGCCGAGATGGGTGGTCAGGTAGGCGACCGCGGTTGGCTCACCGGTGCCGACGGAGAGAAAATCGAGATTTTCGATACTAAGAGAGAGAATAATATCGGAGTACATCTCACCCACACCCTTCCCGCCAATTGTGAGGGAGTATTCCATGCGAAGATCGATGAAGATGCTCGTGCCGCGACATCTGCCAATCACTCCGCCACTCACCTTATCCATGAGGTTCTTCGCGAACTTCTCGGCACTCACGTAGAGCAGAAAGGTTCGTTTGTATCTCCCGAGGTGCTTCGCTTTGACTTCTCTCATTTCCAGAAGGTCACTCCCGAGGAGCTTCGCAAAGTGGAGCATATCGTGAATGCCCGCATACGTAAAGCCACTCCCCTTGAGGAGTTCCGCGACACTCCAATCGCCGAGGCAAAGGCAATGGGAGCAATGGCTCTCTTCGGCGAGAAATATGGCGACAAAGTACGTGTGGTGAAGTTCGGTCCTTCTGTAGAGCTTTGCGGCGGTACTCATGTGGCCAATACGGGTAATATCGGTATGATCCGTATAGTAAGCGAAAGTTCTATTGCAGCCGGCATACGTCGTATCGAGGCTGTGAGCGGAGCCGGTGTCGAGAATATGCTTGATGACTTCCAGGATACTATGAAGGAGCTCTCCGGAGTACTCGGAGCATCAGGCGATGTCCGTACTGCCGTGAAGAAAGCCATGCAGGAGAATTCCGATCTGAAGCATCAGGTGGAGGAATTCTTCGAGGAGAGAGTGAAGAACATTACTTCCGAGGTGCTTGAGAAAGCAAAGAATATCAACGGCACCAAAGTAGCCGTGCTTCTCGGAAGCCGTCTGCCGGATCTCGTGAAGAACGTGGCTTTCGGAGTTCGCAAGAATTCTACCGAGCATACCGTATTCGTAGGAGCTACCGAGGCAGCCGGAAAACCGCTTCTCACCGTGGCACTTTCCGATGATATGGTGAAGAGCGGACTCAACGCAGGTCAGATAGTACGAGAAGCCGCAAAACTCATCAAGGGTGGCGGCGGCGGTCAGCCCTTCTTCGCTCAGGCCGGTGGTAAAGATGCCGAAGGTCTCAGCGCCGCATTCGACAAGATCATGGAGCTCCTCGCTCTCTGATCCCATCCCCATACTAACAGCAAAGGCTGTTTCGGACTTGGGTCCGAAACAGCCTTTGCCATTAGTATCCCATTCTTGAGATATCCTCCAAACCAAGCAACTGCCTGTGACACTCAGAGGATTGTAGACCCAAGAGACTATGGAGTCAATAAACTTAAATCAATATCCGGAATTACAGAATCTTTGATTTCATCCTTTATAAGAAAACCCATATATAATGGAATGGTCAGGACTTCTCCCTTACGTCCTACATTATATTGCCCCAACTTAATCGCTTGATTGACATGATAGACCCCTTTATTCTTGAGTGCCGTATTCATGCTCTTTGCTTTTCCGGTCTTAGCTTTAACTTCTATAAGGACACATTCTCCTTTAAATCTTACTAAGAAATCTAATTCAAGGCCACTATCTTTATGAAAGTAGTATAGTTTCTGACCGGACTTACATAAAAAGTCTGCCATTAGATTTTCAAATATTGCTCCTTTGTATCCCAGAAGATTGCCTTTCAGAATATCTGCTTGAGTCCCATAATCAAGCATCCCCATAAGCACACCTATATCCGTTGTATAAACTTTAAAGCAATCTTCAATCGCGTTACCGCTCAACGGAAGTTCGGTGATAGTGGTATTATAACATCTCTCCACAATACCTGCATCCTCCAGCCATTGAAGACTACCCTTATATTGTGATGATCTACCACCTTTTCTTACTATAGAGTATTGAAATTTTTTATTTTCTTTTGCTAATTGTTTTGGTATAGACTCAAAACACTCCCGGATATGTGGCTTATCCGAGTCATCAGCATATTTCACCATATCCTCTTCATATTCGGCCAAAAGAGTTCGCTGCTTCTGATAGATCATGCCAATATTCTTAGTTTCAAGAAAACAATTCACGACTTCCGGCAGACCTCCTACTATAATATATCTATACAACAACTCCATCATTGCCTTATGAATTCCTTCCGGGACCACGGATTCGTTCACAAAACACGATTTAACAGTGTCTATTACCTGAGTTCCAACACCGTTCGCCCATAAGAATTCCTCAAAGTCCAAGGGGTACATGTCCACTATGGTTTCAAATCCAACCGGTACCGAATCTACTCCTTCATTTTCATCATTCTCTTTTTTATGCTTACCATACCCCTTTACTCCTAAAAGAGATCCAGTAGCAATAACATCAAAACGGCCGTCCAGCTTAAAAGATTTCAGAGCAGTTCTGGCCTCTTTGCATTCTTGAATCTCATCCAAAATTATACACGTTTTCTTATTAATGAAGCGAGAGTCAGGAATAAGAGCCGAAAGGTTAAGAATGATGGTGTCTACATCAAGATTTCCCTTGAAAGCCGATTTCTTATCGGGTTCAAGGAGAAAATTCATATATACCACACTCTGGTAATTAGCCTTTGCGAATTTTTTGACAATAAAAGTCTTACCGCATTGACGAACCCCTTTTATTACCAGCGGTTTTCTATCTTCATCCTGTTTCCACTCTGATAAATACGTCTCAATCTTTCTTCTAAGCATCTTCAATATGATTTTATTTCACAAAATTACACTTTTTTAAGCGAAAAAACAAGTATTCAAAACACTTTTTCAAGGGAATAAACAGCGAGTACCTACACTTTTTCAAGGGAATAATCAGCGAGTGCTTACACTTTTTCAAGGGAATAATCAGGGAGTGACTACACTTTTTCAATGGAATAATTGGAGATCTCTACATTTTTTGGAACGAATAAGTAATGAAGCTCACCTATTTTGGCCAGGTATTAAATAAATGCAACAAGCCTTCATCGGCTTGGAGATGAAGGCTTGGGCAGAGGGTGAAGATGAAGAGAGTTCGAAATTCATGAAATATTTTGAGAAAAAACTTTAGAGGAGGGAGAGGAGATGGCGTGTAAGAGTAGCGGCTACTTCGGGGAGGGAGAGCGACGTCCGGCCGGTTTCGAGACGCATGGAGGTGACACCTTTGTCAGTGAAACCGCAGGGGTTGATGAGAGAGAAACCGTCCATCTCGGTGTTGACGTTGAGGGCGAGTCCATGCATGGTGACAAACCGACTGCATTTTATTCCCAACGCGCAGATTTTTCTCTCGCGGGGGGTGCCGACACCGATCCATACACCGGAAGCACCTTCTACCCTTTCCCCTTTAATTCCATATTCGGCAATGGTGCGGATCACGGCCTCCTCAAGAATATCCACATAATCCTTTACTCCGAGGTGATGCTTCTCAAGGTCAATAAGAGGATACACTACAAGCTGACCGGCACCATGATAAGTGATATCGCCGCCGCGTTCAATCGCATACACCTCTATACCGCGTGCTTTCAGCACCTCCTCCGGGAGGAGAAGATTTTCGCGATGGGCATGGCGCCCAAGAGTAATCACAGGCTCGTGCTCTACAATGAAGAGAGTCTCAGTCTCTACGGATTCTCCCCTCTTCTTACTCTCAGTCATCTCCGAGAAGAGCCCCCGCTGGATGTCAAGCATTTCGGCATAACGGATACGACCCATATCGCGCACATCAACGCGATATGGCCGACCAGTACGGGTGGATATTCTTTCAGAGCACATGTTTCTCGGCATGATAGCTGGATCTTACCATGGGAGCACTCTCGATATGGCGGAAACCTTTGGAGCGTCCTATCTCACCATATTCGGCGAAAGTTTCGGGCGTTATATAGTCCTGCAGAGGGAAATGATTCTTGGTGGGCTGGAGATACTGACCTATCGTCATTACCTCGCAACCAACAGCGCGGAGATCGTCCATAGTCTCGAGAATCTCTTCTCGAGTCTCGCCAAGACCAAGCATGATACCGCTCTTGCTGCGGATACCGCTTTCAGCTATATGGCGTATCACCTTCAAAGAGTTGTCATAAGTGGCAAAGCAACGCACATCGGGAGTAAGGCGACGCACCGTCTCCAGATTATGGCTTATAACTTCCGGACCTTCCGCTATCACAAGGTCAACAAGATCAAGGCGACCTTTGAAGTCAGGAATCAGCACCTCCATAGTGACACCCGGGCACTCCGTTTTGATAGCCCGGATCATCTCGGCCCAATGGGAGGCGCCGAGGTCGGGAAGATCGTCACGGTCAACGGATGTGATCACCACATGATGCAGACCGAGATCCTTTACCGACTTGACAATGTCAGCAATCTCCTTCTTGTCAAGAGGGAGAGGACGCCCCGTAGCCACATTGCAGAAGCGACAGCTGCGGGTGCAGATATTTCCGCCGATCATGAAAGTGGCGGTGCCGTTGCCCCAACATTCACCACGGTTGGGACACATGCCGGAGCTACATATAGTGTGAAGATGTTTCTCATTCAGCAGCCCCACTACCTGGCTGGTCTTGAACCCCCGGGGGAGTTTGATCTTGAGCCAATCGGGTTTTCTACGAAAATCGGGAGCGAGGTTCTGTTTCTCTTTAGAGTCGTGTTTCACGGTGGATAGATGATTATAAAGTCGTATCTAAATCTAAATTAATTATCTGAAAAGACCACGGTTGGGATGAGTATCGATATATTCTACTCTATCTACAATCCACTGCTTGAAGGCTTCGACGTTTTGGTCGAAAGTCTCCGTGGTGTTTACATTTCGGGAGAGAGGCCATAGTTCGCCGTTCTGAAGAGCGGATACTCTGATCATCGCGGCGTAATAATCCACATAGGCCATTACCTGAGGATATACATTCTCCTTGAAATACTTCCAACGGCGATCGAAGGCATCCATAAATTCCTTAGTCTTCACAATATCGAAGAAGAAATTCAAACCATTCAGCGAGGCCTCGAAAAGATGAAGATCGGGCTTATTGATATAATTGAAGGCCCAGTCAAAATCCCAAATTGGGCCCATTTGATATTTCTCCCCTATCTTCTCCTTATACATGAAAGTGCTTTTGGGATGAGAAATCTCACGATTACCGCAGAAATCATACACCACCATATAGTCGACGAGAGCGTCAAGATCAATCTCCTCCGACCATCTCCCCTCCTTGACAGCCTTCTCCATTCGTACGAAATCGCCTTTCCATATCTCGAAGCGATCTTCTGCCGATACAGAAGGATCATCCTCCGCGAGCTCCTCGAAATCGGGATCCTTCACCATGACCCGAAGACTGTATACGGGGGAAATGAATTTCGGATCTTCATCGAAGTTAGTATCGATTTCCCACATGATTCCGGTCTCTTCATCAATATCCACACTTCCGCTATTGATGCCTGTCTTCTCAGTGAGTTGATAGGATCCCTTGTAAATATCATTGAGATAGACATCTACAGGAATGGAATGATTGGTGAAAGGCATATCAAGAAGTTGAGCCGCACGGAAAGCTACTGCATTACACATCTGTGTATTATCAAGATGATTGGCAAGAAGAGCATAACTTTTAGCCTTTGCCAGACCGAACAGGGAAATCTTCTTATCGAATTTAAGGCGATAAGGTTTCTTCGGATACATCCATGTAGTATTGCCACGTCCGCGAATATTCACCTCCACACTGTCGATATCCTCGTAACGGCCACGGCAGTCAGCAGTGAAGTAACCTTTGAGATAATCAGTCTTGCTCGTAATCTCTTCTACATAATCCTGTGTATTGATGCGAAGTACCGGTACCATAGCATTGAATCCGTACTGCTGAATGGAATCAAGCGGGAATGATGTGTAATTTCCATTCTTCATGATGACATCCAGATGAGTGAATGCCGACATGGGTTCTTCCCATTCATTTCCGTCCAATTCATTATCAGAATCAGTATCATCCCCAGCGAGAACGCGGCTGTAACGAAGCGAAGCGATGCTGTCGGCGTCAAAAGGACGTACGCGGAGGGCGTCACCGTCATTCAGGAATATGGTAAGGAAATCTTGGGCGGAGGCACCGGAAGTCATAGTAGCCGCGATGAAAAAAGCAGCTGCGAATCTTTTAATCATATATTTCTGATTTTACAGGAGAGCCCTCCGATGTTAAGTATAAAAATTCCCTTACCCAAAGTTTGTAAAGATACTTCCGTCTCACCCGCGACCGGACGGGAAAGAACCACCGAGCCATCCGGAGTATAAATAGTGAGGGTTTCTCCATCGGCAAAACCCGAGAGGAGAACCGTTCCGGGGCGAAGTGTAATTTTACGCTCATCAGCGGGAAGAGAAGCCTGCTCATTCCCTGTAGCTATATTGAACGGACGCCGGGAATGAGATACAGCCACTACATCGTTCATCGGAAATTCAATGAACGTATCCGTATCGGAAATAGTGAAAATACCATTCTCGAACGAGACTGCGAGAGTAGCGGAGATGTCGAGCACCACCGGGTCAGCATCACGCAAATCCACCACCAGGCTCTGCCATTGTGCGAAGGCCGGCGAAACTCCGGAAAAGAGGAGTAAGAAGATTGCGGCTTTGAAGAGATTATTCAGTTTCATGAATGAGGATGAAGTAAGGAGGCAAGAGAATAACAAAAACCCGCACCTCAAATTTTTTAAGGGACTGAAGCCCCCAAAGTAGCTACAAAATTAAGCAAAACAATTCAATCATCCAACACTTCCTCTCCATTTTTAGGAAATAATAGCTAATTTTGCATGATGAATTCAAGAATCGGTTTTTTAATTTGTTTAGCAGGCGTAACTTCGGTCGCACGTGCAGCTGAACCGGTAGACACGACTACATCTTCGGAAGAACTTACCGAATTGGTCGTGACCGGGAATTCCGCACGCCAACGTTTGCAGAACGGGCGCATCGGAGCTGAGCGTCTTGAATTGACAAAATTTGCTTCCCTCCCGGGGTTCGGCGGGGAAAATGACATTATCAAGGCATTAGCTTTGCTACCGGGTGTAAGAAGCGAAGGGGATGCCGGGGGCGGATTTGAAGTGAGAGGCGGTAATGCTTCGCAGAATCACATCCTCCTCGATGGCATTTCGCTATATAATCCCTCCCATTTAATGGGTATATTTTCCACATTTAACGATAACGCAATCTCCGGAGCCACTCTATTCAAGGGGCCTATTCCGGCCGGATTCGGAGGAGCCTCGTCAGCTGTGCTTGAAACGACTTTGGCACCCGGCGATATGCAAGACTTTCACGCATCCCTATCTGTAGGAATATTAGCAGCTAAACTCAAAGCGGAAGGACCGATTGTGAAAGATAAACTATCGTTTGCCGTTACGGCCAGACGTTCGTACGTCGACGCATTTTTGAAATTGGTGCCTCAATATCGTTCCACAATAATGAATTTTTATGATGTCACGGCAAAACTCAGGTTTCAGCCCAATTCACAGCACATCGTGGACGGTTCTTTTTTCCTCAGTCACGACAATCTGGCTATCTCCAAACTGATGGGGTTATATTGGGGGAATTTGGGCGGAGCAATCAATTGGACTGCCCGTACTAACGGGATAGCATCTTTCACTACCGGTATAGCCATGACACATTTCGAACCGAAAATGTCGGCGGATATTATGGATATGGACCAGACAATGTGGACCTACATACATAATTATGCAGTCAACGAGAAGATGCGATTGTCCTTTAGTGAAAATCATTCGTTGGAGACCGGAGTTCGTTCTGACTTGACACGAGTAAAATCCGCAGAATGGAATGTCAATAATCAGCAAGAACGTGAGATCAGATCATTGATAGAAAATTCAGTTTGGGCTGACTATACGGGAAGTTTCTTCAATTGTCTTGAGTTAACGGCCGGAGCAAGACTCAACGTGTCATCGGTGCTCTCTTCTCCAAAATGGCATCGCTATTTATCAATTCTTGGCAATGAGGTGCAATTCAGGAGCAAAACGTATGTTACAGCGGAACCACGCCTCAACCTGAAATATACACTCTCTCCCCTTCACAATCTTAAGGCCGGATATGGAATCAGTTCACAAAACCTGCACTGTATCCGTTCGAGTGCCACATCCTTCCCCTTCGACCGTTATGCGCTGACCTCGGCGGAAGTAAAGCCTGAACTCTCTACGCTCTATGCAGTAGGATATAACGGCATGACAGCCGACGGAATGTTCGACTGGTCGGTAGAAGGGTACTATCGAGGTATCAGGAATGTCTACGATTTCAAAGACGGACGTGGTATGATGTCGGACATCTCATTGGAGAGTCTGATTCTTGGAGGTAAAGGCCGAAGTTACGGTGTGGAGTTTATGGTGCGGAAAAATTCAGGTAAGCTTACAGGATGGATTTCCTACACAATTTCACGCACCCAAACGAAAATCGCCGGCATAAACGATGGAGAATGGTATAATGCGACCAACGATCGCCGCCATGATTTTTCGGCGACGGCCATCTACCGGTTTAATGACAGATGGAGCGCTTCCGGATGCTGGATCTACCTCTCCAGACAACCATTGACCGCTCCCGATGTAAAATATGAAATCGCCGGCGAGACGTGCTACTTTTATTCTCGTCGCAACGGCTACCTTACGCCCTCAACGCATCGTCTCGATCTCTCGGCTAAATATACGCATAAGGGACGGCGCTTTACATACGAATGGGCATTCGGGCTTTATAACGTATATTTCCGATATAACCCTTATGTGGTATATTTTACCGATGCTCCGGAGAATCCATCCGGCACAAAAGCCGTGGTATCCACAATTCTTCCAATTCTACCCTCTATTTCATATACCTTGAAATTTTAGAGTGTAGCCGGATTTAAAACTCATACTTTTCCATGAATATTAAAGATTTGATCCTCTACGCTTCGGGTATAGTGCTTCTCCTTACAGGATGTGAAAAAGAGATTGATTTCGACTATATCGATATCGAACCACTGACAGTAATAGAAGCCAATCTGACACCTGAGGGCATAGTAGTGGCTATTACCGAAACCACACCTATGGCCGAACCGATGAATCAGCTGCGCCTGACGGATGCAACAGTAACGCTCGCGGATCTTGATAAGGGAACAGCAATCACTCTTCAGACTGATTCAACAGGAAATTATGTGGATTCCACTCCCGGTATCGCAGGACATCGCTACCGTCTCAGTGTGGAACGTAACGGCAATACGCACGAGGCTGAGACAGTAATGTTCGCGGCAACGGATATAGTGAGTGCGGAATTAAACTGGATTTCAATGCCCTACGACGAAGTGGCCGTATTTCAAGGACAATTTCTTGACGATTCATCCACACATGGAGATTGCTATTGGGTAAAACTCTACCGCAACGGTAAAATCTATAAATGGGGAGAGATCGACGACAGAGGAGCTACTGACGGACTGGTTACATATTTTACATTTACCTCCCGTAAAGACACTGATCAAGAAGACGATGAAGACGTTCTTTATGACGGAGATATTCTAACCTTTACTGTATCTCCCGTCACACGTGAGATGCATTCTTACCTCGAAGCGTTGTCCAACGACAGCAATGGTCCTGCAATGTTCACCGGCCCCCGCTGTCTCGGCTATTTCATGGCCTCCTCCCCTACTTCCGTCTCTATTATCTTCCATCCCGATGAAATCCCATCTTTCCAAAAATAAGATAAACTTTAATTTCTCCAAATCGATGCGGAAGCAGAGCAGAGGAGAGAGGATTTGGAATAGTCGAGGAGATTTTGTAATTTTGCTTAATTAAATAAAGAGATATGGATATTAGACGAATTTTGCGTGGAGCGTTGATGCCGTTTTCCGCTCTTTCCTTGATGTCGCTTTGGGCAGCCCCGGCTTTCGGCTGGGGACAGAAGGGACATGACACAGTAGCATTTATCGCCGAGAATCATCTTACGCCCACTACTGCCGCAGCCATCTCCGAACTGCTTGATGGCAAGTCGATCGTATACTGGGCCAACTGGCTTGATAATGCGTCGCATACGGATGAATATGCCTATTCCAAGACATGGCATTACAAGAATATAGATGCCGATATGACTTATGACTCGGCCCCTCTTTTGGAAAGCGGTGATATTCAGCAAGCGATAGAGGACCAGACGGCAGTGCTTCTCGATCCCTCCGCTTCACGAGAGGCCCGTCAGCTGGCGCTCAAGATGGTGGTTCATTTTCTCGGAGATATCCATCAGCCCATGCACATGGGTCATGCCTCCGACCGTGGCGGCAATGGATGGACTGTGAAATATTTCAACCGCGACAATAATATTCACTCCGTTTGGGACAGTTCGCTACCCGAGAGCGCTCATAAATGGAGTTACACAGAATGGCAGAGAGAAATCGACCGACTTTCACCCGAGGAGCAGGCTGCAATCGTGAACGGGGGCACTCCGCACTCATGGGGCAAGGAGACTTATGAAATCTGTAAAGAGGTGTATGATACAACTCCGCAAGGCACCAATATCAGCTATGACTATATAGCGAAATGGACACCGACTATCGAACAGCAGTTTGAGCGTGGCGGCCTTCGTCTGGCAGATCTTCTCAACTCTGTGTTCGACCCCGCCTATACTCCCGCCAACGGATTTATCAAACGATGACCCCGGAGGAGTTCGCTGCCAAGTATCCTCGCCTCAACCTTCCGGCCATCACCCTTCGTATTCAGGAAGATCAAGGGCGGCTGAAAGTGTTTGACCCCTTGAGGAAGAAATATGTGGTACTTACCCCCGAGGAGCATGTGCGTCAGCATTTCACGGGATGGATGCGCCAAGACTTGCATTATCCCGCGTCAATCATGGCTAATGAGATCGGAATCGAAGTCAACGGCACCCGGAAGCGCTGTGATACGGTGGTATTCGGTCCGGATGGGCGCCCGCTTATGATAGTGGAATTCAAGGCTCCGGAAGTCACCGTCACTCAGGATACTTTTGACCAGATAGTACGCTACAATATGACTTTGAGAGCCCGTTATCTTGTAGTCTCAAACGGAATGCGTCACTACTGTTGTGTGATAGATTATAAATCGAACAGCTATCAGTTTATTCCCGAGCTTCCCGACTATGACGCCATACGACGGGCCTACTCGGAAAACTAATATTTTATCTTATTCTCCAGATGCAGGAAGAATCATCACCCTACAATTATCTTGACGGGCTGAACGAACAGCAAAGGGCCGCCGTTGTCTACAACGACGGTCCTGAACTTGTGATAGCCGGCGCCGGATCGGGCAAGACCCGAGTGCTGACCTACAAGATAGTGGATCTTATACGTCATGGTTACGAACCTTGGCGCATTCTCGCGCTTACATTCACCAACAAGGCAGCCCGCGAGATGAAAGAGCGTATCACCGCCATTATAGGAGAAAAACTCGCCTCACGCCTATGGATGGGTACTTTTCACTCCATTTTCCTGCGTATGCTCCGGCGTCACGCTGAGGAGATAGGATATAAATCAGGATTCACGATCTACGACACAACCGATTCACGATCGCTTGTGAAGACTATCGTGAAGGAACTTGGGCTGGATGAGAAACAATACAAGCCCGCCACTATCTGCAACGTAATCTCCAACGCAAAGAATGAACTGACAGATCCCGACCAATACATGCTCGTCAGGGAGAATTACGAGGCTGACAGGAGGGCGAAGCGTCCGGCCACGGGACAGATATATAAAGAGTATTGCGTGCGATGCAAGCGCGCCAACGCTATGGATTTCGACGATATCCTCGTCAATACGAATCTTCTTCTCCGCGATCATCCCGATATTCGACGCCACTATCAGGAATTCTTCAAATATATATTGGTGGATGAGTATCAGGACACTAACTTCGCACAGCATCTCATCGTGAATCAGCTTACGGGAGAGAACCGCAAATTCTGCCTTGTGGGCGACGATGCGCAGAGTATCTACTCATTCCGCGGTGCAAATATCGGCAACATCCTGACCTTGGAGAAGAGGTATCCCGATCTAAAAGTGTTCAAACTCGAGCGCAACTACCGCTCCACACAGAATATCGTGGATGCAGCGAGCAGCCTTATCGAGAAGAACCAGCATCAGATGCGGAAGAATGTGTACAGCGAGAACGACAAGGGAGACCTGATAGAAGTGGTGAAATCATATAGCGATATGGAGGAGGCTTATCTCGTAGCGAATATGATCACCAATACCAAGCTTACCTATCACGATTCTTACGAGGAGTATGCCGTGCTTTACCGCACTAACGCCCAGTCGCGAGCATTAGAGGAATCTCTTCGTAAACGCAATATCCCCTATCGCATCTACGGCGGTCTATCCTTCTATCAGCGCAAGGAGATTAAGGATGTGATTTGCTATTTCCGCCTCTCCATCAATCCGGATGATGACGAGGCTCTAAGGAGAGTGATCAACTATCCTACACGCGGTATCGGCGAGACAACGTTGAAGAAATTGCAGATGGCCGCCACGCTTGGAGAGAAGAGTCTGTGGCAGGTGATTTGCAACATGGAAGCGTCTCAACTTGATGTCAATTCAGGCACGAAGAAGAAACTGGAGGGCTTCCGCGATCTTATACAAGCCTTTATCGATGATAACACGGCCGGAGCGGATGCATATTCCCTCGGTCAGTTGATTTACAATCGTACAGGGATACTCGCCCGACTCGCTCACGACAATACCCCCGAAAGCATAAGCCGGCAAGAGAACCTCTCGGAGATGCTTGCGGCCCTTAAGGAATTTGTACAGATGCGAGTGGAAGCCGGAGAATCGGAAACCGATATGCGGTCCTTCTTGTCGGAAGTGATGCTTGCCACCGATCAGGATTCAGATGATGAAACGGAGGGGCCGAAGGTGACTCTAATGACGGCTCATGCCGCCAAGGGATTGGAATTCGGTCATATATTCGTGGTAGGAGTGGAAGAGGAATTGTTCCCCTCGTCAATGTCAATGGATACCCTTGCTGCCGTAGAAGAGGAAAGGCGTCTGCTCTATGTGGCTATCACCAGAGCAAAACTTACCTGTGTCCTCACATACGCCGGATCGCGTTTCCGCAACGGGCAGACAATGATGACACAGCCATCGCGATTTCTTTCTGAGATAAATCCCAGATTCCTGAATCTCAAGCGTTCCGATTCCATAGGCGGAGGTGCGACCCGTGGATTTACTGACCCGACTGCCGGCTACCGCAGTCGTGAATCTTCTTACGGAGGATATTCCGGTTACGGGAGCCGAAACAAAACAACATCTACCGCCACTACACGAAGAATCACGCCGATATCCGGTTCGCGCATAAGCACACCCCGTGTGACCTCTTCCGCCGCGCCATCATCCGGCACGCCGGGAGAATATGGACATCTTACGCAGGATGTGTTGCCTACAGGTACGAAAGTGGCGCATGAGAAGTTAGGTCATGGTGTTGTGGTATCGCTCGGTGAATTGAGCGGCGAACCGACCGTTGTCATCAACTTCTCCGAAGTAGGAGAAAAGAAACTTCTCCTGAAATTCGCAAAACTCAAATTACTCTGATTGAAAAATGACAATAGAAAGAAATAAAGGTGTATTGCCAACACCTTACTATATCGTTTATGAGGAACGTCTGCGCAATAATATGCGGAAACTTCGCAGTGTGGCGGATGAAGCCGGAATAAAGATAATTATGGCGTTCAAGGCCAACGCACTTTGGAAGACTTTCCCCATTATCAAAGAGTATTTCGGAGCTTCCACTGCGAGTTCGCTCAACGAGATGAAGCTGTCGCTCGATTTCCTCGGCAACGATGTGCATGCCTACTGCCCGGTATATACCGACAGAACCTTTCCACAATTTCTGGAGGGATGCAATCATATCACATTCAACTCCATCGCGCAGTTCGAGCGTTTCAAAAAGGATATCGAAACCTATAACGCGGCTCATCCCGAGCGACACGTGAGTCCCGGATTAAGAGTGAACCCTCAGTGTTCGGTGATAGAGACGGATATATATAATCCTTGTCTTCCGGGTTCGAGATTCGGAGAAATGCCTGAAGCGGTAGCTAATGGTGTGCCGGAGGGTATCGAGGGTCTGCATTTTCATGCCCTATGCGAATCTTCAAGCGAAGATCTGGAAAAGATGCTTGAAGCATTCCGCAGTCAGTTCGGACATCTTCTTCCCAAAGTGAAATGGCTGAATATGGGTGGCGGACATCTCATCACACGTAAAGATTATAATACCGACCTCTTTATCCGCCTGATGAAAGAGCTTAAGCGTGATTATCCCAATCTGGAACTTATCATTGAACCGGGAAGTGCTTTTACATGGCAAACGGGAGATCTTGAGGTGACGGTGTTGGATGTGGTGGAGAACGCCGGAATCCGTACTGCGATTATCGATGCTTCGTTTGCATGCCACATGCCCGACTGTCTCGAAATGCCTTATCGTCCGGCTATCGCACAGGCTCTTCCTGATGATGCAGAAGACGGATATGAGTATCGTCTCGGAGGAAATTCCTGCCTTAGCGGTGACTTCGTAGGCACTTGGAAATTCAAAGAACCTTTGAAAGCCGGTGACCGACTCACTTTGCTTGACATGAATCATTATACCACTGTCAAGACCAACATGTTCAATGGCATTGACCATCCCTCCATATATCTCCAGCCTGAGAACGGAGAGCCGGAATTGCTCCGAGTCTTCTCCTACGACGATTACCGCGATCGCATGGACTGATTACTTCTTCCCTCATAACGCAAGTTCGGGATAAGAACCGCCAAAAAAATTGAATCGGCAGCTTGAAAAAGTTGCCGATTCTTTTGGTAATATCATTGATAATTAATTAGGGTGTTCATTCTAAACTTGTTATCTTGTGCCCTGACTTGGAGGTTGACTTAGGGGGTACCCCCAAGTCAACCCCCAGAATCATGTTTTTCTTTTCATCAGCCATATATAGTTAGGGTTAGTTCATCGGGCGTATATATAGCCCGAACCAAACCGAACTAAATATCATTTCCACTACGGTGCCAATTGAAAATCAGTGAGTTTCCACAATTCACAACAATGACGAGCCAAATGTGGGTAAAAAATACGCGATTTGGCTCTCTCGTACACTTCCATATACAGTCTATAAAGAGATGGATAATCACAATTGCCCCTATCCAAATCCGCCATCACGTTTCCAAAAGTTGTGTAAAAACATTAGATTTGGAAGTGTGACGTATTTGTCTTAGACATCACTTATAGGTTGGACGGTGCGTCAAGAAGTATTCTGATAGAATTGTGAGAAGTAGAAGTCTGATATTCAGGAATTATTTAGTAATTTTGTAAAATGAAAACAATCATCGCCATTCATAATGAATCTGAATATAAAGATATACTGCGACAAGCTGTCGCAGTTATTGAAACGGCCAGAAATAAAGTAGCACGTGCTATTGCTGGATCTTCCAATGAAATACATTGGAATCCATATGAAAGCCCTTATAACGTTGATTATCAGGCTTAAGGGTCAAATTGCAGGCTGAAATCGGATCGCCGATGCATTAAGGTTCAAATTGCAGGCTAAAAGTTGTATAACGTCTTGACTATTTGTATTTTTAGGCATTTGAAAAGAAATG
>JAAVEO010000042.1 GCA_014801225.1 Bacteroides sp.
AAGATGCGCAATCGTTTCTCCTTGTTTTACTCGTTGAACAATGACGAGTCGGTGTTCATAACTGTACTTCATAAAAAGCACCCCAAAAGTTTTTTGTCTAACTTTTGGGGTGCGGTTCATAATTACGACACAGCCTCTTGTTTATATATTTATTCTCGGCTGTAACCAAATACCTTTAATTCTTATTCTCTACACATTTCTGTCCAGAAATAAGGGCGTGCCCATTCAAATAGCCCGGTCTCATAGAGATAATTTGCTAATTCTATAGCTGTTGATTTACAAGACATTAGTTCTATCGACCAAAAATTGTCGGGTCTAAATGTCATTCCCGGTATGACCTTACCTCCTATAGAATCAATCATGCTAAATAATTTCACGGAATCAGCGCTATTTTTCAACATAACATTCACCTCATCTTCGGGACGGCATTCCGTTTTTGTGGATGTGTCATAGCAATAATTTGCTACTCTAATCACCCCCGAAATTTTTCGTAAGTTATCGCGTAACTTTTTACCCAATTTTACATCTCCAATAGAACATTCCATTCTTCTGATCCCGGGTGAACTTTCATAAGAATTCTTAACATATTCCGGATTCCGGAGACAGGAGTAGACCGCCATAGAATCGGTTGTCCAAACAGTGAATTTGTCAAGATACACCTCATAGTATTCCTTCTCATTACTCGAGTTGTACTCAAACAGATATTCCGGTTCCACACCTTTCGCATGAGAGGGAGCAGGCGGGGGAGGTGGAGGCAGGTACCTTTTAACCCCATCTTCTTGTGCAACCCCATAAAATGAGCCGCCGACTATCGCCGCGAAGACGAGCCATAGCAATATTAGTCCTTCTTTTTTCTTCATTTCGTATGTTATATTTCAGGATTAATCGTAATAAGTCAACTAAGATAAAATATTAGCATTATAAATCATCTTGTAGTAAATTTGGTGCTATTTTATTAAGTTTTAATACTCTTTTTTGTCTTTAGTTGGAGGCTTGCATTGAGGAATAATAATCCATCGCAACACTGCAATTCTCTACTAATCCGGACTGGAGAATTGAATGGATAATATCTTGATATGAGCGCTTATTCCCCGGTTTGGTATATAGAAGCCATCGAGCATTATTATATACCCAATTCTCCGATCGTAATCCTAAAGAATCTGCTAACTCTTTAAATTGTACAGAGTCAGAAGGGTTATACAGGGTCGCATAGTACATATCGCTTGGAGCTACTTCATAATCAGGAATATACAGATGGTTCTCCAATCTGTCAACAACAGGCAATTTTTTTAATTTATCCCTTAATAGTTTTCCTGTTTTGGGATTTCCTGTGTTGACGCTGATTTGCCAGCTGCCACCATATGACCGTTTTACTCCTTTTACATACTCCGGATTCTCAAGCGCATTAATTACAGCGAGAGTATCCTCAGTCCATATTTCAAAGCGATCGAGATATACATCGTATGAGGTAGCCTTTGGGGGATTCAAGGATGAAATTACCTCAACTCGCTCAGGACTAATTCCTTTAGCGGCTTTTGGAGGAATACCTCTTTGACCGCGATCGGAAACTTGCGCTATCCCTTGAGCATCTTTTGCTCCCCACGCAGTCACAGACCCTACGTGAAGTAGCGTCAGCATCACACCTGCAAATAGCATAAATCTACCCGAGTTAAAACCTTTATATATCATTATCTCATCTAATATTACATTATAGGATTGTGCATCGAACTCGTAAAGATAGTTTATATTACAGGATTATATCCTATTCTTTTAAGTCGGCCTTGTTTATTCATCAGGTAAATCCGGGGTGGGATAAGGTTGTGGTACTGACCATCCCTTTTTACCACGTGAAATTGCTTCCCTTACACAGTAATATGAATTAACAAGACCATATCCATATTCTTTACTCCATACTCCCGGGAGACGGCCGTCATTATCCCAATCATCAGGTTGAAAAGAATTATACTGAATTATTTCCCGTACGTCTGAAACTGTGGCCTCAGGATACACCTGCAAGATTAAAGCTGCAACTCCTGCGACAGCAGGGCACGCAAAGGACGTACCGTTTTTGTAAATTATGGTACCATTTGTCTCACCCATACAAATATTAACTCCGGGTGCTACTGCAAATAGATTCTTTCCATAATTACTAAACCACGCCCGCCTTATATTAGAATCTACTGAGCCAATTGCCATAACACCAGATACTCGGGCGGGAAAATTCATAACGCTATCTACACCATTATTTCCTGCGGAATTTACAAAAATACAACCCTTGCCACCCCTGCCTTCAGTAAGAGCGATTGAAATTAAGTCCTCAATGATATAATTATATGCAAAAGAGAGAGAACATGAAATAATATCTGCACCATTATATATAGCCCAGCTAATTCCATTTGCAATTTGAACATCTGGTTTCAGTGGTAAATCATTGGGATTTTCAGAATCCTCTATTCTTACCAGCATTAATTTTGCATCCGGAGCTACTCCTGATATTCCAAAATCATTATTTCTTACTCCAGCTACAATAGTAGCACACCATGTTCCATGATCATCATTAGCAAGAATAGAGTCCCCAAGATAACTTGCATCATAGCACTTCTTCAGATTTCCTTTTATATCGTCATTAAAAATATCAAAACCTTTATCAATAATACAAATATTGATATCCCTTCCTGTGGAAAGGTTCCAAGCTCGTCCTACATCTAAATCAGTGTATTTATTTCTACGCGGTTCGGTTAGATTAGAGAGATTATATAGTCCCCATTGTTCCTTAATATATGGATCGTAGGAAAAATCTTGTATTGAGGACATATAATCCATTAATACATCACATTTCATGACCATGCCGGAAGAAAGAAGATCTGATAGGATAGTCTGCACAGATCTTTTATTTCCGGGGTTTATTCTTAGTATCCAATATATACCACTGAATAACTCATATCGTTCAATACTCAGTCCTAATGACTCAGCATACTTTTTAAATTCAATAGAATCGGAGTTGTTATAGAGCTTTGCTGAGAGTTCGTCACTTGGTACCAACTCTAAGTCAGAAGTATAGAGGTGATTATCTAACCTGTCTACTTCTTTCAGGGTTCTCAACTTCTCTCTAAGCTGTTTCCCTGCTTTTGCATCGCCTGTATTAATGCTGATTCTCCAGCTCCCACCTTTGGACAGGCTAATATTTTTGATAAATTTCCGGTTTTCAACAGCCGCTATAACCGAGGCGGTATCTTCGGTCCATACAACAAATTTATCCAAATATACATTATATTTCTTTGTTATAGGCGGATCTAAAGAAATGGTTAATTCAAAATCTTCAGAAGAAACGCCTTTTTTTACTACAGGAGGCACTGCTCTTGAACTGGTTTGAGGCACTTCCTTCTCTTTTGCTCCCCACGCAGTCACAGATCCTACGTGAAGTAGCGTCAGCATCACACCTGCAAATAGCAGAAATCTACGCGAGTTAAACCCTTTATTCTTCATAGCGTTTTTATGTTTGACCTTATTTATAATGGGAAGTTTAAGTAAGGGATTAATAATAAGAGGTTTAAGGAAACGCGAAGACGTGAGGTAGTTGTGGTTAGTGGGGTGAATATGGAGCAACCTGCCTCAAGAGGGTTTGAGGCAGGTTGCAGCGTAGTTTGGTTCAGAGGGAGGTAATTTAGCGGATAATCACCTTCTCGGAGTGCGAACCGGATCGTACGATATACAGACCGGGAACGCTGATGCTGACGTTGTTCTCGCCGTCGGCTACACGAGTTCCGTCAAGACGATACACCGTAATCTCTCCGTCAGCCATGATTTCGTTGCCGAGGATACGGATACCACTTTCTCCGGAAACTTCCTCCACACCGGTTACTATTCCGCGCATTGTGTATCGGAAATTATTGGCAACAATTGCCTCTACAAGCTGCTTGCCGTTTACGTCATAACTTCCGGAACGGTCTACACCCGCGAAATCCATCATCACGAGCCCGGTAGGTCCCGCATGGTCTTCATCGGCAAGATAATTCACCACCTCTATATTAGTGACGGCAGCATTCTTGCGATAGCAATTCTGCATGTTCAGCTTATCAAAAAAAGAGGATGCATAATATCCCGAAGTATGATTTATCACCCAATTGTGTCCCGATTTGGTATGAAGCTGAGTGGAATAATCCAGAACTGTTTTGATAGCGTCTGCCTTTATCTGCTGCTGTTCATTATTCTCCATTTCATAATAATCCTGCACTACCGCTGAGACGGAATTACGCGGAGCCTGCACTTTTGCTTTCTTCTGCTCATCAAAGTTCGCGCTGTGGGTCCATCCCGAAATGTATCCTCCTACAGGAGTGGTGGCATAACTGTCGCGACTGAGCACCAATATCTTGCCACGCATATCCATTACGGTTAGATCGGAGGCAAACATTTTGAGATACTCCGCATATTTCTCCTGCATAAGCATATTATTCATCAATACGCCCCAGTTCTCTTTGTCGGCATCGCCCTCGCTATCATCCTCATGGCGCATCACGATTACCACAAACTCCGAAGGATTCTCATTAAGAAGCTCTACAAAGGTATCAAGAGCCTCTTCGAAGCTTACATTTGTCTTGATTGCGCCATGGTAAATCTGGAGAGTATTTCCCTTGGCGGCGGGGCGAAGATCGAAGGCTCGGACACCGGCTCTGAACTGCTCCTCAAGACTTAATTCCTGCGTACGTGCTAAATTATCTGACGACGTACCGTTGCCTGTGCCCGCGTCATGAGTACCCGGGATTGAAACCTGGTCGATATAAGCGCCGCTACTCAGATTCTTCATCCACGACGCATAGTCGATGGTTTCCGAAGTCTGCCCGGACTCATCTTCCGGGAAATCCGGTGACACATTGTCCGCAAGCATCGGATTATTCAGCATTGCGATAGCCGACAATGCGAAAAGTAATTTTATCTTCATCTATAAATATAGCTTAGTGTTAGTCTCTTTTTACATTGCAAAATTACTTACATATCTTCCGGCTTAATCACAAAAACGAATCAACATAATTCCTCTCTACAAAAAAATTTAATCAATCTTCCCAAAAACACCTCGCACCTCAACATTCCGTACGGGAAGTAACGTTAAAATTGGCGCAAAAAAAAGAGCAGCATATCGTGCGATACGCTGCTCCTGAAAAATAATATTTTAACTATGATATTGCGATTGGAATTATCCCTCTGCTGCAACTACCTCTGCGCCTTCTGCTTCCGCTTTCTCTGTGGCGGACTCTGTCACATTGGGAAGTTCCAGCCCGAGATGACGCTTTGCATCGAGAGCCTTGAGCACAAGACCGAGTATGAGCGCCGCGCCGCCAAGACAGGCGAGCATTACGAGAGGCCATGTGTAATCATAGCTTACGGCCGCCTGCTCCGGAGTCATAGTGCCATTCTGCAGACCGGCCACAACATCGGGGTTAGTGCCGTCGAGCACCTTACCGATAAGAAGCGGGAAGAGCCAAAGGCCGATATTCTGAATCCAGAAGATAAGAGCATAAGCCGAACCGATGATATTGGCATCCACAAGCTTAGGAACACTCGGCCAAAGCGATGCAGGAACAAGAGAGAAGCTGGCACCAAGCACCAGGATTGTTACGTAAGCTACCACCACACCGCCTACCGCGCTATCCTTGAATAGGGGAAGGATGAATGCGAATGTAAGGTGACAGGCGATAAGGAGCAGGGCGCCCACGATAAGCATAGAAGCGGCTTTACCCTTATAGTCTACATAATGGCCGAGAATCGGAGTGATACCTACGGCAAGCAGGGGAAATACGGAGAAGATTGTGGAGGCCGACTGGCGCATATAGCCCATATAACAGTAGATCACGAGACCTACGATACTCGTAACAAGCAGAGCTGCTTTCATGCTTACCTTTTTCTGGAAGTTGGAAGCGAAAGCGGCGATAGCCACAAGAATCATGATGACATACTGCACTACTGCCACTGAATCTTTTGCCCAGAATGAATCGGGAGCCACATCAGTGAATGTAAGGTTGCACTGAAGCATGTTTACGGCATACTTCTGGAAGGGGAAGATAGCGGAGTAGTAAAGCACACAGAGAAGAGCCACAAGCCAGAAAGCCCAGCTTGAGAGAATCTTGCCGAGATCGGAAATCTTGAATGGCTCGTCTTTCTCCTCGGCTTCGCCCGACTGAGAGTCAAGTTTCTTATCCATGAAGAAGTAGACCACAAACATGATAAGGGCAATCATGAGGAGCACTACGGCGAATGCTACTGAACGCGATACGCTGATATCGCCGCCGAGATTGGCGAATACGGGGGAGAATATCATACAGGTGGCTACACCCAGACGGGCGAGAGCCATCTCGGATCCCATGGCGAGAGCCATTTCGCGACCTTTGAACCATTTCACGATGCCGCGGCTTACGGTGATACCGGCCATCTCCACACCGCAACCGAAGATCATGAAGCCGATTGCAGAGAGTTTGGCGGAGGCGGGCATTCCCTCATAGAAAGGAGAAACACCCAATTCATCGAAACCGGGTATGTAGTTGAGGTGATTGTTAAACCATGTCTCAAGGCTGCTGCCGAGGAAAGAATCAGTCAGCGCATACCAATTGATACATGCGCCTACAAGCATCACTGCGCCCGAAAGGACTGCCGTGAAGCGTACTCCCATCTTGTCGAGGATGATACCGGCGAAGATGAGGAAGAAGATGAATACATTCAGGAAAGTCTCTGAGCCCTGCATTGTGCCGAAAGCGGTGGAGTCCCACCCTCTGGTCGACTGTAGAAGGTCCTTGATAGGGGAGAGAATGTCCATGAAGACGTAGGAGCAGAACATCGCGAAGGCCAGAAGTCCCAGCGCTGTCCAGCGTGCCCATGCCTTGTCTCTCAGCAGTTCTTTGGGTTGCTGTGTGACTGCGGTTGTTGCCATAGGTTAGCGGTTAGTCGATTGTGTTTATAGTTGTTTTAATTATTCTGATGGTTTGCCGAGTGTTGACATGAGTATTTCAATCGGCTTGCAAATGTAACTCTTTATTTTCATCTGTGCAAATCCAAGCCATGAAGTTTTTTTGCCGATTCTCATTTGATTGTCGCTGAAGAGGGTTTGAAAAGAGGAAATGTTAAAAAATTAGTAATTTTGAGAGGATGCGTAGGATAGAAATATTGTTTGTTAATAAATTTTTACTATTTTTGCGATTGTTTAGAATATAACTTCAACACAATAACTAACTTTTTTATCACAACCAGGTATGAAGAGACTATTTCTCATCGCCGTGACGTTCTTTGTCGGCATCGCCTGTGCATGGTCGCAGGGGAATGTCATGAATTGTCATGGGCAGGTGATCGATGAACAGGGCGAACCTGTCATCGGTGCCACTGTCGCTTTGAGCGGCACTACCACAGCTACTGCCACCGATATTGACGGAGCATTCTCGCTAAAGGTGCCCGCCAATGCCAAGGAGCTTACAATCTCCTACATCGGTTATCATCCTGTAAAGGCTAAAGCTGCTCCGGAAATGGGTGTGATTCGCATGGAGCCTGATACCAAAATGCTTCAGGACGTCATTGTCACTCAGTCAATTGCACGTACACGCCAGACTCCTATTGCGATTTCCGAACTTACAGCCGGAGATCTTGAAGTGAAACTCGGAAATCAGGAACTCCCCGAGGTTCTGAAGACTACCCCCGGTGTCTGGGCTACTCCCGACGGTGGCGGTTACGGTGATGCCAAAATCAATATGCGTGGTTTCAAATCGCCCAATGTTGCGGTGATTGTCAACGGTATCCCTATGAATGATATGGAGTGGGGTGGTGTGTATTGGTCCAATTTCACAGGCCTTTCAGATGTGACTTCCTCCATGCAGACCCAGCGTGGTCTCGGTGCCGCACTTCTCTCCACACCCTCTATCGGCGGTACAATCAACATGACTACTCGAGGTCTTGATGCCAAGAAGGGTGGTAAGGCATGGTATGGCATGGGTAATGACGGACTCAACGATATCGGCTTCACTGTCTCTACCGGTCTTATGGACAACGGCTGGGCTATAACAGTGCTCGGTTCTCGCAAATGGGGCAACGGATATATCCAGGGCACTGAGTTCGAAGGCTGGAATTATTTCGTGAATGTCTCCAAGAAAATCGGAGATTCTCACCAGATTTCTCTTACTGCTTTCGGTTCCCCTCAATGGCACAATCAGCGAAGCTCCGCCAATGGTCTCACAATTCTCGGATGGCAGGATGTGAAGAATTATATGGATGGTGAGAGCCAGTACAAGTACAACCCCGTATTCGGTTACGACAACGAAGGTCAGGTGCGCACTTCCAGCCGCAACTCCTATCATAAGCCCATTATCTCGCTTAACCATATCTGGCAGATCAACGAGCTCTCTTCTCTCTCTACTGCCGTCTACGTATCTCTCGCTTCCGGTGGCGGTTACTCCGGTCAGGGTCATGGCACATACAATGGTCAGAGTCTTTCCAACTCCTCTTGGTATGGCGCCAACAATGGTGTGCTGACAACTCTTTTCCGTCGTCCCGACGGCACTTTCGACTATGGTGCGATTCAAGATATGAACGCCGCTTCTACTCAGGGCTCCAATATGGTGATGTCTCAGAGCAACAACTCTCATGAATGGTATGGCTTCGTATCCACTTATAAGAATGAGTTCATCCCCAACAAACTTACATTCACCGGCGGTATCGATTTCCGTTACTATGTAGGTCATCACAACAATAAGATTGTGGATCTTTACGATGGTGAGTACTATATGAACTATGAGAACCGTAAGAATGTAAAACCCGAAAATAATGCTGCTGCCCTCGATCCCAACTGGCAGTATCAGAAATTAGGAATTGGCGATATCGTCTATCGTAACTATGATGGCCATAACCATCAGGAGGGTCTGTTCGCTCAGGGTGAATACCGTCTCCTCGATGGTGCTGTGACAACCGTGCTTGCCGGATCGCTCAATCTTACATCATATCAGCGTATCGACCATTTCTACTATGATGAGGCTCATGGGAAATCCGATGTGAAGACCTTCCTCGGTGGTACTATCAAGGGTGGCGCCAACTGGAATATCGACCGCCATAACAACGTATTCATTAATGGCGGTTTCCTCTCCAAAGCTCCTTTCTTCTCTTATGGAGTATTCCTCGATGCCGCTACCAGCAACGCTATCAACCCGAAAGCCCATAATGAGAAAGTAGGTTCTATCGAGCTTGGTTATGGTTTCCATTCTCCCCAGTTCTCGATGACTGTCAATGCCTACTGGACAAAATGGATCGATAAGTCTGACCGCGATACTCAGAAAGTCGGTACATTCCGCGATGGCTCCAAGTATACTATGAACCTTATGGGTGTCAACGCTCGCCACATGGGTCTTGAGGTTGACTTCAAGTATATCCCCGTAAAATGGTTTGAACTCTCCGGTATGGCTTCTCTCGGCGACTGGCAGTGGGATTCCAACGCCAAGGGTTACTTCTATAATGAGCAGGGTATGCCTCTGTCAAGCCTTGCAGGTAATGGAGAAGTGGCCTCCGGAGTGCTTGCCGAAGATCATCTTTGGGCTATTCTCGAACAGAAAGGAAGAAAAATCGGTGGCTCCGCTCAGATCACCGGCGCTATCGGTGTGTCCTTCAAGCCTTTCAAGGGTTTCCGTATCGGTGCTGATTGGACTTGCTCATCCAACAACTACTCCGACTATCAGGTGAACGGCTCCAATCTCAATGCCGGTTCTACAATTGTTGTGGAGGATCCCTGGAAGATACCTTTCGGCAACGAGCTTGATCTCAACGCCTCCTATCGCTTCAAACTCGGTGGTTGCGAAGCTACACTCTATGGCAACGTCAACAACCTTTTCAACAACTATTACGTGAAGGACGCTTACACTTCCAGCGATACAATGGGTTCCTGGGAGAACGCTTACCGTGTGATCTATTCTTTCGGACGTACATTCTCCCTGCGCCTCAAGATAACATTCTAAGAAGCGGGATTATTCAAGTATTAGAATTATAAAGACATGAAATCATATAAATTCAAATCGGTTCTTCTCGCCTCGGCCCTCCTTGGTCTGACCGCCTGCAGCGAGAATTCCTGGAACGACCGGCTCGACGGTTTCGAGGTGCCCCCCGTGGCCGCGGGAACATCTATGGTCACCTACGAACTGACTTCCGACGACTATAAGACAATCGCCTCCCTCGCCGGGAACGAATATGCCTCTGTGGGCACAAACGGCTGCTTCTCTTCTGAGGAGGAAGCGAGAGAGCTTATTCCTGCCTTCATCTCATCGCAGGATAAATTCCCCTATTTCAACCTCAATGACGGTTCAAGCCTCAAGATATCTTATAAGATAGCCGACAAACTTCCGGAGTCGATTGTGGCCCTCAACAGCGGTATCGATCAGCTTCGACTTACTGAGACCGACTATCGGGAGGCTTGGGGCTCCGACGATAATTATATCGCCGCTTTCGCCCCCGTATGTCCCGCTTCGGATCATATCCCGGCTATCCTTTCGGCTAAATATCCCTCTGCCGGTGAAGGGGAGTATGTATATGTAGCTTATCAGGAAGCTCAGATCAACCCCGTATTCGGCGGAGTCTCAGGGGAGACACCCTCTTGGGAGATGACCGATGTTGTCTCAAAGCTTGCTGAAGGAGATCAGGCTGATATACGCGGCGCTGTCACAGGTATCTGTACTCGTGGATTCGTAGTGACCGATGCCAGTGGTGCTTCCTTGCTCTGCTATCAGGCGAGCGGATTTGACATGAACAGCGTGGCTATCGGCGCAAATGTAAATGTAGGCGGCGAAGTTTCTTCTTATAATAACGGTCTGCAGATTGCCATAACATCCGATAGCTATTCCGTAGTAGGGGAAGCTTCCTATTCCTATCCTTCTCCTATAAAGATAGACGGAGCAAAGGCCAACGAAATTGCAGCTCGAAGTGGAAAGTATACTGCCGAATATATTTCTTTTGAAGCCACCGTAAAGAATTCAGGCAACTACACCAACCTTATCATCGAAGGCGCTGATAATGTTCAGGGTTCTGCCTATCAGGCTCCCGACTACTTCACATCAATGCTCAATGATGGTGAGAAACACGTATTCACGGGTTATCTTATCTCCGTCAGCGGAAGCAGTACCAAATACCTCAATATCCTCTTCACTGCCATCGACAATGTTGCCAAGTCTCCTCGCATGAAATTGCGTCGCGCTCCTGCTGCCGAGGTAGTATCTGAGGCTAAGGCTGCTGTATATCAGAAGAGTGGTAACACCTGGAAACGCCCCGCCAAGACTCTTGTTCTTCAGAATGCCGATTATGTCGCAATGGGGGAGACCTATGGCAACCTTTCCGGAAGCAAGGATGACACCGTTCTGCCTATCTTCCTCAAGCAGGCGCTGCCTTATGCAGCGGAGGAGGATATGGAGACTGTGGTCTACCTTTATTACAACTCTACCGATAAGGTGACAGCTGTGAAGGCAAGACAATATCTTTTCAATGAAGGTGAATGGACTGCGGATCCCTATACCACAGTATGCGTCGATCAGTTTGTACGTTCCGACAATGAATGGGTCTACAATCCCTCCGTAGTACTCACACTTCCCTACGAACGCAACACCGATCCTTCGTATACCTATTATATGGCATGTGTGGAATGGGTATATGAGAATATATGTGTGCCGATGGGCGATACTTCCCTCACCTCCGGAAAATACTTCATCGACTATCGTGGTAACGCCGAATTCTACTCGGGAGCTTCAGCTTACTATGGCAATGTGGACGTTCGTGCGGCCACGGCGCTCAACAATATGCCCGAGGGTTACAAGGGTTACGAGGGTCTCACCGATGACGAGATTGTACTTCTTTTGAAGAAGCGCTTCTCCACAGAGGTGCTTAAGGGAGCTCTTTCCAAACTCCACGCTGATGCTGAGCCTATTTCCGGTATGGATGTCACTTATACTATCAACTTCACCGCCTATACAGGTGCTGCCACTGTCGAGACAATTGTTTACAAAGTGGTAGGTAAGGGTGAATTCGAGTATGTGGAATCTACTTGGGTAACACCCGAGGAGAGTGCCGACTGGAAATAATCCTCCGATCATTTTGGGATTAATCTGATATTAAGGTTGATCCGCTTCTGATATAAGCTGCCTTGCCGGACGTGGTATAAGCCCCCGGCAAGGCAGTTTTACTTATTGGAAATCAACCGTTATGCCTTAAAGAATGTTATAACCCATAAAGATGATTAATAAATAAAGGAGTTATTTGGTTATGAATACATCAACCGCCAATTCTACTGTCGTTGCAACTCCGAAGAGCAAGAGGCCGGTCAAGGCGCCCTTATGGAGAAAGATTATGGATTGTATCGTGAAATATGGTCTTCCGCTTTGTGTATCCATCGGGCTCATTGTGTGGCTTTTCCACAAAGTGGATTTTCATGAAGTGAAGCAGGCCGTGAAAGATGGTTGCGACTATTGGTGGATAGTACTCATGATGATTATCACGACTCTCTCCCATATGATCCGTGGTATCCGTTGGGGCATACAATTGCGTGCCGCCGGAGTGAAGAGAATGCCGGTGATTGCAGAGAGCGTTTCGATTTTCGGAGCATATTCCCTCAATCTTGTTTTTCCGCGTCTTGGGGAAGTGTGGCGATGCATATATGTGGCACGTAGGCAAAAATGTCCGATTTCCACAGTGGTCGGCACTGATATGGGTGATCGAGGTTCTGATCTGGTAGTGGTGATTGCTCTGATGGTTCTTGCGCTGATTGTAGCACATCCGGCTATGGAAAGTTTCCTTACGCATTATGCCATAGGTCGTGATATAGATCATATTGTAGACGATCCCTGGATATGGTGTGGGCTCGCGTTCATTATTTTTGGCACTTGGGCTGTATGTCATTTCTTCCGCAAGAATCGTTATATAGGGGAGTTTGACCTTGATCTCTCACGTATATGGCAAGGTTTTAAGGTTCTTTTTCACATGAAGGGTATAGGGTGGTATATTGTTCTCACGCTTGGCATCTGGACTTGTTATTTCCTTGAGACCTATGTTTGCTTTTTTGCGTTCCCTTTCACACGTCGCCTGATTGAAGAACCGGGTCTCGCGTTCGGCCTTATACCCGGGCTTGTGGTTTTTGTGTTCGGGTCTTTCTCGATGGCAGTTCCTTCCAACGGTGGTCTGGGACCGTGGAATCTTGCAGTGATGTTCGCACTTTCCCTCTATGGAGTGAGCGATGCGCAGGGCACAGCCTTCTCCCTTGTCATGTGGGGATCGCAGGCCGCTATGCTTGTCCTCTTGGGCATATTCAGCGCGGGCTACGTGGTATATGATAATCGTAGACATCACATAGGCAATACTCTTACAGCTGCCTCACAAGCATAATGTCAAAAAAAATAGAAATACTATGATATATTCCAAAATCAAACAAAGAACAATCCTCTCCTTTGCTTTTACGTTGGCGCTCGGGGCCTGCGTTTTCACTTCCGCATGTTCCAAAGGAAAAAACGGTGATGAAGGTGCCTCTTCCGAATCAAGTGCTAAAGCGGATTCCGAGATGGTTCGTATTGACCATGAACGTGAAAATCAAGGGAAGTATGCTATTGAAGGAGGCAAGATTGTAAGTGCTTCCGGACGCCCTATGGTAGTGGATTTTTACGCTGACTGGTGTCCTCCATGCAAGCAGATGGCTCCCATTTTTTCATCTTTTGCCGCAAAGTATAAGGGCTCGATAGATTTCGTGTCGGTGAATATAGATGAGAAACGCGATCTTGCCGTAGATTACGGTGTGACGAGTATTCCGACTTTCATTTTCGTATCGCAGGATGGTAAAGTGGTAAATAAGATTGTAGGGGCTCTTCCGGAGAATGACTTTGCTACGGCCCTTGCCACATGTTTTCCTGAGGAGGCCGGAAAATAATCACTCCCATCTGCGATGGTCAGGTGAGTTTATAATGGTGCAACTCATATTTTATTATTTTTAATGAATACAATAAAGATATGGGATGATGATCCATCCCCCAGACAGCTTGACGAGATATGCGCATTTCTGCGCGATGGTCAGATAGCGATTATCCCTACGGATACTATTTATGGTATTGTATGCGATGCACTGGAGCCCAAGGCAATAGAGAGAATATGCCGTCTTAAAGGGATCAATCCCGACAAAACGAATCTCTCCATTATATGTTCGGATATCTCCATGGCGGCGGAATACGCGCGTATAGAAAATTCAGCGTTCCGTATGATGAAGAATAATACGCCCGGACCATTTACTTTCCTCTTGAAATCAGCCTCTTCTCTACCGAAAGCTTTCAAGGGTAGAAAGGTAGTGGGTGTGCGTATTCCCGATTGTAACACAGCTCGTCTTATATGCGAACGTCTCGGTCATCCTCTGCTCACCACTTCAATAGAATTTGAAGACTCTGATTATGCCATATCACCATCTCTTATTGAAGAGGCCTACGAGGGTAGGGTAGATCTCATGGTGGAAGGAGCCGACGGAGCTACAGAGGGCTCCATGATAGTTGACTGCACAGGTCGGGAACCGGAGATCATACGCGAAGGAAAAGGAAAATTGGTTTGAAACTCCGAAAATGACTTTTTTAAGATCCATATCTGACGTCAGATATGGATTTGTGATATATCGGTATGGAGATATCTGTTATAGACAATTTTTCTTTGTAAAAGAAAAAATCTGAATAATTTTCTTTTTTCGTAGGAATTATGGAAAAATTTCAGTAATTTTGCAGACATGAAGTGAAATACATCATTTCATAACCATAACCCAATAATAATCAATAGGTTAAAACCTGAAAATCTAAAAATACAAAAGTTATGTCAAAAGTAACAGTCGTAGGCGCCGGTAACGTAGGCGCTACAGCAGCCAACGTAATGGCAATCCGCGAGGTAGCCGATGAGGTGGTAATGATCGATATCAAAGAGGGAGTGTCCGAGGGTAAAGCCATGGACATGATGCAGACTGCCAACCTTCTCGATATGAACACTCGCATCAAAGGCGTGACAAATGACTATGCAGCCACTGCTGACAGCGACGTTGTTGTAATCACTTCCGGTATTCCCCGTAAGCCCGGCATGACTCGTGAAGAGCTCATCGGTGTTAACGCCGGCATCGTTAAGCAGGTGACTGAGAGCGTTCTCGAATACAGCCCCAACGCTGTGATCGTATGTGTATCCAACCCTATGGACACAATGACTTACCTTATCCACAAGGTATCCGGTCTTCCCAAGAACCGTATCATCGGTATGGGTGGTGCTCTTGACAGCAGCCGTTTCAAATACTACCTCAGCATGGCTCTCAATGCCAATCCCAATGAGGTGGAAGGCTTCGTAATCGGTGGCCATGGCGACACTACTATGATTCCGATGAAGCGTTTCGCTACACTCCGTGGTATCCCCGTGACTAATTTCCTTGCTGACGAGCAGCTTGACAAGATCGCTGCCGACACAATGGTTGGTGGTGCTACTCTCACTAAGCTTCTCGGCACTTCCGCATGGTATGCTCCCGGTGCTGCAGCTGCAGAGGTTGTAGAGGCCATCATCCACGATCAGAAGGCCATCATCCCCTGCTCCGCACTTCTTGAAGGTGAGTATGGCGAGAAAGACCTCTGCATCGGTGTGCCCTGCGTGCTTGGCAAGGGTGGTATCGAGAAGATCATCGAGCTTGACCTCAACGAGGAGGAAAAGAAACTCTTCGCAGCAAGCGCAGCCGCAGTTCACAAGACTAACGCCGCTCTTCCCTGCTAATATACCTCCGATATAAATTTTCTCAAGATAAAAGAGCCTGTAATCCTTCTTCGGATGCAGGCTCTTTCCTTATTCTTTAAAAATCTATTCCATACCATGATGTAAAAAGCTTGCGATGATAATAAGTCCGAGAATTGGTTCTGTGGCGAAGCTTTAGCTTCGCAGAGCCGTCCCCATTCCCAAGGCTACAAATAAAAAAATGACGAGCAATTTCACAATTGCTCGTCATTCGTAGCCGATCCGGGACTCGAACCCGAGTCTCCACCGTGAGAGGGTGGCGTGCTAACCGCTACACTAATCGACCTTGCAAAAAAAGGTAGTAGCCGATCCGGGACTCGAACCCGAGTCTCCACCGTGAGAGGGTGGCGTGCTAACCGCTACACTAATCGGCCAAACAGACTGCGAATATTAGCGGAAGTATCCGCAGCCTTTTTTGTTTTGCGTTGCAAAGTTAGTAACTTTTTCCCAACTATGCAAATTATTTTCGCTTTTTTTGTCTTTTAAACGGAATTTTCCGCTTTTCAGACTTTACTCAGCTGCCTGCTCCTCAGTAGCTTCAGTCTCAGCCTCAAGAGCCTCCTTAGCGGCTGCCTCCTCGGCTGCAAGTTTCTCAGCTTTCTTCTTAGCTACGCTCTCAGCTTTTGCTTTGTTTTTCTCAGCCTCAGCCTCAAGACGAGCTTTGGCATCTGCTGCAGCTGCTGCATCCTTCTGAGCCTTAGCGGCATCTGCCACTTTGGTACGGTCTGCCTTCCAGGCATCGAAACGACGCTGAGCCTCAGCCTCGTCAAATGCGCCTTTCTTCACACCGCCGCGGAGGTGCTTCATAAGCATTACGCCCTCCTTGGAAAGGATTGTTCTTACTGTGTCTGTAGGCTGTGCACCTACCTCTACCCAATACAAAGCACGGTCGAAGTCCAAACTTATTGTAGCAGGATTAGTGTTCGGATTATAAGAACCTATCCTCTCAATAAATCTACCATCTCGTGGTGCCCTGCTATCGGCGATTACGATGGGATAATAAGCGTAGCTCTTGCGGCCATGACGCTGTAATCTGATCTTGGTTGCCATTAACTTGCCGGTTGATTTGTTGTTGGTTATTATTTTTTGTAATTCCTTCTTGACTCTTTTGTAGAGACGTTGCCGGAATTGCGGTGCAAAGTTAGAGCTTTTATTTTATTCCACCAAATATTCCGACTTTTTTTTCTCTTTTCCCCATTCTTTTCATACTGTTTTTATTTCCCAAGATGCTTTGCCTTCCATGAATTTCTCTATTTCATAATTATTTTCTATCTTTGTCGGTCTAACTGCCCCTGTTTATTCTTCTTTATGATGAAAATTCATGGGGCCGGCGAGAACTCTACCTTATATTATGGAATATTCTACTTTGTCCCGCATTCTGGCGGACCGTCTAAATACTTCTTCTCAGGAAGTCGACTCTCTCTGCGATTGTCTCGGCAATGTGCTCGGAGAGACCGGAGCCGAACTCGATTCTGTTGCTATCCCCGCTTTCGGTTCTTTTGAGCCGAAGCGGCGTGTAGAGCGCATTGCTGTCAATCCGGCCTCCGGCAAGAGGATGCTCTATCCTCCTAAGGTGGTCATGACATTCAGAGCTTCCTCTCTGCTTAAGACCAAAGTAAGGGATTCTTCCGGGAAAGGAGGTGAGAGATGAATGAGAAACTTACTCTTCCCGTTTTGGTGAGGCTTATGTCCGAGATGAGTGGACGTTCGCGTCGTCAATGTGAAGAATTTATCCGCGAGCTCTTTTCCGTCCTTTCTGACACACTTGGAGCCGGAGAGGATGTTAAGGTACGTGGAATCGGTACATTTCGGATCATAGATGTCGAGGAGCGAAAGAGTGTGAGTGTTGCCACAGGGCAGGAATTTATTATTGCAGGTCATAAGAAAGTTGCTTTCACTCCGGATGCCGGATTGGCAGATGCCGTAAATCAATCTTTTGCTATGTTTTCTCCGGTGGAAGTGGCTGATTCTGTCGACGATGAAGTACTTTCCGTCGATACTCCCCATGATTTCGATGAGGAGCTTGATTTGGATTATGACGCTGAAACTGAGGATTGTTGCGTAATTGAGGAAACGCAAATATCCGGCGAGTCAGCATCGAGTGAGAATGATTACGGCAACGCCGGCTTCTCTTCCACTTCCCTTGATTCGGTTGAATACGTGCTTGAAGAGGATGATACTCCTGCAATCATTGAAAATACTCCGGATAATGATGAATCCGAGGCGCGGAAAGATGAAGAGAAGCAAAGCGGTTTTCGTAGATGTAAATTCTGTTGGGGTATGCTTGTGGGATTCGTAGCTGCCTTGCTGCTTGTAGGAGTGGCTTATTTGATTAAGGAATATTCGGCTCCGAGAAAGCAAGAGATTGTAGTGCAACTGAAAGAGGGAAAAACAAATGAAAATCGCCGGAAGCTTGATTCGTTAGTCAACGCACGAGCCGACCGTATGGCTGATTCGATAGCTCGCCTTCGTTCCGACAGCTTGCGGGTTGCCTCCGTAGAGAGGCCGAGTGCCGAAGAGGTGGATACACATCCGTCTGACATGAAGACGATCACTCCCGTGGAAGATGTCATAACTACTACACGATACCTCACCACTGTAGCACGCGAACACTACGGCAACGATGCATTCTGGTCATATATATATGAAGAGAACAAATCGTTTCTCGGTCATCCCGATCGCATTCGTCCGGGTACTAAAATCATAGTTCCTCCGTTATCTAAATATGGGGTGAATCCCAAGAATCCCGACGATATCAAGAAGGCTAAACGGAAAGGTGTGGAGATTTACTCCCGCTATCGCAAGTGAAAAATTGCGGGAGTCGGCAAAAATTTGTAATTTTGCACCAACTAACCTATCATAATACAGATAACATTTGAATAATGGCAATCAAGAATAATGTCATGATCGTGCGCCAGCGTCTTCTCAAAGAAATGGTGAAGCTCTGGAGCGAGAATTCATTGATTGAAGAAATTGACCGCTTGCCGATCAAGCTTAGCCCCAAGCGTTCCAATCATTTCGGACGCTGTTGCGTGCATAAGGAGCGTGCTGTGTGGCGCTACAAGTCTCTCCCTCTTCTCGGTCTCGATATGACCGATGAGACCGATGAACTCACTCCTCTTTCCGAGTATGCCAAGAAAGCTCTTGAAAGAGATCTCTCTTCGGATATTAAAGAGAATATAATGTGCGTTATCGATGAGGCTTGTTCCTCATGCGTACAGACCAACTATGAAGTGACTAATCTTTGCCGTGGATGTGTGGCCCGCAGTTGTATGTCCAACTGTCCCAAAAACGCTATCTCTATCGATAGCACTACAGGCAAAGCCAAGATTAATCACGATACATGCGTAAGTTGCGGCATCTGTCGTGACAGCTGCCCCTACCATGCAATCGTGTATATCCCCGTTCCCTGCGAGGAGGCTTGCCCTGTGAAGGCTATCTCCAAGGATGAATATGGTGTGGAGCATATCGATGAGTCGAAATGTATATATTGCGGAAAGTGTATGAATTCCTGTCCCTTCGGAGCTATCTTCGAGATTTCGCAGGTGTTTGATGTGCTCAATGCAATCCGTAAAGGCAAGAAGGTTGTGGCTATGGTGGCCCCGGCCGTCCTCAGCCAATTCAAGGCAGCGAAGGAACATGTCTACGGAGCCTTCAAGAAGGTAGGGTTCTTTGACGTCCTCGAGGTGGCGCAGGGTGCGATGGATACAGTCACCAATGAGGGACACGAGCTTCTTGAGAAGCTTGATGAAGGTCAGGCATTCATGACCACATCCTGCTGCCCGGCCTATATCGAATTGGTCGACAAGCATATTCCCGATATGAAGCCTTACGTTTCCTCTACAGGATCTCCTATGTATTACACAGCCCGCATTGTCAAGGAGAAATATCCTGATGTCGAAGTGGTATTCGTAGGTCCTTGTGTAGCCAAACGTAAAGAGGCCCGCCGAGATGAAAAGGTTGACTATGTGATGACATTCGAAGAGATCAACAGTGTGTTCGGCGGATATGGTATCGAGCTGGAACAGACTGATCCCTACGAGATGGCGTTTACAGCGGTAAAAGAGGCTCACGGCTTCGCAGCCACCGGTGGAGTGGCAGGTGCGGTGAAAGCCTATCTGAAACTCGACACTGAGCGACTCAAAGAGATAAATGCCCTTCAGATAGCCAATCTCGACAAGAAAAATATCGCAATGCTCGGAGCTTATGCCCGCACCGGAAAAGCTCCCGGCCGCTTCATCGAAGTGATGGCTTGTGAAGGCGGATGTATCACAGGCCCCGCATCGGCAGTCCCCACGCGTGAGGCCAAGATGCAATTCAACAAAAATATTTCTAAAGAAGAGAAAACATATTGAATAGTTTTCGTGAAACAATAGAACGTCTGGAAAAGGAGCATCGCCTGCAGAAAAATGAGTATGCGATGCTCCTTTCTCCTGAATTGCCGGAGAAAGATGCGGATATGCTCCGTGCCAGGGCCCGCGCTTTGACCGATAGACATTTCGGTAATAAGGTATATATACGCGGCTTGGTGGAAGTGACCAATGTTTGTCGTAATAATTGCTACTATTGCGGACTTCGGCGCGACAATCGTTCGCTGCATAGATACACACTCTCTCCCGAAATAATCGAACAATGTTGCAGGAGAGGATATGCAGCCGGATTTCGTACATTTGTATTGCAAGGAGGGGAGAATCCGGCATTTTCGCGCGATGTGGTGGTTGAGACTGTACGGAAGATCTTATCCTCTTGTCCTGACTCTGCCGTGACACTCTCACTCGGAGAATGGGACGATGCTTCCTACGCCGCTTTTAAAGAGGCGGGTGCCTCCCGGTATCTCCTCCGGCATGAGACGTATAATCCGGACCATTATTCCCGTCTTCATCCTGAGGATATGAGTCTGTCAAATCGTCTGCGTTGTCTTGACACCCTTAAGCGCTTGGGGTATCAGACAGGGACCGGCATAATGGTAGGTTCCCCATTCCAGACAATTGACGATATTACCGAAGACTTGCTCTATATAGAGCGGCTTCAGCCGGAGATGATAGGTATCGGGCCGTTCATCCCTAACAGCGCGACTCCGTTTGCCCCCTTCGCGGCGGGTAGCGTAGATTTTACCACCCGATTGATTTCTATTTTACGCCTCATGCGTCCTTCAGCCAATATACCCTCCACTACAGCACTCGCCACCGTAAGCCCCGGCGGTCGGAATGCCGGATTGTTGGCAGGTGCCAATGTGGTTATGCCGAATCTTTCCCCTCGTGATTTGCGGAAAGATTATTCCCTCTATGATAACAAGGCTGCCACAGGTGCCGAAGCCGCCGAAGGGATAGCGCTGCTTGCAAAAGAGATAGCTGAAATAGGATTGGAGATTTCAAAAGAGAAAGGAGACTATGAACACAAATTATAATCCCGAATCCGGAAAAGCCGGAGAATTTATTTGCCACCAAGAGATTCTCGACAGTATCGCATTTGCCAAAGAGAAATCTGCCGACAAGGAATATATATCTTCCCTCATAGAAAAGGCGAGGGAGTGTAAGGGCCTCAGCCATAAGGAGGCCGCCGCGCTTCTCGAATGTGATGACCCTGAATTGGTAAGTCGTATGTTTGAGGTAGCTCGTGAAATAAAGGAGAAATTCTATGGCAACCGTATCGTGATGTTCGCACCGCTCTATTTGTCGAATTATTGTGTCAACGGTTGTGTATATTGTCCTTATCATTTCAAGAATAAGACTATCCCTCGTCGTAAACTCACTCAAGAGGAGATTCGTCGTGAGGTGACGGCCCTGCAGGATATGGGGCATAAACGTCTCGCTCTCGAGGCCGGCGAAGACCCTCGTAATAACCCTCTTGAATATATATTGGAATCGATTAAGACAATCTATTCCACACATCATCGCAACGGTGCCATACGCAGGGTGAATGTCAATATCGCTGCTACAACGGTAGAGAATTACCGTCGGCTCCGTGATGCGGGAATCGGAACTTATATCCTTTTCCAGGAGACATATCATAAGGAAAATTACGAGGCCTTGCATCCTACCGGACCGAAAAGCAACTACGCTTACCATACGGAAGCCATGGATCGGGCTATGGAAGCCGGTATTGATGATGTGGGACTCGGTGTGCTCTATGGCCTCAATACTTATCTTTATGATTTTATCGGCATTCTCATGCATGCCGAGCATCTTGAGGCACGTTTCGGGGTAGGCCCTCATACTATAAGTGTACCCCGTATCTGTCCTGCCGACGATATTAATAAGGAGGATTTCCCGGATGCTATTTCCGACGAACTTTTCTGCCGTATTGTGGCGGTACTCCGTTTGGCGGTGCCCTATACCGGACTAATTGTCTCCACTCGCGAATCAGCGGCTACCCGTGCAAAAGTGCTTGAACTCGGAGTCTCTCAGCTCAGTGGAGGTTCGCGCACTTCAGTAGGAGGTTACGCCGAAGGAGAAGAGGATGCGGAGGATTCAGCCCAATTCGATGTCTCCGACCGTCGCACACTTGACCAGGTGGTAAGCTGGCTTCTTGACACAGGACATATCCCGAGTTTCTGCACCGCCTGTTATCGCGAGGGACGCACCGGCGACCGCTTCATGCAACTTGTCAAGAGCGGAAATATCGCCAACTGCTGCGCTCCCAATGCTCTCATGACTCTAAAGGAATATCTTGAAGACTACGCTTCTCCCGAAGTGAAAGCGAAAGGGGAGGCTCTCATAGCAAAAGAAACAGAAAAACTTACCCATGCTAAAGTGAAAGCCATCACTCTTGACAACCTCCGATTTATCTCGGAAGGTAAGCGTGACTTCCGCTTCTAAGCGCGAATCTTCAAATTCTGAAATATTTTGTCTTCTCACTTCGGGTCGCGCTTTTTCGCGACCCGATTTTAATAAATTCCTAAATAGCTAAGAAAAATGATAGATCGTCTTAACATAATAGTATTGGGGGCCTGCAACAGTGGCAAATCTTCCTTAATCAATCTGATTGCCGGTCAGAAAGTTTCACTTGTTGCCGACCATGCCGGCACCACTACCGACCCGGTCCGAAAAGTCATGGAAATGCCGGTGCTGGGGCCTGTCATGCTTGTCGATACCGCCGGATTCGACGATTCAGGTGTATTGGGCGAAGAGAGAGTATCACTTACGGAAAAAGCTCTCGAAGCTTCCGATATTGCTATCCTTCTTGTCGGGGAGAATCCCCCGGCTGAAAGCCATTGGCTAAAGATATTGGAAGAACGAAAAATTCCTGTGGTGAAAGTGGTCAACAAGACTGATACCGGCCGGGATGTTCCCGCAGGTTGTATCGGCGTCTCCGCAATTAAAGGGGAGGGGAGATCTGCAATTCTCGAAGCCTTGTCCCGCGCTCTTCCCGCAGATTTCGGCGAACCGGATCTGCTTCGAGGACTTGTAAAGGCCGGCGATAATGTGGTTCTCGTTATGCCGCAGGATCCTCAGGCTCCTAAGGGACGTCTCATTCTTCCGCAGGTGCAGACAATTCGTGCTCTCCTTGATAAAGGATGCAATGCTGTCTGCACTACTCCCGACCGGCTCCCGGGCACTTTGAGAGCTCTTTCCTCCATCCCCGACTTGGTGATTACCGATTCACAGGTTTTCCGGCAGGTGAAGGATTCCCTTCCGGAAGAGTGTAGACTCACATCATTCTCCGTGCTGATGGCAGCCTTCAAGGGGGATATCGACTATTTCGCTGAAAGTGCTGCCGCTATCTCAAATCTGAAAGATGGCGACCGAATACTGATTGCTGAAGCCTGTACGCACGCTCCGCAGACTGAAGATATCGGTAGAGTAAAGATTCCCGCTCTCCTTCGCAAGAAGACAGGGGCGAACTTGGAGATTGATATAGTATCCGGCAAAGACTTCCCCGACGATCTCACTCCATACGCACTCGTTATCCACTGCGGGGGATGTATGTTCAATCGTCGCCTTGTGCTGAGTCGCGTCTCGCGCGCCCGCGCTCAGCATATCCCCATGACCAACTACGGCATTACCCTCGCTCATCTCAGCGGCCTTCTCCCATCCATCATCTGGTAGAAGCCGGCTAAAGCTTGGTTCTGTGGCCAAGCTTTAGCTTTGCAAATATGTAAAAGCAAAAATAAAAGGCCTCGCAAAAGCGAAGCCTTTCATTATTTTCAGAGGTTCCAACCAGATTCGAACTGGTGTGAACGGTTTTGCAGACCGGTACCTAACCACTCGGACATGGAACCTTATTTTTTGCAACCCTTATCTCTCGATTGCGATGCAAAATTACTGCTTTTCTCCGACTCTACCAAATTTTTTCGCCAAAATTTTTCAATAAAATTTCCTCCCTCCTTCCCATATACCCTCCAATCCTCTCATTTCTAAGCAAATACCCATCCTGACTCTCAATTCCTCCTTCACCCTTCAAGTATTGTTACTTATAGATTTCACATGAAAATAGCGCATCGGGTCCGGCCCGATGCGATATTTTATAAAGGATTAATTCTAAGAGGGATTATTTCACTGCTATCTTTTGTCCTTTCACGATATAGATGCCAGCGGGTAGTGCGCGGATCTCATCGGCGGTAGCCCCCGTCTTAACAAGATAACCGGCTACATTATACACATCAGCAGCTGCATCCTCTCCAAGCACGGCCTCAACACCCGTATCTTCTACGGTAGAGAAACTTACAGTACCTGATTTACCGTAAAGCGTGGGGAGCTGCACCCAGTTCCAATAATTCTTAGTGCCTTTCTCCCCATCGATGTCCCAGTCTGCCTTCACGGAAAGATTGTCAGGTTTGGAGATAAAGAACTGGATTCCCTCGAATGCATTCACATAATAGGGAGAATAGAACTCTCCTGTCGCGGGATCCTTGAGCAGACCGTCGGTAACGGTAATACCATTGCCGAAATTAAAGATCCAGGAAGACATATTGAAATTCTTCCAACCCTCTGTGCGCTTGTAGATATTGGCAAGTCCGGCAGCGGTAGAGAGATTGATCTTGGCGGCCATCCCTTCAGCCAAAGCCTCTTCCGGAAGCTCGGGAGGAGTCTGCGCTTTGACTGTGAGATTCTTCAGCTTGGATGTATTGTAGAATTGTCCGTTGGCGATTTTGGTCACTCCGGCAGGAAGTGTGAGATCGGTCAGCTCATCACAGAAAGTGAAGGCGTCAGCCTTGATTTCCGTAACAGTATAACCTCCGATAGAAGCAGGCACGTTCAATGTACCGGAATAATCCGTAGAGCGAGGTGCCACTACCATAGCCTTTCCGGCTGCCTTATCCACCACCTGATACGAGATTCCGTTATCCACTGTCACCGGTCCGTATGCTTTTACAGGCATAGGATTGCTGAGCCAGTTGCCGGATTTATCGCGGATTACCCAGAAATAGTCACCCGGTTCCATAGGAATGTCACGCGGGGCGAAAGTAAGGTTGGTAGTCTTGAGTGCTTCGAAAGTAAACGGTTCGGAGGGACTTACAGAGGTCACTTCCGAGAAATCGGATGCATTGAGAAGCGCAATTTCGAAATCTACGGTAGAATCATCGATATTTGAATTATCCACCTCCATTGCTATACCGAGTGCTCCGCCTGTAGTGGGGAAGCTCGGAGTGATATTCTCGAAGAATATTCCGCCATCCTTGATAGCAGGGAAATCACCCATCGGATAATTCACAATGATAGGATTATTGATGGTATAGCCGTTATTATCGATCACGGATACCGAGTAATGGCCGGCTTTGATATCGGTAAGACTAAGGAAGAAGTCCACATCCATGGAGCCACCGGCCGGAATTGCTACGGAACGTGTCTCCTCATCGCCATCGGCCGACATATCATCCTCATACCAAAGTGAGAGAGTCAGCTGACCGAAGAAGTCGGCTTCTCCTACGTTGCTTACCGTCACTCGATAAGCCTTGGGCGCGTTGCAATAAAGATTCTCCACACATTGCGGATCGCCGGCAAGAAGCTTTGCGCTTCCCTCATTTTCAGCTCCCTCGTTTGAATAGGTGTATTTGCCATTGGCCACGGTAAGCGTCACATAACGTTGAAATCCGTAAGGCACCTGTACATCCTGCCATTCATTATTTTCGGTATAAATGGCGGGAGATACATGGTATGTTCCGGAGGAAAGACTCGGGGTGGAAGCAACAATTTCGGTTGTACCGTAATAGGAGGAGAAGCTGTTGCTCCCGGATGCCTTGGAATAAACCACCTTGGAAGGATCGTCAACATTGGTGAATTTCAGACCCAAAGTCACTCTGATGGTATAAGCCATAGGGTTGTAGATAAGGTCGGTGCTGCCGCTGCCGGAAATCCGGTAAGTATTATCCTTGGCGTAGGTGAAGCTGCCTGTGGAAAGCATCGTCACCTGTCTGGCGCTGTCATCGCTGCCCTTATCCTTCACAAGACCGGTGATTATACATTGGTCGGCATTGTAGCCGCCGGCATACGAACCGGTACCGCCGCTGTCAGGATTGAGCGAGTTGAGCATGAAGTAGCCGTCCTGATAGCCACCCCAGCCCCAGTTGAAATGGAAGAAATTGTTGCCGAGATAACCGTCGCACACGAAGGCATGACCTCCCATCGCGGAGCGACCGGAATAATACACCGGACGATTGGCCTCAAGTTCGGCATATACCATGTCGTTCCATTCCTTGAGAGTATGGTAGTCACGCCATTCCATCTTGACCGACTTGTCATATCCGAAGTAAGTATACAAGGCCACAGGCACATCGTTGCTGTAAGCACCGCTCTCGTAAGACGAATACATCATGCTCACCGAGGCTCCGCACTGACGCATCAGCTCGGCAACCGCGGTAGCCTCTGTCGCGCTGTATTGTCCGGGTTTGTAATCGTCAAGCATATTCGCCCAGTCAAGGGTAGTGCCGCTGAACACATACCCGGCATTCGAGCCTGTAGGATTTACGGGCCATTGATAGTGACGCATCACTTGGGCCATAGCTGTGGCTACACAGCCTGTCACACTGCGACGTCCCGTTCGTGAATCAAGCGGACATAGATTGTTATATGGCTCTGTCTGATTCCACAAGGAGGTGAGAAGCGGTTTTATCTCCTTTCGTTCCTGAGTCGGGGCCTTCTTCATCGGGCGCTTGGCCAACTGGGGATCCTCCTTGAGGAAAGCGGTGATCTCTTGTGTGTATTGTGAGAGCCACCATTTCATATTTTCCGGTAATTTTTCGAGATCGAATTCACCGTTCTCTGAAAAACCGATTACCTGAGGCAGGCGATCATCAGCCGTCACGATAGTGAAACCTCCCTCAGCACCGTTGAATACGTAAAAACAGTTTCCCTGCTCCCCCTTTGCCGTATACGCGAGTGTAAGGCGGGTGTCAGCAGCCGGTGCCTTCTTATAAAATGAGGTGTTGGTACCGTGAAAGGCACGCGCTTCCTGCATTGCGGCCTCCGGGCTCACCGGAGCCGCCAATATCGGCAATGCTCCGAATAAGAGAAGTCCTGAAAGACCGAATCTATTAAAGTTTCCCATATTGTGTCAATGATATGGAGTGGTATATATTATTTCTTTTTGTCTTTCTTGCAGCAGGAGCCTTCAGCCTTCTTTTGGCATTTCCCTTCAGCTTTATGGCATTCTTTCTCTTCAGCCTTCTTGCAACAGGAGCCTTCAGCCTTCTTTTGGCATTCTTTCCCTTCTGCTTTCTTGCAGCAGGAGCCTTCGGCTTTTTTACATTCTTTGCCCGCGGGCTCACATTCCTCATCGAGTACCTGCGCCTGATATTTTATCTTGTCGAACGCCTTGAGAAGATTCTCCTCGCTGGTCTTATCGGCATCGTAGGTCACTGTCACCACCTGATTCTCAATATCTGTAGTGATTTCCTGTACTCCCTTCTCGAAGCGGAGGTTTTTCTTTATTTTGTTTTCGCAGTTCTGACATACCATCTGGGGTTGAGTTGTCACGCGAAGCACCTTGATATCCTTGGCAAAACCAAGACATGCCACAAGGAGCACGAGTGGAAGAAGAAGTGTTCTTTTCATCCGGAGTGATGTTTAGATTTTTAGTGTTATTTGAAATTTTTATTCTTTTTACAACGACAAATAATCTTTGGGAATATTATTTGCCTGAATTTTAAGTCTTTTGATGTAAAATGTAAAGCAGTGTGTCATGCCGGGGGAACATTTCACACTGCAATAATAGTAATTTTATCCGACTCATGCAAATGAAATTACAATCTTCCGAAATTAAAGCGTATTCCTGCATAGGCCATAGCCCCGTGGATCGGCCCCCATACCACTGTAGGCTCGAAGGCATTGCTCCAGGGATCGCCGCTCCATACCACGGGATTCTTTTGCTTGAAATTGGTGAGATTCTCCCCTCCGATATAGATGGAGAAATGACGGAACCAGCGTGTCACCTGTAAATTCAGCTGAGGGAAAGCGCCGAACCGTTCCCCCCAACTCATGCTCCCGTCGGGGAGTGCGTATGGCGCGGGCATGCGTCCCCCGCCGTTAAGCTGGAATGTAGCGTCAAACTGCCATAATTCGAGAGGTGTGGAATAGGAGGCGGTCAGAAGTGCCTTGTAGCGGCTGGTGAGAGGTTTCTCCATCAGTTTCCCGCCGAATGTGCTTTTCACATCGTTGAGGCGGTAAGCTCCTGTGAGCGAAAGGCCGAATGGCGTTTCCCACGTGACATCCGCCTGCACCGTGTGGGAATACGATTTTCCGTCGAGCTGTGCGATGGTAAGCAGGCCGGGAGCGCTGTCATAGTCCACTATAGCTTGCGATTTGAAATCCGTATAGAAGTATTCGGCATTGAAGCGAAGGGTATGTGCCCCGAGATGCCACGCATAGTCCGCGCTCAATCCGTAATTCCATGCTTCTTCCTGCTGAAGCCGGTCGCTGACCATTGTGCGCCCTGAAGCCAACAGATAGTTATATTCGGCCCAGGGATGCACCGTGCGGTAACCTTTCCCGGCCGAAGCCCTGAGGTTGAATCCCTCCAAGGGTGTCACTTTGACGTTGAGACGCGGAGTGACAAACCATTTCCAGCGTGTGCTGTAGTCCCCTCTGACTCCGGCCATCACCATAAGGCGCTCGCCGGCGATAAAGGTGTATTGTGCATAAGCTCCGCCTACCGCTTCACGGTCGATGATGCGTTCTGCCGAGGTTGCGTCATGGGTGCGGCGAAGATGCTGGCCCAAGAAGTCATAGTTGAAACTCAGCCCACCGGAGAATTTGTGAGCCTCCGTGAAATCTGTCTCATACATCAACTGCGCATAAGCACCTTTCTCGTTGACGGCATACCCCTTGTGGCCGAATGTTGCATCGAGTTGGTGCATGTTGACTGAGCCTGCGAATGCGATATTGCCGTTATGATCCGGATCAGTCACGTAGGCATGCTTCATGTATCCCTCATATCGGCGTGTGTATAGATCGATAAGATAAGGGTGCGCAGTTGTCTCCCCAGCGTGAGTATGTCCCGTTTGACCCGCTTTGCTCTTCTCGTTTATCATTGACAATCCTCCATGGAAGATATAGCGCCCCGTGCGCCATTGCCAGCGGTTGGAGAGGTTTACCTGGCGTATATCCGGCATATCCGCGAATCCATCGTCATTCATATCATGAGCTCCGAAGCGGTCCTCGAAATGAGCAAGCAATTCAGTGGTAAGGCCCTCCTTTATATGGAGATTGCCATCGGCATTGAGCTCAAGTTTCATATCGGAATCGAAGTAGGCGTTGGCCGTTACTCCCTGCTCGTCCTGAGGCTTGAGATATTCTATATTTATCTGCCCCGTGATCGACTCATACCCGTTCTTTACGGTGCTGCTCCCTTTCGATACGGCTATACTTTTCATCCAAGGCCCCGGCACATATCGGAATCCATAGGGAGAGGCGGCTCCCCGGAATGCGGGAAGCGATTCTGTAAGCATCTGCACATATGTGCCGCTGAGTCCCAGGAGTTTTATCTGTCGGGCACCTGTTGCTGCGTCCGAGTAGCTGACATCTACCGAGGGGGAAGTGGTGAAACTCTCCCCTAAGTTGCAGCAGGCAGCCTTGAAAAGCTCACTCTGATTGATAAGATAGCTGTTTTCTACATTTGACATCTTCAAAGTGCCTGCTTTCTTCTTGGTCACTACGAATTCATCCAGATCGTTCCATTGGGTCGAGTCGTTTTCTTCAGTGACAGGCGCAAAAGCATCGCCGTCACCGTAAGAGTGGGATACGGACGCGAACAGCATGGCGGGATAAACAAGGAGGGGGAGGAAATATAGTGGTTTAGCGACAGTTGCCTTCATTTTAGATAGCTTGGCTGTGAAAATAGAAGTATTGGTAATCCCTTGGGATGTTGAGATGGCGTCCCACACATGGGATGTGGGTCTAAGAAATAACGCTTGAAAACATCGTAATATTGCTTGCTTTGCGTAGGTTGATATTGAAGTCGTCTAAACTTTTTAACGATTATTTTATTTTCGTAAAAGTTTAGACGACTTCATTAAAAATAATTACTGCTGACGAACCATATCATAGTGTTTATACGTTATAATTTTGGTATAAGAATGTTAATGGCAAACTTTGTAGCATCTATGAGCAAATCCACATTACCGACTTCCGAAGAGTATTACGGCCTATTCAACGACAGCTTTCCCCCTATTCTCGACGGGGTGACGCTGACTGTGGATAATTATGCTCGTTGGCTTGCGGCAAAAGGTAAAGTGCCGGCGGTAGTGACTCCATGGAATCCTGTGAAGGCGGATGTCGGCTACAAAGTGATGCGATTTTTTTCTCTCCCTATTCCCTCCCGCCACCCTTACAGATATGGGTATCCCAAACTTGATCCGTTTATCTGGCGGAAAGTGCGCAGCACTCCGTTTCGCCTCATGCATGCCCATTGCCCGTTCTCTTCCGGCAGATTGGCCGTGTATGTGAAGAAGTATCAGGATATACCTTTGATAGCCACTTTTCATTCGAAATATCGATCAGATCTGGAACACAGCTTCCGGAGCACTCCCTGGTGCGTCCCTATTATAATGAAGCGTATCCTGAATTTCTTCAATGCCTGCGATGAAGTATGGATTCCTCAGGCTCAGGTGGAGGAGACTGTCAGGGAATATGGTTATAAAGGACCGTTGACCGTTGTGGAAAACGGCAACGATTATGCCGATATGGTGGAGGGCTCTTTAGCCGCTTATAAAGCGGAGGCGAGAAAGCACCTTGGTCTTTCCGACAATACGATTAATCTGCTCTTTGTAGGGCAACATATCTGGGAGAAGGGGTTGCGTATCATAGTGGATGCCCTCGCCTCGGTATCGCCGGATGTTGACTTCCGGATGAATTTCGTAGGCACCGGTTATGCGCTCCCCGAACTGACCGCTATGATTCGAGAGCGAGGACTCTCCGATCGGGTCAAGATCAATGGAGTCGTGTCGGAGCGCAAGGCTCTTTCAGATTTCTATGCCGCTTCGGATCTTTTCCTTTTTCCATCGTATTATGACAATGCTCCGCTCGTGGTGAGGGAAGCGGCCGCCTTCGGCACCCCCGCCGTGCTTATCGACGGTTCCACTGCTTCTGAAGTGGTGAGGGATGGCCGCAACGGTTTCCTTGTAGGTAATTCCCCGGAAGAGTATGCCTCTCTAATCCGTGCCTTGGCCGCTGACCGGGAGAGGATATTATCGGTAGGGGAGGGGGCTCGCGTATCTCTCGTAAGAAGCTGGCGGGATGTGGTGGATGAAGTGGCGGATCGTTACGCTGTCATTCTCAAGATACATAGCGGAAGAGGCTATGCCTCATCCGTGATGTCCCCTGTCATATCCCCGGCGTGGTCGGTAGATAAATGATATCAGCATCATGCGACAATTCAGCATCATGCGATAATAGAGAATAAAGGCTTACCCATAAATCCCGTTTCGCGTATGGATTCACAATCGCAGACAGCTCTCTCTGATTCCAAGAATGTATTTTCCATCTGGAAAGTATTGTTACCGGTGGCTATAGGTCTTACGGTCGTGGTGCTTATGTTCGTGCATGACGCCCGTAAGGAGAATCTGGCACAAGTATGGCAGTCGATCCATTTCACCCCCTACACCTGGGCCTGTATTGCGCTTGCTTTCCTCTTTATGTTCGGTCGTGATTTCGGATTGAGTTGGCGTTTTCGGGCTCTGACCGACAGGGAGTTGCGTTGGAGTCAGGCTTTCAAGGTGGATTTCCTTTGTGAATTCACATCATGCGTCACTCCTTCCGCCGTAGGCGGCTCCTCGCTCGGGATGGTATTCCTCAATAGTCAGGGGATAGAATTCGGTCGCGCCACAACTCTCATGATGACCACACTCTTCCTTGATGAACTCTTCTTCGTGCTTTCTTGCCCTATAGTGGTGTTCTTCACTCCGGCTCATGAGATTTTCGCCTCCGGAGGGTCCGGTTTCTCTCATGGCATAAAGCTTACGTTCTGGGTAGTATATGTATTCCTTTTTGCATGGACTCTCATCCTCTTCCTCGGCATAATAGCCCGGCCTCAATGGGTGCGCTCTGTGCTCATAAAGGTCTGTAAGATAAAATTCCTGCGCAGATTTGCGGCAGGAGCCGAACAGCTTGGCGATAACATGGTGGCCACCTCTAAGGAATTGCGCAAGAAGCCTTTCCGATTCTGGCTTGAGGTGTTCGGCGGCACAGCCCTCTCTTGGACATCTCGCTATCTCGTGGTCAACGCCCTCTTCCTCGGATTTCTCCCTCAGGATAATCAATGGCAATGGGTAATTCTGGCACGCCAATTCGTAATCTGGGTGGTGCTCATGGTGTCGCCTACTCCCGGAGGGTCCGGTCTGTCGGAATGGCTCTTCTCCGAATACTATGGCGACATTGTCTCCACTGCCGGAATGGCACTTGTTCTCGCTGTCTTTTGGCGCGTGATATCCTATTATGTCTATCTTGTCATAGGATGCTGTATAGTGCCGGGTTGGCTGCGCTCCACGATGGCCCGCTTCAAGGGGCACCGTTCATCCTCCGCTCCTTCCGATTCCTCCTCTTCTTCCCAAAATTGATTTATAACCCTCAGATATGTCGAAAATATTAGTTCTTATCCCGGCCCGATACGCCTCTTCGCGTTTCCCGGGGAAGCCCCTCGCGAAGATAGGGGGCGTGGAAATGATTGTGAGAGTATGCCGCCGTGTGGCCGAGACCGGTTTTGAATCAGCCGTTGCCACCGATGACGAGCGTATAGCTGCCGTTGTGGAAGCCGCAGGGTTCAAGGCTGTGATGACCTCCTCCGGGCATCGCAGCGGCACCGACCGCATATATGAAGCATTCACGCAGCTCGGCTCGGATGCCGATGTGGTGATCAATGTTCAGGGTGACGAACCATTTATCGACCCATCTCAGATAAAGACTCTCGCCCAATGTTTCGATTATCCTCAGACGCAAATCGCCACTCTCGCCCGTGTGTTCGACAGGGCGAAGGGTTTTGAAGCCCTGTTCGATCCCAATGTGGTGAAACTCACCCGCGATTTTGCCGGCGATGCCCTTTATTTCTCCCGAAGCGTCATACCTTATGTGCGTGGTGCGGAATGGACAGAATGGCTTGACCGTACGGAATTCCTTACCCATGTGGGGATTTATGCCTATCGCGCCGATATACTCCGCTTCGTCACATCCCTTCCCCAATCCCCTTTGGAGAAGTCCGAAAGTCTGGAGCAGTTGCGATGGCTCGAGAATGGTCTGAAAATCAAGGTGGCTCTTACCGATACTCCCACTGTAGGGATCGACACTCCCGAAGATCTGGAGGCGGCGGAGGCTCTTCTGAAATAATTCCCGGCGCCCTCTAAAGGCGTTTTGACCTGAAGATTGCATGATTTGCACAACTTATTCCCTCTCATTTTTGTGGCTCTGAGGAAAATTAACTAATTTTGCAGTCGGAATCAACGGCCGTTTTAGGGCGTGCCGATTTGATAATTATTATCGTCGGATGCGTCTGGCGGATTGAAAGGTAAAAAGATACAATAACAGGTAAATATCCTATGAAGAAAAGTGCACTTCAGCGTGTAAGAGCTGAATATCAGCCTAAACTTCCCAAAGCTCTTCAGGGCGATGTGAAGCTCAAAGTAGGCGAGCCCACACAGTCAGTGGCCAATCAGGAAGAAATCAAGAGTCTTTTCCCCCACACTTATGGTCTTCCCGTAGTGGAATTCGAGCCTGCCGACAAGGCGGAGCGTGTGGAGGAACCGTTCAATGTAGGTATCATCCTCTCCGGAGGTCAGGCTCCCGGCGGCCACAATGTAGTGAGCGGTATCTTCGACGGTATCAAGAAACTTAACAAGGAGAGCCGCCTCTATGGCTTCCTTATGGGTCCTTCCGGCCTCGTGAATCATCAGTATATGGAGATCACAGCCGGCTATCTTAAGGATTACCGCAACACCGGCGGTTTCGATATCATCGGTTCCGGCCGTACCAAGCTCGAGCATCCCGACCAGTTTGACAAGGGTCTCGAGATCGTAAAAGAGCTCAACATCAAGGCTCTCGTCATCATCGGTGGCGACGACTCCAATACCAACGCTGCCGTTCTTGCCGAGTATTATAAGAATATCGGTGCCGACGTTCAGGTGATCGGTGTGCCCAAGACTATCGACGGCGACCTCAAGAACGAATGGATCGAGACTTCCTTCGGTTTCGACACAGCCTGCAAGGTATATTCCGAGATGATCGGCAATATCCAGCGCGACTGTAACTCCGCAAAGAAATATTACCACTTCATCAAGCTCATGGGTCGCTCCGCTTCCCATATCGCTCTGGAGTGTGCCCTCGAGACTCAGCCCAATGTCTGCCTCATCTCCGAGGAGATCCAGGCCAAGTGTATGACTCTCGACAATATCGTCAACTATCTCTGCTACGTTGTGGCTGAGCGTGCGAAACTCGGTTGGAATTTCGGTACTGTCCTCGTGCCCGAGGGCCTCATCGAGTTCATCCCTTCAATGAAAAAGCTTATCCAGGAGCTCAACGATGTTCTCGTGGAGTATGCTTCCGAGATAGAAGGTCTTGCCGAGCTTGATAAACTTCAGGCTATCCATTCTCATCTCTCTGCCGCCAATGCCGAGCTTTATAAGAGCCTCCCCAAGGATATCGCTCTCCAGCTCAGTCTCGACCGTGATAGCCATGGTAATGTGCAGGTGTCTCTCATCGAGACCGAGAGCCTCATTTCCCGTATGGTCGGCGAGCGTCTCGAAGAGATGGCTCTCGAAGGTCAGTACAGCGGTACTTTCAAGACTCAGCACCACTTCTTCGGTTATGAAGGTCGCTGCGCCGATCCTACCAACTTCGATGCCGACTATACTTACGCTCTCGGCTATAACGCCGCTATGCTTATCAATGCCGGCCTTACAGGCTATATGAGCTCCGTGCGCAATCTTACCGACAAACCCGAGAACTGGATCGCGGGCGGTATTCCTATCACTATGATGATGAATATGGAGCGTCGTAACGGTGAACTCAAGCCCGTTATCCAGAAGGCTCTCGTCAACCTCAACGGTCGTCCCTATCTCAAGTTCGCTTCCATGCGTGAGACTCTGGCCCTCAATACTCTCTATCAGTATCCCGGCCCCATCCAGTATTTCGGTCCCTCCGAAATCTGCGACCGTCCCTCGATGACTCTCCTTCTCGAGCACGATAAACCCATCAACTGATTCCGGACGTTACGGCCCTCCCGGTCGTAATCCGCAATAGGTGAGACTTATATGATGTCCGGCTCGCGACCTCAGTGTCGCGGGCCGGGCTTTTTTACGCCCCTCCGGTTTGGCCGCTATCCGTTTATTCACTAATTTTGCACTCTGAAAAAAACAGTAGACAAAATGAAGATACTCATACTTTCCGCCATGGACAAGGAGCTTTCCCTTGTGCTCGAACTGATGGAGAATGTTAAAGAAGTCAGTGCCGACGGTTTGAAAATTTTCGAAGGAAAGATAGCCGGCCATGATGTAGTGGCTGCAAAGTGCGGTATCGGCAAGGTGAACAGCGCGCTGAATACATTGCGTATCGTTCGCGCCGAATCCCCCGACCTTGTCATCAATTCCGGTGTGGCCGGCGGTGCGGACCCCTCCATGAAGGTAGGTTCGCTCCTCGTGGCCGACGGTGTGGCGTATCATGATGTCTGGTGCGGCCCCGGCACAGAAGTGGGCACTGCCGACGGTTTTCCGCGCATAATGACTCCTGCCGCCGAGGTGGTGAGAGCCGCACGCGAGAATATCTCCGACGATAAGCTCCGCTTCGGCCTTATCTGCTCCGGCGACAGATTTATCTCTACCGCCGAAGAGGTGGCCCGTATCAAGGATGCTTTCCCCGAGGCTCTCGCCTGCGATATGGAGTCGGCCTCCATCGCCCAGACCTGTATCCTCTGCGGTATCCCCTTCGCTGTGGTCAGAGTCGTGAGCGACACTCCGGGCCAAGCCGAAAATATATCTCAATACGAAAACTTCTGGGGCGAGGCCCCTCTGCGTACATTCGAGGCCGTGAAGACCATCCTTCATAATCTCTGATAAGAAATCATGCATTTGAAAAAAACTATGATGCTCCCCATCGCAATGGTGGGGGGCGCCATCTTCTATAAGTGGATGGGTTATCTCACTTTCCTCTCCCCCTATCTTATCTTCCTGATGCTCTTCATCACGTATTGTAAGATAGATTTCCGGCATTTCCGTCCGGGGCGTTTCGAGGCTGTCCTGTTGGTAGTGCAGATGCTGCTTGCCGGCGCCGTTTACGGCCTTCTCTCGCTTGCCGACCATACCGTGGCCGAGGGTGTATTTATATGCGTCTTTATCCCGACCGCCACAGCCGCCCCGGTGATCACGTCGATGCTCGGAGGCAGCATCACGAAAGTGGCCTCCTATTCCCTTATAGGCAATCTCTTCGTGGCCGTAGCCGGGCCGCTCGTATTGGCCGCCGTAGGCGACCATGCCGAGCTGACCTTCTTCCAATCCTTCTGCCTTATCCTTTCGAGGGTGCTTCCGCTCCTTGTGCTCCCGATTCTTGCCGCGCTGGCCGTGAAATGGCTTGTGCCCGGTCTGCATAAGAAGATAATACAGCGACAGCAACTCTCATTCTATCTTTGGGCGATAGCCCTCTTCATAGTAGTGGGAAGTTGTGTCAGCTTTGCCATCAGCCATTGGACTCCCGCCAACACCTGGCCCATGGTGAGCCTTGCCTTGGGAGCCTTGGCGGTATGCCTCATGCAATTTGCCGTAGGACGTAAAGTAGGAGGATACTTCGGCGACAAAGTAGCCGGTGGCCAGGGCCTCGCGCAGAAAAACACCGTCCTCGCCGTCTGGCTCGCCCTCGCCTACATGCACCCCATAGCCTCCATAGCCCCCGCCGCCTACATCGCCTGGCAAAACATGGTCAACTCCTGGCAGCTAATCCGCCACGAGCAGCGCACCCGCCACTCCCTCGACCTTCGCCAGAGGTAATCCCCCCGAAAATGACAAATGTACGGTTCGCGACGAATGTACAGTACCATCTCTCTGAAAATATTTTTTGCAAATAAAGATTTTTATTTATAACTTTGCGGTCGCAGACCGCCTCGCAGAAGCCCCGGTCTGGGGTAAAGCGGAGCGGGATGTATCGGAAACGAAGTGTCGTCTCCGAATCAATTACATAGAAAGCGTTTATCCGCGCTGATTCTTGACTACCTGAAATGTCTCGCAAACTTTTCACAACTCATGTCAAGGATTGAGCAACGGTAGATGCCCGTGGTTATGTTTAGTAAAAAGTATGGCAGCATATACTTCGTGAGAAGTCTGTGTTGCACGTACCTGCTATACATACGAGCGTGGGCTTCTGCGTTGCCGTCCGACATGAGTTAGGCAATGCGAGAAGCCTCAGTTCGTAGGACGGTAACAGATACAGATTCCTACGCTTTTTTTCTTTTCCAACCAAACGCCAACGAGAGGATGACCGAGGCAAGTAAATAAATTATGGAGTATAATAAAGATGCAGTTGCATCTCAAGTAGCTTCTTATTGGATGAAAAATTGGAAGCAGTTGAGTTTCAGACTGAATGGACACGTTGTGCAACCTGATTCAGTATCGTCCATAACACCTCAGTTGGAGGAGATGGATGACGAGAGCGGTAGCTATTTCCATTGCACCGGATTGAACTTGAGAGTCCTGATTAATGGCGTTGAGAAGCTCTATAAGGCTGACTTTATTGTAAAAGTTATACCTGTATTAGGGAAGGAGAGTATCAAGCCGGGTGAGAAGATCGAAGAAATCAGAGACAATCTTGTCGTTCTGAGAGAATAATCTTACAGATAAGGGATAAAATTTCTCGGAATAACAAAAAAAGAATCATAAAGCCGATTCGCGATAGGTATAGTGGTTCATTTTCTGATTCCCTTGATCATTCCGTTCCTTAGAGTTAGTTTCTTTATTTCAAGAAGCTGACTCTAAAGGAATACAAACTATTTATTAACAACAAATACATTGATATGCAATGAAAAAAATCCTTTTTTTCTTGCTGGGAGTACTTATGGTTTTCCCCGTAATATCTCGAGACTTCGAATACACATACAAGGGAAAAACTCTCAAATATACTGTCTTGGATGAAGACGCTAAGACAGCTAAGGTTACAACAAATTCTGTGTCTGGTGAACTTGAAATTCCAGCAAAAGTAAGCGACGGAAATGCTATCTTCACTGTTTCTTCGATAGCCTGGTTTGCTTTCTGTGATTGTACGCGCCTGACCTCGGTGACAATACCCGAATCAGTCACTTCAATAGGCGCTTATGCTTTCGATGGATGTCGCGGTCTGACCTCGGTGACAATACCCGAATCAGTCACTTTAATTGGCGAATATGCTTTCTATGATTGTAGCGACTTGACTCGTGCTGAATTTACAAGTATAAAATGGCTTTTAAATATTATATTTGGTAATGAATATGCTAATCCTCTTTATTACGCTCACCATCTATTTATTGGAGGAGAGGAGGTTAAAGAACTAATTATTCCTTCATCAGTCACTTCAATAGGTAAGTATGCCTTCTATGGATGTAATGGCTTGCAGTCAGTTTACTATGGAGCAGATAATCCACTACAAGGGGATTTAGATATTTTTAGTGATGATACGTATCGTAATTGCACCCTTTATTTGAGTGAAAAGGGACTGGAGAAAGGAAAGTCAATTGTTCCCTGGAGAATGTTTGATAATATTCAGGTCTATGATCCTGCCGGAGTTTCCGAAATCTCCTCCGACTTCGACGAGAATGAGCCGTATGAGGTGTTTTCCCTTGATGGTATCAAGGTAGCTGACTCTGCCGACGGGCTCGCTCCGGGCACTTACGTGCTCCGACAGGGTAAAGCCGCAAAGAAGATCGCTGTGAAGTAACTCAATACTGATATCTCTCTTCCTCCTCCAATATCCCTACAAAAAAACGGGTGTGCCTTTTCGCACATCCGTTTATTTGTATATTCTAAATTATCCAATATGCTCCCGACGGAAAATATATCAATTCGTGTATTGCTATGCAATCTTGCCGGTTTCGATCTCGGACTTGAGGAATTGGAAGATGTATACAGCTCCTTGATAATAGAGACCGCATTCGGGGTCGTTGAGTTTGGCGAAGGTAGTTGATGAATATAGTTCGTCGAGGGCTCGACGTATGTCCCAGCCATATTCTGTCATAAGCATCTCTGCAAGTTCTGCCGCAAGGCATTCTATTTGAAACTGTATGTCTTGTGTCATAGTTCAATGCGTTTTAAGAGTTTTACAGCTTTTGGTGTACCAAAGAAATATTGTACAGCATTGTCGCCTTTAAATCTTAGTTCTTCAACCAATGCTGCCGCTGACATATACCCCATTATGTAACGACGAATCTGAACACCTACCGTGTCATCGGCAATGGGTCCGATAACAATATCATAGGGATGAGCCGGAATATCGGAATCATTCTTTCGATTCATCACGACAAATTCTGCCCATTCCTCAGAGTAGTCAGGAAAAATCTTTATATTCAAATCCTCCTTTGTTGCCTTGTCTTCATCAAACTCAAAGCAGGATAAAGTTGGAATTCCTTCGTTGAGAAATCGGGTTGTACGAGTAGCCATATCCATAGCTTGGTGGGGATTAGCATTAAGATAAAAGCCTTGCCCGAAATCCTTACCACGTTTACTGCGTGAAAGGTCAATCTCCTCAATTGCTACGTTTGAGCCGTGGTAGAGTCGTTTCATATCCTACCTCCTTCCCGTTGGCAAATGACTTGTAAATCCGAAACAGCGTCGTCGATGGAGAGGGTATGCTCGGCTGCATAGCAGTCAAGAAGGAAATCGATGCCCGTAAAACGACGAAGATATGCGTAGGCCTGCATATTGGAGAGGTTATAGCGCTGTGCGAAAGCCCCCACACATGCCACTACATATTCGATTCGATTAAATATCTCTTTCTTGTCCATGACTAAGCTTATTTGTTATATTACTTTGATGTTTGATGCAAAGTTAACACTTTCTATTTGTTTAGCCAAATGAATGGAAAGTCGATTTCTCCGGGTAATGTTTGATAATATTCAGGTATATGATTTCCCGAATGTGGCCGCGACCCAATGCTGTTTACTTGTGCAGTTGGTATAAAATCACCTTAAAATGGGCTGTTTTGGTCGCGGATTACTTTCTTACGCATTTTTTTTCAGATTCAGTTAGTCGCGGAAGTTTTTTGGGTCGCAGATTCACGGGGATTGGGCCCGCAGGATCGGGCGCAGATCTTTGTCCAAAAGAAATCCTCGACAAAAAATTGCGCATCTTGAGGTAATTTTGCGATCGGCATTTTGCGACGTTCAGGCCGCCGCGTAGCATGCCGTGGTCCTTTCTGCGGGGGCTGATTAGCTTTATTTAGTTTTGCGTACGTTCCTGCGGGAGTTCAAGCGCTGTTCCGCGTCCAAAAATCTGAGCGACATCAGGTATTATTCCGAGCCTGATTAGATAAGAAAAAAATGATTTTGCCGCTCGGTTTTTCTTACGCAGAACTCCGCCGGAACGCTCGCTAAACTTTCGCTAAACTTAAAGAAATTTTGGAGACGTGAAAAACGGACCTCGGCCTGCTTCGCATCGGCCGGAACGGCACTAAATGCCGCCTCAAAATTACCGATTGTCGCGCATTTTTTGGTCGCAGATTCACGGGGATAGAGCCCGCAGGATCGGTCGCAGATCTTTTTTGTAAATTACCGATTGCTCATGTAGGGTTCGCGACCTGTCGCGACCGCAGCCGCATATCCTCGGGGTTTGATTATTTCGGGTTGGTAGGTTGCGAATCGGAACCGCGGCAGAGGTCGCGACAGGTCGCGAACCCTACATTGCCGGTATTACGCGGATTACCGATGACACCGGTAATTTTGAGGAGCGGCAATCTGCGTGCGATCCGGCCGCCGCGAAGCAGGCCGTGGTCTCTATACGCGTCGCCCCACGCGCCGGCTAAATTAAAAGATCTGCGCCCGATCCGCGGGCCCCATCTGCGAAGATCCGCGATCAACAAAATAATGCGAATACCGAGGTAATTCCCACGATGTACGGGTGGCGGCAGGGGGATTATTCGCGGCGGACAAGCCAGCTGTCGATAGTGCGGCGGGAAGTGGAGAAGTTGATGCCGATGGCTATGGTCTCGCGAGCATCTACGGCCCAGGGAAGGGTATATTCCTTGCGCTCGATTTGGGCGAGGGCTTCTTCGGCGGAGCGGTCGTATTTAAGCTCCATTATGTAGACGTAGCGGTCGGTGCGGACAAGGATGTCTATGCGGCCCTCGGAGGTGCGGTATTCCACATCCACTGAAAGTCCCAAGAGCCGAAAGAGAATGAACATCGCATTCTGCACATTGCGCTCCTCCTCCATCTTCATCTCATAACTCGTGCCGGAGAAGAAGG